>JAVFAS010000024.1:0-43937 GCA_034002405.1 Bacteroidota bacterium | reverse complement strand
CAGGCGGTTCAGCAGGAGGAGGGGACGGCTCGTGGGACACCAAAAACACAGAAAACAGCACTTTGGATTGTCTCGAAAACCGTTGTGCCCTCATGGGTACCCTGGGTTCGAATCCCAGTCTCTCCGCTTCCGCAACGCCAGATCGCAAGGTCTGGCGTTCGCGCATCCCGTTGAATTTTCGTAAGTTGTGGTCGGACGCTCTTCGGAGTGCCGAATCATCAACCCACGTCGCAGGGCGTTGAGAAGGATGCCCAAGACGCAGAACCAGTCGCAGTGATCGCTGGCTCATCCGAAATAGAGGACTCATGAAAGAAAAAACGGACGACAAGAAAGGTATGCTTGGTACTTACGAACTGGACAGAATCTACTGCACAGATTGCGTGACAGGCATGAAAGATATCCCTGACAATTCGATTGATCTGGTAGTTACCTCTCCTCCGTATGATGCGATACGCACCTATAACGGATTCTCATTCGACCTTCATGCGACCGGCGAAGAAATCCTCCGAATCCTGAAGGAAGGCGGGATTGCGGCGATGGTCATACAAGACCAGACGAAGAACTTCGGGAAGTCGTTGACTTCATTCCGTACTATCATCGACTGGTGCGACAACATTGGATTCAAATTATTTGAGTGTGTGATCTATAGAAAGAACGGCACTGAAGGGGCTTGGTGGAAGGAACGATTCAGAGTGGATCATGAGTACATGCCCATCTTTTTGAAGGGCGAGAGACCGCAATATTTCAACAAAGAGCCGCTGAAAATTCCGTCAAAGCATGGCGGAAAAACGATGTCAGGGAGCGGGAATCGCCGCACGGATGGGATAACGACATCAACGGTAAGAAGAGAGATCAACACAATGAAATGCCGTGGTACGGTCTGGGATTACTTGATGGCTGGCGATAAAAATCCAATTAAAAGAAAGCACCCTGCTCCCTTCCCCGATAAAATCCCATACGACTTTATCAATGCTTTTTGCCCAGTGGGAGGGATAGTTCTCGATCCGTTCATGGGGAGTGGATCGACAGCCGTCAGTGCTAAACGACTTGGTCGAAACTTCATCGGCTTCGACATCAGCAAGGAATACTGCGAGATAGCAGACCAACGCCTACGTCAGACCGTCTTTGAACCAACTCTCTTCATGGAAGGTGACTCGGATTCTCAAGAGTAAATTCGATATTTGCTCCGCTCGTCATCGCCCACGACAGCGGGTTCAATGCCAACAGCGCATCAAAAGTGCGATTGTTGATTCTCCATCCCTCTGCTTCGAAACTGCTCTTTGAAAACGAGTATCCTCGAAGACCTGAGAACGTCCAGTGGTCTTGGACATAGTCCCAACCTGTGGCTTCAGAAAGGATTCGGATGAATCCTTCTACTTTCTCCTTCGCTTTATCGGTGATTCGAAATGTTTCATGTCCGTCAACTTCGGCATTCTTGATCTCAGAATTTTTGGTTGAGATCACGAATTTATCGCCACGCTCACCTGTGACGTTTAGCGTGTCACGGAGACGGAAAAAATCATCCATTGCTACGATCTGGGAGTATACGGTGTAGTGCTCATGCATGAAGATATCCCGCAACGGACTGTCCTGATTTTGGATACCAAGGTAGTTTAACCAGTTGAGTACGTTCTCTGGGTATGAGTAAAGGACATTGAATGTCCCATCCACAAAGAACAATGGGGCAATAGCTGATTGAGGGATTCGGATCGATTGGACGTGTCCAACGATCCCGATCAGCAGGTGTATCGTAGCAAGAGGATATTTCAGTCTGAATTCATTCTTACCGTCGTACCGCCGAAGAAGGTTCGGCTGAATGCATCCAGCATACTTCTGTTGCCAATCCAGCGGCTGAGTTTTCCTGTTCCAGAGAACCATGTGGTGTCCGACGCTTTTTACATGCGGACGGTAAATCTCCATGTCTAAGAAGGCGCAATTGTCGTCGTGCGTAGAAACACCGTCCTTCAACAGCATGACCTTGCCGTCATAGTACCCGACCACCTTCCAGCCGAAGTATTTGGACATGAAGAGTCCGCAAAGGAGTCCATCACTGTCGGGACTCAGTATGCAGTTCATGTTCCGACGAATTATCCAAGGATAACGGGTCAACAACTCCGAATAGTTCAGTTCATTTGCTCGACCAGCAAGAAGTTCTTGGATGTGAGCCATTCGAACAGTCCTTGTGAAAAGAGGAAAGAAAGATCTACTGTAGCGAGGATCGCTACCTACTACCCTTCAGATTCTCCGAGACTTGACTGAAAGAGCCACTGTCTTCATATTGCAACCAGAAAGGTAACCACTGCGACTGGTTCTGCGTCTTGGGCATCCTTCTCAACGCCCTGCGACGTGGGTTGATGATTCGGCACTCCGAAGAGCGTCCGACCACAACTTACGAAAATTCAACGGGATGCGCGAACGCCAGACCTTGCGATCTGGCGTTGCGGAAGCGGAGAGACTGGGATTCGAACCCAGGGTACCCATGAGGGCACAACGGTTTTCGAGACCGCCCCATTCAACCGCTCTGGCATCTCTCCGGGGCGAAACAATCGAGCATGAAATATACGAATCGTTCGTCGCATTTTCAATGCACGTAAGGATTTTTCCGAATCGGTGTTGCGGACCCCTTTCTCGGGAGATGGCATCTTTGCGCGGGACTCACTACATTTCTCCCACGAACCCATGACTCCGGCGGTTTGGGAGCCATCACTGCGAACAACAGAGGAGACTGTCATGAGAACGCTGATTGCCGTTTCTCTCGTCTGCGCATTTTTCCTCGCGGAAAATGCCTCCGCCCAATTCATCGACCAAGGCTTCGGCGCCGGCTTCAGCTATGGCGCCACCGAAGGAAATACCGAAGCCAATAACGGACGCATCAACTATATTGCCCGCGGTTTCCTGCGGCAGGGATTCATGCCGCATCTCGTGGCGGAACTCGGGCTGGCAAGTGGACGGGTCAATGGCAGTGATTTCGAAAGCCGCATCCATCCGGTCGACCTGCGGCTCCTCTACAGCCCGTTCGACCTGGGCACAACCAATATTTTCATCTATGCCGGCGCCGGCGTGATGCATGTCGGACATTACTACCTCCAATACGAGGAGCACCGCCATCAGGGCGATGAGGTCTGGCAGGGGGTGGTTCCGGTCGGTCTCGGCCTCCAGGCCATCATGCACGAGGATATCGCACTGGAGATTTCCGGTGGCTGGCACTATGTGCTGGGTGATGAACTCAACACCATGGTCTCGGGCGCCAATGATGAATTCTGGACGTTGAACTTCGGCTTGACGCTGGTTGGCGAGGGCGGCGGCGCCGACAGCGATGGCGATGGTCTCACCAACAAGGAGGAGCGCCAGCTCGGCACCGACCCGCGCAATCCCGACACGGACGGTGATGGTCTCACCGACGGGGCCGAGGTGCGGACGCACGCCACCGATCCGCTCAACCATGACACCGATGGCGACGGCCTCACCGACGGCAACGAGGTGCATGGGTCGAAAACCGATCCGCTCAAGGCCGATACGGATGGCGACGGACTCGGCGACGGCGCGGAAGTGAACACGCACAAGACCCAACCGACCGTGGCCGATACCGATCGTGACGGACTCAACGACGGTGACGAAATCAATCGTCACAAAACGGACCCGCTACTCGCCGATACGGACAAGGATGGTCTCGCCGATGGTGCCGAGGTCAACACCCATAAAACCAATCCACTCAAGCCGGATACCGACGGCGACACTCTCACCGACGGCGCCGAGGTGAATCAGCATTCCAGCAATCCTCTCGTGGTCGATACCGATGGCGACGGCCTCGACGATGCGGAGGAAGTCAATAAGGTCCGATCGCGTCCCGATATGGCCGATACCGACAAGGGTACGGTCGATGACGGCGTGGAGGTCAAACGCGGCACGGATCCGCTCGACCGCAGCGACGACGTGCAATTGCAGGCGGAAGTCGGCAAGGCGCTCGTGCTCGACGGCATCGTCTTCAATACCGGGAGCGCGGAAATCCTTCCTGAATCGAAGGAGATTCTCCAGAAAGCGTACAACACGCTGCGCTTCAATCCGGACATCGTGGTGGAGATCCACGGACACACCGACAGCCGTGGCAGCCGCGCGCTCAACCAGCGCCTCTCGCGCCAGCGCGCGGAAAGCGTGCGTGACTGGTTGGTCACCAAGGGGATCGTCGCTTCCCGCTTGAGCGCGAAGGGCTTCGGCCCCGACCGTCCCGCGGCCTCGAATGCCACCGAGGAAGGCCGCCAGGCCAATCGGCGCATTGAGTTCGTCCGCACGCGGTGATCTGTCCCGAAACGAGAACACCCCCGCATCATTTCCGATGCGGGGGTGTTTTTTTCTCTGGATACTGGCGTCAGGAGCCCGAATCGGGTTCCGCCTCGTCGTCGAAACTGGAGAGAATGCCGTCGAACACTGCCTGATCGGAGCGGACGGATTCGAGCTTGCGCGCGAGTAACTCGGCATGGCCTTTTTCCATCTCGGCCATTTCGAGGAGGAACTCACGGATATCGGCCGTCTGCGCCTGCTCCGCCGCTTCCGTGTAGAAGCGATGCGCGTCCTTTTCCTTGTCGATGGCGTCCTGGATGATGTCTTCGAGCGAGGTGTATTCAGGGATGACGCGTTTCATGATCTCTCCGGAAGAAAAACACTGAGTCTGTTATTTGCCGCCACCGAGCATAACCTTGCCACTCTCGGCACCGGATCTGCGGAACGTCTGCTCGGCACCGGCACGCACGACACCGAAGACCTGGATGATGCCTTCATCCTTCCCCGCGACGAGTCGGATCGCGCCGTTGACTTGTCCGGCATACTCCGGCACGAGCATCACATTGATGTCGCCGGACTGACCGGGACCGAGCACCATCTTCGCGGGAGAAACCGTCGCGCCGTTGTAGGGCATCGCGATCGTCCGTCCGTCACCGCTCGTGTCGGCATAGGTCGTCATATTGATGGAAATATTTTCAATGCTGACTTCCTTCTCCGTGATATTCGTCACCGTGGCCTTGCCGGTGATGGGCTTGCCCACTTCCGCGCCCAGCAAATGGATGTACTGCGGCTGGATGTCCAGGTTCGTCTTGATCTTGGCGGAAAAGCGAATGATCGTGTGCGGCTGCTGCTCGTCCTTGAGATACAGGCTCACGGTCTTGGTCACCTTGCCGCGGGAACCGCGCGGCGGCGTGAATTTCACCTGGATCCGCGCTTCGCCTCCGGGCGGGATGACCTTTTCACTCAGCACCGCCGCGGTGCAGCCGCAGCTCGCGCGGGCGGATCCGATCTCCACGGTCTCCGAACAGTTGTTCTTGAACACGAATGTGTGCTCGACCGTCTCGGTGCCGCCAATCTCGCCGAAGTAATAGTCCGACGTCCCCACGATGCCAAAGCACTGGTTGACCGCCGGGGCATCCTGCTGTGCCTGCGCGAGATCGGACATCGACATGAATACCAACACGAGTGCGGCGATGGTCGCTGCGTATTTCATCGAAATTCCTCCGTGTAATATCAGGGTATCAAAATAAGAAAATTCCGTTGTTTTATCCAGCGCGGTCCCCGCCGTTATTCCCGCTGCCGAAGCACCGCGCCAATGACGGGAATACGAAGCATGGTGTTAGGCAGGGGAATCTGAATACTGCCGTTGATCTGTCCTTTTTCCGTCGGGACAAGCGTGATCAGCAGACGCGATGTTTCGCCGGGTTCGACCGCCTCGTGCTCCGGTTCGATGGTCACCGCGGAAAACGGACGTGCTTGTATCCGCTCGACATGGTAGGTGTTCCCCGCCGACGTGTCGACGTACGCCGTGATCGCGGCGCTCGGTCTGCCGATGCGCACCGCTTGCTCGCTGTTCGACCGGAGCAACAGCGTCAGGCGCACCGTGTCGCCGATGACGGTCTCGAAACGCAAGACCGGCGGTTCGCACACGAGATCCGTCTCGATGACCGCACGGACGCGCAGTACCGAAAGCCGCCGCTCCTCGGTGCCGAAAATTCCGTAGATGCTGACGGACTTCGCCACCGTCCCGTTCATCCCGGGCGCGGCATGGAACGCAACCGACACATGGGCGCTGTCACCGGGTGCCAGCACGTCGCGATCCAGCATGGTCGCGGTACAGCCGCAGCTCGGACGCGGCGCGCCCAGGTGCAACGTGTCCGTCGCATCATTGAAGAGCGTGAAGGTGAGCGAGCGCCGTTCGAGGGGTCGCATGGGGGCGAACGCCTTCTCCTCCGCATCCACGCGCAATCCCTGTGCGGAGACGACGGAAACAAGCTGCACAAGCAGTACGAGGAGAATGCTGGATCGGCGCATGAGGGAACAACACTTCACATGCATGGGAGTTACGCGCGTGGCGGAGTACGCTCCGCCGGTGAGTCTGAATGCAATCGTGACAGAATAGCAAATCGCGGAAAGCCAGTCAATGCGAATCCGGGCGCCCCGGCGCGACCACGTGCACTGGAAACATAAAAGCGGAGTCAAGACTCCGCTTTTATTCATTGTCCTCGTGCGCGCGTGCGCCTCTATGCCACGGGCACCGCGGCGTTGGCCAATTCGCCTCCGCGCTGCAGGGCTTGCTCGTTGAGCGGAATGAGATGGTGGTGCCGCTCGGGGAGCACCTTGCGCAAGGCTTCGAGCACTGTTTCGATCTTCACCGCATGTCGCTTCTCGAGAAACGCACCGAGCACGATCATATTCATGATTTTCGTGTTCTTCATTTTGACCGCTTCCTCGGAAGCGGGAATGGGCACGACGTCGATATCGGTGCGCGTGGGCGGATCGATGATGTTTGTACTATCGTAGATCAGCGTGCCACCGGGTTTGACCGCCGACTGGAACTTGTCGAGTGACGGCTGGTTGAGCGCGACGACGGTATCGAAGCGGCCGATGATTGGACTACTGATTTCCGAATCACTGACGGTGACGATACAGTTGGCGGTGCCCCCGCGCATTTCCGGACCGTACGAGGGCATCCAGCACACTTCCCGTTTCTCGATCATACCGGAATAGGCGAGGACCTGGCCCATCGACAGCACCCCCTGTCCGCCGAATCCGGCGAAAATGACTTCCTCAAGCATGTTCAATATCCTCCTTTGACGGTACTTTCATGTCTCCGAGCGGGAAGAACGGCAGCATGTGTTCTTCGAGCCATTTGTTCGACTCGACGGGCTTCATGCCCCAGTTGGTCGGACAATTGCTTACGATCTCGACGAAGCTCGTTCCCTTGTTGAGTTTTTGATATTTGAAGCCGTTGAGGATCGCTTTCTTCGCCCGACGGACGTTGAGCGGGGTGTTGACCGCCTGCCGCGTGACATAGAACGCACCGGGAAGCTGCGCGAGCAGTTCGGTGATCTTCAGCGGATTGCCCATGAACTGCTGTTCTCGACCGTAGGGCGTCGTCGATGTCTTCTGGTTGATCAGCGTCGTCGGCGCCATCTGTCCGCCCGTCATGCCATAAATGGCATTGTTGATGAACACGATCAGGATGTTTTCTCCGCGATTGACGGTGTGAATCGTTTCACCCGTGCCGATGGCGGCAAGGTCGCCATCACCTTGATACGTGAACACGTACTTGTCGGGGTGACAGCGCTTGACACCCGTGGCGACGGCCGTGGCACGTCCGTGCGCGGCTTCCTGCATGTCGATGTTCATGTAATGGTAGGCAAACACCGAGCAGCCGACCGGCGCGATGCCCACCGTCTGTTCCTGAATGCCAAGTTCCTCGACCGCTTCCATGACGATGCGATGCGCCACGCCGTGGCCGCAGCCCGGACAATAGTGCATGCGTGTGTCGAGAAGGGTCGCAGGACGCTCGCAGACGATGCTCATCTCGTCGTAATGATGTTCGATTTCCTGCATGCTCTTTTCCATGTATGCCTCAATGATTGATCTTCGAATACATGTCCTTGATCACCTCGGCAACCTCCTCCGGCGAGGGAATGATGCCACCCATGCGGCCGTAATGTCCGACCGGACAGCGACCGTTCACCGCGAGGCGCACGTCTTCGACCATCTGACCGGCATTCATCTCCAGCGAGAGAAATCCCTTCACATGCTGCGCCGCGTTGCCAATGGTTTCATAGGGATACGGCCACAGGGTGATGGGACGGATCAGGCCGACCTTGATCCCTTCGTTCCGCAACAGTTCCATGACCTTGCGACCGATGCGTGCCGAGAGTCCATACGCGACGATGATGAAATCCGCGTCCTCGGTATTGATTTCCTGCACACGGATCTCGTTTTTCTCGATGAGCCGATATTTTTCCTGAAGGCGGAGATTGACCTGCTCCATCTCCTCGGGCTGGATGAACAGCGAGGTGATGATATTGCGCTCGCGATCCTTGCTCTTGCCGACGGTCGCCCAGGCGGGGATTTGCCGCGCGCCGCGGTCACGCTGCTCGCGCAGTTCGACTTTCTCCATCATCTGCCCCAGCGCGCCATCGGTGAGGATCATCACGGGGTTGCGGTACTTGTCCGCCAGATCCCATCCGTCCTCCACGAAATCCGCCATCTCCTGCACCGTCGCGGGCGCGAGGACGATCAGGCGGTAATCGCCATGACCGCCGCCCTTGACGGACTGGAAGTAGTCTCCCTGGGATGGTTGAATGGTGCCCAGTCCGGGACCGCCACGATTGACGTTCACCAGCAGGCACGGAAGTTCCGCACCGGCGATGTAGGAAATGCCTTCCTGCATCAGGCTGATGCCCGGACTCGACGACGAGGTCATCACGCGTGCGCCCGTGCCCGCGGCGCCATACACCATGTTGATCGATGCAACCTCGCTTTCGGCCTGGAGAATCGTGCACTCCGTGCGACGATACGCCTCGCGGGTCAGATACTCGAGTACTTCAGATTGCGGGGTGATGGGATAGCCGAAGTAGGCGTCCATCCCGGCGCGAATCGCCGCTTCCGCCAGCGCTTCGTTCCCCTTCATGAGTCGTAACTCACCCATACAATACGCTCCTTTTATCGGATATGCTCAAAATGGAATAACGATACGGGACGCGGGCATCGCGAACACACGCGTGAGGACGATGGTCTCGAGCCCCAAGTGCCCTCACCGGGGTGCTTCACGCGCCGGCTTCTTCTTCGGTGCCGACGGTGACCTTGATGTCACCGGTGACGTTGCGAATTTCCGCCACGGGGACTTTCTGCCCGGTTTTCTTGTCTTCACGGTACACCGTGATCACCGCGTCGGGACAGACGAGCGAACAATTGGTGCAGCCGGTGCAGACGTCCTCGACTAAAACGGCATAGTGGTAGCCCTGCTTGTTGATGTCCCTGGACAGCGCGAGTGCGTCCTGGGGACACGCGACGACACAGAGTTCGCATCCCTTGCATTTCTCTATGTCGATGCTGACATCACCGCGGACTTTGGCCATACGAATACTCCTGGTTGGTACGATGTTGCGTCATGGTATGTGAATCGAAAATTGCATTCCGGAGGGAGCGCTGGGAGGTTGGGTCTGATGCCGGGGGGGCGGTTGGTGTGCCGAAAAAACAGCCGTCTGAATCATGGCAGGCAAGGTGCGTTCACTGTGCAGGAATGGCGAGCATGTCGCGCTACCTATTTAGGATAAAAGTACGCGAAATCCTGATCAGATCCAAGCGGTGGCTTCGCGGTGGCTGAGCGGTGGCTTCGCTACCGCACTTTGGCTGTTGGCCGTTGGCGGTTGGCGGTCCGCAGGGAGTCAGGGCTCCGGCCAACGGCCGAACGGCAACGTCTCCCCCACCTGCTGCCGTGTTTCTTCTGCCTCCCGCTCACCACCCGAGAATGGAGGCGAACATCAGCGGCGCGACGATGGAGGCGTCGGACTCGATGATATACTTGGGCGTGTCGACGCCCAGTTTGCCCCAGGTGATTTTTTCATTGGGCACCGCGCCGGAGTACGAGCCATAACTGGTGGTGCTGTCACTGATCTGGCAGAAATAGGCCCAGAGCGGCACAGTGGTGCGCCCGAGATCCTGATGGAGCATCGGAACCACACAGATCGGGAAATCGCCGGCGATTCCGCCGCCGATCTGGAAGAAGCCCAAGGGACGCTTCGCGGTGAAGGCGGTGTACCAGTCCGCGAGTTCCATCATGTATTCGATTCCCGTGCGTACGGTATGGACGTTCTTGATATCCCCGTTGATATTGTGCGCGGCGTAAATGTTGCCGAGTGTACTGTCTTCCCAGCCCGGAACAAAGATCGGCAGGTTCTTCCGCGCGGCCGCGAGCAGCCAGCTGTCCTTCGGATCGATCATGTAATGGTGCGCCAGTCGCTCCTCGAGCAGCAACCGGTAGAAGAACTGATGGGGAAACAGTCGCTCCCCCTTCGCGTCCATTTCCATCCAGAGCTCGAGAATGCTGTGTTCGATGCGCCGCATGGCTTCTTCTTCCGGAATACACGTGTCGGTGACACGGTTCATGTGCCGGTCGAGCAGCGCCTGCTCCATTTCCGGCGTGAGATCACGGTAGTGTGGGACCCGCTCGTAGTAATCATGCGCGACAAGATTAAAGACATCTTCCTCCAAATTCGCACCTGTGCAGGTAATGGCGTGGACCTTGTCCCGCCTGATCATCTCCGCCAGCGACAGGCCCAACTCCGCCGTACTCATCGCGCCCGCCAGGGTCACCATCATGCCACCCCCATCGTCCAGCAGCCGGGAATATCCCTTCGCGGCGTCCATCATCGCGGCGGCATTGAAATGGCGGTAATGATGCGTCATGAAATCGGTGATGGGATGCGTGCTCATGGGTACGTTCGTGGTTGTGAAAAATGCCTGTTCATGTAGAATACTTCCCGCCGGGCTCAATGTCAAGACAGGGCCGCGTGCGCTGTTGGCGGTTGGCTGTTGGCGGTGAGCCGCGCGTCGGTATCGGGCGGGAGTCGCGGGAAACGGGATGGCAGGAAGCGGAGTCGCCGGGGGGGGCTCACCGTGTGAAGGCGTGGAGCATGCTGAAGACGAGAACGATGGACCGGAAGCTCCAGGCATAGCAGCGCACCCAGTTGCCGAACAGCAGGCGCCGGTAGGCACGGGCCTCGAACTCCTTTTCGAGACGCCGCTGTTGCGGAAGGTGGACCGCGAAGGTGGTGATCCAAATCACGGCGAGAAAGGCCGCGCCCAACCAGGCGGCATCGTCACGAATCCACGGGGTGGAATACAGCAGGCCGAACAGCACCGACACGGCTTCGAGCATCATCAGCGGTCCCACCACGAAAACGGTGAGGACGTAGTGCGTCCGTGTGTATCGCACGAACCGTCCCTTCCCTACCTGCCGCATGAGCGGGTAATGCACGATCTGCACGAACCATACGATTCCGGTCATCGCGAACGTACAGAAGATCTGCACGAGGAAAAACACATCGTCAAGTTTTGGAATCGCTGCCGTTTCCATGGGAACTCCGCGCCTCAGAGAAGATGAAGGATGCGTCGCGCTGCTTCGATGCCCGACCGCGCGGCGCCTTCGACACCATTGAGGCCGAAGGCATCACCGGCGACGACAAGGGGTGGATCATCCGTGATCTGGAAAAACGGTTCGGGGTGCGTCGTGATCACCTGGCTGTACCGCCAGCGATGCAACTGCCACGAAGACGCGCCGCAACGCAGCATCGGCAATGCTTCATCGAGAAGGAGATCGGCCACGGTTTTCTCGTCGTCTTCGAAATGGATGGCGCTGAACGATCCCGTCGCGTGGATTGTCACCGCGGGCACGTCGGGCGAAACCCCCTTGCGCTGATTGTCCATGATACGCCGCAGATTCCCGCGCGCGAATTCCAGCACCCCGTGCTCCGGCATAAGCGGCCGCCGATCGCACAGCACCATCAGCGCAAGACAAGGTTCGTACACGAGATCCTCGAGCGTCTCACGTTGTGGTATTGCATGACCAAGCGCCGAGGCGTCGAGGAGTTCGAGTGTCTGTGGAACCGGTGGGGTGAGAATGCAACTGCGTGCGGAAATGTGACTGCCCTTCGCGGTGATCGCGGTCCAACCCGCGGTGTCCGCGGTCAATGACATGACACGGTCACCCGTGTGCACCGGCAGACCCGATGCCAGGATCTTCGGAATACTCGTCATCGTCGGGTGGCCGCGATAGCGTGCCGAGGAAAGAAACCGGTCGTCCATTTCATACCGCTGGACACGGAACCACTCGCAAGCGACACCCTCGTCGATCCATTCGGCGATCCGTGATTGAAACCACGCGCTCCCGGGCGCGAAATACTGCGTGCCATGATCGAAGACCGCACCGCCAAACCGACGCGTCGCCATGCGCCCGCCCACCCCGCGCGCCTTGTCCAGCAACGTCACCTGGATTCCACATCGATGCAATTCGCGGGCGGCGGACAGTCCTGCGATGCCAGCCCCCACGACAAGACAGGAAGGCTCCCCTTCACGGCCGGGATCTCTAACCATACTGACACATCATCCATTGTGAGAATCGGTTCAATGTTAATGAATCCTTGCATGGGGCACAACCGGAACGGTCACCATCGCGCAACCAACTCGCGTGACCCCTCGTCGATGCCGTGGATCTCCCTGCCGATCACGGAAATTCCCGGCTATCATGAAACGGCCGGCAGATCACCACCCCACCGGTATATCCTGCAATTTCCCGGATTTCGTGGAATCCCTTGCATATCATAGAAATCACACCCGGATGTTGTATCTTGCCCCATTACAACCACGACTCCCCGTGACCGATGGCGGTGTGGATGATTACCCATATTTTTACTAAATAATGTGGAATGATCTTTTTCTGACCATATTTCGGTCGGATCCTGATACTCCCGGCCCTATGCACCGCCGGGACGTGACGCGTCCCACGGCGCGGCGCGCCACGGTCGAGCGCAGGCGTCTGTTCGGCATCGGCGTGTTGCCACTTCTGGCTGCGGTGGTGCTCGCCGGTACGGGACTCCTCCCCATGACGGTGCTGCTCACCGGCGTGGCGCATGCCCGGCCGCAATCCCACACGCCCCCGCGCCGCCGGGTGCCGGACGCGGGGGTCCCGCGCACCATCGAGGCCGTGCGCTGCACCGGTCGCGTCCCTGTCGTGGACGGCCGACTTGACGATCTCGCATGGATCGGGATACCGTCCACCGGTAGGTTCCTTCAAAAGGAACCCGTCGAGGGCAGCGACGCGACACTCGAGACCCAGGTGCGCTTTTGTTACGATGATGACGCACTATACATCGGCGCGATCATGCGGATCGACGATCCGGCGGAGATTCTCTCGACGCTCAGTCGCCGGGACAATGCCGGGAATTCCGAACGCCTGCTGATATCTCTCGATTCCTATAACGACAATCGCACGGCGTATACCTTCGGCATTACCGCCGACGGCGTGCGTCTGGAATACTATCACCCCGTGGACGAGGAGTTTACCCGGGACTTCTCCTACAATCCCGTCTGGGAAGCGCGGGTGACGCGCACCGACTCGGCGTGGATCGCGGAAATGCGCATACCATTTTCCCAATTGCGCTTCAACGACCGTGACGCGCAGACGTGGGGTCTGAACATGAACCGGTATATCCCCTCGCGCAACGAGGATGTCTATTGGGTGCTCATTCCGAAAAATGAAGCCGGGTGGAGTTCACGATTCGGGGAGATCCAGGGGATCAAGGGCATCCGACCGTCTTCGCGCATCGAACTCACCCCTTACAGCGTGGCCGATCTCACGATGTCCCGCAGCGGCAGCGCGGCGGACCCCTTTCATGACCGTATCGCCTGGCGCGCGAACACGGGCCTCGATCTCAAAATGGGACTGGGACCGAACATCACCGTCGATGCCACGGTCAACCCGGATTTCGGACAGGTGGAGGCCGATCCCGCCGAGGTCAATCTCTCGGCCTATGAAACCTATTATGCCGAACGCCGACCGTTTTTTATCGAGGGCAGCAGGCTGCTGCGCGGGGAAGGACCCGAATATTTCTATTCGCGACGCATTGGCGCGGCGCAAAAACTGTATCCGTCGACGCCGTACGCGGAGCGTCCGGTCAACAGCACGATTCTCGGCGCGGCCAAGGTCACGGGACGGATGCCAAGCGGCCTGTCGATCGCCGCATTGACCGCGGTGACCGAGCGCGAATACGCGGCCACCTACGATCCGGAGCGTGGATATTCGGAAACGCTGGTCGAACCACTGACGGGGTTCGCCGCCGTACGCATGCAACAGGAATACGGTGCCGAGTCCTCCACCATCGGCGCGACCGTGACCGGAGTCACGCGCGATCTCAATTCCGCGGAGGCCGAGCAACTGCTCACCCGCCAGGCGGTCAGCGGTGGACTGGACTGGAAGCTGCGTTTCGCGCAGGCGACGTACGAACTGACGGGACATGCGGGCTTCAGCCACATCAGGGGCAGCACGAGCGCGATCGCGCTTGTGCAGCAGAACAGCGCGCATTACTATCAGCGGCCCGATGCGGATCATCTCGATTTCGATCCACGACGCGAACAACTCTCCGGCTACGCCCTCGGCCTCGATTTCGCCAAGCGCGGTGGTAAACACTGGCTGTGGGAAATCGGCGCCACCGCGGAATCACCTGGCTTCGAGATCAATGATGCCGGGATCCTGCGCTCATCCGACGATATCGACCTCTGGGGCACGCTGGCGTGGCGGGAGAACACACCCGGACCATTGTTTCATGGATGGAGTGTTGGAGTTTCCGGGACGAATGGGTGGAATTTCGGCATGGTCCGACAGTACTCGACGCTCGCGGCGGATTTCACGGCGACGTTGAAAAATTTCCATACCGTGAGCGTCGAATTCGATTTCGGGAGCGCCGCGCGCAATGACCACCTCACACGTGGTGGTCCGCTCATGCGCAGCGGGGCGGGATGGAATGCCTATGCGGAGGTCAGCAACAGCTATGCCGACGATGTGCGCTGGAATCTCTGGGGAACGAACTTTCGTGACGTCCTGGGTTCGTGGAACTGGGGCGTGGGTGCGTCATTCAGTCTCCGGACCCGCGGCCGTTTCGAATTTTCCTTCGAGCCCTCATTCTATCGCAATGTGAACGTGCGCCAGTATGTCGCGACGCTACCGGATGGTCCCGCCGCGACCTTCGGATCGCGGTACATCTTCGCCGCCATCGACCAGGGAACGCTCTCCGCCCGCTTTCACTTCAATTATGCCTTCACTCCCGATCTCACGCTCGAGTGTTATGCCGAGCCTTTCGCCGCGAGCGGGTCGTATTCGCGCTTCGGAGAACTTCCGACGCCGGGCAGCGACCAGCTCCGCGTCTATGGCACCGATGCACAGAGCACGATTGCCTACGATGCCAACGAACAACGGTATCAGGTCGTGGACGAGCTGGGCAGCTTCACCCTTCCTGATCGCGATTTCCGCTCGCTCTCGTTTCGCGGCAACGTGGTATTGCGCTGGGAGTGGGTGCGCGGCAGCACGCTGTTCCTCGTCTGGTCGCAAAACCGCGCGGGCACGGAAATCAACCGTGCTCTCATCGCACCGCGTGATCTGCTCGATTCCTTCGATGCGGGCGGAGACAATTTCATCGCGCTGAAAATTTCGTACTGGATCCCCGTCACCTGAGACGCGACGCCTTCATTCACCACCGACCGAATATGACCACTCAGGAAACCCGCGACACGAAACCGCAACCCCTTCGAGATCTGATCGACCCGTTCATCGCCTTCGCCCGCGCGCCGCGCGCGCTCTGGGGCGTGAATCTCACCTATTTGATCGAGGGAATGTCCTATTTCGGCATTCTCACCCTGCTGGCCATCTATTTCAATCGTGTGGTTGGACTGAGTGATGCGCTGGCGGGATGGATCGTCGGGGCGTTCACCGGCGGCATCACGCTGGCGATGTTTTTTTTCGGTGAACTTGCCGACCGCTGGGGTGTGCGTGTCGCGTTGGCGCTGTCGCTGCTGCTGATGTTGCTTGGACGCATGTTGCTCGCGGGTGGCGACAGTCTCGGTGGCACGGGGCTCTGGTCGCCGGTCTTTCTCGCCTCGACCGGCGGGCTGCTTCTCGTCATCCTTGGGTATGGCATGTATCAACCCGCCGCGTATGTGGCCGTGCGTCAGTTCACCACACCGCGGAACGCGGCAATGGGCTATGCCGCGCTGTATGCCGTGATGAACCTCGGCGCCTTCCTTCCCGGTCTTGTGTCTCCCCCGATCCGTGCGGCGTACGGAATCACGGGAATCTACTGGGTCTATACCGCGCTGACCGCGCTTTCGGTGGTCCTGATCCTGGCGATTACCACGACGGCGAGCGTGCGAGCCGCGCGTCTCGCAAGCCAGGGTGTCGACGATGCGAAGGAACGCGCGGAGACGGCGCGCACGCGACCGCCCTTCGAACTGCGGCGCTGGTTGCGTGAACACCCGCTCCGGGACATTCGCTTTTCCTTCTTCATTTTCATTCTGATTCCGGTACAGACGCTCTTCGCCCATCAATGGCTGACACTGCCGCAATACGTCGACCGGGCCTTTCCCTCCTGGGTCAGCCAGAACATGGAGTTCTTCGTCAACCTCAATCCGCTGCTCATCTTCGTCCTCACCCCGATCGCCGCCGCCTTGACAAGCCGCGTCGATGTCTATCGCATGATGATCATCGGCACGGCGGTCATGGCCGCACCGACCTTCCTTCTCGCGCTCGAGCCGAATGTCGGCTTCCTGATGACATACATCGTGCTGATGTCGGTCGGCGAGGCGATGTGGCAGCCGCGTTTCCTCCAACTGGCGGCGGAACTGGCGCCGGAGGGGAAAACCGGACAGTACATGGGCATCGCCCAGTTTCCATGGTTCCTGACCAAGCTGTTGACCGGACTGTATTCCGGAACCATGCTCTCGCGGTATGTACCGGAAACGGGTCCCCAACAGACCGAACTCCTCTGGCTGTTCTATGCCCTCATCGCCATGGTCAGTCCGGTTGCCCTCTTCCTCGCCCGGAAGTGGATGGGCGGAAAAATGAAAACCACGGCCGTCGGCGAAGGATCCTGATCCGTGCATTCCCACCTCCAACACAACCGGACACCACACCAGGCCGCGCACATCCATCACATGCTTCTTTTGGAAAAACCGATGAAATTCTCCCGTTTCTTCCCCCTCCTCCTCGCGACATCGATTCTGATGCTCCCCGTCACGAGCACACGCGCACAATCGCCCGCGCTGCATCAGCGGTTGGCCGGTAGTGCGATGCTCGACAATGCCTCGCACGCGATGCTGATGCGTTTGAGTGACGAGGCGGGCGGACGGTGGATCGGGACGCCACAGAACGAGCGGGGAATGGAAATCCTGATGGAGGAACTCCGTCGCGTCGGACTCTCGCCGCGGCGGGAGCGCTTCCGCGTCCCCGGCTGGGTGCGCGGCGCCGATGAGGTGCGCATGATCGAACCCGCGGATCGGGTCTTCCGCGCGGTGGCACTCGGGTATGTCGACCGGACGCCGGTGTTCGACGCCGCGGTCGTGTGGATGAATCGTGGCACGACGGAGGACTTCGACAGCCTGCGCTGCGACGGTGCGATCGCGCTGGTGACACAGGAGGCGCAGGCGGGACGCGAGACGCCGTTGCGGTCGGAGGTCATTCGCAGCGCGGCCGCGGCGGGGGCCCGCGCCGTGCTTTTCGTCAATGACAAGAAGGGGGGACTGTTGCTCTGCGGCATGGGGAATTTCCAGGGCGACCCCGCGCCCGTGCCGGCCTACAGCATCACCTGGGAAGAGGGCCATCGCCTCGCGCGGCTGCTCGACCGCGGTATTCCCGTGCGCATGCGCATCACCACCAGCTCGCGTTGCATCCCGGTCGAAAGCGCGAATGTCGTGTGCACCCTGCCCGGAACGCGTGCGGAGAAGATCGTGATCGGCGCGCATTTCGATTCGTGGGACATCGGTCAGGGGAGTGTCGACAACGGGATCGGGACCGCGGTGTTGTTCGACGTCGCGCGGCTGCTGGCGGCGCTCTCGCCGGACAATGCGCGCACGGTTGAATTCGTGTGGTTCAATGGCGAGGAAATGGGCTTGTGGGGCTCGCGCCGCTACGTCGAACAGCATGTCGGCGACAGTATCGTGGCGATGATCAACATGGATATGACGGGGAGTCCGCGCGGCTTCAGCGCCATGGGGAATGATCACTTCCTCCCACTGCTCGAGGAACTGGTCACGGGTCTCCGCGGCTACGACATGAGCCGCGGGGTGATCAACGCGCTGTGGACCAACAGCGACCATCAACCGTTCATGCTCGCCGGTATCCCGACGATCACGCCACTCGGCCATCTCGATCGCGAAACGGTCGCGACCTACCATGATTTCGGCGACACCTTCGATCTGGTGAACAAGAAATATCTTTCCGAAACCGCGGGTGTCGTGGCCATTCTCGCGACCGAACTCGCGAACAGGACATCCATCCCCTGTCTGCGTCGAACGCCCGTAGAAACGGAGACGTATCTCCGGAATGGTGGACTGGAAGCACGCCTGCGTCGTCAGGGTGAATGGCATTTCGACTGAATGACAAACGGCGACCGGAGGGGCCGCCGTTTGTACGGACACGATGCGAAAGGGAGAGCGGTGCGCGAATTGCTTGCCCACCGTCCGGGATGGACTGGCGGTCGGATTCGGGTGCTATCCCAGTTTTTTCTTGAGAATCGACATCAAGGTTTTCGGGTGCACGGGTTTCTGGAATACCCCATCGAGACCGAGCGCCTTGTAATCCGTGTTATCGTCAAGACTATCTCCCACCGAACTGAGCAGGAACAGCGGGATCTGATTGCCGAGGAGTTTCATCTCCTTGGCGAAATTCAGGCCCGCGTCCACTTCCTCCATCATCAGGTCGACCAGCAGGAAGTCTGGTTTGTGCTCCTTGTACCGGCGAAGGCCTTCCTCGGCACTGTGCGCTTCGATCATATCGTAGCCGTTGGCTTCGAGGATCATCCGCACGGCATCGAGCATGTCCTGATCGTCGTCGAGGTACAGGATCACATGTTTACCGTCGTTCATTGTGTTTCTCCATGTATGAATTTCTCGTGTGTTCCATTCACGCGCCACGGCGCATTCAACGCACCGCGCGCGGCATGTCGAGCAACCGGGGATCCTCCAGCGCGCGCCGCAGAAATTCCGCCGCATGCGCGAGATTCTCCGCCGCGCGTGGAGACAGGCCTTCACCGAATTCGTTGAACTCGTATCCACGGATTCCAAGAATGTAGCCGCGGGTGGTCGAACGAAAGAGCGAATGCGCCATGTGCAGCAAGGCCGATGGCTCAACGCTGTGACTGCTGAAACTGAGTGCCTGCCTCGGCTCGACCGGCTCCACATGGTATGGCTCGGGACCATTGACCGACGCATCGGCGAAGATCACGATCTCATGCATCGCGACATCGTTCGCGTCCTCGACGGTGAGCTGGTAATCGGCGTCGACTGTCAGCCCGTCCCTCGTCCACGTCTCGGCCATGGCCGCGAGGGCGGGACCGAGTCCGTCATCGAGACGACCGGGATTGCCATATCCGATCAGCAGTATGCGGCGCGGTTGCTCCATCAGGTACTCTTCTTCGCGACCTCGTTTCCTTCGTGATCGACGAGCCGCACGACGAGCGGCATACGGCCGAGCGCGTGCGTGGCGCAGGAGAGACAGGGATCGTAGGCGCGGATGGCGACCTCGATGTGATTGAGCAGTCCTTCGGTGATTTCCGGCTGGCCGGAGATGTGATCCATCGCGACCTTCGTCACGGCCCGGTTCATCGGCTCGTTGTTGCTGGTCGTCGACACGATGAGATTGGCCATGACCACCTGATCGTTTTCATCGACCCGGTAGTGATGGAACAACGTACCACGCGGCGCTTCGAGCAGACCGACACCTTCGGGACGACGGTCACCCCGCAGGAGGAGGTCGGTCCCCTGCAGGTCGGGATCGTCGAGAAGTTCGTGGATCTTCTCGATCGAATGCAGCACCTCGATCATGCGCGCCCAGTGATAGGCCATGGTCAGGTTGTTGGGCTTGCCGTCGGTGACCGCCATGAATTCCTTGCGCGCGGCTTCCGCCTCGGGTGTATCGATGAAATCACAGGTATTGACACGCGCGAGCGGACCCACGCGATACCACCCGTTCTCCGGACCGATCGATTTGATGAAGGGGAATTTCATGTACGACCAGTCGCGCACGTCCTCGGCGATATAGTCAAGATAGTTGACGTAGTCGACCTGGTCGAAGATCTTCCCGCCCTGCGCATCGATCGCGCGGAGGTTGCCATGATACAGATCCATGGCACCGTCGGCACGAACCAGCGAGAGGTGGTTGGAATCGAACGATCCGAACGGCGCGACGGTCTCGAGATTCTCGACGGTGTAGTTCTTGGCGATCGCGAGCGCACCCCGCGACCACTCGGTCATCTGATCGATATCCTTGAGGAAGCTGTCACGTTCGGCGATCGAGAGATTCTTGTTCACGCCGCCCGGGACCGCACCCGTGCCGTGAATCTTCTTCCCGGCGGTTGCCTTGATGATTTCCTGGCCGAACTTGCGCATCATCACGCCCTGCACGGCGAGGTCATGATGCTGGGCCGCGACGCCGAGCACGTTGCGAATCGCCACATCGGCACCAAATCCGAATAAAAGATCCGGTGATGCGAGATGGAAGAAATGCAGGGCATGCGATTGGAACATCTGTCCGTAGTGCATGAGTCGGCGCATCTTCTCCGCGGTCGGCGTGATCGTGTCGACGCCGACGATCTGGTCCATCGCCTTCGCGGCCGCGAGGTGATGGCTCACCGGACAGATTCCGCAGAGGCGCTGGACGAGCACGGGGGCTTCCCAGTAGGGACGTCCCTGGATGAAGCGCTCGAAACCGCGGAACTCCACGATGTGGAGGCGGGCCTGTTTCACCCGGTGTTCCGCATCGAGAAGGATGGTCACCTTGCCGTGTCCCTCGACGCGGGTCACGGGTTCGATGACAACTCTCTTCAGGTCTTGTGTATCTTGCACGATATATTCTCCTGTTCCTGACTGTGATTCGTTTCGAGCGTATCAGTCGTATTTGATGAGTTCGTACGGAAGATCGAGCGGCTTGTCGGTCAGGAGCGCGACCAACGCCTGCCAGATCGTGTCCGCCGGCGGGGGACATCCCGGCAGATGGTAATCGATTTTCACCACCTCGTGGCACGGGTACACCTTGTCGAGCAGCAGCGGGATCTCCGGATCATTCGGGATGCGTCGCGCGACATTGTGCACGCTTGGCCCGTTGAGGTAGGCCTCGTCGAGGCATTCCTGCAGCGGAATGGTATTGCGCATCGCGGGAAGGCCGCCGCTGATGGCGCAGTCGCCGAGCGAGATGAGAATCTTGCAATGCTTGCGGAATTCCTGCAGCACACGCACGTTTTCCTCGTTCGCGCAGCCGCCTTCCACGATGCCGACGAGCACCTCGCCAGTGAATTCCTTGATGTCGTTGATCGGAGACTTGTCGAAATCAACCAGTTCCGCGAGCTGGAGGATACGCTCGTCGATATCGAGAATCGACATGTGACATCCGAAGCATCCGGCGAGGGACGTGGTTGCGATTTTTGGCTTTGCCATTGTTCTTTCCTGCTCCTTCGTCATTTATTGTTTGCTTCGATGTCCGAGCCGATCGGCTGGTGGTCATACTTGCGCTGCCCCACCGGGGTCGCGTAGCCGACGTGCTTCGTGAGAATCGCGCCGACGGGACAGACCTGGACGGCCTGGTCGGTGACGTCGAGATCGGTGTCGGAAAGTTTCGCCTGCGCGTTGATGGCAATGCGTTTTTGCGGTCCCCGCCCGACGAACTGGAAGACATTCTTGCCGTCGAGATCCTTTGATGCACGCACGCAGCGACCACAGAGAATACAGCGATTGTGGTCGATGAAAACATCCTTGTGCGAGCCGTCGATGTTGCGGTCGGCGGGAAACATGTAGGGGTATTTCGGTGCGGTGATCCCGAGGCGATACGCCATTGCCTGCAGTTCGCAGTTTCCGCTTTTCTCGCAGAACATGCAGAAGTGATTGCCCTCGACGAAGAGCATGTCGACGATGTTGCGCCGGAATTCGAGCAGTTCCTCGGTGTCGTTTTCCACCGTGATCCCTTCGGCGACGGGGTGAATGCACGCGGCCTGGAAGCGGCCGTTGACTTTCACCGTGCAGAGACGGCAACTGCCGAATGCCGGGAGTCCTTCGAAGGCGCACAGTCGCGGGATGTATTTGCCCACGGCGTCGGCGGCCTGCATGATGGTCTGTCCCTCCTTCGCCTGCACTTCGACACCGTCAATTTCGAACGTGATGGTCTTGTCGGTCATGATACTGTTCCGTGTTCGTTTGTTGATGGATTACTCGGCGAAATGCATGGAGGGGCGCCCGGCGATTTCCTTCGCGGTGTTGAGCGCCTTCTGTATGTCGAATGTCGGCTGGAACGGTTGGTCCTCCTTGACGCGGACCTCGTACAGCGCACGGAAATTCCGCAGCGAGCTGAGGATGGGGTTCGGAGATGTCTGTCCGAGACCGCAGCGACTCGTCGCCTTGACCACCTGACAGAGTTCCTCGAGATAGGTCAGATCGGCGGGTTCGCCCTTCCCGTGGATGATATTCTCGAGCCGGTCCCGGAGCAGCACGTTGCCGACACGGCATGGCGTGCAGTAGCCGCAACTCTCCTCGATGAAGAAGTCCATGAAGTATTCGACCACCTCGAGCAGGTCGCGCTGGGGACCAAACACCATCAACGCACCGCCGGTGGCGAGATCGTCATAACAGATGATGCGATGGAACATGTCGGGGCCGATGAGCTGGCCGCTGGGCCCTCCCACCTGCACGGCCTTGGCATTCTCGCCGCCGGCCATCTCGAGCACTTCCTTCATGGTGATCCCGAACGGCACCTCGTACACGCCCGGCCGGAGAATGTCACCGCTGATACTCAGCAGTTTCGTCCCCGTGCTGCCCTTCGAACCAATCTGCGAAAACCAACCCGCGCCCTGGTCGACGATGCGCGCGACGCAGCAGAAGGTCTCGACGTTGTTGACGGAGGTCGGACACCCGAGGTATCCCTTCTGCGCCGGGAAGGGCGGACGGTTTTTCGGATCGCCGCGAAGGCCTTCGCATGAACTAATCAGCGCGGTTTCCTCGCCGCAAACATAGGCGCCGGCGCCCATCTGGATGCGGATGTCGAAATCGAAGCCATCCTTGCACATCACGTTCTTTCCAAGCATTCCCATGTTCCGTGCACGCTGCAGCGTGTCTTCGAGGAAGGGACGCAGATACGCGTACTCGGCGCGGAGGTAGATGATGCCCTCCCGCGCGCCGATCGCGTAGCCGGCGATGGCCATGCCCTCGATCAGCAGTTCGGGACGCTCGGTCAGGATCACGCGATCCTTGAACGTACCGGGTTCGCCCTCGTCGGCGTTGCAGACCACGAACTTCCGATCGCCCGCGGCACCGCGGGTGAAATCCCATTTCATACCGGTCGGGAAGCCCGCGCCGCCGCGGCCACGCAGACGCGCGGTCTTCACGTCACGGATGACTTCGTTGGGACTCATCGCAAGCGCCTTGCGCAATGCACGGCCGCATTCAAGGGGCGCGAACACGACATCACCCCGCTTGCGAATGTTGTTCGTCACCGCCGCGCTGACGAGCGGATTCGAATTGTTGCCATCTCCGAGACGGCGGCGCAGGCGCTCGGGTGCCACACCGGCCCGCAGTTGCTCGACGATTTCCACCGCCGCGTCGCGCGAGAGATCGGTGAAGATTTCGTCATTGACCATCACCGCCGGTGCCTGGTCGCACATGCCGATGCAGGGGGTGTTCTCGAGGGTGATGAGCCCGTCAGGCGTCGTCTCCCCGATCCCGATGCCCAGCGCATCGCAGAAGGTCTGCCTGAGACGCTCGTACCCGAACATCCGGTCGATGATGTCGTTGCAAATGCGAATCACAACGCTTCCTTTCTTCTGCTTGGAGAGGAAGGCGTAGAAGGAGACCACGCTTTCCACTTCGACACGATGGGTTCCGACCTGTTTCGCGATCAGATCCATCGCATCGTCAGACACACAGCCCTGCGATTCCTGCAACTCACGGACGATATCCATCATCCGTGTACGGTCGTTGCCGAAACTCTCACAGGCGGCTCGGACGACGGTTTCCAAATTCTCTGACATCCAAATACCTCTCTGGTAACTCACTGTGAATGGAGTGCCATCTCAGATAAAGAGATTTCATAATACAAATCTATCATTCGTGAAAAATTTATCCAAACAATCACGAAAAATTTCTCGAATTCTCCGTCCGCGGTTTACGTGTGTTGCGTCGTTCTCCGTCCGCGGTTTACGTGTGCTGCGTCGTTCTCCGTCCGCATTCCGGACATCCTCCCGTGCTTCCAAGCGCGCGCGAAAAAAAACAGGCCCCCGCGGGGCCTGCCGGCAATTCCGGGTTTCGGGGGTCACGGTTCGAGAACGAGAGATTTCGTGGTGGGTCCGCAATCCAATCCGATGACAAACGTGAACTCCCGGGTGCGGTACCCCGACTTCAGCACGGAGACGCCGTACTCCCCCGCGCACAGCCCTTCGAAGATCGCGATCCCCTGCGCGCCGGTCTGGGCTGTTTCATTCACCGCGCCTCCACGCCAGAGTTTCACGGTGGCCCCGGCAATCGGGGTGCTGGTGGAGTCGGTCACCGTCACGGTGAGCACGGCGGTGCAGCACACGCCACTGCCCTGCATGACGGCCTCACGCGTCACCGGATCACAATTCTGGTTGATCGCGAAACTGCCCTCGACGACACCGTATCCCTCCTTCGCAATGCGGTAGGTGTACTCGCCACGACACAGGCCATCAACAACGACTTCTCCACTTCCATTCGTCACCGGGTCCTCGATGGCGGTGCCACCCTTTTTGATCACAACCTTCGCGCCCGGAATCGGATTGCCGGTGGCATCACGCAGGATGAGTGAAAACACCCCGCTGCAGCACCCCAGGGTTTCCATGGTCACGTCCTTCGTCACCGGATTGCAGAGTTCATCGATCGTGAAAAGGAATTCCCGCGGGGTCATGCCGGTCTTGAGGACATCGACACCGTGCTTGCCCTGACAGAGATCGGTGACCACCGCCACACCATTCGCATCAGTGAAGGTCGTGTGCACGATGGCGCCGTTTTTCCAGACACGCACCTGCGCGCCGTGCACGACCGCGTTGTGTTCGTCACGGACCGTCACCGTGAGCGTGCCGTCACAGCAGCCGCTGGATTCGCCCTGCAGCACGGCCGTCAATTCCACCACACCGCATTCCGCGTTGATGGTGAACACCGCCTCGTAGACGCGATACCCGTCGATCCCGATGCGGATCACGTAGTCGCCGGGACAAAGGTCCGTCACGCGCACGCGACCGTTTTCATCCGTCCGCGGATCGGCGATCATCTGCCCCGCCTTCTTGATCACCACGGGTTTGTCGACCAGCTTTTCTCCCGTGCTGTTTTTCACCGTCAGCAGCAGACTGCCGCTGCAGCAGCTGTCGGCGACGACGAGCTGCACGCTCATCCGGGACAGCGATGACGCGTCGCGCTTGGGGTCCATCGAGGGAAAAAACACCGGTGCGAATCCTTCCGCTTCAATGCGGATGTCGAGTGGACCCGCGGGCAGTCCTTTCAACAGGAACGCGCCCTGCGCATCGGATGCCGTTCGACCGAGTTCCTGTCCGTTATCATGCCGGGTGGCAACGACATCGGCGCCGACGATGACCGTGCCGGTCTCCGCCTGATGCACCGTGCCGGACACGCTGTAGGTTACCGGCGCGGTGCTCTCATCGGAACAGGAGAGCAACACCGTCGCCACGAAGAGAAAAAGGAGCAGTCGGGGAAACACATGCATCATGGATGGGCCTCGCGCTTACCGCCGGGACTCGAGATGATCCGGCGCGGGTTGGATGGATGGGGATGGAGTGCAGGTGCGTGATTTCGGCAGGAATCAGTGAGAATGAACACCGTCGCGGGGAAAAAGTTACATTCGAGGAGCGCACACGGGAGAAGATTCAGAGCTCGATGTGGTATTTTTCCATCAATTTGTACATCGTCGTGCGTCCGATATCGAGCAGGCGTGCCGCTTCCTTGATATTGCCTGCGCTGGCCTCGAGCGCAAGACGGACGCCGCGGGCCTTGAGCTGCTCCATGGTCGGCAGGGTTTTCTGTTGCTCTTGACCCGACCGTTTCGGATCGCCTGCGTCCGTCATCCCGGTCGCGACGAGAATATTCGCGGGGAGATCATCGGGCATCAGTTCCATGCTCTCGCAGAGCGTCACGGCACGCTCCATGCAGTACTCGATTTCCGGAAGATTCCCGGGCCAACGGTAGCGGCGCAGCACCTGCAGCGTCGCCGGATTGATGCCGAGGCCGGGGCGTCCTTCTTTTTCCGCGATGCGACGGAGCAGCGTTTCAACGATATGCGGAATGTCGGCCGGCCGGTCGCGCAACGGTGGAAGTTTGATCGGGAAACTCGCCAGACGGAAATACAGATCCTCACGAAACGTCCCGGCGCCGCACATCGCACGGAGATCCCGGCTTGTCGCGGTGATGATGCGGACATCGATCGGAATGTCGATATCGCCCCCGATCCGACGGAAACTCCGCGTCTGCATGGTGCGATACAGCCGCGCCTGGAGGAGAACGTCCATCGCTCCGATTTCCGCGATGAGCAGGGTGCCGCCCTCCGCCTGCTCGAAAATTCCGGGACGGAACTCACTCCCTTCCCCGAACACTCCGGCTTCGGAGCCGTACAGTTCCCGCTCGATCAGATGCTGGGGTAGGGAGGCGCAGTTGAGCAGAGAGAACGGACGTCCCGCGCGCGGACCGTTGAAATGAATCGCACGGGCGATCAATTCCTTTCCGGTGCCCTCTTCCCCTTCGAGCAGGATGTTGATGTCATTCGCGGAGGCCTTGCGCACCAGCATCATGACGTTGTGCATGACCGCGGACCGGGCGATGATGTGCTCGAGGCGCACTTCCTCGGTCAGCGCGGATTGCAGGCGCCGGATTTCTTCACGCAGTTCGCGGATGCGCTCGGCCGCCCGGATCGCACCGCGAAACTCGGACGTTCGCAGTGGCGTTTGGATCCCGACGAAGAGCCCCAGCCGTTCGGCCCAGTCGATGTCGAACTCCGACTGCTCGTCGAGCAACACCAGCACGGGCACATCGACCAGCCGATGCTGGAGATTCTCGATGGTTTCCGTGAGCTGGCTCTGGTCGAACGGATCGAGGATGACAATGTCGGGATGCGCGTCGGGATGCGCGAGCAACTCGATGGGATCCGAAACACAGGAGAGTTCGAATTGGGTCGACGCATCGAGAAAGCGCGCCACGTCCCTGCGCATGCCTTCCGCGCTGCTGATCAGAAAGATGTGATAGTGTTTCCCGGAGAGGGACTCAAACGCCATGCTGCATCACGACACAATTGTATGATGCAAATATAGGTGATGCAATGTCATGGTGAAACACGTGTGCGGGAATTGCTTACGCGACCTGCGACACATGCTGGATGAGGGTCAGGGATGGCCCGCCGTGCTGCGACGGCCCGCTGTGATGCGGTGTTCCATCCATGCGGACATCCTCCGCGATGCCATGCTCGACCGGCATGACCGTCGGCAGGGCAATGGTGCATTCGGTACCCTCGCCCTGGCGGCTCCGCACCTCGATGCGTCCGTGATTGAGTTCGATGAATTGCCGCGTCAGCGAGAGTCCCAGTCCCAGTCCGTCATAGGGTCGGCTGTAGCCGGTCTTTTCCTGCGAGAACACGTCGAAAATATGACGGAGATATTCATCCGATATTCCGATTCCCGTATCACGCACGGCGAGGGTGCAGTCGTTGCCTTCGCCGCGGATAAGGATTTCCACCTCGCCGACCTCCGTATACTTGATGGCGTTGTCGATCAGGTTTTGAATCGACTGCTCGAGCGAATAGCGATCCGCATACACCGTGGCGCTGCGCAGCGTGGAACGGAAGCGCAGGGCGATCCCGCGTTCGCGTGCATCCGACTGGAATTGCCGGACCACCTCGCGTGCGGTATCGACAAGATCGAAATCCTCGGGGTTGACCGTGAAGGTCCCGGCGCGGAGACTGGAGATGTGCAGCAGTTCCTCGACCGAGCGCATGAGGCGCCTCCCGGCATTTTTCATGCTCCGCCGGTACATCGCCTGCTCCTCGCCCGCCTGTTCGTTCGAAAAATGCAGAAGATCGACATAGCCGAGGATGACATGCAGCGGCGTGCGGATTTCATGCGACATCGTGGCGATGAACGAGTCCTTGAGCCGGTCGGCATGTTCCGCCTTGTCGAGCGCGGCGATCAGCTCCGTCTCGGTGCGGCGACGTGCGTCGATCTCGCGGCGCAGTTCGGTATTGAGCGCCTCGAGTTCGTTCGTGCGCCGCTCGACGAGATGCCGCAGCAGACGGCGGCTGCGCATGGCGACGATGAAAATCGTGATGAGAAGGAACGCGATGATCAGTCCCGCGATCCGGAACCCCGTAACCTGGTCGGCTGCGTGCGACGCCCAGCCGTCGGCGGGCACGGCCACCAGATCCCAATACCCATCGAGCAACGCAATGCGGTGCCGTTCCGGCGCACCGGCGAATACGTTGGCGTCGCCAAACAATGTCTTGCCCCGCGCGTCGCGCAACGCGAACCGGAGCGCCGGATCCCAGGTCGAAAACGCGGCGTCGGTGAATAGTTCTGGGACGTCGAGCACGATCGCGAGGTGATCGCGTGCCACCCCCGGATCGGCGTCCGCCGCGTCGATGTCGCCGGTGTCGCCGGTGTCGCCGGTGTCGACGCGAAGCGGAATCGTCGCGACGATCGCGGTCTCGGGATGGACTCCTTCGACCGGACCCGCGATCGTGACGCCGTCGAGGCCATCCGACGCCGGTGCCGACCCCGCCGGTGCCGACCCCGCCGGTGCGGGGTGCGGGACGGATACGGAGTGCGAGACAGTTGGGTGCTGGTGCGGATACGTCGCGACGATCTGATGCGGCCGCTGCGCACGCGTGATCACGCCGTCCCGGATGAGTTGGACATCGCGCACCGACGCGGACTGGCCACGGACCGCGGCGGCAATCGTTTCGAATTCACGATCGAGCTGTCCGCGTTCCGCGCTCGCCTCGACGAGGCTCCGAAATCCGTGGAGAAGCGTCACCGTTCGGTTGACCGTGTTCCCCAACGACGAGCCATGCTGGAGAAGCTGCTCCGCGACGGCGGTCCGTGCACGACGCTCGGCCCATTTCCCATGCACATCGTCGAGCAGGAAAAACGCGGCACCCAGCAGCATGGCTGCCAGGCAATACATGGCGAGATCCGTATTCCTGCTTCTCTTCATGACAGACGCCTTTCGTTGACTCGGTGAACGCGGGAGCATGTGTAACCGCACGCCATCGTTCCCGCGGATCGTTCGGCACTCTGGCAACTTAGCGTCGGAACATTAACGTCAGCTTAACCACAGATGAATAAAATGTAGGATTCGAATCCCGACGATGGTCGGGAAAAGGGGGAACAGGGGAGTCCGCTCCTCCCCGAAGCGGCGATCGTGCGTCCATCCCAGAGGAGATCGCGCGGTCATTCGTGGGGTGAATGGCCGCGCGGTGTTTTTTTCCCTGCTGTCACTCCAGTCGGAGCTTCTTCAGTTTGGGCCGGATTGCCACCTGGCAATAGGGTGCGTTCCGGTTCCGGTTGTAATAGTCCTGGTGATACTCCTCCGCCGGATGGAATGCCACAAGCGCGGTGATCTCGGTGACGATCGGATCGGGGATCTGCTTCTGCGCCGCGGCACGCGAGGCCTCCGCGATGCGCTTCTGTTCCTCGTCCTGATAGAAAATCACCGAACGGTACTGCGTGCCCACATCGGCGCCCTGCCGGTTCAGTGTCGTCGGATCATGCGCGTGCCAGAACATTTCCAGCAGGTCGGCGAATTCGATCACGGCCGGATCGAAGGTGATCCGCGCGACCTCGGCATGGCCGGTGCCGCCCGAGCAGACGTCTTCATAGGTCGGATTGTCCGTCGTCCCACCGCTATAGCCGGCCTCGACCGAGAGGACGCCCGCGAGACGTTCGAACACCGCTTCGACGCACCAGAAACATCCGGCGCCCAAGACGGCGGTCTCCGTCGCGGTTGTGGCCGTCTTCCCTGTTTCCGTGCCGTTCACCGTGTGTTCATCCATTCTTCCGTTCTCCGTTTCGTTGATGTGATTCCCGTCGCGTTTCCCGCCGGTCGATGCATCGATGCCATTCCCCACGGCAGTCGTGACGGCCTGAACGCGTTCGCTTCCCTGCCGCGCCGTTGGACGCTCGTGCTGCTCCGGAGGCGCGCAGGCGACAGACAGGAGCATTCCCGTGGTGATGAAGAGAAGAATGTGCGTTCGCATGCGTCGGCTCCGGATTCCGTTTCCATGCGAACAGCAATTCCGCGGAAAAGGCTCCCTCGCCGCGACGGAAACAATCAGAGTCCGATCAGCACCACGAATTCGTACGTGATCGCGGACGCGGCGGCGGAGAGCGGGATAGTCAACACCCACGCCCAGAGGATGTTGCGTGCGACGCCCCACCGGACGGCCGACACGCCACGCACGGCGCCAACCCCGATGATCGCACCGGTGATGGTGTGCGTCGTACTGACCGGAATTCCCAGAATGGTGGCGAAAATAATGGTGAGTCCGGCCGACGACTCGGCGCTGAAGCCGCCGAAGGGGGAGAGTTTGGTCATGCGCATGCCGAGCGTCTTTATCACCTTCCAGCCGCCGATCAACGTCCCGAGCGCGATGAAGGTGTAGCTGAGCAGGATGACCCAGAGCGGGACGTAAAACTCCCCGTGCAGCATCCCGTTGGTAAACAGCACCAGTGCGATGATGCCCATGGTTTTCTGTGCATCATTGGACCCGTGACTGAGACCGTACGCGGCGGCGGACAGCAGCTGCAAGCGTCGAAACCATCGGTCCACCTCCAGCGGCGATTGATTCCGCACGATCCAGAGAGTGAGGATGGAAAAAATGTAGGCGATCGCCAGACCCAGCAGCGGCGCGATGAAAATGAACAGCACGACCTTGAAAATGCCGCTGCCGATGAGCACGGCCGTGCCGGCCTTGACCACGGCCGCCCCCCCGAGTCCACCGATGATCGCATGCGAGACGCTGATCGGCAATCCGAGATGTGTCGCCGCCGCGGTCAGGATGATCGCGCCGATCAATGCCGAGAGGATCAACCCGTTGTCGACGACCGTGGGATCAACGATGCCCTTGCCGATGGTCGCGGCCACCGAGACTCCGAACACGAACGCCGCGAAAAAATTGAAAAACGCCGCCCAGGCGACGGCCTGAAGCGGCGTGAGTACGCGCGTGGACACGACCGTGGCGATGGAATTCGCCGCGTCGTTCATCCCGTTGTAAAAATCGAAGAGCAGTGCCAGGCAGATGATGAAGACGGCAAGCGTCATGGGGTCAGGAATTCTTGATAAAGATGGAAACGATCAGGTTGGCGACCGACTGGCATTTGTCCGATGCGTTCTCGAGGATATCGAGAATCTCCTTCTTTTTCATCAGCTCGATGGGATCCCGCTCCGTTGCGAACAGCTCGGTCATCGCCTTGCGGTACACGACATCGGCCTGCGTCTCGAGATCCTTGACCGCCTTGAGTTCGTCGGTGCGGCGGTGCTTGTCCTTCAATCCGCTCAACACGATTTCGAGCTTCTGGATCTGATGCTGGATGATGCTGATAATCTCGCTCGCGCCATTGATGTACGAGCCGACCTTGAAGATATCGGTGCGGACGCTCGCGGCGAGGATGATGTCGCTGATGTCGTCGAGACGCTTGATCAGCGCGAAGATGTCCTCGCGGTCAAACGGCGTGACGAAGGTCTTGTTCAGCTGTTTGACCACTTTCGTGAGGATTTCGTCGCAACGCTTCTCGAGCGGGATGATCTCGAACAGCAGCACCGGATCGTACGGATGCACCGAGAAGAGCAGCTGTGATCGCTCCGCGATCTGGCGGATATGCGCGATCATCTCCGTGAAGTACTCGAAGTATTTTTCCTCTTTCGGCAGCAGTTTGTCGAACATGCGTGGGACTCCTGCGATGACGTGACGGCGCCAGGATCTCGAATCGCCTGGCGAAATCGGGCGAACGGTTCAAGATAGAAAAATGTCCGAGTATCTGAAAACAGTCGACGCACACCGGCGACGAGTCACGGCCATCACCGACGCCCGCGCTTGCCTCGCATCGTGACGCGTCATATATTTCAAATTCAAACCAATAGCAGACGGAATCCCTTCATGCCGAATTCGCTCGCGTTGCTCTCCGACGCCCCCGAACGCGTCATCGAACTGTTTCATGCGCATGCCATCCGCACCCGTGTTCCCGCCGGTGTGGAGCTGAGCCGCGAAGGGGATGCCTGCCCGTATTTTCCGATCGTGGAATCGGGAGTCATCCGCGTCTACAAACGCAGCCGTGACGGTCACGAAGTGACACTGTATCGTATCCGGAGCGGGGAGAGTTGTATCCTGACGCTCTCCTGCCTTGTTCGCAACGCCGCGTTCCCCGCGCATGCGATCGCCGAGCGCGACGCCGTGGTGCATCTGGTCCCGGCACCGGTGTTCCGCCAGTGGAGTACGGAGGACGCATTCTGGCGGGACTATGTCATCGGCCATCTCTCCACCACGCTCGAACGCGTGGTCGGACTGGTCGAACACATGCTGTTCCGCGGCGTCGATCTGCGTATCATCGACGCCCTGCTCGACCACGACGCATCCGGAAGAAATATCATCCGGGCCACGCATCAGGACATCGCGAATGAAATCGGCAGCGCACGGGAAGTGATCAGCCGGAATCTCAAGGAGCTCGAGCGCGAGGGACTGATCGCGCTGGGACGTGGCGAGATCCGGATTCTCGATCGCGCCGCGCTGCAGCGCCGTAGCGAACTGCTGTGACGAACGCGCGACGCCGGTCCCCGGGACGCCGGCCCCCGGGATGGTGGGCATGACCGCCGATTTTTTTGCGTGGGTGTGATGAAAATCACAGACGCGGGTGATCCGATTCTTTAAATTTGAAGTGTCGATGCTTTTCAAACGTTCGCGGTGACGCACCGTCCCGGTTTCTCCCGCATGCTCCTCGTTCATCATCCCGAGGTGATGGACGGACGTCCCGCATCGCCAACGCATCAACAACAGCGCACGCGATTGGAATCCAACGGCTCAGGATCCAACGCACGGGCCCCGGTCTCCTCACCGGGGCCTCTTTTTTTTCCCACCTCCCGACGCACCACGTGGATCCGGACAACAGATTCCCGCACCCGATGGCACCGGTGCGTTTTTTGATCTCTTCGGTTTTTTCGAGAGAATAAGGTCTTGTAATCTTGCCGAAGACAAAGTATATTTGGATTAGTTCTTAATAACGTGGACACCGCGATGGATCGAAAACGCAGACACATGATGGTGATCCTGGTCTTCCTGGCCGCGACGACACGGGTGGTGGCGCAGGAGACCCTGACGAACGGGCTGATGATCGACGACAGCGGCGTGCTCGGCGCGGGAGCAATCGAATTCAGCGGGATGTATTCCGACCGCATGTGCGGCGGCTCCTACGGTTTGATCGGGATTCCCCGGGAGGGCTATGCGGAGCGGTCCCAGGCGGTATCGCTGGGCATGGCATATGGGATCACCGAGGGGATGGACCTGCTGTTCGAGACGCAATGGCGTGCTGAATCCCGTCGGGAGGAGTCGCGCGCGCATGCGCAATCCTTCGGCGACCTGCGCTTCGGTCTCAAAGTCCATCTGCACGAACTCTCCGATGCGGTCACCCTTTCGTGGATTCCTTCCTTCTTCCTCCCCGTCGACCGCGGGGGACAGCACGAGGTGTTCGGTGCCGCCACGGCGGGCACGGACCAGCTCCTGGTCGTGAGCGGAATCGCAGGACGATTCGCCTCCACGCTCCAGCTCGGTGTGCATTATGGTTATGCGTCCGTGGACGACGCGGACCTGCATCTCCATCTCGCCGGGGGATTCGGATGGCAGATGTTCGACGCCGTTCAACCGCGTCTCGAGTTCCACCTGCAGGGCGATCCCGCATCGCTCGGCGCACCGGTCGAGGCCACGGCGATGCTCGGCATCCTGCTCACGCTCAGTTCCCATCTGCGCCTCGATTGCGGCCTGCAGGAATGCCTGACCGCGGACGCGGCACTCCGTGATCGCGCCTTCCTCGCCCGCATGGTCATCACCCCGTGATTCCGGTTTGCATTCGTCGCACGCATCCACGTATTTGCAACCATGAAACTTTCCCCGATCACCATTTCATCGCAACGAGGTACGGTATGAGCGAGGACAGACTCGCCGCAACACGAGCACACATCACGGAGATGATCGAGAATGGATGGAGCGCCTCCGCCATCGCGTCGCAGAGCGGGATCAGCCCGATCACCGTGGGCAACCTGCGCAGCGGAAAGGCACAACGGGTTACCGAACAGGTCAGCAGCAAAATCGCCACGCTGCGTGCGCGCATCGCGAACGGGGAGGTCGAGAGGCCCAGACGCGGACGCAAGACCGCGGCGGGTGGGGATGCCCCGGCATCGGGACTTCCCGGCAAGATGGCTGCTCGTCCGGCGACCGGGACCGGCAAACCCGCGCGCAGCGCCACGACGGGATCCCCCGCCGCTGATTTCGGCGATATGATCAGCACGCGCTATGTGCCGGTGGATATCGGGAAGCTGCAGGAAATGATTGACCGGCTCATCGCACGTTTCACCGCGGCCGCGGAGGAACTGGACACAATCAAATCCCAGTTGAAGCCCTGATTCCTGATTTGAAGCAAAGAAAAACCCCGTCCCGCGAATCGCGGGACGGGGTTTGTCCTATCCAGTGGGCTGGATTTAGTTGTTGTAGTTGTCGATTGAGTTCTGCAGCAACGCCTTGGCGTAGGACGGGTTGTGCACGCCCTTGCTGCGATCCTCGACGACGATCATCTTCCAGTTGTACAGTGCGCCGGCTTTGTTCGCCGTAAGCGTCAGCGGCGTGTTGTTCAGACCGGTGGGATTCCCCTGGTCGTCGAGCTGGAGAATGTTGTCGGCCTTCAACAGCGCTTCGAGCTGCGCGGCGAGTGCAAGCACCGCCGTCTGGCCACCGTTGACGTCGAAGTCCGTCGCACTCGAATGGCAGCTTGCGCAGCCGGCCATGTTCGGGACTTCGGAGCCGTGGTAGTCATACGCGAGACGCATGGTGTGACCACCGGACTGACGGCCAAACGGCGTCGCCATGTGGCACTGGATGCAGCCGCTCGCGATATTGGCGTGCGGGCTGTTGTTGTACGGCATGCTGCCGGGCACTTCGTAGCCGGCGACACCGACAAGCAGCGATCCCTGCGGACCGTGATGCGGGCCGTAGCGGCTGCTGGTGATCGTCACGTCGTCACCACCGACGGTGGGGAACGGAGCGACCTGGCGCGGCTGATGGCAGGTCACGCACAGATTCGACGCGCCCTTGTCATAGGCAGGGGCGGAGGCGATGTAGCCGGCGCGGAATGCCGTCGGACCACTGACGGCGAGGGAATAATCCGCTTCACCGTAGGTCGTGTGAATGTTGTGGCAGGTACGGCAGCCAATCGCCGTGGGATTCGCCGGCGGGGCGGCAACCGCACCCGTGGCGATGAATTCGCGGAAGCCCTCATGAGTGTGGCATTCGTTGCAACCTTGTCCGTTGCGCTCGAAATTGCCGCCCATGTTGTGCTGGGAATTCTGCCACTGATCGAGACGCGCGACCAGATCGGTCGACATGTCATGACAGGTGATGCAACCGGCGGTGCCGTCTGCACCCGGATCGCCGGGATCACCCTTGTCGCCCTTGTCGCCCTTCGGGCCGACAGGACCGACGGCGCCCGCGGCACCGTCCTGACCCGCGGGACCCTCGGGTCCTTCGCAGGCACTGAAGAGGAAGGTAAGGCAGATCACCATGGTCATGCTGGCGAGAACACGCAGCACTTTTGATGGATTCATAACCTCTCCTGCATTGATGATGGGTTAGTGGTGAGAACCTTGAACGGTTCGTGTCTTCGTGGAAAACCTCTATGCGTGAAAATCGGAGGAGTCATCAATACGGCTTGTTGTCGAGGTGAGATACTGTGAACATCAACAATTGAGTGTATCACATGTTATGGTCCTATTATAGCTTTTCTGTTTTGGAAATGCAAGAGCCATGATTGGCAATTTTAAGGATTTAGGACCTTTATCACGAAAATGCGCCCGGAGGTTTTTCCCTTGCGCGAGGGTGTTTGTTTTTTTTACCTTTACCGGATGCAAATGCACCGCGATCGTCCATATCACCGGCAGAACGTCCCCCCGCGCATCGGCGGGATGCTCCTGATGCTGATCGCCGTGGTGCAACTGCTCTCCCCCCTGCACAGCTGGCTTGAATCATCGACCAATCGCGTCCACCACGACGGTTTCGTCTGGTACGCCGCACCGTCGTCGCAGGAAGATTGTCACGACACTCCGTGCGCGGCGGCCGACGTTCACGAGGTCAATGGCACGACCACCGGACAGGATCCGGCCGACGGCTGCTGCTCGAGCGGTGCGCGCGATGCCGCCAGTGATGCATCCGGGTGCGAGGACGGACACTGCCACGACCGTGAATGCCACGCCGGGTGCGTGCACATCTCCATTCAGTCGGTGCTGCACACCACGTCGTTCGACACCGATATCCCGCTGACCTCGGCGGTCCCCTCCCTCTCCACCGCCATCCTTCCCGGCACCTATCCCGAGACCTTCCTCCCTCCTCGTTCCTGATCGACTGCCCCAACACGTTTCCCACGACGTTTCCCAGTCCACAGACGCAGGAGGTTGCCATGCATGGCAGCAGACTTTTCTTGATATTCCTGACATTCATTTCTCTTTCCCTGTATTCCGCCACCGCGCAGCACCTGCACGGCACCATCCACGGGGAACAGGACGGCAGTCGCACGGAACTCCGCGGCGCGCATGTCTTCTGGATCGGCACGACGCATGGCGCCGTCAGCGATGCACACGGGCAGTTCCACCTCGATGCGGATGGCGTCACCGACCGCCGCCTCGTCATCAGTCACGTGGCCTTCGAACCGGAGACGCTTGATGTCGCGGATCGTGATGACATCGCGGTCGTGCTGACGCGGCCCCGCAGTACCGGGGAGGTCCAGGTCGAGGCGAAGGCGCCGGAGACCTACATCGCGCCCATCGAACAGAAAACCGAAGTCATCACCGCCGAGGAACTCGAGCACGCGGCCTGCTGCGATCTCTCGGGCTGCTTCGGCACGACGTCATCCGTGCAATCCGAAGCCGTCGATATCATCACCGACACGAAACAGCTGAAAATGCTCGGCCTCGAGGGGGTGTACAGTCAGGTGCTGCTTGACAACGTCCCCGCGCTGGCGAGCGGACTCAACACCCATCTCGGTGTGAGCTTCATTCCCGGACCGTTCATCGACCGCATCATGGTCAGCAAGGGCACCAGTTCGGTGCTGCAAGGACCCGAGTCCTTCTCCGGCCTGATCAATGTGCTGCTGCGCGACAGCGACCGCGACGAACCGCTGTTCTTCAACGCGTTTGCGAACAGCTTTCTCGAACAGCAATACAATGCCTATGTCATGCGCACGTTTGGAAACTGGAGCGGCATGCTGGCGCTGCACGGGGTCCGACGCGGCCTCAAGCACGACGGCAATGCCGACGGATTTCTCGACATGCCGCTTACCGACCGTTTCTCCGCCCTTGCGAAATGGAAATATCACGGCGAAGCCGAGGGCATCATCGCCAATACCGGTGTAAAATACACCTGGGAAGACCGCATCGGCGGCCAGGAAGCGTACGATGTGCCGACGCATCGCGGCGGCGATCTCATCTTCGGACAGACCATGCGCAACAACCGCATCGAACTCTTCAACCGCACCGAATTCGACCTCGGCGATGGTGATGCGCTGAAACTGCATCTCGGTGGAAGCATGCACGACCAGGATTCGTGGTACGGCAGCACGCGATACACCGCGGAGGAGCAGGTCTTCTATGGTGACGCCGCCTGGGCATCCCCGTGGTTCGAGGAACACACGATCACCGCGGGCGTGAGCCTGCTCGTCAACCGGCTCGATGAAACGGTGGACCTCGGACGCAACCCGCTGGGCAAGACCTACGGTGGGACCTACACCGCCGACGTCGTCGCCCCTGGTGTGTTCGCCGAACACAAATCCAATTTTCTCGACGACGCGCTGACCATCGTCGCGGGCGCCCGGGCGGATTTCCGCAATGACGAGGGCACGATCTTCACGCCCCGTCTGTTCGCCCGCTATGCGCTCGACGAGCTGACCACGCTGCGCGCATCCGTCGGAAGCGCCTTCCGCGTCGCACGCATGTTCGTGCAACACCCCGCCGCGCTGGCGAGCTGGCGGGACATCCGTTTCGAGGCGGACCTCGATCCGGAACGCGCGTGGACCTACGGGCTCAGCGTGACCCGATACTATGCGCTCGGCTCGCTCACCGGCACGTTCAACATCGATGTGTACCGCAGCAATTTTTCCGCGCAGGTCGTGGCGGAATATGACGACGATCCCGCATTGATTGTCTTCCGGAACATCGACGGCACCTCGACCGCCGACAATGTGATGGCCGAAATCACCGGCGATATCGCTCCCTTCCTGTTCCGCTTCTCCTACACCTTCGCCGATGTCTATGAGACCCGCGACGGCATGCATCGCTCGCTGCCCTTCGTGACACGCGACCGGCTGCTCGGCGTGATCACCGCGAAAAGCGCGGACGAGGCCTGGCAGACGACGCTCACGGCGGAATGGCGCGGTGCGCAGAAACTGCCCCGGACATCGGCCTATCCCGAGGAGTTCCAGCTTCCCGAATTCGGAGATGCATATCTTCTTCTCCACCTTCACGTGCAGCGGAGTTGGGAGGCCTTCGATCTTTACGCCGGTGCGGAAAACTTGCTCGATTTCCGTCAGGACAATCCCATCCTGAACGCCGCGAATCCCTTTCAGTCCTATTTCGAACCCGGCTTCGCCTGGGGTCCCGTCAAGGGCCGCGAGATCTACGCCGGCATCCGCGCGCGTCTCAACGTCTTCTGACCTCGATCGTTGTCCCCCCCACGCGGGACAACCCTACCGTCCCCCCACGCGGACGCGTAGACCCAACGGGCCGGTCTCACAACCGGCCCGTTTTCATTTCATCCTCTTCCCCTCTTCACCTCTTCACCCCTTCACCCTTTCACCCTTTCACCCCTTCACCCCTTCACCCCTTCCCCACCAACATCCGCGCCCGCGCAAACACCTCCTCCAACGCCGGACCGAGCGTCGCCGGATCGTCGGTCTTGCTGGGCATGTTATCAAACACGACATACGGAACCGAATGTCCGTTAATCACGATATGGGTGGGCGAGTCCTTCGTCACCTCTTCCCAGTCGACATGATGATAGAGTCGTTCGAGTTTCGCGTCGGGAAGGCCGTGTTCGAGAATGCTGTCGGGACGCGCGGGGTTGAAGCGCTTGCGGTTCTTCCGCAGCGACTCTTCGTACGGGACATCGATGTAGACGATCAGCGCCTTCTCGAGAATGGCATCACTCAGATGCTGGAACGCGGAGGCGTAGCCCCCATGTTCGGTGCCGCGGGAGAACTCGATGATGGCGGTGAAGCGGTCGTGGTAGTCCGCGTCGCGCAGGCGTTTCTGATACTCGAGACTGATGCGCTCGATGAGCAAATCCCACTGATATTGGTGGAGGAAGTAGCCATCCGCATCGGTATGGATACGCGGTTTGCCGAGCACCTTCTCGAGAATCGCATCTTCCTCGAACCAGGTCCAGAGCATCGGGAAGTCGTCGATCTCTTCGAAGGGTCCGATGCCGAAACGCCGCGAACGCTCATCGACGGTCGTCTTTTTCAGATAATCAATCACCTCGGACTTCCCGGAAGCCGGCCGTCCGCAGAGAATGATGACGGGAAAGGTCGCTGACATGGTGTGTATCTCCATTCTATGGTGTGTCGTGTTCGTGGGAAGAGGCAAACAGTCAAGGGGGCAACGTGTCAAACGGTCGAGAGTCCCTTGACCGTTTGACATTTTGACCTTTTGACCTTTTGACCTTTTGACCTTTTGACCTTTTGACTTCTTGACCGCACATCATGGCAATCGACCCGCTCGCGACGGAATCGCATGCCAGATGCGGATCGTGAGCAGAATGCCGATCAGCGCGAAGGGAATAAGAAAAACGGGCCAGTAATTCCAGTTTGTGCTGGTGATGTAGCCGAGCGACAGCGACTGGATACCGGTACCGAGATAGACCAGGCCGTCGATCAGTCCCACCGCGGTCGCGGCGGCTTTCTTTCCGCCGAAGTCCATCGTCGCGGTCCCGCTGAGCATGCCATGCGTGCCGATGACCATGATGGAGATCACGAACACGAGTCCGCCCAGCAGATGCGGCGTATCCTCGAGGGCGAAGATCATTCCGATGACCGCAATCAGCAGCACGCCATAAAAGAGACCGGCGACCGGGGCGCGGCGCGAGCCGAAGAGGTGGTCGGACATCCAGCCCGCGAGCATTCCGCCCGTGGCGCCCGCGATCATGAGCATGAGTCCCCAGTTGTTGAGCCAGAACTCCCACGACGCGACCGATGCCGCCGCCGCGATCTGCTCCTTGGCATAGATCGGGAACCAGTGCATGACACCATTGCGCAGCACGCCGGTGCACAGTTCGATCAGTCCGACCGTGATGATCACCGGATTGGTGAAGATGCGGCGGAGAATGTCCTTGAGCGAGAACGGCGTGTCCGCCTCGCCCGACGAGGCATCGCCGGTATTCAGGTCTGGATGTCCCGCTTCGCTGGGAAGGTCCTTGAGAATCACCCAGTCGAGCACGAACCAGAACAGCAGGATGACGGCGGGAACGATGAACACGAGCCAATATTGCGGTTGGGCGGGATTGACGGCCTCGGTCCAGTTGACGATGGCCTGGCTCCAGTCAAAGGCGAAATACAGGCCGAGCGAAATCAGGATTCCGAAGATGCCGCCGAACACGCCGCGCTCGCGGACGTGGAACCAGGCGGCGTTGACCTTGACGATCGCCACGGCGCCATAGCTCTGGAAGTACATGTTCATCGCATAGGCGATGGAGAACACGAGTGTGAGGTTCAGGGTCCACCCCCACTCGAGAATGCCGAGCAGGAGCACACCCATGAGAATATTCATCGCGGCGGAACCCGCCGCACCGATCAGGATTGCTTTCTTCCCGCCGATGCGGTCGGTCAGCGGACCGTTGATGAGAAAAGAGAACGCGTAGGTAATCGTGCCCGCGGCGAAGATGATGCCGAAGGCCTCCTTGGACATGAGGTCGCCCAGGGCGTTTTTCGACACCGTGAGATTGTAGCGCGCCATGTAGAGGAACGCGTAGGTCAGTCCCAGCGGCAGCCAATTCATGATGCGCCGACGGCGGAAGGCCGCGCTGTGACCGAGAGGGTTGGAGTTGTAGGCCATGCGAAGTTGCCTCGTGTGATGAGTCCCTGCGGTGCATTCAAAATAGAGGATTTCCGCGAGAATACTGTCAGGTCGACACGATCCGGCACATCCGGTCATTGTGACCGTTTGTCATGCTGACATCCGTCACATCCGGACCTCCACGCCTCCGCGCACCCATCGACCCGGCAGGGGAAGCCCGGGAAATTCCTCGATCGCGGAATTGCTGGCATTGTCCACGGCGAGAAACAGACCGATCGCTCCGATATCCTTTCGCAGACGGAGGTCCATGGTGACGTAGTCGCGGGCGATCTGCTGGTCGGCGGCGAGGACGAGCGCGGTCCACTCGATCGCGGCGGGAAGCCGTCCGCCGAGGCGGATCCGCAGCATGCGCGTGGGTGCGGAAAGCGCATAGCGGACGCGCGCGGCGCCATGCGTGTCGATCGTGTTGGCGAGCAGGGCCAGCGCGGCGTCGGCGTGTCCGAGCAGCGCATGGCGGGTATCGGACCATTGGATCCGGACTTCCCATCCACGCACCGTCGCGGCGGTGAAATTTCGCGCGACGAAGGGGTCGGCAGGGGTCTGCTGGACATAGTCGATCAGGTCACGTTGATCGCGCAGAAACGCCGTACTCCCGAGTGTGACGGTGTGGGACGGCCGCCATTCCACCCCGGCCTCCGCCGACCACGCGGATTCGGGGTAAAGGGACGGATTCCCTTCGGTCGCCGGGTCGGAATAGTACAGATCCGTGTAGGTCGGGAGGCGGAACGAGCGTCCCACCGACATCCGCAGCAGCCACGCGCCGCCCGGTCGCAGCAGCGCGCCAAACGTCGGGTTGAGTTGCGGGGAATGGTCGCGGTGGGCGTCGAGGCGGAGTCCGCCATCGAACTCGATCCATTCCGCCGCGCGCCACTGGGTCGCGGCGGAAACGGCGAGCCACGCGCGGTCATGTGTTCCGAGATTGCTGCTGGTGATGCGATCGGCCGCGGCTTCGAGTCCGATCGAGAGCGTCGCGGCATCTCCGGCGGGGAGAATGCCACGGAGTTCTCCGCCGAGCACCTGCGTGTGGTGTTCATTGACGAAGCGGTCGGGGATGCGTGTATCGAAATGAAAGCGGTCGCGCAGGTCGCGGAAGGACAGCCGTGCGCGCAGGAGCAGGGGTCCGACCGCACCGCGGGCACCGAGCGCGGCGTGGCCGACGCGCACGCGTTCATGGGACGGGATGCCGCGGCCGGGGGAATAGAAGTCGAAGGCGCCGAAGTCGCGGTCGGCATAGCCGGCCAGGAGCGAGAGTTCCGCGCCGCCCAGTGCGGCGCGCGACAGGTGCGAGACGGTCAGGTGTGTGAAGGCCGTGCCCTCACGCCAGCCGTCGCTGGCGGCGTACTCGGCCGCGGTGTGCGAGGGAAACTGTTCGCCACCATACCCCGCACTCGCGGTGAGTCGACGCAGGCCATGATCCCCCCCTTCGATCCCTGCCTGATATTGTGTGGATCCGCCGCGCGCGGTGACCAGATTGACCGCGCCGCCGAGGGCATCCGCGCCGAGCAGCGCCGAGCCATGTCCCGGAAGCACCTCGATGCGCTCGATCATCGCAAGAGGAATCGGAATGTGCAATGCGTGATGTCCGGTTTGCGGATCGCTGACGCGCATGCCATCCACCAGCACGAGCGTCTGACTGAACGTGCCACCCCGCATGCTCAGATCCGCCTGCGTGCCATGTCCGCCGCGCCGTTGCACATGCACCCCGCCGAGGCCGCGCAGCACATCATCCACGCCCGACGGCACCGCGTTTCTGATCGCGCGTGCGTCGATCACCTCCACCGTCCGTGTCGCATTCCGCAGTTGCACCGGCAGCGCACCCGCGCTGACCGTGACCGCATCGAGCGTGACTTCCATCGTATCCTGCTGCGCCCGTGCAACACCGCCCATCGCGAGCAGCACCAGCACGACACCAGCTGTTTCAAGCAAACGACAACGAAGAAACATCATGAGCGCTCGCAAAACGTATTCCTGAAAGCCAATCCTCGAAAATAATCTCATCCAGCCCCAAATTTCGCCCCTCCCACCGTCATTTCCAATCCTTCCATCAGCCATGAGACATTAGCCATTAGCCATAAGCCATTAGCCCTCTGCCCCTCCGGCGCGTGGAAATTGCATTGCGTCGGTGCCGCCGAATGCGTAGATTGAAATTTCCGGGGATGCAATGGTTTCGACGGGAAGTCGGGGTCATGCAAACGCGTTCCGTGCCTGGTGCAAGCACGTTAATCCTGTCCCAAATGGTATAATTGCCAACTACGATTACGCACTGGCCGCTTAATTGACGGTCACGTCCCCCCGAGGCTCGCCCACCGGCTGAGGGGATGGACGTCGCAACAGGAGGGCTAGGCACCCGAAGCGTTCGAGGACGGGGCCGAAACACTTCTTCGAACTAGCTTTCTTGCACGTCCTGTCTGTCGGGCAGCATGCGAGCGAAACCTAAAAAGACCGACTATGAGCGTAGCAAGTTGCAGGTTCTGCTTTTCGGACGGGGGTTCGATTCCCCCCATCTCCAC
>JAVFAS010000023.1:0-44727 GCA_034002405.1 Bacteroidota bacterium | reverse complement strand
AATACATGATGACGAGAAAAATAATCAGGCCGATCACGTTGCCGCCCTCCTCTTCCTTCTCGCGGCGGGGCATGCTTTCCGAGACGGTGAATTCGCCGGTTGCGATCTTGATCGCGGTGTTCATGCCATCGTAGATGCCCTGCGCGTAATTGCCGGAGCGGAACTGCGGTACGACCATGTCACTGATAATCAGCGACGTCGCGGCGTCGGTGAGCACGGGCTCGAGCCCGTAACCCACCTCGAAACGCATCTTCCGGTCGCCGGTGGAAACAAGAAACAGGAGTCCGTTATCCTTTCCCTCTTGCCCGATCAGATTCCTCTCCGCGACGAGCATGGCATACTCCTCGAGCGCCTCGCCTTCGAGCGACGGCACGATGAGGACGACGAACTGGTTCGAGGTCCTCTCGTCGTACTGCCGAAGCAGCTGTTCGATGCGCGCGACGTCCTGCTCGCCGAGCACGCCCGCGAGGTCGGTCACATAACGGCGCAGCTCCGGTGGCTCGAGGGCCGCGACGCGCGGCGCCACGGCGAGAAGCAGCAGAACGAGGAAAAGGAACCGTGCCCGCGCTCCGTGCATCAGAACTCCACTTTCGGAGCCTGCTCGGCGCCAGAGGATGCTTTGAAATAATTCTCCGCTTTGAACCCGCCAATCGATGCGACAATCGATTTCGGGAATAGCTGGATGGAAGTATTGTACTCACCTACGTACTCGTTGTATCGACGCCGCTCTGTCGCTATTCGATTCTCAGAACCTTCGATCTGAACCTGCAACATCTTAAAATTCTCGTTTGCCTTTAACTCTGGGTAACTCTCTGCGACCGCTAGTAACCTGCCTAGCGTCGAATTCAGTTGCGAGTTCAATTGATCGTACTGTTGGATTGCGGCTGGATCTTCCAACATCTCAGGCGTAACGCGGATCGACCCGACCTGCGAACGAAGCCGAGTGACGTTCTCCAGCAGTTCCTTCTCATGACTTGCATAACCTTTAACTGTTGCCACAAGATTCGGAATCAGATCGAATCGCCGTTGGTAGACGTTGTCAACCTGGCCCAACTGTTTTCGGATCGATTCTCGCTGTTCGACAAGCCCGTTCTGGGCGCTAATAAACCATATGATGATCACCAGCACCACGCCGCCGGCGATGAGCAATGTCTTGTTCATTTTCATTTCCGCTCCTCTGAGAAAGTGTATCGCATTGTTCCGATGTCGGGTTGATATCCTGAAAAACTACGAAAACGCCGAGCGAGATGAAAGGGAGTGCGTTCTGACCAGCGTGCCGCGGTCTTCATCGCCGCGAAAAAAAAGAACCGCCCGGAGGCGGTTCGAAATCGTACCCTCGACACCCTGGAATGAGACGGTGGTCGAAATTCGACGACCGCGGACCGGACTCAGTCGAGTGTGAAGTTGACCGAAAACATCAGGCCCGTCGTGGCGTCGTTGTCGAAATAGGCCTCATCGCTGGCGAGGAAATATTCGACCGTCCCATCGATGCTGATTTTCGGACTGACATAATAGCGGAAGCCACCCATCAGACTCATCGAGATCCCGCTCTCGGGGAGATCCTTGGGTTTGGTGTAGGGCGAGAATCCTTCGATCTCGGCGGTCTCGTCAAACACCGTGTACCCGAGCCGGACGCCGCCGTACGGGTCGAAGCGTTCGCGCGGGAGGAAATGGTAGGCCGCCTGGACCATCGACATGATCACCGAACGCTGGATGGTCACGTAGGTCTGGCTGCCAATCGGGAACGGTCCGCGTTCGCTGCCCCAGTAGCGGATCACGGCGCCAAGCCCGATGTGTTCGTCGAAACCGAATTCATAATTCACGCCCCACCCCACCGGCTCGGTGATGATCGTGGCGTTGACACCGATCGTATGCGCTCCAACACGGTACTGCGCGACGCTCGTGGACTGCATCAAAAAGAAGCCGATCAGAAAAAGCGGCAAAAGGGTAAACCAGCGTTTCATCCCACCGTCCTTGTTAAATGAATGATGATGGTGACTCGGCCCAGGGTGACCGGATGTATGGAAGATCGTCAATCACGCGTCCAAAGAGAAGCCGTGGACACCGTCTCGAGATTTCGGCTCTGCTGCTCCTCTGTGCCGGAATCTACGAAAATTCGCGCAAAAAAAAACGCTCCCGAAGATTCGGGAGCGCGATATCCGAAATATCGTGGTCGGTTCAGAGTGTGAAATCCACGCCAACGCTCAACTGGATGGAGCTACCGAAATAGTCCGTTCCCGCGACGCGGAATTCGAGCTGTCCGTTGATCGCGATGGACGGATTGAAAAAGTACCGGAGACCTCCGTACGCGGTCAGGAAGAGATCACCACTGTCGCTGTCGGACCAGTCATTCCCGGAGTATGGCGGATCGTAGTCAATCGAAGAACTGTAGATCGCGTACCCGAGGCGTCCGCCGGCATACGGATCGAGCTGATCACCCGGCATGAAGTGATAGGCGGCTTGGAACTGGGGAATGATCGTCGACCACGACACCGTTCCGTACACAAAGTCCTCGGACTCACCCCAGTACCGGATAACGCCACCGATGCCGATGTTATCGCTGATGCCATGCTCGTACTGCACACCAAATCCGATGGGATTGGTTGCAAGAGTCAGCACCGGGCCGAGATAGTTGCCACCGTGGCGGAACTGCGCCTGGCTGCCATTGGTGTTGAGCACGAAGGCCAACGCCACGATCAGGGTCGCACCGAGAATGGTTTTCATATCACATACTCCTCTGTTATTGGGTAGGAACGTTCCAGCGCATTCGTCACATGTCCTTCGCCGGCTCGTCCTTTTGTCCTCTTGACCGTTTGACCTCTTGACCGTTTGACGATTTGACCTTTCGACCATTCGCCCTCCCGGTCTCATGCCCGCAGCAGTTCGCGCGCAATCACGATATTCTGCACTTCGGACGTGCCTTCGTAGATTTCAGTGATCTTCGCGTCACGCAGGTAGCGCTCGACGAGGTATTCGCGGACGTAGCCGTACCCTCCATGGATCTGGATCGCTTCGAGGGCGTTTTCGACGGCAACACGTGACGCGTACAATTTACCCATTGCCGACTCTTTTACAAACTTCTGATGCGCATCCTTCAACCATGCGGCCCGGTAGACGAGCAGTCGCGCGGCGTCGAGGTCGGTGGCCATTTTCGTGAGTTTGAACTGAATCCCCTGAAATTCGGAGATCACCTGTCCGAATGCCTTTCGCTCCTTGCTGTATTTCGTCGCGGCTTCGAGGCTCGCCGCCGCGATGCCGAGCGCCTGCGCGGCGATGCCGATGCGTCCGCCGTTGAGCGTGTCCATCGCGAAATTGAAGCCCTTGCCCACTTCCCAGACGACGTTTTCATCGGGCACGAAGCATTTATTGAACAGCAGTGAGCAGGTGTCGGAGCTGCGGATGCCGAGCTTGTCTTCCTTGACGCCATGCTCGAAACCCGGGCTGCCTTTCTCGATGAGGAAACAGGTGATGCCGTGATAGCCCTTCTCACGGTCGGTTTGTGCCATGACCAGGAAATAATCCGCGGTGGTGCCGTTTGTGATCCAGTTCTTGATGCCGGTGATTTCCCAGCCGCCATCGACCTTGTGCCCCTCGGTTTTCTGCGAGGTCGCGTCGCTGCCGGCTTCGGGTTCGCTGAGCGCGAAGGCGCCGAGCTTCTCGCCGCGCGCGAGCGGTTTGAGATACTTCTCCTTGATATGATCGGAGCCGTATTTCTGCAGGCCGTAGGTCACGAGCGAGTTGTTGACGGACAGGATCACCCCGACGGAAGCGTCGACCTTGGAGATTTCCTCCATCGCGAGCACATAGCTCATCGTGTCCATGCCCGCGCCGTCGTATGCCGGATCGATCATCATGCCCATGAAGCCAAGTTCGCCCAGCTTCCGAACGATCTCGTAGGGAAACTCCGCGTTCTTGTCGCGCTCGACCGCGGTCGGAGCGATCTCCGCCTCGGCGAATTCACGCGCGGTCTGCTGTATCATTCTCTGGTCTTCGGTGAGTTCGAAATTCATGTCGTACCTGCCTTGCTTGAGGATGGATCGAGGATGTCAGGATGCCGCGTAGTCGTAGAAGCCCTTGCCGGACTTGCGGCCGAGGTGCCCGGCCGCCACCATCTTCTTCAGCAGCGGGCAGGCGCGGTATTTCGGATCACCAATTCCGGTATAAAGGACGTTCATGATGTCGAGACACACATCGAGGCCGATGAAATCGGCGAGGGTGAGCGGTCCCATGGGATGGGCCATACCTAATTTCATGACGGTGTCGATGGACTCGGCGGTGGCGACGCCTTCCATCAGGGCATAGATCGCTTCGTTGATCATCGGCATGAGCACGCGGTTCGACACGAAGCCCGGGTAATCCTGTACTTCGACCGGGACTTTGCCGAGCTTCTCGCTCAGTTCGTGAATCGTGCGGTACACTTCGTCCGAGGTCTCGTGACCGCGGATGATTTCCACCAGTTTCATCACGGGAACGGGGTTGAAGAAATGCATGCCGATCACCTGGGCGGGACGCCCGGTGACGGCGGCCATCTTCGTGATGGAAATCGACGACGTGTTCGTCGCGAGAATGCACGCGGGCGGCGTCTTCGCGTCGAAGGTGCGGAAGAGGTTCTTTTTCACCTCCTCGTTCTCCGAGGCGGCTTCCACCACCAGATCAGCCGACGCGAGCGCGGCGTCGAGATCGGTGTGGGCCGCGATGTTGGCGAGCGTCGCCTGTTTCTGTTCCTCGGTGAGCACTTCCTTCTTGACCTGGCGGTCGAGGTTCTTTTCGATCGTGGCACGGGCGCGGTCGAGGTACTCCTGCGTGAGGTCGACCAGCTGCACCTGGTAGCCGGATGCGGCGAACACATGGGCGATGCCGTTGCCCATGGTCCCCGCGCCGACGACGGTGACATGTTTCATGATGGCTTCCTTGACAGATGGTATGAAAATGATAAACGGATCCGGATCTCAGCGTTCGACAACCAGGGCACTGGCCTCGCCGCCGCCGATGCACAGGGACGCGACGCCGCGTGTGCTGCCCGAGCGGCGCATTTCGTACAGCAGCGTCACGAGCACGCGCGTTCCCGAGGCGCCGATCGGATGGCCCATGGCGACGGCGCCGCCGTGCACGTTGACCTTCGCCGGATCGAGCGCGAGCAGATCGTTGTTGACGAGCGAGACGACCGAGAATGCTTCGTTGATTTCATAGCGGTCAATGTCGCCGGTACCGAGTCCTGCCTTGGCGAGGGCTTTGCTGATCGCGTCGGCCGGCGCGGTGGTGAACCACTCGGGGGCTTTCGCGGCCGATGCCTGCGCGACGATGCGCGCCAGCGGTTCGAGACCGAGCTCCTTCGCCTTTGCTTCGGACATCAGCACCACGGCCGCGGCGCCGTCATTAAGCGACGAGGCGTTCGCGGCGGTCACGGTCCCATCTTTCTTGAAAGCTGGCTTGAGCTCGGGGACCTTGTCGAACTTGATTTTCCGAATATCCTCGTCCTCGGTGACCACGATCGGATCACCCTTGCGTTGCGGAATCTCGACGGGAACGATTTCATCCTTGAATGTCCCATTCTCGAGCGCCGCGAGCGCGCGGGTGTAGCTCTCGATCGCGTAGGCATCCTGCCGTGCGCGGTCGATCGAACATTCGGTGGCGCACAGTTCGGCCGCCATGCCCATATGATAGTCGTTGTAGACGTCCCAGAGTCCGTCCTTGATCATTCCGTCGATCAGCTGCGCATGCCCGAAATTGTAGCCCGTGCGCGCGCGGTCGAGATAGTAGGGTGCATTGGACATGCTCTCCTGCCCTCCCGCGACGACGATCTCGGCATCGCCGGTCATGATGGCCTGGGCGCCCAGCATGACGGCCTTGAGACCCGATCCGCAGACCTTGTTGATGGTCATGCAGGGCACGGATTGCGGGATGCCGGCGAAAATCGCGGCCTGGCGCGCCGGGGCCTGTCCGACCCCCGCGGTGAGCACGTTGCCCATGATGACTTCGGAGACATCCTCGGGCGAGACGCCCGCGCGGGCGAGTGCTTCCTTGATGGCGATGGCGCCGAGTTGCGGCGCGGTGAAGGATTTCAGCGAACCGTTGAACGCCCCGATGGGCGTCCGCGCCCCGCTGACAATGACAACTGCATTCATATGGTATTCCCGTGATGAAGTGGATGAAACTCAGCTGTTCATGTATTTGAGGAATTCCTTGTTGCTCTTCGTGCCGCGCATCTTCTCGATGAGGAATTCCATGGCCTCGACGGTGTTGTAATCGCTGAGCACCTTGCGCAGCACCCACACGCGGCTGAGTTCCTCGGGGGTGAGTAGCAGGTCTTCCTTGCGCGTGCCCGAACGGTTGACGTCCATGGCCGGGAAGATGCGGCGATCGGAGAGCTTGCGGTCGAGCACGATTTCCATGTTGCCCGTGCCCTTGAATTCCTCGAAAATCACCTCGTCCATCCGGCTGCCGGTTTCAACCAGCGCGGTGGCGATGATGGTCAGGCTGCCCCCTTCCTCGACATTGCGCGCCGCGCCGAAGAAGCGCTTCGGTCGGTGCAGCGCATTGGCGTCGACGCCGCCGGAGAGAATCTTGCCCGAATGCGGCACCACGGTGTTGTGCGCGCGCGCCAGACGCGTGATCGAGTCAAGCAGGATGACCACATCCTTTTTGGATTCGACCAGACGCTTGGCTTTCTCGAGCACCATGTCCGACACCTGCACGTGCCGCTCGGGCGGCTCGTCGAAGGTCGAGCTGATGACCTCGGCCTTCACCGAACGCTCCATGTCGGTGACTTCCTCGGGACGCTCGTCGATCAGCAGCACGATGAGAATGACCTCGGGATGGTTGGCGCTGATGCTGTTGGCGATCTTTTGGAGGAGGATGGTTTTTCCGGATTTCGGCGGCGAGACGATCAGACCGCGGTTGCCCTTGCCGATCGGTGTGAGCAGGTCCATCACCCGCGTCGACAGGTCGTTGGGCGCGACCTCGAGCATCAACCGTTCGTTCGGATACAGCGGCGTGAGATTGTCGAACAGCGTCCGCTCGCGGATCTTTTCCGGACCGTCATAATTCACGGCCTCGACCTTGAGCAGGGCGAAGAAACGCTCCCCCTCCTTCGGGGGGCGAACCTGTCCACTGATCGTGTCGCCGGTGCGGAGCGCGAATTTCTTGATCTGGCTGGGCGACACATAGATGTCGTCGGGGGACGGCAGATAGTTGTAATCCGCGGCGCGCAGGAAGCCGTAGCCGTCGGGCAGGACCTCGATCACGCCCTTGCTGAAACTCATGCCGTCCTTCTGCGACTGCGCTTCCAGAATTTTGAAAATCAGCTCCTGCTTGCGCATGTCGCTGAAGCCGGAAATCTCGAGGTCGCGCGCGATCTGCGAGAGTTCGGCGATGCGTTTGGACTTCAGTTCAGCGATGTCCATCGTCATGATGCGTACCCTGTGGTAGTAAAAACGAAATACATGTATTGAATTCCATGGTTGCGGAGGCGAGCCGGGAGAACAGGCGAAGTGAAATGCACGCGCCCGGCCGAGACCGTCGAGCGTCGCTGCGTACGAACCGAATAGTAACGTTTCTGGAAATGCGGAACGGTTGTGAACTTGGCAGGGATGAGGCTCCGATCACAAATATCCGTCAGCAGGGACTAAGAATCAAGCGACACCGGTGTGATTCATCGTTTTTTTTCCCAGGTCTCGAGAAATGCCCCGACGACGTAATGCGATCCAAACAGCAGGACCGATCCATCGCCGACATCCGCGAGCCGCGCGCGGACGGTGGCGACAATGTCCTGTCCCTCCTCCGCGACGATGCCCTGTTCGGTGGCGATGCGCAGCATCTCCGCGGGTTCCCGCGCCTCGTGCGAGCGGGGTGGAACGAGCGTGATCGACCGGAAGCCGTGGGGGGCGAGCACGCGAAAGATACCGGCGAGATCCTTCTGTTTGAGAACACCGAATACGAGATCGGTCCGATCCGCCGCCTGTGTCGCGGTCCATGTCTCCACCATCGCACGCACGCCATCCGGATTATGGCAGACATCGACCGCCAGCAAGGGATGTTCCTGCACGATTTCGAGCCGGCCACGCAAGCCGGTGAGCGCGCGCACGTCCCGCAACCCCTCCGCGATCCGGATCTCGTCGAGCCGGTCGAATCCGTCCGCCCGCAGCCGGCGAAGCGCGGCCACCGCCGCGGCGGCGTTCTCCACCTGATGCCGACCGGCAAGACCCACGTCCACCGCGGTGGCGAATCCCGGCAAGGTGCAGGACATGCGCACGGGATTCAGGATACGCACATCCGATGCATCTCCCCCTGTCTCGATCAGCGGCGCGTGCCGCGCCGCCGCGTGCCGCCGCACGACATCGCGTGCCGCGGAGTGCTGCCGCGCGCACACACAGGGGATGCCCGGCTTGATGATGCCGGCTTTCTCCGCGGCGATTTCCTCGATCGTGCCGCCGAGGAACTCGGTATGGTCGATGGAGATGCTGGTGATCACCGTCAGGGCGGGGTCGACGATATTCGTCGCATCGAGCCGTCCGCCGAGTCCGGTTTCGACGACGGCGACATCCACGCCCGCGTTCGCGAAATGCTCGAACGCCATGAGCGTGGTTGCCTCGAAAAAGGTGGCGCGCAACCGCTCGATCTCCGGCCGAAGGAGCCGGGTGAAAGCCACCACGTCCCGTTCGGGGATCGGGACCGCGTCGACACGGATGCGTTCGGAGAAATCCACCAAATGCGGTGACGTATACAATCCCGTCCGGTATCCCGCGGCGCGCAAGCCCGCCGCGATGAAACTCGCCGTCGAGCCCTTGCCGTTCGTTCCGGCGATATGGATGACCGGGTATCGGTGGTGGGGATTGTCGCGGAATGCCGCGAGGGAGCGGATGTTGTCCAGTCCCAGCTTGATTCCGACGAACTGCAGATCAAATAACCAGTCGATGGTTTCTCGGTAGGTCACGGATTGCCGGTGTCAATCATGGAAGGATGCATCGCGCTACGGTTTGATCGTCCATGTCACGGTCTGGTCGGACTGCACGAACAGCACCTCGCTGACCGTGTTGCCGAAGGCGTCGGTGACCCGTGCGTGTGTCGTGCCGTTGCCGGTGGAATACACCGCCGCATCCCCGCCATACTGAAAACCGGCGAACTTCCCGTCGATATAGATATCGAGAAGCCGGTCGCATTCATTCTCGATGCGGACGAAGCCGAGGAACTCACCCGCGCCCCGTTTTTCGGCGAACAACGTCGAAGCATCGCGGAGACGCGCAACGACGGATTCACTGCCCGCGATCGAGGTGGCGGCGTGTTCAACCGCGGCCACGGCCTCGCGATTCTGCTGCTCCTCCGCGATGCGCGCCGCTTCGGCGAGCAGTTGCACCGCCGTGACCGTTGACGCGGTGCGTCCGGCCAACCCTTCGGCGAAGTTGAGCAGCACGGCCTGCGCCGCCACGGCCGCGCCGTCGGCGTCGCGTCGCGCATCGTCCACGCGTGCCCCGAATCCGCGCAGCACTTCCGTCTCGAAGCCAAGCTCCGCGTTGAGATTCACATATTCAAGCTTGGGAAAAATGGGTTTGCCGAGCCTCGACGTCTTGCCCGCCTCCTGCGCGTGTGCCGTGCCCAGCGCCATTGCCATGACGCTCATGAGGGAAAATAGGATGATGCGCTTCATATGTATTTCTCCATGAGGATTCAGTCGCGTGTTTGAAAGAGGAAACCCGCTGGTACGACGAAGATCGGTGGGCGGTTCCACGGCTTTTGGCTATTGGCTATTGGCTTATGGCTATTGGCTTATGGCTTATGGCTATTGGCTATTGGCAAACAGCCAGCAGCGCGGGATGGGCATGCTCAGCGTGCGTCTCCAAGATACACGAATGCGGCCCAGAAATACGGAAACACCCAATCGGGATCGCCGGTTTGCGAGAGCATGGCGAGCGCGGCGCGGCGTGCTGCCTGCATCTTGCTTTGCCCGTCGTGCAGCCAGGCGTCATAGAACGCACGCATCCATGCCAGGGTGGCGGCGTCATCGACAACCCAGAGCGACGCGACGACGGACGGCGTTCCCGCATACATGAACGACCGGGTCAATCCGACCAGATCATCACCGAGGGATACCGAGCCGGTCTCGCCGGCAAGCTGCGCGGTCTGGCATGCGCTGAGCGTGACCAGGACGGCATTGAGATCGAGATTGAAAATTTTCGCGACGGTCAGGTCTCCGTTGTTGATGCTGTCAGGTTCCGCCGCGGCGAGCAGGATGCGCGACTGCATGGGATCCTCTTTATTGAGTTCGCCATGCGTGGCGAAATGCAACAAATCCATCGCACCCGCGACGCTTTTCACCACCTGCTCTTCCGCTTCCTCGCGTTTCAGCACCAAGGCATGCGCGGCGTAGCTGGCGACGGTATCGGCCTCGACCAGCGCGCCGTCGAGCGGCCGACGGCGGTATTTCGGATCGGCGTAGACGGGATCGCCGACCACCAGCGCCAACGATGCGCGGGAGAGATTTTTTCGCAGGGCGAAGGAAAGCACGCTGGCGGACGGGAGATAGGCGATGGCGTATTCCTCGATCAGGAAGCGCGGTCGCTGCATGTGCGCCTGCGCATCGATGTCCATGTGCTGGGGCGCGAGCAGCGCCTGGAACGGCAAATGGTGCAGCGGTCCGTGTGGCACGATGTACAATTGACGGATGCCGTCGAGACCATCACGGACGGGAACGAAGAGCCGGGAGTACATCTCGATCAGGCCCGTCTGCCACATCGGGTCCGTCGGTTCGGCGCGCCAGGCACGGAGCGCCTCCGCGCTGCCGAGTCCGGCACCAAGTCGCCGCTCGCGCAGAAATCCGAGCTTTCGCATCGGAAAATCGTAATACAGCGTTCGACGCAGCTGCTCGACCTGGTCGTCGATGTTGAAATGTTCCTCGAACACCGTGATGGGCTGCACCGCGATCGAATCACGGCGGACGAGAAACACGAACGCGTCGAACTCACCGATAAAATATTCGAGGACGGCGGTCGTATCGTCGAGCAGTTCCTGCAAGCGTTGAACGGGAACCGGATCGATGCTCTTGACGGAGGCGTATTCCGGATCCTTTTCGCGCAATTCCGTCAGCGTGCGCTGATGCGCCACGATGAGATCACCCAGCACCGCGCTGCTGTCGGTGTTGCCGACGATCTCGGAAATGCGGCGCTGCAGGTCCTGCTCGCGCGCGACCAGTTCCCGCACCGCGGCGGGGCGCTCCTTGCCCTCGCCCACGGCCTTGTTGCCGAGCATGTCGAGGAATGACCGCGCCTTGGCGCGCTCGACGAACTCAAAGGCACGGGCAATGTCATTCCGCTCGACAAGCAGGGAGATCAGGGATTCGTAGATATAGAATTTATTCGTCACGAAACTCGTGCGGACGTCGACCGAGGAGAGATCGCCACGGAGTTCCTCGATAATATCGATGCTCTGTTCGAGCGCACGCGCCGCCACGTCCGCACGATTCTGTGACCGTTCGATGACGCCAATGTTTCCCAGCGCCAGCGCACGGTGCACGCGGAACCCGTCACGCGCATACATCCCCTCCGCCCTGCGGTAACAGGCGACCGCGCTGTCGAGCATGGGATCGGACCGGTCCGCGGCCAGGGTCGCGACTCCCGCATCGAGTGCGTAGCTGTTTCCGAGATTCATCCACGCGTCCGCGGTCTCGTGCCGGGCGAGTGATCGAAGATACAGCGCGCGGGATTCGTGCTTGAGCGACCGCGCGGCGGCGGTGTCGCCGACGTTCATTCGGGTCACGGCATGCTGGTGGTAGACATCGCCGAGATTGTAGAGCGAAACCGCCATGCGGAAGCCGTCGGCACGCGCGCTGTCGTGCGCGAGCACCTGGCGAAACACCGCCACGGCGTCGTCGTACCGGCCGATGGACTTGTACACCACGGCGACGTTGCTCCAGACATTCTGGCGCTCGTCGTGCAACCGGGTGTCGACCGGCATGCCGAGACTGTCGGCGGCATGGATGCGACCCTCGAGCAGCACGAGACTCCGCTGATAATGCACGAGCGCCTCGTCGGGAAGGTCATAGGCGAGCCGGATGCTGCCCAGCCATTTCTCCGCCTGCGCCTCGAGCAGCACATCGTCATGCGACGCTGCTTCATCACGGAGTGCCTGGAAATGCCGTTCCGCCCGATCGAATTCCGCGCGGTCATACAACGTACGTCCCTCCCGAACGCGGACATCCTCGATCGCGAGCGGATCCGACGCACCGCAGCCGACCAGCGCGACGGCCGCCAGAACGGGCAGGAGGAACAGGATTATCGGAGTTGTTATTCTCATTGACCGAGATACGCGCCCGGGTGCGTGTGAAACATCGGGGCGAGCGCCGACACCTGATTGCCAAAGCGCAGGAAGGTTCGTGCCAGCTGTTCCCCCGCGTACTCCTCGCCGTGCGGCGTCTCCGCCAATGCGAGCAGATGCGGAATGCCATCGGAGAACAGACGTTCCCGTTCGTCAAGAAAGATTTCGGCGAGGAGAAGATGGTAGCTCGCCTCATCGATTTGTCCGGCGGTCCGCATCGCGTCGAGCCGCTGCTGCCGCGCGTGGGCGGCATCCATGCCGGCGCGATCGACGAACACAAAGCCCGCGTCGAGTTGGCCGTCGGGAACGGCGGCCCCCTCGGGGAGGACGGTCCAGTGGTAATGCATGCGGGGCGCGGGCTCGAAGCCCGCCGGCAGCGGATCGAACACGAAACTGTTGAGCCGGCCCGCGCGACCGCGCACCGTCTGGCGCGCGATGACCGCATTCTCCTCGTTCTTCAGCACAAGAATGTACGTGCGCGCACCCGCGCCGCCACTCGTGTCGGTATCGAACCAGTAGAAACGCGGATGTTCGGTGGCGATCGCCAGACGCGGCGCGACCGCGATGGGCATGCCATCACCGCGGATTCCCGACACCGAGGCAAGCTGTGCCTGCCAGACCCGCCCCCGCCGACCGGTTTGCATGCCGCTGCGGGAGACGGTCGTGGCGTCCTCTTGCCCGAGACCGCGTGTCGTGCCGCCTGCGTTCAGCGTGCTCTCCCTGAGCGACGCGCCAAGCATGAGGCGCTCGCCATCACGAATCGTGATCAGATCGCCGGTGAGAAAGACAAGGGAGACGCTGCCTCCGGCCGCGATCACTTCGTCACCGACCGTGGGACGCGCGCCGATCCGCAGAGGCGTTTCCCCCTGTGATCCGAGCAGACGGGGCTCCCCGCGCACGGCCGTGACCAGCGCCACGTCGCGCCCATGTTCCGTGTCGTCCGGTTTCGCGGCATCCTGTGCGCCGAGGGGCATCGTCACCATGAGCAATGCGGTTGCCAACAACAGACGCGTGTGTATTCGTTTCATTGCACTCTCACGAAATCAAAATTAGCGAATTGTTCCAGGCGCGGGACCATCGGGTTCTGTCCACCACGCGTCATGCTTCGTACGGCCGTGCTGACATACAGTTGCAGCTCGCTCCAGTCCACGACCGCGTCGCGGGTAAAGTCCGCCTTTCCCGCGATGCCATCGAGCAGGGCGCGCGTGAAGGCACCGTGTCCCCATGCGCGATCCTCGAATGAATACTCGTTGCCCGAGCTGCTGGTGAACACCACGCCCAGCTGTCCGGCAAGCGAGGCGGCCACCTTTTCGTTGGAGGCGCCTCCGCTGACGTCGCCGGAATGACAGGCGTCGAGCAGCATGATCACGCGTCCCGCGCGGAGCCGCGCGATTTCCGCGGCGAAATCCTCCCAGGCCAGTCCCTGGGTGGTCACCGTTGTTCGTGTCGTCCCGGCGGGGAGATAGTAATACCGCGTCTTCCCGTTGGTTCCGCGCTCGCGCACGCCGTGTCCGCTGAAGAAAAGGACAAGCATGTCTTCTGGCCGGATATCCGCGAAATCCTTCAACGCGGCCAGAATGCGGTCGCGACTGACGTCCTTCCCGATCAGACGCTTCGCATAGACGCGGGCGTACAGTCCACCCTCCTGCCGCGAGAGTTCATCGGCCAGTGCTTCCGCATCGATGCCGGCGAATTGCAGGTCGGGATAATGTGGGGCGTACCGATCCGATCCGACGGCGAGAACGTAGAGATTCGGATTGAGTCGCGTGGAGGTTTCGACGGTGATCATGGCGCGCGCCTGGGTGCTGCGGACACGCGCCGCGTTGAATGCCACGGCTTCGATGCTGTTTCTCCCCGGCAGCACGCGCAATCGGCAACGCACGTGGAGGATGCTGTCACTGCGCTCGATTTCCACCCATTCCCGCAATTGTTCGCGCGACACCTGTCGTTCATTGAGAAGCAGGGTCACGGACTCGATGCGATCCCGGTCGACCGCACGCACATCGACCACGATTTCGAGTTCCTCGCTTCCGAAGGCGAACAACTGTCCATCGCGAGGTGCGCGCAATTCCACGCGAGGAGGATCCTCGATCGACGTTGGTCCACCTGTCGGTGTGTACCCGCCGCGGAGCACATCCTCGATGACCGCGGGCCGATGGTAAAGATCACGGTAGCGCTCGAGTGGAAACCGTTCCTGCCCTTTTCGCCACCGCACATACCGATCACCGTAGGCAGAACAGTCATAGTAGCCATCGGGGGTGAAGGAAAGCCATTGTCCGTCGCTGAATCCTGCCATATCAAGAAGAAGTGTCGCGTCGTCGCTGTTCCAGATCTTGACGGTTCCCGCGGTATGTGCGCTGTAGATGCGGCGGCCGTCGGGTGAAAAACGCGCGGCCATGGTACCGTAGGATTCAGGCGGAAGTTTCTTTTTTTCCTGACGTCGTTTCCAGTCCCACACCGAGAGCAATCCATTCATCCGGCAGACCAGCAATTGTTCTCCCGAGGCATCGAGCGCCAGATCATGCGGATAGCCCGTGTCGAGCACGAATTCGCGGTAGATCGCGCGTGTCTGGAGATCCCAGACGATGACACGTCCATCGGCGCCGCCGGAAAAGAGGAATGCTCCATCGGAAGAAAACAACACGGTGCGGGCGAAGCGGCTGTGGCGTCCGAGCGCGCCGGCGTCCCCACCGTCGGACATGCGCCAGAGACGGATCTCGCCGTCCTGCGCCGCGGTGGCGGCGACCGCGCCATCCGGTGCGATCGCGACCGCGTTGATCCACTGTCCCGGCGCGGTGACGGACCAACGCGGCGTGCCGTCGTCGAGTTGCCAGGCGCCGATGCGGCCGTCCCGGCCCGTGGTCACCACCGTCCGGCCGTCCGTTGCGATCGCGATGGAAGAAATGTACTGCCCATGCGCCTGGAAGTCGTAGGAAAGAATCCCATTGCGTGCGTTCCAGACCGAGAGATGGCCGTTCATATCCCCGAGCGCAAGCCAGTCACCTCGGTGATCGAGCGCGAGTGTGGTCATGAGCGTTGGCCGCGCTGTTTTGAACATCCGGATGGCCTCACCCGTGGAGAGATCCCAGGACTTTGCCGTGGAATCGCGTCCGCCGGTGTACAGCGTTCCGCCATCCGCCGAAAGCGCGATGTCCCACACCGCGCCGGATTTGCCTTCCTCGAGGTCGAGCGCGAGGCGTTCCTGTCCGCGGAGGCCGGAACCGGACAGAAGGCCGAACAGCAGCAGCACGGACAGCACGGCGAGGCGCACGTGACGCGACAGTCGCGCGACCCGCCATCGAAGCCGTGAAATCACCGCCGGCGCGAGGATGTGTGCATGGATCGTCACCATATTGTCCTCCGGGATACCCCGAATATACGAAAAAAGCCGGATCGTCTGATCCGGCTTTCGATGCGGAAGGGGTAGGATTCGAACCCACGGATGGTTGCCCATCTCCGGTTTTCAAGACCGGCGCAATCGACCAACTCTGCCACCCTTCCATGCTCGAACGACAGAATCCGCGTCCGCAGTATGGAAAAATACAGTCTCCTCCGTCAATACGCAATGCGAAACCGGACGACCACCGTCCCGAGACGGATTCCCTCGCGCCCGATAACAGAAAATCCCGCGGATGCGGGATTTTCTGTTATCGGGAAACGGGATGGCTCACTTGTTGATCTGATAGACGATTTTTCGCACGGTATCGAACTGCAAGTAGGGATACATCTCACGAATCTTGTCTATCGCGTCGCCGGCACTCATTTCCTTGCGCATATTCCGGAAAAGCCGGCGGATCTTGTAATCGCGGATGGCCTTTTCGCTGAAAAGATTGTGTTTTTCCAGCTCGAAATAGGTCTCATCGTCGATGATGTCCTGCAGAGGATTCTCGATCCTCACCAAGTCGTTCTGCATAGTGCCTCCTGAAGAGAAGTGGATGAACGGAATGATACGTGAAGCACTAACAACAGCGGTCGATACGGTTCTCCTTGCATGATGCTTCGTTCAGAGTTTTAGACACGAAGGGCGGAAAAAAGTTACAAAACAATGACCGGACGGATTTTTACCTCGTGAGCACCTAAACGCCAAATTCCGGCGTTTTGTTTCACTGCGGGGAAAAAAATTCGTAACGAGGGGGCGATAGCGGCGATGATGGTGAATGTGGAGCGAATATAGGGCATGATTGCCCGAAATGCAAGGATTACCCGACGGGTACCGGATTTATGACCTGCAGGAACTCCTCGGTCGAGGCATAGCCCGCGGAGGCCAGCCATTCCTCCACCACGACAGGAAGTGGTCGGGTCAAGAAACGTCCGTCGGCGATACGTGCCGCCGTGCGTTCGAAGATCTTCCCCCACCCCGGGAAGTCGTGTGCGTCGTAGCTGGTATTGTGAAAGAGCAGGACGGCGACACCGCGGGCGTTGGCGGCAATATCGAGCATCTCGGCGATTCGCCGCTCCGCTGCCTCGTTCGAAAGACCGCGGTAATGCGCCAGTGTCCCGTCCATCACCGTCAGCGGTAGTTCCCAGATCGGAAGCGGCGCCCGCGCTTCCGCATCCCACGGCAGAAAGGGGTGACAACTCCCGTTGCGAAATCCTTCCCGCTCGGCGAAGCCGAGTGTCGAATCGACGAACAACCCTTCGGCAACCTGATTGCGCCAGGTGGTCGGATACTCGAATCGCAGATAATGCTGTCGCACACTGCGCAATCGCACCCCGGTGGCCGTACGCAACCGCGACGCCTCGCGCGTGAGCATGCGTGCATTCGCATGCGCGTGGAAACTCGGATGCAGGCCGATGTCGTGTCCCGCCGCGCCCAGCTGTTCGAACACCCCACGGGCACGGGGCGAGGAAAGCGCATAGGTCACGTCGCGACGATCGGTACCACCGGCCTTGAACAGCCAGGAGGCAACGATTCCGTGTCGCTGCTCCACTTCCAGCATCCGCATGATCGAGACGACGTACGGATCGGCGGATCGGTGACGGAACGCGAGGTATTCCCTGAATCGGGTCCATCGCTCCGAAAACGATACCTTCCGACGATTGAGGAGGAAGTTTTTTCCCACTTCCCGCAGGACCAGGCCGGGGGTCCATTTCGAGAGATAATCGATATCGTGGGTCATCACCGCCGCCGCCGCGTACCCTCCGAAGCGTGGGGAGGCGTCCCCGCCTGTTTCGCCGAGAACGGCGCGCAGGACATCGGCGTATTCCGCGACCACGGGCCGCGCGGTTTCACCACGCCGGCCAAGAAGGCTGTCGGTTGCGCGAACACGGCCGAACTGATCGTGTTCCACCGCGGTCCATTCCTCATGGAGTGAGAGAAAGTAAAACGCGGCGGCAACAATGTCCGTCGGCAGTGTCGCGGTGTCGTCGACGGGGAACAGACCGAGTATCCGAATGCCCGCGACATCGATATCCCGGGCGTCGGGATCGATGCGCCGGCGCGCGAGCAGGTCACGGCCGCGATCCGAGGCCGGAAGCCACACGGCGTTGGCGACGGGAACGGGACCGTAATGGAGCGTCGCGTTCTCTTCGACAAAACGAACGCGACGCCCGGCGATCAAGGCCATTGTCGCGAGCGTGTACCGTGCCGCGGGGAGAAATTCGGCGACCCCGTCGATGGAAATCCGGAGTTCTGGATGCATTACTCTTGGCCGCCCCAGGCCAGCACCTCGACACGCACGCGCATGAGCCCGTCGTGAAGCATGTCGAGCTGTTCCGCGGCCGCGCGGCTCAGATCGATGACCCGGGAACGGACAAACGGGCCGCGGTCATTGACGCGGACGATCACATCATTGCCATTCTCAAGTGACACCACGCGCAGCCAGGAACCGAACGGATAGTCCCGATGTGCCGCGGTAAACTGCGTCCGGTCGTACCGTTCGCCATTCGCGGTACGCCGACCGTGGAACTTGTTGTGGTAATACGAAGCCACCCCCTCATCCTCTTCGAGCACGTCGAGGAGGGGGTAGTTCCGGATATCATGCCAGTCGCTGACTTCGCGTGTCGATGAACACGCGGAGAGCAGCAGAACCAGCAGCAGCAGCACACCGGTTCTGAATCTCACGGGTTGTTTCATTCATGGCACGCTCTCTGTGAAACATATGATGGGTTTGGCGCGTGTGCCGGCGCGCGGGAGCAGGTCCCGACGCACCACGACAAGCCGGCGCCGGTCAGAGATACTCGCTGAGTCCCTTCTTCCGCAGGACATCCACGATCTCCTTGACTTCCTGTGAACGTCCTTTGCGGCAAATCAGGACCGCATCGTCGGTATCGATGATGATCAGATCCTCGACGCCAATGGCCGCCACGACGCGTCCGTTGCTGGACGCGATATGGCAGTTTCGTGCGTCGCGGAGAAACACGGTTCCGTCGGTCGCGTTGTCGTCCGCATCCTTCGGGAACAGACGCGCGACTTCGTCCCAGCTTCCCAGATCGTTCCATCCGAAATCGGCGGGCAGTACCAGGCGGTTCGTCGCCCGCTCCATGACGCCATAATCGATGGAAATGGGACGCATCTCGCTGTAGGCGCGTTCGATCGCGCGCGGGAATTCGGGGGTGTCGATCGCGTCCTCGATCTTGTGGAGTTCGTCCGCGAGTTCCGGCAGATGGTCGACAATCCCGTTGAGAATCGTGGACACGCGCCAGATGAACATGCCGCTGTTCCAGACGAAGTCACCACTGTCAAGGAAGCGCTGTGCCGTCTCGAGATTGGGTTTCTCGGCAAACGTGACCACGTCGAACGCACCGTCCGCTTCGAACGGACGATCGGTTCCGCCGCGGTCAAGCTGAATGTATCCATACCCGGTCTCCGGCCGCGTGGGGGTAACCCCGATCGTCACGAATCCGCGTGATTGTTCCGCGACGGAGATCGCCCGCTTCAGGATTTCCTGAAATGCGGCGATATCATGCACCAGATGATCGGCCGGGAGCACCACCATCATCGCCTCGCCGACACGCTTGTGGAGGATCTGCGCGCCGAGCCCGATGGCTGGTGCGGTGTTCCGCCCGACGGGCTCGACCAGAATGTTTTCCGCCGGCACCTGTGGGAGCTGCCGACGGATCTCGTCCGCCTGCTGGGCCCCCGTGACGACCATGATGTTCTCGCGCGGCACGATCGGATCGAGGCGATACACGGTATTCTGAATCATCGTCCCGCTGCCGATGATCTCCAGCAGCTGTTTCGGAGAATGCTCGCGGCTGCGGGGCCAGAACCGGGCCCCTACGCCACCGGCGATGATCAATGCGTACACGTCCATGGTTGCTTCACACGTTGTTCAGCGCCGCGCTCGGCGGCGGTCAAAGAAAACCCGCTTCCGGTTGTTCCGCGGAAACGGGAGAAAATGGGAAACGGCTGATCACTCGCCGCGGGCGATTTTCAGGCGGTTGATCGCACGCAACAATGCGGCCTGGGCGCGGTCCTCGTCAACCTCCGCGGAATGCGCGGCCAGCCGCTCTTCGGCGCGCCGCCGGGCACGCTCGGCGCGGTCGACGTCGATCTGATCCGCACGCTCGGCGGAATCGGCGAGCACGCGCATCTGGTTGTGGAACACCTGCGCGATTCCGCCACTGATGGCGAAGCGGGACTCTCCACCCTCCGCGGTGAGCACCTTGACCATGCCGACGGTGAGCGTCGAAAGGAATGGCGCATGGCTGTGCAACACCTGGAAGCGCCCCTGCGCACCAGGACAGCTCACGGACTGGACACTCCCGCTGTATTGCGTACGCCGCGGCGTCACGATTTCCAGATCAAAGAGATTGCTCATGGCGTGGGATTACGCCTCCTGCATCTGCTTCGCGCGTTCGAACACTTCCTCGATCGTGCCCACGTACATGAAGGCATTCTCGGGAAGATGATCGCATTCGCCATTGATGATCATTTCGAAGCCGGCGATGGTGTCCTCGATCTTGACGTACTTGCCCTTGTAGCCGGTGAATTGTTCGGCGACAAAAAACGGCTGGGACAGAAAACGCTGGATGCGTCGCGCACGGTGCACGGTCAGCTTGTCCTCGTCCGAAAGCTCGTCGATGCCGAGAATGTTGATGAGATCCTGGAGGTCCTTGTACGTCTGGAGGATTTTCTTGACGTTCTGCGCCACGTTATAATGCCGCTCACCGATGACATTCGGGTCCAGAATTCGGGATGTGGAGTCGAGCGGATCGACCGCCGGATAAATGCCCAGCTCCGCGATCTGACGGCTCAACACCGTCGTGGCATCGAGATGGGAGAAGGTGGTCGCCGGCGCGGGATCCGTGAGATCGTCGGCGGGAACGTACACGGCCTGCACCGATGTGATCGAGCCTTTGTTGGTGGAGGTGATACGCTCCTGCAATGCTCCCATCTCGGTGGCGAGCGTCGGCTGATAGCCGACCGCGGACGGCATGCGTCCCAGCAGCGCCGACACCTCCGATCCTGCCTGCGTGAACCGGAAAATATTATCGATGAAGAGCAGCACGTCCTTCCCTTCGACATCGCGGAAATACTCGGCCATGGTAAGCGCGGTCAGCGCGACACGCTGGCGTGCCCCGGGCGGCTCGTTCATCTGTCCGAACACGAGGGTGGTCTTGTCGATCACACCCGACTCGGTCATTTCCCGATAGAGATCGTTGCCTTCGCGCGTACGCTCGCCGACACCGGCGAACACGGAGTACCCGCCGTGATGCATGGCGATATTGTTGATCAATTCCTGGATGATGACCGTCTTGCCGACACCGGCGCCGCCGAACAGCCCGGTCTTGCCACCTTTGGTATAGGGCTCGAGCAGATCGATGACCTTGATGCCGGTTTCGAACATCTCCCGACTGGTCGACAGTTCGTCGAATTCCGGGGCATGCCGGTGGATGGGAAAGTGCGTGTCGGTGGTGACCGGTCCCCGCTCATCGATCGGTTCACCGAGAACATTGAGAAGACGACCCAGTGTGCTCGGTCCGACCGGCACGGTGATCTGCGCGCCGGTATCCTGCACCTCCATGCCGCGCACCAGACCGTCGGTGGAATCCATGGCCACGCAACGCACCCGGTCATCGCCGAGATGCTGCTGTACTTCGACAATCAGCGTATCCGCGTTGCCTTCCGAGTCCGTCCGTGGAATCCGCAGCGCGCTGTAAATGGTGGGGAGCTGCGCTCCCGAAAAATCGACGTCCACCACGGGTCCGATGACCTGTACGATGCTGCCCTTGTTCATTCCTGTAATCTTCGCTGGTGATTTATGACGATAAATGAAATAGAATGTAAGATACACGATCTCCGGAATAAAATCCAAACCCCACGCGGATGCGCATGGGTGCCGCGGGTGGATGACGATCGGAGGCACGCGCCGCGCCGGCCGGGATCAGGAAGCAGGAATGAGAATGGTAGCCGTTCGCGGGGGAATGACGAAGGAGACGGCATCGCGCCGGGTGTAAAACGAGATGCCGAGAAACGGGTCCGAGAGTCGACTGCCTTCGGGCAATCCGAGGTAGGGAAGCACGCAGGGTTGCGCGTTATCACTCGCGTTGACGACGACGAATACTTTTTCCGCGCCGGCGGAACGCATGAACGCATAGAGGGAAGAATAATCATCCAGCAGCATTGTCTGCATGGCACCGACACGGAGCGATGTATGGCGTTCCCGAAGCTGGATCAACGCGCGCACGTAGGCGAACAAACTACTGTCGAACTGTCGCGGATAGGCGGTGGGGTCGCCATTGAGATCAAAGGTATTCTCATCGTCGAAGGCCAAGTCCGGCCAGAGCATCGACTTTCTATTATCCGGATCATCGGCGCCACGCATGCCGGCTTCATCACCGTAATAGAGAACCGGGGCACCGGGCAGGGTGAAATGCAGGAGGAGCAGCATCCGTCGAAGAGCCTGCTCGTCTTCGTCGGGCGGACGGACCAGATATTCCGGATTACTGCCCAGGGAATTGTCGCGGTCGAAGTGCAGCGTGTCGTTGACACACATCGAGGTCACGCGGTCGGTCTCGTGACTGCCGAGGAGGTTCAGCAATGCATCGCTCCCCTGCAAGGTGGTCCGGCTTCGCTGCTCGAGCATACGGCTGTCAAACGTTGTACTCGTCACTCCGCGGTGGAGAAAGAATTCGTGCAAGGACCTGCCATACTCTCGTGGTTGGTCCACATTGAATGGCGCGGTGGTTTTTCCTCGTCCTGATCCCATGTTCACCAACAGCACGTCAGGATTGATGCCGCGGCAATGGGACGCCCATTGCTGCCAGAACACGTCCGGCAGTTCATGCGTCAAGTCGATGCACCACCCGTCGATTCCATCCGCGGGATTCCCGTCCCCATTCGGATCCATCCAACGACGCGTCGCCGCGAAGACATATTCACGCGGACCGCTGACGAGACCGAGCGTGTCCTGCCGCAATCGGGGAAACGCGTCGACGTCCCACATCCGTTCATAGCGGAATTCCGAATCGTATGGCGTTTCGGGGCGATCCCACTGCTTCACGGAAAACCATCCGCCGTAGGGCGAGGCCTCCTGCTTTTCCAGCACATCACGAAACGCCCAGAAATGCGCGCCGACATGCGCGAACTGCGCCATCATCAGCACCTTCATTCCCCGTCGATGTACTTCCGCGATCAAATCGGCAAAGCGACGATCCGCCGACGTCATATACCAGGAGAGTGGATTTTCCGGAATCTCACGATTGACGAACGCCGTATCCAGGGGAGTAACGGGTCCGAAATGCTGATCGATGTGATGCAGGCTGCTCACATCGAACTTGTGTGCCGAGCGGGCCTCGAACATCGGAGTGAGAATGATGCCGTGAACGCCGAGATCCTGCAGATAATCGAGACGGGAAATGATTCCGTCGAGATCCCCGCCGAAATGCCGGAGGAGAGCCGCGGGATAGAACGATGGGTGCAGCATTCGCTCCTCCACCGTGCGTTCGTACCAATTCGCGGTCCACGACGACACCTTCCACGGAATTCGCGCATCGTCAAACACGTACGCCGCCGTCGGATCATTTGTCGAATCGCCGTTCGCAAAGCGATCGGGCAGGAGCAGATACCATGTCATGCCGCGCGCCCAGGCGGGTGGATCCGCCTGCTGCGCATGAAGCGCGCTCGCCAGTAGGAGCAGGACGAAAACGAAGAGGGGGCCGAGAGTACGCATCATATAAGATAGGAATCACGCCGCTTCCTGCAAAGATCAGCTTCGATGCGCGCGGCATGAACGGCTGACGTGCCCGGGACGGATGCAGGGAATCCTCGCATGCATCCAAGGGACCAGCCACCTGCCGTCCCGGGCCCCATCGCCCCGAATCTCTTGTCATTTATTGAGTTACCGCTGTCGACGGTGTGGGACCTTCCGTCTTACAGGTTTGTAATCCACTGTTAAGGGGCCTGTAATGGAGGATTCAGGCTGCTGAAAGGTACCCCGCCTAACTTGCACTCCAGAGCTTGAGGCTCGAAGGTTGGTTGAAACACTCGAACACGATTCATGGAAGTACTGGAGGAAATCATGGTCCGCACGCACACCCGCTCGAAACTCGCCCAACTCCTCGTTGCGGCATTCATCTTCACCACACTCGGCATCACCGCTTGCGGCGACGCTCCTGACCAGCCGGTCTCGCCCTCCAGCACGGAGGACGCCGTGACCCAGATCAACGTTCTGAGCAAGGACAATCCGGGCGTCGCGCGTGCGATGGACGTGCAGAACCGCAATACCGAACGCTTCATGGCCAAGCATGGCGTGGTCGGCACCGGCACGGGACTGGATGAGGAAGGCAATCCCGCCGTCATCATTTTCACCGAACGGGAGCTCGGGAAAGGCATTCCCACGAGCATCGACGGCATTCCGGTCATCGAGCAGGTGGTTGGCGTGGTGGAACCGGTGGCCGGTGGCGGCAAGACGAAATCCACCGCAAGCAAGACGAAATCCACCGCCGCGAAACCGAAATCCTCATCCGCCAGCAGCCTCGCGACAACGGCCCGCCATCCGCGACCCGCACCGATCGGCATCTCCACCAGCAACTATTATGACTGTGGCGCCGGTACCATCGGGGTGCGCGTTCGTGGCGGCGATAATGTGTATGCCCTCTCCTGCAATCATGTCTGGGGACGTCTCAACGCCGCACAGCCGGGCGAAAGCATCCTTCAGCCAGGATCGGGCGATGTCGCCTGCGCACAAAACACGACGGACATCATCGGCCAGATCGCCGGACTCGAACCGATCGTGCACCTCTCCACGGCGAGCAATGTGATGGATGCTACGATGATGCTGACCAGCACGGCGGAACTCGGCAACGGCACGCCCACGGACGGGTATGGCATTCCTTCGTCAACACCCGTTGACCCCGTCGTCGGCATGAGTGTGCAGAAATACGGACGCACCACCGGTCTGACCAAGGGCAAGATTTCCGCGATCAATGTCACGATCGGCATCAACTATGGATATGGAACAGCACGTTTTGTCGACCAGATCGCCATCGCACCCGCACGCAAGAACAGCAGCTTCGTCGAAGGCGGCGACTCCGGGTCCCTGGTTGTCACCGACAACTCCACCGCCTCCCCGATTGGAATGATTTTCGCCAAGTCCGGATCGATCGCCTATGCGAACCCGATCAAGCCGATCCTCACCCGCTTCAATGTCACGATCGACGGAAAATAATCGCGGCGTGACGGCGGGAGGATGTCCTTCCCGTGTTCCCTGAATCCCTGTCTCATCGTTTTTCGTACCTCCTCAATGTTGTGTGAGCAAGGAGAGCAATCGCTCTCCTTGTTTTTTTTCGCGGTCGCCGTCATGCCCCGTGCGAAAGCCCGCGGGGTCGATGCGCAAGGACCGTGTCAGTCCAATCCGCAGATCAATCCCTTCAGATACCAGGACTCCGGAATGGCGAGCGCGATCGGATGATCCGCGGCCTGCGTGAGGAAACGGCGAATACGCGCATCCCGCCGCGCATCGACCGCGGCGTCGGACACGATTTTTTGAAAGAGAGGCTGCGACATGTGTCCACTGCACGAGAAGGTGAACAGCAGTCCCCCCGGACGCAGCAGTTTCATCGCGAGGAGGTTGATATCCTTGTACCCCCGTGCCGCGCGCTCGATCTGGGATTTCGATGCGGCGAATTTTGGCGGATCGAGGACGATGATGTCGAAGCTTCTGCGATCATCGCGGCAGTGGCGGAGGAAGGCAAACACATCGGCTTCCTCCTGCCGGTACCGGGCCGTATCGAAACCATTGCGCTCGACATTCAGACGCGCGAGGGTGAGGGCGTCGCCCGAGACCTCGACATCCGTCACATGCGTTGCGCCACCCGCCAATGCGTGCACGGCGAAGCCACCGGTGTAGGAGAAGCAATTGAGAACGTCCGCCCCCGCGGCCATCGATCCGAGCAGGCGACGATTTTCGCGCTGATCGAGATAAAACCCGGTCTTGTGGCCGGTGTCGGGTCGCAGCAGAAAACGCAAGCCCGCCTCGAGCGCTACACATGGGATTTCCAGATCCTTTATTCCGAGAGAGCCGGTTCGCGCGGGCAGTCCCTCCTTCTGGCGGGCCTCGCCATCGGAGCGTTCGAAATACGTCGCGTCGGGAATCAGTCCGGCCACGATCCGGATCATGACATCGCGCCAGCGCTCCGCGCCGGCGGAAAGGAATTGGAACACCAAAACGCTCCCGTACCGGTCGAGAATCACTCCGGGCAGTCCGTCCGCTTCGGAGGCGATCAACCGCAGCGCGTTGGTGGAAGCGTCCTCCGCCAGGGCGGCACGTGACGCCAGCGCGGCGGCGATGCGCGCGTGGAAAAATTCCTCGTCGACGCGTTGCTGCTCGTCGAAATGCCACATCCGTGCGCGGATTTGTGACATGGGAGACCAGGCGGCGGAGCCGAGCACGCGGCCCTTCGCGTCACGGACCTGCACGGTGTCCCCGGCTTGCGGGGTCCCCGTCACCGTGGCGACCGCACCGGAAAAAACCCATGGATGTCGGCGAAGTACCGAATCTTCGCGACCGGCTTTCAGCGTGAGGACAGGCAGGGTTGCGTTCATGGGCGGAAATATACGCAGGACGAACGAGAATCCAGATCCCCGAGTAGCTGGTTCCGGCCCCGGCCCCCTCGGGTGTTCGCAAACGCGAACGCCCCGTCAACAAATTGCCGACGGGGCGTGCACGAAACCTCTCTCGTCATCTATCTCTCTCTCTGCGTCTCACCTCTTGTGTGTTTCCGGAAGAACTCTCGGTCGCCGTCCGTCGCCTCGCACTCTCCAGGGGAGCACCGCGCGCATGACGGGAGCTGCTGCTTCATGCCGCCGCGTGCTGATCGAATGCCTTTTGCTGGTCGAGCCCGGCCATGTTGCGCGCCCTTGTCCAGCGCGCGGTCGGGAGGACATCGGCGGCGACCGTTTCGACGATGGCCATCAAGGGCGCCGGTGCCTGCACGATTCCACGCAGCATTCCCGCCAATTCGGTCGGCATCAACGCGGTCAGCATCCATCGGAGCCACGTCGCATACGTCTCGGGGGATGTCCCGCTGATGATCTGTCCCAGCGTGCCAGCGAGTTCTTCATCGCTCGCCCAGCGCTGCGTCGCGGGAAGCATTTCGCGCTCCTCGCGGTTCATGTGCCGCAGGTGTTCTCCGACGAAGTCGAAGTAGGCGATCCGCAGCCGTGCCAGCGCAACGATACGAAGGTCATGCGTGACCGCACGGTCGAGTTGGTCCATCGCGTCGCGCAATTCCGCGATGAGCGGTGCATGCGCGTGATGTTCGGCCTCGAGGGCGGCAACCAGTTCCGGCTCATGGGCGGCGACCAGCGGGAAGATCAACCGGTCTTCGTTACGCGCATGCTCCTCGAAAAGATCAAAAATGAGATGAATATCTTCCATGATGGACAGACACTCGTCCGCGTCCCCGCTGTCGAGGTTCTGCAATTTCAGACCGGTGGTGAACATCAGATTCCGGACTGCCTTGTGAATGCCGGTGAAAAGATCGGCAGTGGCCATGGGACGTCGTACTCCTTGCGTGGATAGGGATCGTGAAATGACAATCCATCTACGTCACCCCGGATCGGAAGTTTCGGCACGATTATCTTTTTTCTCCCACCCGGGGGGAAGCCGGGCACTCCATCCGCACGACTCCCGGGATCCGGCGTGCCCGCTGCGTCAGAAGTCCTCGGTCTCCAGGCCGTCGTCTTCCGGACGATAGCGGAAGACCCACTGCACGGGACGCGCGTCGAAGAGGTCGTAGAGATCCTCCCCGCTGAAGGTCAGGAGCGACGGGTTCTCCGACAATGCGCTCGTGACCAGGCACAGCGCGAAATGGCCGTCCCGCTCGGCGCGGGCGTATTCGAGTTCGCCGAGCATGAACTCGACGGCATCGTGAATATTGCCCTTGACCACCACATGCAAGTGGTCATCGTGCATCGTGCATTGCAGATCATAGCCCAGTTCCGGATCATCGACATCCATGACCGTCCACCCCTTTTCCTCGAAGGCGGTCCGCACGTAGTCATACGCGCGTTCCCGCACCTTCTGGTTCATTTCCCCATCCGCGAAACTCCGGGTGATCGCGGCCAGATCACTGTCGTCGATCTCGTCTTCCTCCTCGCCCCCCTCTTCGGTATCCGGCAGTTGGTCATGGAACGGTTGCGCGAGCACCTGATCGAGAAGGCCGGCGGAAACCGGAGTGATCTCGTGCACACCGGCGAGTGCATGGGCATCGACCTCGTCGCCGTCGGCGAATTTCAACGGTTTGCTGCTTCCATCCGCGGCGAGGAGGCGCATGTCTCCCGCCTCCTCCATCATCAGCTGGCGCGTGAAATATTGTTCACCCGCCGTCCCTTCCGCCGCGACAGCGTACTCGGGTGCCTCCTCCACTTCGGGACCGATATCGCGGAGGGCCTCGGCATACGAAGTGAGCACGCGACCGACGATCATGCGACCGACCAGCATCACCTGTCCATCGTAGGCGCTGATCACATACAGGACATCCCCCTCCTCCATTCCGGCCCGGAGAAATCCCTCGCCCGCGCTGTAGTCGAGAGGCGAACCGCTGTATCCCGAGCGATAGCGCGCATCGCAGAATTCATCGGGCCAGTAATGCGTGAAGAAGCGTGCCATGATGCCGATCCCATGTGATGACGGAGGTGTGCGTTCAGACAATATACAACGGCAGGGTTGAAGCAGGAAGCGTGCGACCGCCGTCGCGTCCCGCGCGGCTCACGCGGGAATACTCCGCGCATCGGGCATCCGCGCATCGGGCATCCGCGCATCGGGCATCCGCGCATCGGGCATCCGCGCAGGATGTCACCGCGCCATCGTCGCCGCTTGACTTTGCAGGGGAAACTGCGTAGTATCCACTGCATACACCACTATCCTGCCACCACCCCCATCTTCTCCCGGCGTCCCCGGCGGAAGTCCGGCGGTTTTCCAGCGGAGGATCCCATGCCCGTTCAGCGTCTCAAGGAATTCCTTGACAGGGAAGGCATCAAGTATGTCTCGATACTGCACTCGACGGCCTACACCGCCCAGGAAGTGGCGCAGTCCGCGCACATCCCGGGCGACGAGATGGCGAAATGCGTGATGATCAAGGTCGATGGGAAAATGGCCATGGCCGTGCTGCCCGCATCGTATCAGGTCGATTTCGGCCTCCTGCGCGAGGCGATTGGCGCCGACCATGTGACGTTGGCGCGGGAGCGTGAATTCGCGGATCTGTTTCCGCAGTGCGAACTCGGGGCGATGCCGCCGTTTGGCAATCTCTACGGGATGCCGGTGTACGTGGCGCAGAAGCTGACCGAGGACGACACCATCGCGTTCAACGCCGGGACCCATCGCGAGCTGATCCGCCTCCCTCTCGTGGATTTTCAGCGACTCGTGCAGCCAACCATCATCCGATTCTCGGTACACGAATAACCATGGACTGCTGATGCACATCAACGGGCGCGCGGACTCCGGCCACGCGCCCGCTGGTGTTGCCTCGTGATTCCAGGGACGGCTTACTCGACCACAACCATCCGCTGCGTCATGACATTCCCCTGCACGGCGCGTAGCTGATACACACCCGGGACAAGCGCCGACACCGGGATCGTCGTGGTTTGGATGTCCGATCGCGCCGCGACCTGGACGCGGTAACGCTCCCGGCCGAGCAGGTCACTCAGGATGAGCGTTACTTCGCTCGCCACGGGTGCGCGGTAGGGAATGACCAACTGCATCTCCGCCGGCTGCGGGTACGGAGCGAGGAGTTCCGGACCGTTCACCGGCCGCGGGATGGTTTGCACGGCATTCGGTCCTTCATCGACGAAGAGGGAAATTCCGCCCGAACCGTCGACGACAACCAGGTCGTCACGACCGTCTCCATTGACATCGAACACCGAAGGTTGGGATTTTCCCCCGGCGAGAATTCGCGAGATGGGCGAGTCCACGCGCGCGAACGTCGTCGATCCCGCGGCGGTCTGCCGCCAGTGCCGAAGCTTGCCATCCTGTGTTCCCTGAACCATGTCGAGCACACCGTCGTTTTCGTAGTCGAAAAAACAGACCGCGGGATAGTACTCGGAACTTTTGAGCCAGGGGTCCTCGACGAGCGTGAACGTGAGCGAACCGGGCCCGTCCGCCTCGTAGCGGAAAAGCCGCCGGTCCGTACAGGCGAGAATCAGATCCATTCGTCCGTTTCCATCGATATCATGACAGGTGGGAATGGACGGGTGGGTGATGAACATCCCGGGAAGAAATTCCCCCGTCACCAGATCGAAATGGAACGGATCGACCGCGCTTTGGCGGTAGTGTTCGAGTCCCTGGCTCAACCGATACACCAGCAAGTCAAGTTGGCCATCGGACTCCAGATCCGTGATGGTCGCGGATTCGTTGATCCGCATCGTCAGACCACTGAATGTTCCGACATACTCGACTTCGTAGCTTCCCACGCGCTGCTGGCGGAAATGCTGCAGCGGACGGTGGACGGGTTCCGTGTCTTCGGTGACCTCGGAACGGATGACATCGAGACGGCCGTCCCGGTCGAGATCCGCGATAAACCCGGAGTTGTTGAGGCCGAAATCCCAGGTCCCGATGACATTCGTGCCGCGTTGCACCCATCCATCGATCGCGCCGATGGACGGCTGCTCGTAATGCTGCACGTGTCCGGCGAGCGTCCCGATATAAAGGTCCAGCAGGCCATCGTCATCGATATCCGTGATCGCGGGTGCGCCGTAATACGCATCCGTGATCCCGCTCCAATTCTTCGTGACGAGCAGAAACGAGTCCTTCACGACCGGATCCTGCCGATAGAGTAACACATTTCCTTCGTGGATACTCACGATCATCTCCAGCACGCCATCGCCGTCGAGATCGTACGGGAACGGATGATGATACGCGCCATGCCATTCCGAATACACGAGACTCCGGACGCGGTCGAAGTCCGTGCCGAACGGGGTACGCTGCACATACCGCCGTATTTCCGGTGCGGAGCTCCCGACCAGCAGATCGCGCCGGCCGTCACCATCCAAATCCCCGAGCCACAGACGGCCGTTCGCGTCGAAGGACAACCCCCCCACGCGATCGGTGACCAGAGGAAACTCCAGATTTCCGGCGGTGCTTTCCTCATACCACAGGATGTACCCACCGCTCACGCCCATGAGAATATCCTTCCGGCCATTCCCGTCGAGATCGACCAGCAGGGGCGCCCACCGTGACTCCCGCTCACGCGGCAGGAACTCCCGATCGACACGACGGAAGGTTTCCGCCCGGGGTGCCGTCTGCTCCCACCATCCCAGACCACTGTAGTTACTTCCAACAATAAGATCCAACAATCCGTTGCCGTCGAGGTCGGTGATCGCCGGCGTGGCGAGATTGATCCCGCGCGACCAACCGTAGCCGTCGATTTCCTGGAACTCTTGTCCCTCCGCGGGGACCACGAGCATCGTGAGGCCGAGGGAAGCGCACAGCAGCAGCGTCCGCCAGCATCCAAGAACTTGAGGATTCGATTTCATACACGACTCCCGAAATGTGCGTGTGATTCGTGTGGCGTCTCCCCATGTCACCGCCCCGCGTTCGCGCGGCGGATGAAGCAACAGGAGATCCGGCTCTGAATATCAGTATGTGCCAAACATGCGGAACTGCCCGTCCAAACGCAAGTCCCGCCGCCCGGGGGAGGGATTCGCGCGACACGTGACACCATGCGGTGGGGCGAACGGCGCGCGTTGTGAACCACCATACGGGGAGCACCCCCGGCGTGCGTTCGTCCTCCCAGTGGCCGTCACCATGCGTGCGGACCAGTGTACGGCTGCATTTGCAGATCTCGCGCACGACGAGGTATGGCATGACCACGTTCACGCCCGGAATGCAGAACGTGGCGACGGTCCAGCCCGGCGAATACCGCCGGTTGGCGATCACGGGTTGCCTGATGTTGCGGTACGCACGACGGAACAGGAGCACGAACAGCAGCATGGCGAGATGGATCGGCTGTTCATGCCCGGGAGAAGTACCGTGATGGATGCGACGATGCATATTGCATGCGCGCGCGGAGAGAAGCAAGCCCGTTCCGATTCTTGGTCGGTTGCATTTCCCGTGGGTTTTGCTGTATTTCAGACCTGGGTCTCGTCCATCGACCCGCGCATTCGTGGGACCGGTTTCCGGAACTCCATGGGTTCTGGCATCACAGGTGAGCGAGGAAGAAATCCTCGCACCGCTGCGCACGCGTATGTACATTTCCCTGGGTTTCGTGCTCCTGCTCATGGCGATCACCGGCGCGGGACTGCATATCCGGCACAATCGCAAACAACTGGCGGAGGTGCTCGCACGGCGGAACGCGGAAGGAATCGGACATTCACGGGCACAACGCCCTCATCCGGGAGACCTGTCCCCTCGCGCACGATGGCGAATACGCGGAGTATTTCGACGCGGTCTCGGAAGGCGGGGCGCGGTTGCTGCGCACGGTGCATTCCATTCTCGAAATCGCACGGATCCAGAGCGGAACCTACGAGCGCCTGTGGCAGGATTTCGACATCGCGGAGATGATGGCGGGGATGATCGATCACACCCGCGCGGAGGCGCGACGGCGGGGCCTCGCGTTCGTCTTTCTTTCGGACCAGCCCTCCATGACGGTGCGCGGCGACGTCGAAAGCCTCCGTGTCGCGATCGCGCATCTGATCGACAATGCCGTGAAATTCACCGAGCGCGGCGGCATTGATATTCGACTCCGCCAAAACGAAGAGGGCGTCGTCCTGAGCATTTCGGATACCGGGATCGGAATGTCTTCTGACTACCTCGCCCGGCTCCGCGAACCGTTTTCGCAGGAAAGCGAGGGCTTCACGAAAAAATACCAGGGCATCGGGCTCGGGATGTCCATCGCCATTCATCATCTCGAGGCGAATGCCGTCCGCTGGGAACTCCGCAGCGACGTCGGGGTGGGGACGCGGATCGTCTTGCATTTTTCATAGTTCTGTCCACACCCGTATATTGAGGGATGGATCATTCCGAACGCATACGCCGACGTACCTTCGGCATCATCAGCCATCCCGACGCGGGAAAAACGACACTCACCGAGAAGCTGCTGCTGTTCGGCGGCGCCATCCACACCGCGGGCGCCGTGAAGAACAACAAGATTCGCAAGACCGCCACCTCCGATTTCATGGAAATCGAGAAGCAGCGCGGCATTTCGGTGGCCACGTCGGTCATGGGCTTCGAATATCGCGGGCACAAGATCACGATTCTCGACACCCCGGGGCACAAGGATTTCGCCGAGGACACCTACCGCACGCTCACGGCGGTGGACAGTGTCATCCTCGTCATCGACGCCGCCAAGGGCGTGGAGGAACAGACACGCAAGCTGATGGACGTCTGTCGGATGCGGTCGACACCCGTCATCGCGTTCGTCAACAAACTCGATCGCGAGGGACACGAACCGTTCGCGTTGCTCGATGAACTCGAGCGGGAACTCGGCATCCATACGCGTCCGCTCAGTTGGCCCATCGGCATGGGACGGGATTTTCAGGGCGTTTACAACCTGCACCGGCGGCAGCTCGCGCTGTTCTCCCCGAACAAGACCGAGGTCAGTGACGATGTCGTAGTGATCGAAGACCGTGACAGCGCGGTGCTCGACGAACAGGTCGGCGCCACGGCCGCCGCGAAACTCCGTGAGGAGCTCGACCTGATCGATGCGATGTACGAACCCTTCGACGTGTCGCATTACCGCGATGGCTACCTCGCCCCGGTGTTCTTCGGCAGCGCGCTGAACAATTTCGGGGTGAAGGATCTTCTCGACACCTTCGTCGACATCGCCCCCTCCCCGCTCCCGCGCGAAACCTCCACGCGTGTGGTCCAGCCCGACGAAGACACCTTCACGGGCTTCATTTTCAAAATCCACGCGAATCTCGATCCCAATCACCGCGCGCGCATCGCCTTTTGCCGCGTCTGTTCGGGACGCTTCGAACGCGGCGCCTTCTACCGGCACACGCGCCTGGGCAAGGAACTCCGCTTCACCGCGCCCACGGCGTTCATGGCCAACGAACGCACGGTCGTCGACGAGGCCTGGCCGGGCGACGTGGTGGGGCTGCACGACACCGGGAACTTCAAGATCGGTGACACCCTCACGCAGGGCGAGGATCTCGCCTTCAGGGGCATTCCGCGTTTCTCTCCGGAAATTTTCAAACTCGTCGTCAACCGCGACCCGTTCAAATCGAAGCAGCTCGAAAAAGGCATTCGTCAGCTCACCGACGAAGGTGTCGCGCAGCTGTTCACGCGGCAGGATGGCAACGAGAAGATCGTCGGGACGGTCGGCGAACTGCAGTACGAGGTCATCCTGTTCCGTCTGCGCGAGGAATATGGCGCGACCGCGGACTTCCGGCTGATGAACGTGTACAAAGCCTTCTGGTTCACCAGCGACGACCGCGACGAACTCGCGCGCTTCATGAAACTTCAGACGCGGCACATTGCCTATGACAAGGACGAACACCCGGTGTACCTGCCGGAGGGCAGCTGGTCCTTCAACGCCGCGCAGGAGATGTTCAAGAGCATGCGTTTCCATACGACATCCGAGTTCAAGATGGAATAACGGGCGTCCGGGCGACACCCCACACCATTCCAGTCCGGAAACACACCGACCATGCACGGGAGTTACGCATGGCGTGATGGTGTGCGTGCCGGACGATCACCCCACCCGCCACGATCGCTTGCATCCCGCCCACCGATCGTGTATGTTTGCTGCATACGATTATAAGAGGATCTCATCCTAATATACCCCGCGGCGCCGCCGCGGGCAACGGGCATCCATCCAGCCCTGCAATGAAACGATTGCAGCACCTATGAGGAGGTTTCCTATGCACCGTATTGACCGCGGCCGTCAAGGGACACCGCATGCGCGTTTTTCGATCTTCGTGTCCATCCTGTTTCTCACGACCCTGTGCATGCTCGCCATCGTACCCGCGGCGTTCGCGCAGGACCAGGTCATCAGTTTCCAGGGCGTGCTGACCGATGCGGGTGGACAGCCGCTTGGCGACGGAAATCACGCACTGAGTTTCGCGATCTACGATGTCCAGAGCGGTGGGACCGCGCTGTGGACGGAATCGCAAACCATCACCACGACGGGCGGACTGTTCAATGCACGGCTCGGCAGCGTGACGCCGATCGGTCTTGCGTTCGACCGGCAATACTGGCTCGGCATCCGCGTCGACGGCGCGGCCGAGCTCGGTCCGCGTACCGCGCTGACCATCGCGCCGTACGCCTTCCGCGCGCTCAGCATCACGGGCGTCGCCGCGGGCGGGGATCTCACCGGGAGCTATCCGAACCCGACACTGAAGAATGGCGCGGTCGCGGCCGACGCGATTGGCGCCGGTCAGGTGGTGAAACGTCTCAACGGCCTGCATGACGACATCACGCTCGCCGCGGGAAGCAATGTCAATCTCAGTGCCGCCGGCAGCACGATCACGATTTCCGCGACCCCGGGCGGGGGTGGCGGTGACATCACCGGGGTCACGGCCGGCGAGGGACTCACTGGCGGTGGCACCAGCGGTGACGTCACGCTGACACTCGCCGACCGCGGCATCGGTCCGACAAAATTCGCCGCAAGCAATACGCCGGGGCCCGGACAGGTGCTGGGGTATGACGCGAGCGGACTCCGTTGGGTGAACGGCGGTATCGTCAGCGTCGTCGCGGGCGACGGTCTCGAGGGAGGCGGCATGACGAGCGAGGTGACGCTGAACATCCCCCATCATGGAATCGACGGCACCATGATCAAGGACGAGCAGATCGGAAAATCCAAACTCGCCACCGCGAATGTCGCCGCGCCGGGTCAGGTCCTTGGCTGGAACGGAAGCAGCCTGGAATGGACAAACTCCTCGGGCGGACTGAGCCTGCCCTGGTCCGGTGCCGGTGCCGCGAATCAATCGGATCCGCCGCTGTTCACCATCACCAACACCACCGGGGACGGTGCCACCACGCGTGTGCGCTTTCCATCCGGCACCGTCGATGTCGGACTCGAGGAACAGGGCATCGTCATCCGCACCACGGGCAATGCGGCCGGGATCGAAGCGGAAACGGAAAATAATACCGGCGTGTATGCCGTCAGCACCCTGTCGACGGCGATCTTTGGTTTCGGACATGTCGGCACTGCTGTCGGCGGCGTGAGCCACGGCACGCACGCGATTTTCGGAAGAACCACGAAGGACGGGAAGGCCGGCATTTACGGAGAAGCCGATGCCGACGGCACCGCGGGAGTGATCGGGACCAACACGAAGCACGCGAACAGTTGCACGCTGGGGACCAAGCTCTACGGCGCGGTCGCCACGAGCGACAATGGCGTTGCCCTGTATGGGCGGCAGGGAGCGTCCTCGTTCGCAGCCCCACTGGATGCAGGTGTCGCGGGTGACGGCCAGGACTTCGGAGTGATCGGCCGCAGCGTGATGGGATATGGCGTGTACGGCATTTCGAAAACCCAGCAAGGTGTGTTCGGAAAAAGCGACAATGCGATGTATCCCGGCGTTCAGGGTGAAAGCAGCTCCGGCACGATTCACGGCTATCTCGGCGGCAAGTACGGTGCGCTCGGCGACAACGGCAGCTGGTACGGCGTGCTCGGGCATCAGAACGGTGGCGTCTATGCCGTGAGCATCACCGGCGGCAACAATGTCGTCCTCGCCAACGCGACCCGCGCCGGCGATTTCACCGGAAATGTCCGGATCACCGGCAACCTGACCGTCAGTGGCTCGATCAGCGGGGGCAGCAAATCATTTCTCATCGATCATCCGGTGGAGCCCGAGGAAAAATATCTCGTGCATGTGTCGGTGGAGAGTCCGGAAATGACCACCATGTACTCCGGCACCACCGAGCTCGATGGCAACGGTCAGGCCGTCGTGGAACTGCCCTCCTATTTCGACGCGCTCAATCGCGACATCCGCTATCAACTCACGTGCATCGGTGGATGGGCGAATGCCTACATCGCCGAGAAAGTGACGAACAACCGTTTCCGCATCGCGGGCGGCACGCCGGGACTCGAGGTTTCCTGGATGGTGATCGGCGTGCGCAACGATGCGTGGGCACGGAAAAACCGCATCGTGCCGGAGCAGGAAAAAGCGGGCGCGGACCGCGGGAAGTATCTGCATCCCGAGTCCTTCGACCAGCCCCGGACGCGCGGCATCGATTACGACGAGCAACAACGCGTGCTTTCGGACACGGAAGCGCATCGACAGTTCCTGTTGAATGGCGCGGTGCAGCCATCCCACGGCGCCCCGGGAAGGCAGGCGCGGCATGAGTGATCGCAATCGATTTCAAGGCCTGCTCCTGCTCGCGCTTCTCCTGCTTGTCGCGCACGGGCCGTCGGGCCATGCGCAGCCGGCGCTCTCGCGTGTCGTGGGTGCGAGTGGCGCCGCATCCGCGTCCGGTGACGGCATCACCCTGCGTGGCAGCGTGGGACAAGCGCTGATCGGCACGGCGAAAAACGCCACCCATGTCGGCTTCTTCGGCTTCTGGTACCCGGGAGGGCAACAGACCGTCGGTGTGGAGCGGATGCCGTTCGCCGCGGCGGGCGGACTGAATATCAGAGACATTCATCCGAATCCCGCGCATGATGCCGCGACGCTCACCCTCGACTCCGACGAGGCCGGAAACATGACACTGCGGATCACGGACCTCCTGGGCCGCCTCTTCATGCAACGCGCGTTGCGGTTGGATGCCGCCGGTGCCCACCGCATCGCACTGTCCCTGCGGGGACTCCGCCCTGGCATGTATTTTCTCGCGGTCGGGCAGGACGATCGCTGGGTACAGCGCGGATTCGCCGTGCGCTGAACGGCAGGCGTCGAGAAACACGTCGCAATCGAGAAACACGTCGCAATCGAGAAACACTCGCCTTCGAGGGCGACGTCTAAAAAAACCGTGCGGCACGTCAAATGGCGTGCCGCACGTTTGTTACCCATTCCATCGAGTCCACGACCAGTGTGCGTCATGTTGACCGGTGGATGCTGGGGGATTCTTCTATTCCAGCATCAGCTTCATCGTGGATGTGACACCATCCGCGCTGAGCCGCGCGATATAACAGCCCGCGGGCAACGCCGCCCGGTCGAAGCGGATCGCATGCGTTCCGGCATCGTAGCGTCCTTCGGTTGCCACCATGACGAGGCGGCCGAGCAGATCGTGCACTGCCAGCCGGACCTGCGACGGCGTTACGAGCGTGAATCGAAGCTGCGTTGTCGCGCCGACAGGATGGGGGACGGATGGATGCAGCACGGGCGTGGCCGGACGTGCGGCGGAGTGTTCGACCGAGAGGATGAGGTCGGAAAGCGGACGCTTCCAGATCCCGTCACCCCAGGTACCAACGAGGAGGTGGTTATCCTTTATTGCCAGACTGTAGATCCAGGGAAACAGCACTTCCGTGTTCAACGATTGCCATGTCCCACCGCCATCCGTGCTCATATGCAATTCGCCGTAGTAGCATGCGGCGAAAACCGCCGTTCCGACACCGATGATCGCACGGACATGGTCCTGAGACCAGACGCTGAGCACGGCGGTCCAACTCGAACCCTCATCGGTCGACCGATAGAGCTTGCCACCCATGCTCCCCACGAACAGTGCGGTGCCGTCGGACCAAATGCTTCGGATACGGGTGTTCTCGATTCCTTCATTCACCGCGCTCCACGTCAATCCGTCGTCCGTGCTTGCAAACACCCCGGTGTTGTGTGTCGCGACAAACACGGTGCTCCCGAGCGAGGCGAATCCATAAATGGCGGCATTCCCAATGTCGGTGCTGCGCGGTTCCCATGTCACCCCGGCATCACTTGAGTAGAACACCCCGTAGCTATTCGTTCCGAGAAACAGACCGGACCCGTGCACGAAGAGAGAATACATGCTGTTGCCCACGGATCCGACGTCGACGTACTGCCAGCTCTGTCCTCGGTCCTCCGATTTGAACAGTCCCCCCTCGTTGCTTCCGGCGAACAAGGTCGTGCCTTGCTCGGCGAAGGTGTAGATCAGGGTGCTTGTCAGTCCGGCATTCCTTCTGCTCCATACATCGAACGCCGGACTCTCCGTCGTCATGATTCCGGACCCATCGCAACCCGCGAACAGCGTCGATCCCGAGACATACAGCGACCGGATCAGGTTGGCATCCATTCCCTCATTCATGGGCGTCCAGCGCCCGTCGGGTTCGGTGAGGGTATACACCCCGTCACCGCCGGTTGCGACGAAGACCGTCGAACCCTCGGCGAGCAGCGCGTACATCCGCATTTCGGGAAGATCGGTATTGATTTTTTCCCACGTCTCTCCGTTATCAGAAGATCGTGACACGCCGTGGGTGAGAGCCCCGGCGTACAGGTAGCCGTCCGAACGGGCGAAGCACAGCACGCGATGTCCGAAGTGGGATTGACCGTGGTCGGACCAGGTCTGTCCCGCATCGGTACTGCGATGAACCTTGAGATAGGAACCCGCCCAAATCGTATTTCCCTCCACGAACACGGAGGAGAGCTGCGGGAGATCACCCGATTCGTTCCACGTATCGCCCGCGTCCGTGGACAGAAAGACCCCAACGCCCGTCGCGACGGCGAGCAGATTTCCCGACGCACTGATTGCCTCGATGACCATGGTGCCGAGACCGGTGCCGGACTCCGTCCACGTCACGCCGCCATCGACCGACTTGAGCACGGTCTTCAGGCTCGTGGCGGCGAACAGCGTCGTCCCCACCGCGGCGAAGGAGTACACATTGCCGAGATCCTTCTTCACCCTGCTCCAGGTCGCACCGGTATCGGTGGACCGATAGATTTCTCCCAACCCTGTTCCCACCAGGATATTCCCCTGCGCCATGATACACGACAGCACCGAGCGATCCATCGCAAGATCACCGGGGATCTTCGACCAGCGGCCCGACACGCCGGAATACAGATAGGCGCCGGTGGCGAGACCGGCAACCATGACATCTCCATCCCGGGCGAGACACTGGGCATACCCTCCATCCGGCCCGGCGCATTTGCTCCACTGCCCCGCCATCTCGATGGGGAGCAGCAGTGAAAACAGGAATACCATCGTGAAGACACTTCGCGCAATCGTACCCATGGCGACCTCTTCGTCTGTTCGTGAATCCCGGCACGCCGTCGGACCCGCAATCCGCGCGCACGGCATGTGCGCACTGCCAGGGGCAACCGGTCGAGGGGGACGGACGTGAATTGAGTACCCGAATATCCGATAATTTCCGCGCCATGTCAAGCGAGCGACGATCCTGCAATCGCCGCCCGCCGTTCACACCAGCATTCTTCAAACCCGCGGTGTTCTTACCGTTTCTTCCGCACCTCCACCGCGACGGTGAACTTGCGCTTGAGCGCATCATTGATGGGACCGGCTTTTGTCCCGCCCTCTCCGTACCCGATCTCGCCACCGTTGGCCTGGTAGCGGATGCGGTGCTGGGCGCGGAGGAAGCGGTAGCGATCCGAGCGCGAGTCCATCTGCGTGTCGATCATGCGCATGGCGTACCATGCGCGCAGATGCGACAGCTTCACATTACCCTCTTGCCGCTGCATGACATCGCCCGGCGAGATCACGGCGCCCAGCGTGCGGATTTCTTCCTTCTCGTCGAATTTGCCCCACGCCAGTCCGCGCGGATCGACGTGCCCCACCACGGTGATGATCAATGTGTCCGCCGCTCCGTAACAGGTGTCGAGCATGGGCACCAGCATGCGGTCGATTTCACCATAGAGCTTGTCGAACCATTGATCGACGCGCAACGCGGCGGCGTCGTAGTCGTAATCGGTCGTATCGATGAAATTCGCGGTCGGCAGCTCCTTTCCACCGGTGAGACGGCCACGCAGGCGACGGAGCTCGGTCGTGGTATTCGGATACCAATATCCGGTGACGAAGAATGGAATGGAGTCCGAAACGACATAGAATTCCGGGAGCGCGAGTCGCTTCAGATCGATGGTGATCCGCACCCCGTCGCCGATGTCGGCCGGCAGCGGCGTGGTGAATTCCACCCCGCCGGGATTCTGATAACAATTCCGCGCGGAGGGACGCACAATCATGCCGGTGTTCACCGGCAGGCATTGCGCGTTCATGCGTCCGTCACCCGCGGTGCTCTCCCGAAGCACGGTCCGTCCCGTCGCGGTCTCGACCACCTCGAGCTCGACGTCCGCGGCCGGCTGTGCCGAGGATTCGCTGCCGTCGGCATCGGTCAGTCGCACGAGCACCTCGAGGGGCACGCAGTATTTCACTTCGCTGAACCAGATGTCATAGCCACCCTTGCCGCCGGGACGGTTGGAACTGAACAGCAGTTGCATACGGTCGGCGGAGAGGAATGGAAATACATCGTCGAACGTGGAATTGAAGGGTGCACGGAGCCGCTCGGGTTGCGTCCACTTCCCCTCGTCATAGCGGCTGCGCACGATCTCGAAACCGGCATCGGGCCAGCGCTTCGTGGCGAAATAGAGCCAACCGTCGACGCCGAAATGCGGGGACATCTCTGCCGTGCCGGAATTCACTGGCTCGGGAAGCAACTCGGGCGTGCCCCATCCCTCCCCGGCCTTGCGTGCGATCCAGAGCCGCGGGGCGCGCCGGCCGGTATCGGATACAGAGGGCAGCGTGGCGATCCGATCGCTCGCGAACACCATGGCTGACCCGTCTGGTGCAATGGTGGGATGCGCCTCCCACCAGCGTGAGTTGAGCGTGCGCTCATTGCGGGCGGCGGACTCCGGGGACGCGGCCGTGTCGGCCTCCCCCGGCACCGGCCAGGGCAGCGAGTGAATGTCCGTCCCGCCGTCGCCAGTATTCAGATACGTCGCTCCGTAATAGATGCGGCCGGTTGCCGGATCGAACGCCGGGGTGCCGGAATTGACGCGGTCGAGTCGTCCGGGAGCGAGTTTCGCCAGCGGCGACCATGTCTCGACACGATCCAGGGTGAGCATCGGTGATGCCGCGGGACGGGAGACCGCATAGACCGCCTCGCCGAACAGGAATTCCGGCGAGAGCACGCGCGTGCTTCCCTCCTGCTCGCGATTCGAGGTGACCAGACAGGTCATCCCGTCGTCGAGCAGTACCGGGGCGAACTCGTCCCGACCGGAGTTCAGCGCGGTCGCGTTGCGCGCCGCGCCCGCGCCATTCAAGAGAGTCGATTCGGGTTCGCGCGTGATTTCGTCGCCCCCTCCGCAGCCGACCATCAGGAGTGCGCAGACCGCGGCCGCCGTGAAATGATGGATTCGTTGCCGCATGGCTTACTCCTTGATCATGGGGAAGAGAACGTCGAGACACATCTTGAACTTGCCGTCGGGATCCGCGCTGACCTCGCGCACACGCACGCACGCGTAATACACATCTGTTCCACGAATGACCTCGACGCTGTACACCGAACGGAACTGCAGCGTGGCCTGGCCCTGGTTATTGAATGCACCGGTGGTGATGCCGCGGTATTCCGCGAGCGTCCATCCGTTCAGCCCTTTCGACATGTCGTCGAAATTGAACTGCGTTTCGGACACGGCGCTCTTGATCAGCTTCCAGCGCCCGCGAATGCGGACATCGGCCGAGAAGCCCACGGAGACCGCTTCCACGACGATATCGGAGGTCTGGTTGTTGTCCTTGTCCGGATCGTAATGATCCTCGCCCTTCCCCTGTACGGGTGTGAAGTTGTACCCGTATTTTCCGTTCTGATCCCACTGGTAGATGCAGCGCGAGAACTGTGCCGGCAGGGTATCGACCCGGACCTTCACGGTGATGGACTTCTCGGCCTCGCAATTCTGGATCTTCAGGGGAAATTCATGGTTGATGTCCGCGGGCTGACCGTGCCCCAGCGGCCAGACCACCTCGTCCGCGGCGTCGAAGGTCACGGTGAAGCATGCGCGCTCGCCGGGTTCGATGCTGACCGTCTCCGGCGATATCGAGAAACCGGGGACGGTGCCATGTGACTTTGTAATCACCAGCGTCCCGCATTCCCCGGTGTGCCGCACGCAGATTTCACCTTGGCCGGATTCATAGACCCGGACGCGGCCGAGTTCATAGTCCCACACATTTTCGTTGAGGGTGAAACGGCTCGTCAGCAGTTCGCAAGCGGGACCACACCCCTGTCCCCGCAGGATCACCCGCGTTGTGCAGGCCTTGCTTTCGTCGGCGATCCAGTGCTCGATGAGAATGGTATCCTGCATCACATCGTAATTTCGCTCCTGGGGTGTGAAGGTGAAGCGCCGGGTGTAACCGCGACCCGGTGGCACCATTTCTTCCGTGATCTCCGGCACTCCGAAGAAATCCGGCTGTGATGCGCCTTTGATGAGATTGTCCTCACGGAGGAAGTTGCAGAGGTTGCGCGGCAGTTCGATCACGCGAACACCTTCCCCGCGGGTCGGGAAGGCCTCCACCAGGCCGAAGTCGACGATGATTTCCTCTTCCGGACATTCGCACACATTGCAGTTACGCGCGTCGACTTCGACATCGAGATTGAGCGTGGCGGTGGCGCCATTCGCGCCCGCACCGTTGAAGATATAGGAGGCACGACGCAGACCGGAATCCGCCGGCGTGGCGATGGCGCGGACGACGAATTGACCCCGGGGGGGGATGGTGAACGGCCGGTCGGAGAGGACCGTCCCGTCGGTGCCGAGTATCACGAGGGTGAACTCCCCGGGGGGAGGACCCGACAGCGTAAAGCTCAAGGCCTCGTCGCAGGTGCTCGAGAACGTGTACTGCGTCGAATCGCTGAACGTCTGTCCGGTCCGCAACGGCGCGCAGATGTCCTCGATACGCAGCGTGCGCGAGACGCTCTCGCCGCAGGGCAACAGTTCGGCCGCCAGCCGCGCGAGCAGCACGGTATCGCGACAGAGGAGATTCGCATCCACGAATATTTTACCGACACGCGCATCGCCGATGATGAAGCGGAAGGCGCGGCCGGTCGTCGGGATCTCGACCTGGAACCGAGCGTTCCCCGACGCATCGGTCACATCGGTTTCGAGGAGTTGTGCTTCGCCGTCCGCCAGCTCATGCATCTCGACCGGAACGAGTTCCATCGATGCGCCGTTGGCGTCCTGCACGTGGACGGTGACGTTCCGCTCCGTGGTTGGTGGCGTTTCGGTGGGGGATTGACAGGCGGCGAGCAGGAAGACCGCGACCAACGTGGTGGCGGCGAGCGACAGATCGAATACGGGAATCGTTCGGAATTTCATGTCTTGCGCTCCTTCCTAGAATGTCACGCCGGCGCGCAGCAGCACGCCATGGCTGTCGTTGTAATACACCGCCTCTTCCGGCTCGGGCACATTCGAGCAGTCGCAGGGGACCCGTGTGGGCAGTTGCAGGTAGCGATAGCCGAGATCCACCGACAGGTCGACCCATTCGGCCAGCGGCCAGTCGATGCCGATACCGGCACCGAGAATTTTCGGCGCCTGTTCGATGAGGAAGCCGGCCGTGGGCGAGGTCTCCGACTGATCGTCGAAGACCGTCCCCGCCTGTCCGTAGATGAACGGCGCGAAACACCGTGCCGTCAGCTGCCAGCGTGCGTGAAGAAAAAACGGGATCCTGCTGATCTCGCGCGCGCTGAAATACGACGCACCGAGTCCGATACCGAAGCGGCCGAAGCGCAGTCCCGCCGCCACCTCGGGTCCGAACGCCATGTGATCGATGCCGATCGCGTTCTCCGATTCATCCTCGCCCACGTAATAGCCCCAGCCGCGCACTTCGACGAAGTACCACTGCGCCTCGCGCTGGCGGTCGTCGCAGGGACGCACGATATCGAGGGGTGAATACCGCGGTGGCGCGAAGGTGCGCGCATGCGCCTCGATCACCTCCACCTCGTTGGGCAGCTTGCGGATGATGGCGCCGTCGCGCGTCTTGATCACGTAGCGCTCATACTCGCCCTCCTCGTACTCGTACGAGACCGTGACATCGCGCAGCACGGTACCGTCCTTGAGGCGGATCGCCGTGTCGTAATAGATCACGCGTTCCTCTCCGCCCGTTTCCTGCTGCGCCACCACGGGCCCGCCCATCGCGGCAAGCAGCATCGTCAAGAGAATGCATCGTTTCATGGAATGTATCCGATTGATGGAATGTCGCA
>JAVFAS010000022.1:12035-47241 GCA_034002405.1 Bacteroidota bacterium | reverse complement strand
CGCTGCCGCATCGGTGGCATTCGCTACCGCGTCCGTCACCGCGTCGGTGGCATTCGCTGCCGCGTCCGCTGCCGCGTCGGTGGCATTCGCTGCCGCGTCCGTCTCCGCATCGGTGGCATTCGCTGCCGCGTCCGCTGCCGCATCGGTGGCATTCGCTGCCGCGTCTGCTGCCGCATCGGTGGCATTCGCTACCGCGTCCGCTGCCGCGTCGGTGGCATTCGCTGCCGCGTCGGTCACCGCATCCGCTGCGCTGGCCTGATCCGTCACCTCAGATTGAGCCTCAACATCGGGTGTGGCGGCTTCCATGTTCCCCGTGTTCGCGGACAGATTCGATTCTGGCTGGGGATTCTCCGGAAGGTTCTCTGGATGTTCGTTGTTGGTCGGCTCGTTCGTCATGATGTTTTCCGCAATGTGTGATTGAATCAGGCGCGAAGCCCGTACGACGCTGTCAGCACTTTGTCATGCGCGGAAAGTCCATCCGACCATGACACCCGTGGTGAATACGTAAAGTACGCAGAAGATGTTGAATTCACAATATTCAAATTGGCGCCGTGAAAGTCAAGGGGAATCCCGGGCGCACTGGGCGTGGAACGACCTTGACGCGAGGCGGATGCCAGGTCAAGGATGGAAACGCCGCGAGGGCCCTCCGCGGCGCAGGCAATTTCCGGCAGGATCGCTGTATTATCTGAGACTTTCTTCCAGCGCGGTGGCGGCGTCGGTTTTGTCATCGCGGTACTTGACGATGACCGGTGTATAGATCGAAACGCCGTGTTGGACGGCGAAGTCTCCGCGGGCGGGACGGCTGCCCGCCACGACCACGGCGTTTCGTGGGATCTCGAGCGCCGCGTCCGCGCTTTTTCGTAGAATGCGTTCATACACCAGATCGTAGACCGGAGTGGAAGCGTTGAGAATCACACCGGTCCCGATCACCGCACCGCGGCGCACGATAGTCCCTTCGTAGATTCCGCTGTTGCCGCCGACCATGACATCATCCTCGATCACGACCGGTACGGCCCCCACGGGCTCGAGTACGCCACCGATCTGCACGGCGGCACTCAGGTGAACGCGTTTGCCGATCTGTGCGCAGGAACCCACCAGCGCATGACTGTCGACGAGCGTGTCTTCATCGACATACGCCCCGACATTGATATACGCCGGGGGCATGACAATCACTCCGGGTGCGACATAGGCGCCGTCGCGCACCGTGGTTCCGCCCGGTACGATGCGTCGCTTGCTTTCAGCCGTGAATCCCTGCACGGGCAGCGTGTGCTTGTCGGTGAAACGGAAGACGCCGGCCTCGATGGTTTCGCGCAATATGCCAGCGCGAAACGCCCAGAGGATGACGCGTTTGACGTCCGTGTTCGCCACCCACGTCCCATCGACACATTCCGCGGCACGCAGGCGCCCGTGGCGCAACGCTTCCCAGACGCGGTCCAGCGCGGAAAAATCATCCGGCGTCGCCTGTGCCGGATCACGTTGCAGCAGGGAGTGAAGCAGGTCATGCATAACGGTATTCCTTTTCGTGTCGTGCGGTGGTATTCTCAATGAATGAGCGTCAATATGTCATGCGGAACAACGGCAGGCAACCGTCGGTTTATCTTTTCCATGCCTTTCTCTTTCCTTGACCGATTCCGGCATTGCGCCGTCCGTGCGCGTTTCGTACATTTTTGAATGAGGTGTTTTCGATGAGAGTACGTTTTCGGATGTCCCCATACGCAATGCTCCCGATTTTGTCCGTGTTTGTTCTCGTGGTGACTGCCGCGGGATCGGTGCATGCCGCGACGGATCCGCCGTTTCCCATGGCCGCGTCGCTGGAATGGGAGGAGAACGCACAATTCGGTGTGGAAGTCGGTGGCAAGGCCGATCTCGACGCGCAGGTATTCCAGCCGCTGAATTATCAGCCATACATGCTTCTTGTTTCGAAAAAGCTCGGGAAGACCGTATTGCTCGATCTCGCGAAAAAGCGTGTTCGCACCGTCAGTTCCTCCTCCGTGAAGGTCGACGGCAGCTTCCTCACGACATCGGGCATCCCCTCCGGTCGTGATGCCGGCGGATACGCACTCAGCGGCGGCGTCACCTCGTTCACGGTCGGAGGGAGGCGGGTGAAGCTCATTCTCCGTCAGACGCTGGTCGGCGATGTCTCACGCGAAGTCATTCTGGCGCACAATCCTGAATACGCCCTGCGCGCGAAATCCTACCGCCCGAAGAAGTCGGCCATCTCCTTTCTCTCCGGGTACAAGAAAAAATCCGAAATCGTCGTGATGTTCGCGACTTGGTGTTCGAGTTGCAAAATCGTGCTGCCCAAGGCGCTTCGCATTTTCGGCGATGCGAAAAATCCGAACTTCACCGTGCGCTACATCGGCATCGCAATGGGAGGAAACGAGCCCGCGGCTGAACTCGCACGCCACGGGCACGACTATCCCGCGCTGATCGTGTATCAGAACGGGAAGGAAGTCGATCGCATCATCGCCGATCCACCCGGTGCCTATGAAGACGCCATCATCAGAATCCTAAAATAATCCGCACCTTCGATGCAATTGTCATCCAACCGTGTTCTTTTCATCATCGCGCGCTTGCTGCAGATCGCTGTCGGACTGGTTTTTCTATCCGCCGCGCTGCTCAAGGCGCTCGATCCCGATTCTTTCGCCGAACAGATCGCCACCTATGCGATCCTCCCGGATCTCTCGCTTCTTGCCGCGTGGACGCTGATCATTTTCGAGGTGGCGCTCGCGACCGCCTTGATCGTGAATTTCCTCCCACGCGTCGTCCCACTGCTCACCATCGCGATGCTGCTGTTTTTCATCGCGATCACGGTGTATGGGATGATGATCGGACTCGGCGAGAGTTGTGGGTGCTTCGGCAATCTCGTCCATCGCGGTCCGGAACAGGTGATCGTGGAGGACGCCCTGATGATCGTCGCTCTTGTGTTCGCCGTCATCGTGCTCTGGGGCCGGAAGACCGCCGGGATGCGCTGGCGTGCGGCACTCTCCATTTCCGCGGCGGCGATCGCCGCCCTCGTCACCGGGGTGCATGCCCAGCTGCCCGTGGACGATTTCGTGACACAGCTCAAGCCGGGCGCGGTGTTCTCCACCTGGCCGGTGGACGGACTGTACGGAAAGGACCTCAATACGGGAACGCATGCCGTGTTCCTCTTCACCGTTCGGAGTCCACACGTCGCCGCGGACGTCGAACGCATGAATGCGATCGCGCAGCATGAAGACGTTCCATCGGCGGTCGGGTTGATCATTGACGGAACGGAGCATCTGACGACACTCATGTTCGAATACGCCGCGGCGTTCCCCGTCGCGGCCGTCGAGCCACGATTCGCCCGTCCCCTGTATCGCCGTCTGCCGCGCGTTTTCGTGCTGCACGAGGGCGTCGTTTCCGCCACCTGGTCGGAACTTCCCACGCCCGATCGTGTTGTGGAAGCGGTACGGACCGCAACAAATTCATCGAGGTGACGTGAAGATCTATACAAAGACCGGAGACCAGGGCACGACCGGGTTGTTTGGTGGCCGACGCGTGGGGAAGGACGATGCGCGCATCGACGCGTACGGCACGGTGGACGAACTCAACGCATTCCTCGGCTTCGCGGCCGCGGCATCGCATCCGGAGATCGCCACGCTGATCGGCGCGCTGCAGCATGAGCTGTTCATCCTCGGCGCGGATCTGGCGACGCCCCTGGAAAGCCGCAACGCACGCATCGCACGCATCGAGGAGATGCATATCACGGCGATGGAACAGCGGATCGACACGCTCGAAGCACGGCTTGCCCCGATTCGTTTCTTCATTTTACCCGGCGGCGGTGAATCCGCCGCGCGCCTGCATGTCTGCCGCACGGTCGCACGGCGTGCCGAGCGCCTCATCGTCCGTCTTTCCTCGCGGGAGGAAATAAACGAGGGGAATCTCCGTTATATCAACCGCCTGTCGGATTTTCTCTTTGTTCTCGCGCGGTATGCGAACCATCTCGAGGAGCGGGACGACATCCGCTGGCAGCAGGATTGACCCATGTTTATCGCCATCGCAGGAAACATCGGTTCCGGAAAATCATCACTCACCTCGCTGCTGCATCAGAAATTCGGGTGGGTGCCCCATTTCGAATCCGTCGACGACAATCCGTATCTCCCGGATTTCTATGCGGACATGACGCGCTGGTCGTTTCACCTCCAGGTATATTTTCTCTCCAAACGCTTCATCCTGCATCGCACGATTTCCGAGGGGGATGAGTCGGTGGTGCAGGACCGGTCGATTTACGAGGATGCGGAAATCTTCGCGCTCAACCTGCACCGCATCGGAAGGATGGATGACCGGGATTACGAAAACTATCGTGCGCTCTACGAAGCGATGACCGCATATCTCCAGCCTCCGCAGCTGTTGATCTATCTCCGCGCCGGCATCCCCACGCTGCAGCGCCAGATCCGACTTCGCGGCCGCGATTTCGAACAGAATATCGAAGTGTCCTATCTCGAACAACTCAACGCGCTCTACGAAGAGTGGATTGGACGGTATTCACTGGGACCGCTTCTCGTCATCGATTCCGACGAGACGGATTTCGTCCATGACATGCAGAAACAGGAAGACGTCCTCTACCGCATCACGCATGCCATCCGCAACACGCGAGGATAGGACGTGAGCATCCGCCGCGCCGTTCTTCCCATCGCTCGGCGATCGGCCGTGCGTGCTCTGCTCGTGTTGCTGCCACTGGTGCTGTTGCCCGCGTCATCGCGCGGGAGCGCCCAGGACCGGCCGCGTGCAGCGGGAAATACCCTGACGGGAAGGACCCTGACCGGACGGGTGACCGACGCCACGGGCATGGCGCTGACGGGGGCGAACGTCATCGTCCGCGGCACCGTGTTGGGTAGCGCCACGGATACGGACGGACGCTACCGAATCCAGCGAGTTCCCGCGGGACCGTTGACCATCGTGGTCTCGATGATCGGCTACCGGAAGGAGGAGCGTGCGATCGTGGTCGGCGAGGGTGAGACGCGCCGCATCGATTTCGAGCTCGAGGAGACAACGCTGCAGACCGGTGAGATCATCGTCACCGCGGGGAAGCACGCGCAGAGTTTCGAGGAGATTCCGGTCAGTATCTCCACCATGCGTGGGGCCGACATCGAGGCACGCGGCATCGAGACGCTCGATAACGCATTGCGGCGGGTGCCCGGTGTCAACATCACCGAGGACCAGGTCAACATCCGTGGTTCGAGTGGGTACAGCCGCGCACTGGGCAGCCGTGTGCTATTGCTGGTCGACGGCGCGCCGGTGCTCGCCGGCGATGCCGGCGAGATCAAGTTCGACGTCGTGCCCATGTTCGCCGTTGACCGCATCGAAGTCGTCAAGGGTGCGGGATCCGCGCTGTACGGATCGAGCGCGCTGGGCGGGGTCATCAACGTTCTCACCCGCGAGCCGACGCAGCGAATAACGCGCGTCCGCCTCACATCCGGATTCTGGGACGATCCATATCATGCGGAATGGAAGTGGTGGGGGGAGAGTCCGCGTTGGCGCGGCGGTGTCGATCTGCAGCATGGTGACGTCGCGGGTGATTTCAGCTATCTGCTCACCGCCGGCGTGCGCGGTGACCAGTCCTACCGGCAGAACGATGATTTCGTCCGCGGGAATTTCAGTGCGCGCGGTTGGTACCGTTTCTCCCCCGAGCGGAACATCAGTGTCGCGGTCAATCACAGTACGAACGACCGCGGGAACTGGGTGTACTGGCGCGATCTCGCGCATGCCCTGCAACCACCGGCGCGAGCCGATCTGAGCGAGCGCATTGTGTCTCACAAATCACAGGCTTCCATTATCCTTCGGCAGACCCACCGTGCGGATTTTGCGTCGTCGTTGCGTTTTACCACGTACCGCACCGCATTCAACACCTCGAGTGACACCTCCGATTTCTCGATGCGTCCCAGTGACCAGACGCAATCGACCGCTTGGATCACGGGGGTCGAATGGCAGGGGACCTATGCGCTCTCGCGCGGGAATCTTCTCACCTTCGGCGCCGACGGGCAGTATTCGACGGTGGATTCCCGCACGTACGGCATGCGCGCGGGCTGGTCGGGCGCGGTCTATGCGCAGGACGAACTCGATCTTGGTCGGGGATGGCATCTTTCCGCCGGCGCGCGCTTCGATCTGACGGCCATCGATACTCTCGAGCAGGACATGCAGGTGAATCCGCGATTGGGCGTGACGTACACCCCATGGAAAGAGGGGACGTTGCGAATCTCGCATGGGTGGGGATTCCGCAGTCCTTCGATCGCCGAGCGCTTCGCCACGGCCAGCGCGGGGAATCTGGTGACGAAACCGAATCCCGGCCTCAAAGCCGAACGGAGCACGTCCTACGAAGTGGGCTTCCGGCAATTGCTTCCGTACGGGATCACCTTCGATGGCGCGATGTTCTGGAACGACTACGACAACCTCGTCGAACCGACCATCGATGACGGGCGCATCATGTTTCGCAACATCACGCGGGCGCGTATCCGCGGCTATGAACTTGCGCTCGAGGCGCAACCCTTGGGTGATTGGATTTCCCTCGCATCGAGCTACACCTATCTGTATCCGCAGGATCTTGGCGAAGGGGGCGTGTTGAAATACCGTCCGCGGCATCTCCTGTATCTCTCCGCGGATGTCCACGCCGGCGACTTCAGCATCGGGACCGAATTCCGCCACCTTTCACGCATCGAAACCATCGATCGCGAATTAACCATCGTCATCCCGGATGCGGAGCAACGCGTCCCGGTGTATGTGACCGACGTGCGCGCGAGCTGGACTGGGTCGGCGATCGGTCTGCCACTCCGCCTGTCACTCTATGTCGACAACGTCTTCCAGTACAACTACACCGAAGTCGTCGCCAACATCGCGCCGATCCGCAGCTACCGGCTTTCCATCGATACCGCATTCTGACACCCGCACCGCGGTGCGGGGATCCTGTTCCACCCCTCGATATCGCGCGGCCGCGCGCCCACGTCCGCTGCATGAAAAAAAGAGCGCCCTGTCCTCGATGGACAGGGCGCTTCCCGAAAATGGAAACCGCGTCTGCTACGAAACCGCGTCTGCTACTTGAGCATCTTGAGCTCGTAATCCGCGTTGCGTGCGTAGGACGGGTCTTTTTTCGCGTTCGTGAACGCTTCCTTCGCCTTGGCGGTGTTGCCGAGGTTGCGATAGGCGAGACCCAGCTCGAAATACGCCGCACCCTTCTGCGGAGACTTGATGAGTTTGATCGCCGTCTGGGCGGACTTGATCGCGGCGTCGTAATTGCCGCTCTTGTTCTGCGCCTGCGCTAAAAGAAGATACGCTTTGTCGTATTTCTCGTCGTGTGTGATCGCCCTCTGGCAGAGTTCGATGGCGCCGTTGATGTCACCCTTGCCCAGCAAGGCCTGCGCCTGCGCGGTCTGTGCCGTCGCCAGGCCTTTCTTCGCCTGACCGAGCGTGGGATTTTCCTTCAACGCCTTTTCATAGTCGGCAATGGCCTTGTCATAATCCCCCGTGGAGAAATGCGCGCCCGCAAGCGCGACATAGCCCACCGCCCACTTCGGATTCGCATCGACCGCCGCCTGAAACGACGCCAGTGCCTCGTTCAACTTGCGGGCCTTCTTCTCGGCCAGGCCACGCTGATAGTAAAAGTATTCGTGTTTTTCGATTTTCAGGGCGGCATTATACTTGCCGATCGCCCCTTCGAAATCACCGGCCTTCAGCATCGCGTTGCCTTCGTTGAACAGTTTTTTCGCCTCATTGTTCGTCTGTGCCATGGTCGGGAGCGTCCAGAGCACGATCGCAATGAGGGACAAGAACGCGGCTTTCCTGAGCATAGTTCTGACTCCTTGCACCTGGTATTTGAGGTGAAACATTCGAAGAGTGACTGCGGCGAGTCTTGCGTGGGCTGAGAGACTTGTGCGGAAGGCGGGACTTGAACCCGCATGCCCTTTCGAGCGCCACCCCCTCAAGATGGTGTGTCTGCCAATTTCACCACTTCCGCAAGAGGACTTTTTTCGAGGGCTGTCCATGGTGAGGCTGGATGGGTTCGAACCATCGACCCTCTGCTTAAAAGGCAGATGCTCTACCACTGAGCTACAGCCCCGCCACAAAAAGTGGTCGTTTAAGTTACGCAAAGAAATTCCACTGTGCAAGTCCATCGCTGTCAACTCTTCAATTTTTTCGAGAAATTGCGCAAACTGTAGAGAAGAATTTCAACCACCAAGGCGGCAATCATGTTCCAACCTCCCATTCACTTTCTGATGTGCGATCTGGATGGTACGCTCGTTGATTCATTTCACGACATCACGCATTCATGCCGGTGCCTTCTCGACGAGGTGGGCGGGCGACAGTTGCACGATGAGGAGATCCGTCCTTGCATCGGACGCGGGATAACCTATCTCGTCGGAGAGGTTTTGCGCGTCGCGGGAGTGAATGTCGACAAGCACAGGATCACGGAGACGGCGATGAAGGTCGATGCGGCGCCCACGGTACTGATCGACAAGAACAGGCAGACCCCGGCCATCCCTCTTGATACGGCGGTCATGCGGTTTCGCGAGATTTACGGGAGGCATGCCCTCGATGCGACGCATCTGTATCCGGGGGTGTCCGACACCCTCGCCGCGCTGCACGCGTCACACGGGGACGCATTGACGCTCGCCGTGCTGAGCAACAAACCCGAAGCTGCGACGCGCGAGATTCTCGCCGCCTTCGACATTGGAAAATATTTCACCTTTATCGCGGGCGGGGATACGTTCGCGGAGATGAAACCCTCGCCACTTCCGATCCGGCGCATGATGGAACGCAACAACTCGACCCCCGCCGAAACCGCGATCATCGGCGATTCGGTGTACGACCTCTCGGCGGGCAAGGCCGCCGGCGTCCGCACGATCGCGGCGTTGTACGGATTCCAGGATGCTGAAACGCTGAAGGCGCTCGATCCGGATTTTGCGGTGAGCGCCTTCAGCGATATTCTACGGTATTTGTGATCGCGTTCCCGAATCAGATATCGTGATCTACCCGTCGCTCGTCCTTGGGGGCCCACGACGGTGTATGGTTGCGAGGCTCCGTACGAACGGGAAGGGGATCAGTCAAACATGTAATACAATCCGAACTGCGGCAGCGGGAGGAATTGTCCCTGCGAAAAATAGGTGAAGGCGACGCTGGCACTGAATATCAGCACGTTGGAGATGTCCCATTCGTAGCCGAGGCCGACACCGGCACGAAACGGACTTTTCAACCGTGGATCTTCCTTGCCAGGGGCCCAGGTGCCTGCCGCTTCCGTGAGTTCCTCTTCTCCATTCGTGTAATAGCCCATTCCCACGAAACCATAGAAGCGAGAACGTTCGCGCCAGTCGAAATCGAATTGTCCTTCGATGCCAACCGACCCCGTCACGGCATCGCCACCGCTGAAGGCACCGCCGGCGAGTTGCACGCTCATGCGACCCGCGGGATGCACGCGGACGCCAAGTCCCATGCCCGACATCAGGCCCGCCTGCGCGCCCACGCCGAAGCGCAGTTTGCTGGTATAATAATCGTCGTATTGCGCCTGCAGGGGAGAGGCGGCAATCATAAGGTATGCGGAAATCGCGATTGCGATAGCGAGCAGACGGAGTTTCATGGTGAATGGCCCTCGAGATGATTGTTCGTGTCGCCCAAGCTATGTAAATTCGGCGAAAGGGGCAACATTCCCGTTCCATCGCCACGCGAACCCACCATCTCCCGAGGTTGTTTTGGCAGAGGTCACCATACTCGATACACCGACACCCGCGCAGGTGCTTGCGCAACTCGACACGCTGCTCGATCCGACAGACCCGCCGCTGACCCTGATGGCCAATTTCGCCTCCTTGCTGTACTGGTCGTTGGACGCGATCAACTGGGTGGGATTCTACCTTGTCGACGATGCGGTGCTACGGCTCGGTCCGTTTCACGGCAAACCCGCATGCACGGCCATCGCGCTCGGTGTCGGTGTCTGCGGTACCGCCGCCGCGGAACGGCGCGTGCTCAATGTTCCCGATGTCCATTCCTTTCCAGGCCATATCGCCTGCGATGCCGCATCCCGGTCGGAACTGGTGTTTCCGCTGATCGTTGGGGACACCCGTGCGGGAGCGCAGCGCGGGCAGGAGGCACAGGCGGCGGATGGCGCGTGGCGGACGGGAGAATTGATCGGGGTGCTCGACGTCGACAGTCCCGTCGCGAACCGCTTCGACCCGGAGACGCAGGAACTCCTCGCGTGCGCGGTTTCCTTGCTGCGTTCCCGCGTCGAGGGACGCGCGCTTTTCCCGGCTTGACAATCCGCACGGAAACCCGTACATTTCATCTTTCCGCTCTTCTCGTCTCCCACCATCACAGGCGTGCCATAGAACATTCGATACCCGTTGAAGTTTCCGCATCCCGTTTCATCTGGTTCGGATGTTTTTTTCGCACGTTTTCACAGGACATGAACTTCGTTCTCCACTCTCCGCGCTCGCCGCGGTTTCGGTGTTGCACGTTAGAGCATTCGGCATGAGCAGCGAAGCTCCCCGAAGAGATGCGCGCGTTGCCGCATGGGAACGTTTCGCCGTGGGTGACCGTGCCGCGCGTGGCGTACGGGAACTGCGTGCCATGCTGCGTTCGGAACTGGGCCGCAAGTCCGGAACATACGTTGCCGCGCTGCTGACGAACGCACTGCTCGGTATCGTCGTGTATGGAATACTGACGCGATCGCTCGACGTGCATGCGTTCGGCACCTACGCGACGGTGATCGCGTTTTTCACGTTTTCCTCGATGTTCTTCGATTTTGGCGTCGCGCCGGCCGGGATGCGGCTGCTGGCGGTGCTCCATGACGGGGAAGATCATTCCCGTCGCATTGGCGCGTTGCTCACGCTCTCCGCGATCATCGGAATCACATTCGCGGTCGCGGCGATCGCCGCATCCTTCGGTGCCGGGGCGTTCGGGTATCGCGACATTGCCGGCATCCTTCTGGCGACCGCGCCGCTCGCCGTGGTGTTTCCGCTGCAGGAGATGGTCTTCACGATCAGTCAGGGTACGAGCCGCATGCGGCTGATGTCCGTCTTCCTCGTCCTTCCACGGCTGCTGCTGATCGCGCTGCTCGGTGTGATGCTGTTCCGCGGCACGATCGATGCGCGACTGGCGGTGTTGCTGACCTTTGCCGCGACCGGCGTGGCCGCGGGCATGGCCGTGGGATATCTCCGGCCGTCGTTTTCCGGACTCCGCACCGAGATCCCCCGCATTCTCCGGGAGGTACGGGAGTACGGACGCGACGTGTATCTCGGGCGGGTCGTGGACGGCATGACCACCGGGCTCGACAAACTGGTGCTCTCCTTTTTTCACGGGATGGCATCGGTCAGTTTCTACTCCATCGCGATGACGATGAGCGCGCCGATCAGCATGTTCAGCAAAGCCGCGGCGCAAAGTGCCTACAAGCGCTTTGTCTCCGACGCACGGATCAGTCGGCGGCTGCTCACGCTCAACCTCCTCTGGTGCACGGGAGGGGCGCTTGTTCTGCTCGCGGCGTGTCAGATTCTGATCCCGCTTTTTTTCACCGATCGCTATGCCGCATCGCTCGCGGTGCTGCCGTGGATGATGGCGGGATTCGCGCTGGCGGGACTCAACCACCCATACCATTCCTTTCTCGCCGCGCACCGGCAGGGACGCGCGATTCGCATCATGTCGATGAGTTCGTCCGGTGTGAATATTGCCCTCAATTTTCTGCTGATTCCCCTGCTGGGGATGACCGGCGCGGCCATTGCCTTTCTCAGCACCTACGCTGTCAATATTGTCATGAATCTCCATTACTACCGGCAGGCCGTCTCCGATGCGTCCGGCGTGTCGGCGATACCGCCGCGAGGCGAGGCATGAAAATTGGAATTGCGCCGTATCCCGACGTTCTCGAGCTTGGGAAGAATATCCGTTCATCAACGCCCATGATCCGTATGAAGATGCGTTCCTGTCCTCTCATCACCGCCGTCTGTGCGCTTCTGCTTCAGGTCGGGGGTGGCAGCGTCGCTGCCCAGCAGATGACCGTGTTGCATTCGTCGAACACGGAAATCGTCCTGGAATACCGACCCCTGTTCCGTGTCGAGTCGATTGGTGCGCACGGCGTCGTGTATGATTTCGCGCATGCATCCTCCCGGAATGGTGCGCATGCGGGTTCGCCGGATCTGCGCCGTCGCATCGAGCTGCTCGGTCTCCCCACCGCTACCGGCAACACGGTCACCATCGAAGCCATGGATTATCGAGAGATTTCCGATGTGCACATCGCGCCGATCGCCGGCCTGCGATCCGGCCTCCCGATGCTGGCACGGGGCGCGGCGTACCGCGGCACTGAATTCCTGCCCGTGTCCATCGTCACGTTGGAGAACATCGGGATCAGCCGCGACCGCGTCGTGGGTGAGCTGGTGTTCGCGCCCGTGCAGTGGAATCCATCGACACAGGTGGCGCGCGTGCATGATCGCATCGTCGTCCGCGTCACCTACGGCACGGATCCGGGGCACGGCGCCTCGCGGGGTGCCGATCAGGGATCGGGATCCGAAACTCCGAATCTTCGGCTGCTCAATGCCGCGGCGGCCGCGGGGTGGCCGTCGGCCGTGCCGCCTGTCTTCGGCAAGAATACAAACGCCATCACGCTCGCCTCGGGGAGTTGGTACCGTGTCGATGTCACGCAGACCGGCGTGTACCGTCTCACGCGCCAATGGTTCACCGACAACGGCATCGACGTCGCGGCCATCGACCCGCGTACGTTGCGCATGTTCGGCAATGGCGGACGCGAGCGTCCGACACGGCTGAGCAGCGAGCGTCCCGATCCGCTGCAGGAAATCGCCATTGAAGTGGTTGGCGGAGAAGACGGAAGCTTCGATGAAGGTGATTATGTGCGCTTTTTCGGTCAGGGACTCAGCGGTTTCGAATGGAACGCCGCACTGCGCGCCTGGTCACATTTTCTCCATCGCTTCGACGATGCGAACAGCTATTTTCTCACGTGGGGCAGTGGCACGGGGCGGCGCATCGAACGGGAAGCCGCGCTGAACGAGGTGGATGTCCACACTCCCGCGTTTTTCACCGGCAGGGCATTCGAGGAAGAAGAAGTCGTCAATTTGATGAACTCCGGGAAAATGTGGTTCGGCAAGCGACTGGTCGCCGGAGCGGGTAGCGCGGCGTCGATGGTGTACGCGCGAAAACTGCCCGGGCTCGTGCGAAGCCAGCCGGTGACCTACCGCGTGCAGGTTGCCTCGAGTTCGGAAGTCGCCAACAATTTTACCGTACGCGCGAACGATGCAACGCTCGGATCGATCGAGATGGGGGTCGTCGACTTCGGGACCGACACGGGTGACATCGCCAAGATCGCGGCGCGAAGTTTTTCCGGAAGTGGCGACCTGGTCGACGACCGCTCCACGGTGACGATCACCTACAATTCCATCAACGCCGAGCGTTCGCGGGACGGGCATGTCGATTGGGTGGAATGGCAGTATGCGCGGCGCTTCACGCCGGAGGGCGATGAATTGCTCTTTTCCGCGCCGGACACCACGGCCGTCATCCAATTCGAGCTGAACGGATACAGCACCAGCGATCTCGTCGTGTACGACGTCACCGATTATCGCGCCGTACGACGCATGGACGCGCAGGTCAGTGGCGGCACGGTCCGATTCCAGGCACGCAACACAGCGGGAACACCCCGGCAGTTTCTCGCCGTGGCGGCGCCCGCCATGAAGACTCCCGCGGCCCCCGTCGCCGTACCGAATTCCGGGCTTCTCGCATCGAGCGGGGCCGAGTATCTGATCCTGACTCATCGCGACCTGCTTCCCGCCGCCGAGCGTCTCGCCGCGCATCGCAGCCGCGCCGGTGAGGATCAACTCAACGCGATGGTGGTCACGATGGAAACGATCTACAACGAATTCAACACCGGAGTGACCGATCCGACCGCGATCCGTGATTTTCTGGCGTGGGCAACCGCCAACTGGGCGACACCACCGCGGCACGTGCTTCTGCTGGGCGATGGGCACTTCGATTATCGCAACCACACGACGAGCGAGCCGATCCTTGTTCCCGTCTGGGAGACGGAGAACTCGATCAACCGCATTGCGTCCTACGTCTCCGATGACTACTTCGCCCAGGTCGTCGGCGACGATCCTCGGGTCGATATCGCGCTCGGTCGCATCCCTGTCCAGGATCTCGACGAGGCGACCACCGTCGTCGACAAAATCATCGCCTACGAGACCGCGCCGGCGTTCGATCCCTGGAAGAACCGTGTCGCCTTTGTCGCCGATGACGGGTGGACCGGCTCATCCGACACCGACCGCGACCAGCACACACGTCAGAGCGAGCGCCTCGCCGGCACCGTCCCCAGCGAGATCGAGCAGAAAAAAATCTACATCGTCTCGTATCGCACGGAGAATACCGCGCAGGGTCGGCGCAAGCCCGACGCCAACGCGGCCATCATCGGACAGATCAACGAGGGCGCGCTCATCGTCAATTACACCGGGCACGGCGCCCACGATGTATGGGCGCATGAACGGATATTCCTGTCCGATGTGACGATTCCTCAGCTCAAGAATCGCGACCGGCTCACGTTCATCGCCGCGGCGACCTGCACCTTCGGCCTCTACGACGCACCCGGTGTGCGGAGCGGCACGGAGCTTCTCATCCTTCAACAGGACGGCGGCGCGGTCGGCGGCCTGTCCGCTCCGCGTGTTGTTTTTTCGGGAGAGAACAGCGCGTTCAATCTCGAGTTCTTCAACTTCCTGCTTCGCGAGGGACGGGAGTCCGACGGACGCGCCCGACGCCTGGGGGACGCGATTTACGGCGCGAAGCAGCGCTACAACGGCATCCCCGGCTACGAAAAATTCCATCTGTTCGCCGATCCCGGGCTGCGGCTCGCGTTGCCACGCCACCGGGCCAGCCTCGATCAGGTGCGCATCAACGACGCGATCGTACACAGTGATACCGTGCAACTTCGCGCGTTCAGCAAGGTCACGCTGGAGGGAAGCGTGCGTAAACCGGACGAGAGTGTCTGGAATGAATTCCAGGGCGAGACCGAGGTCAGTCTCTTCGACGCCGAGCGCACGATGCTCGTGCCGGAGTGGAACAACTACACCTACTCCCTGCCGGGTGGCATGCTCTATCGCGGCAAGGCCCGGATCGTCGATGGACGTTTCTCGATCACGTTCATCGTGCCCAAGGATATCTCCTACGAGAACAACAATGGACGCGTGGCGATGTATTTCACCGACGCATCGGTCGATGGGGCCGGATATTTTCTCGATCTCACCGTCGGCGGCTCCGATTCCACCGCGACACCCGATAGGGAAGGACCGGAAATTCAGCTGTTCGCTGATGATCGGCGTTTTCTCGCGGGCAGACTCGTCGGCAAGGATCCGCTGCTGATCGCCGACCTCTTCGACGCGAGCGGGATCAACACGACGGGCAACGGCATCGGCCATGACATCGAGGCCTGGCTCGATGATGACGACCGCGGCATCGTGCTCAACGGGTACTACACCGGAGAACTCGATTCCTACCAGCGTGGCACCGTGCTGTATCGTTTCCGCAATCTGCGGCCGGGTCCGCACACGCTGCGCCTGCGGGCATGGGATGTGTTCAACAATTCCGCGACCGCCGCGATGCATTTCACCGTGGCCGATCATATGACTTTGCTGGATGTCCAGAATTACCCGAATCCCGTGTCGACACAGACCACCTTCCATTTCCGTCATACCGTGCTGGATCCTGTCGACGTGGAGATCCGGCTCCATGCGACCACTGGTGAACTCGTGCGCACGCTCACCGCGCGCCGTGTCGATACCCGTATCGTCGAACTTCCATGGGATGGCAGGGACGCGGCGGGGAATCGCGTCGCGCACGGCATGTACTTTTACCGGGTGATCTGCCGTACCGTTGACGGTACGCAGGGAAGCGAGGCGTTGGGCAGAATGACGGTACTCCGATGATTGTATTGAAATTTCAGGTTTTTCGAAATAAATTAACTGTTCTGTCATAAGGTACACGATGAGGACCCCATGATCCGCAAGAGCAACGTATATCTCTGTGCCGTCGCCGCAGGTCTGATGCTGCTTCCCCTGCTTCAGGAAGCCACCGCGCAGACCAGCACCGCCGTGCCGTTTCTCCTGATCTCGCCAAGCTCGCGCAACAGCGCGATGGGCGAGGCAGGCGTGGCGATCGCCGACGACGTCTCAGCCGTGTTCTGGAATCCCGCCGGACTCGGCTTCCAGAAAGGCATGGAGTTGAGTTTGAATCACTCGAACTGGCTGCCGCAATTCCAGCAAAGCGACCTGTTCTTCGAATATGCGAGTTACAAGATGGACCTGCCCTCGACGGGCGGGACCATCGGTGCCGCGTTGACCTACCTCAACCTCGGCGAGTTCGAGCGCCGTGACGAGGGCAACAATCGTCTGGGTACATTCAAGAGTTACGAAATCGCGTTCACCGCCGCGTACGGCACGCGTCTCGACGAGGATTTTTCTCTTGGTGTCGGTCTCCGGTTGATCCACTCGAGCCTGTCACAGGTAGGCACGGCGCGCGAGCAGGGATCCGGCACGGCCACGGCCGTCGCGGGTGATCTCGGTGTGCTCTATCGTCCGTCCAAGCTCACCGTGCCGTTTACCAGCACCGACATCGGCGGACGGCTCGCATTGGGCGCCTCGATCAGCAACATCGGTCCCTCGATCAGCTACATCGACGAGGACCAGTCCGACCCCTTGCCCACGGCATTGCGTCTCGGCTTCGCGTATGATCTGGTCAAGGAGAAGTACAACACCCTCACGTGGACCACGGACTTCACCAAGCTGCTGGTCAGCTCGACCGGCGATCTTGCCGATCCGTTCTACGAAGCCGTGTACAAGAGTTGGGAAGGCGACAACGTGCTCAACACCTTCACGCTCGGCACCGGTATCGAGTACTGGTACTCCCAGCTCGTCGGTCTGCGCTTCGGTTTCTTCCACGAGGATCCGAGTCAGGGCAACCGTCGCTTCCTGACGTTCGGCGCCGGTGTGCGGTATGATATCTACGGCTTTGATTTCAGCTATATCTCGACGGCGATCTCGGACGACGACACCCCGAGTCCGCTGTCGGAGACTCTTCGCTTTACACTGACCGTGAACTGGGATCGTGGTGGCGTCGAGGACGACGGAACGCGGATTCCGGCCGACGACGCGGCAAACTGATTTCCGACGCTCCACACCCACGTGGCAGATACAACGAGACGCTCACCCTCTCACGTAGAGGGTGAGCCGTTTCTACCCAGTACGTTTCCTCACTGCTGACAATTGCAAGGGATTTCTCCATGCTCCGTCCCGGCCGTGCATATCTGTTCATCCTGTTCTTTCTGGCCCTCTCCGTGACACAGGCGCAGCAACCGCGCGTCGACGCGGCGTCGCCACGCATGCCACGACTCGATCACCGCTTCGTCGTGCACGCGGGGGGCACGCATGCCTGGGCGGCACCTGCCGCGGGGTCGCCTGCCGCGGCGTCATCGCTTCCCGACACGGTGCGCGTGCTCGCCCTGATGGTGGATTTCCAGGACGACGACGACGAGCGTACAAGCGGGACCGGGAAGTTCGGTACCATTTACGAATACGATTACGGCACGGAAATCCTGGATCCACTTCCGCATGACCGGCAATACTTCCGCCAGCATCTGCGGTTTTTGGAGAATTATGTCCGGAAATCTTCTGGGTGGAAGACGATTCTGACGGGTGCGGTGCTCGACGGCATCGTCACCATGCCGAAGAAACTTGGAGAGTACAGTTTCCGGAAGGACGAGTCCGAGGTCCCCGTGGCGCAGCTCGCCGTGGATGCCTGGACCCTTGCGGGACAGCAGTTTCCCGAGACCCCCTTCGGTGATTACCACATGTTTGTCATTTTCCACGCCGGACGCGGGCGCGACATCGACCTCGTGGGTGTGCTCGGTTACGACCCGACGCCGCTTGACATTCCGTCGCTTTCCTTCACGCGCGACGGTTTCCGTCGGCTGCTCGGTGCGTCGTTCGATGGAATCCCGATGCCCGACGGTTCGCGCATCGACAATTGTGCCGTACTGCCGACCACGAACATCCGGGAGATCCCGCAGTTCGATGGCAGCACCGGTCTGCTCGAGATCACCATCAACGGCCTGCTGGCGGCGAGCTTCGGAACGTATGCCGGACTTCCGGACCTTTTTGACACGAAGACGGGCAAGACGGGAATCGGGCGCTTCGGGTTGATGGACGGCGAGGGGATCTTCGCCTATGGCGGCATCGCACCGCCGGAACCCAGCGCGTGGGAAAAGCAGCAACTGGGGTGGACCCTGCCGCGCGAGGCCGTCCCCGGGAAACAGAATTACCTGCTCACGTCCTCCGACACACTGTCCACCCCCGACGTCCTGCGAGTGTCCATCACCAATCGCGAATACTGGCTGCTCGAGAACCGGCAGCGCGACCGTGGCGGTGACGGACAGCTGGTGACCTTCGTTTCGGGCGGACAGGTGCAGCAGGTGCGCTTTCCGAAGGACACCCTGGGCTTCGAAAACAGCAACGTGCAGCAGCTCAAGGGTGTCATCATCGACGTCGAGGATTACGACTGGGCATTGCCCGGCGGCCGGGTGGTTGTCGACGACCGCGAAACGCGCGTGAACGGCGGCATCCTCGTCTGGCATGTCGACGAGACCATCATCACGGAGCATCAGCGCACCAATACCGTGAATACGGGAAAAGGACCCAGAGGTGTGGATCTCGAGCAGGCGGGCGGTCCGCAGGACATCGGTGTGGACATCCAGACCGTATTTGGCACCGAGACCGGTTCGGGGTCGGCCCTCGATTACTGGTCGCGCGAGAATCTTTCACCGGTGTACACGAACCGCTTCGACGCGTACACCTCGCCCAATTCCCGCGCGAACAGCGGGGCATTCACGCATGTCACGATCGACAATTTTTCCGTATCGGGACCCATCATGACACTCGACGTGGCCCTCGGCGACAACACCATCGCGCCCGCGAATGGATGGCCGGTGGACGTGGCGACGACAACGGTCCGTCGCACACCGGGCATACAGACCGCCGATCTCGACGGTGATGGTGCGCACGAGATTCTCGTCACCTTCTCGAGTCCGTCGACTTCGTCCACGCTCGCACCCATGGTCAGCGAGACCACGGTGATCGATACCGTCTCGTTGTTCATCTACCGTCAGGACGGCACGGCATACCTGCCTTCCGGCGCCCTGGCCTTCCGCGACGCCGCCGCGCGCTTCGCATCCCCGGTGGTCGTCGGTGACTGGAACGGCGACGGGAGCACCGACATCGCGCTCGTGACACGTGACAGTACCGTGCAATCCCCGACGCGGCTGTGGATGCTCGCGCCGACCGACACGGACGGCGACGGGATGCTGGACCTCCAACGGCGCATCGATCATGACGAAATCTGGGCCATGCCGGCGCTGATCGGCGGACGTCTGGTTTATCGGGCATCCGCATCCGAATCTCAAGACAAGCTTGTCGTCCTTACCGACACGATCATGGAATTCCCGATCGCACGGATCCGCGGGATCGCGACGCCGGACGAAACCGAAGCAACGCGGCGGATTCTCGCCCTTGACGAGCGCACCGCGCTGCTGACGGACGGTGGCGCACCGGGAGAGAAGCCCATCATTGACATTCTCACCGGGGAGAGCAGTGCCGGTCACGTTGCCCAGCGCACGTTCTCCGCGACCACCGGAGCCGAATCCCCGGCGTTGACCGCCGCGGCCGGCGACATGGACGGCGACGGAATGGTGGAAGCGATCGTGACCGGAGCGGAGTTCACGATACGGAGCAAGCCCGAGGATACACAGACCATTACCCTGCAATTGACGGACCGCGATTACCTCGATCCTGCCCGCGATCTCCGGCATGCCGCGATGGCCGATGTCGACGGCGACGGCCGTCTCGACGCGGTGCTCAGCGGGAGCACTGCCATGCGCGCGGTGAATCTCGGCATGTCGACGGTGGACGAGTATCCCGTACCACATGCCCTACGGTACTCCCTTTCCGCCGCACTCGGGAGCGGGAGCGGGCATGCAGTGTTTGGTGTCGGGGACGACCGGCTCTGGCAGTTCATCACCGGCGCACGACAGGCCGACGGTTTCCCCGTACCGCTCCCCGCGGGATCGGAGGTCGTGTTGTTCCCCTCCGTCGACGGTCGGCTGTCGATCGCCGTGGCGGCCCCCGAAGGAACCATCTTCGTCTTCCGGACCGGCAACCCCATCACCGCCGAGCAACTGCTCTGGCGCGCGCGCAATGGAGACGAACGGAATTCCTGTGCCGTGACCCGGGCGTTTGCCGCGGCCGCGCCGCGGGCGGAGTTCTTTCCACCGGAACGCTGTTACAATTGGCCCAACCCGGTGCGCGCGCAGACGACGTACATCCGCCTGTATGTCTCGGAGGCATCGAATGTCACGGTGAAAATCTATGATCTCGCCGGAGGCAAGGTCGCCGAACTCACCGCGCAGATCCCTGGCGGAACGGATACGGACATTCCATGGGATGTGTCCGATATCCAGAGTGACACCTATCTGGCGCATGTCGAAGCGACGGCCGGAGGGAAGACCGGAGAGAAAATCATCAAGATTGCCGTGGTGAAATGACAACGACCGCACCGATGAGACACCGCCTTTCTGCAGCCATCCTGGTTTCCATGTTTCTCCTCGTCAGCGCGACCGCGCTGCATGCGCAGCCGGACAACTACTCCGCGCCGGAGAAGGACTGGTACACCATCACCACGAAGCATTTTTTCGTGCACTACCACGAAGGTGCTGAACGTACCGCGAGGGTCGTGGCGAAGATCGCCGAGGACATTCACGGACCGATCACCGCGCTGTACAATCACGAACCCGACTCGCGGGTGAGTTTCATTATCAAGGACATTTCCGATTATGCCAATGGCGCGGCGTATTTCTACAACAACAAGATCGAAATCTGGTCTTCCCCACTCGACTTCGAGTTACGTGGCACGCACAACTGGCTGCGCAATGTCATCACGCACGAGTACACGCACATCATCCAGATCCAGGCCGCGATGAAATTCGGCCGCCGCGTGCCCGCGTTCACCTTCCAGTGGTTCGGCTACGAGAAGGAGCGGCGCAAGGATGTGCTCTACGGATTTCCGAATCTTCTTGTCTCGTATCCATTCCCCGGCGTGATCGTCCCGCCGTGGCTCGCCGAGGGCACGGCGCAGTTTCAGCGCGGTCTGCTCGGGTACGAGCATTGGGATGCGCACCGCGACATGATTCTGCGCAGCTACGTGCTCGCCGATTCGATGCTGAGCTGGGGGGAAATGAGCGCCTTCGGCAAGACGAGTCTCGGCAACGAGAGCGTGTACAACGCCGGGTACAATCTCACGCGCTACATCGCGCAAAAATATGGGGAGGACAAACTTCGCGCCATCACGCAGGAGATGAGCAAACCCTTCATCTTCACGGTGGACGCCGCGATCGACAATGTGCTCGGCATCGACGGCGAGGATCTCTACGCAGAATGGGCGGCGCATCTGAAGCAGGAATACACCCGACGCATCGCGCCGGTGATGGAACGCCGCGCGGAGGGGGAGCTGATCGGCGATGTGGGATTCGGGAATTTTCATCCGGAATATTCACCGGACGGCGCGCGGCTGGCGTATGTATCCAACAAGACCTCGGACTATTTCGGACAGTCGACGGTCGTGATTCGTGACATGGCCAGTGGGGAAGAGACACTGATCGCACCGGGCGTGCGTTCGACGCTCGGCTGGTCGCCCGACGGCGGGAAACTGGTGTACTCGAAATACAACACCCCCTCGGTCTACGGGCACCTCTATTACGATCTCTACGTCTACGACCTCGCGGAAAAAGCGGAGACGCGGTTGACCCATGGCTTGCGTGCTTTCAATCCCGCCTGGTCGCCCGACGGTGCTTCCATCGTCTTTGCATACGGCAAGGACGGCACGGTCAATCTCGGCATGGTTGACACACTCGGACTCGGCTTCCGTTCGCTGACGACCTTCGATCAGGGGGAACAGGTATTCACGCCGAAATGGATGCCCGATGGCAGCGCGATCCTGTTCGGATATTCCCAGCGCACGAAGCGGCAGATCGCACGGATCAAACCGGATGGCAGCGACTTCGCGGTGATCATCGCGCATCTGCTGTACGATTGTCGCGACCCGCGCGTGACCGACGACGGACGAGCGGTGCTGTATGCGAGTGACCGGCATGGCATCTTCAACATTTTCCGGCACGAGCTCGAGGGGAATCATGCCGACACGCAGCTGACGAATGTCATCGGTGGCGCCTTCATGCCCGATCTCGACGCGACAGGCGACCTGGTCTATGCGGCCTACACGGCCGGGGGGTACAAGATCGCCCGAATCCCGAACGCGCAGCCCCTGTCATTGCAGGGCAATGATTACCAGCCGTCACAGATGTATTCATCGCCCATCGCATCGACGGACGAATGGGAGTGGGAGGCGCTCAATGCGTTCGACGACAGGCAGGTCCCGGAATACGACGCCCCGGGTTACGAGCGGCTCTTCCAGAGTATGATGTATTTTCCGACCATTCGGATCGATGAATTCAATCCCGACAATACCGGATTGAGTCTGCTCAAACCCGGTCTGATGATGTACGGCACCGACATCCTCAACCGACTGGAATTCATGGCGTCGGCCTCGATCAATCTCAATCTCGAGCGCGATCTCTATCTCAACGTGACGTACCGCGACCGGCTCCCGTTGTTCTCCTCGCTCGGCCTCTATCCCGATCTCTCGCTCGAGGTATTCAACGTCACGCGCAGTACGCGTACCGACATCCCCTTTCCGGCCGACACCGTGGGGGTGGATGTGGATTTCAACCTCATGGCATTCGCGGCGAAGATCGGACACAACATCGCGAACAATCACATGCGCCTCGAGGTCGGGTACACCCACAATCGCTACACGTCCACGATCGGACAGTTCTCGAATCCCGACAACGATGCCATTGTCCCGGCGCGCGACAACCTGTATCTGGTCGGCAACGACCTCAGCGTGTTGTTCCGCTATCGCAACATCTTCCCGACCCGGGATCATGAAATCAGTCCGGCGGGCATGCGGTTTTCTCTCCAGTACAACTACGAATTCAACAATTACAATCCCGACGGCGATTTCGAGATCCGCAATGGCATGCTCGTGCCCTTGTACACGGACTTCAATTTCCACCGCTTCGATGCGAATCTCATGACCGGGTTGCGCATGCCGTATGGCGCGCACACGCTGACGTTGAAACTGCGCGGTGCGACCATTCTGGGCGAGGAAGTCGATGACTTTTTCAATTTCTATGCCGGGGGAATCACCGGCATGCAGGGATACACCTACTATGCGCTCGGTGGGAACGAGGTTGTTTCCGCGCAGCTGACCTACCGCTTCCCGATCATCGGCAGCATGGATCTGCGTCTCGGTCATATCCTGTTCGACAAGCTGTACGGTGGTGTGTTCTTCGACGTCGGCGACGCGGTGATGGATCCCGCGCAGTTCACGGTCGGCGGGATGAAGAAGGACGTCGGCCTCGAGCTGCGTCTCGAGAGTTTCAGTTTTTCGATGTACCCGACGCGCGTCTTCTTCACCGCCGCGTACGGGCTCGACCGCTTCACCCGCAGCTTCCAGTTCGCCGACGTGACGTATGGAGAGGAATGGCGATTCTACTTCGGCATGCTGTTCGGCTTCGATCTCACCGACGGATTCTGAGCGCCCACCCACGGCGGAGTCGGGACGGGATCGTGCACGCGTGGTGCCGCGCGCGTTTCCGGCCGTGTCGTTCCATCCGCGCCCGCTTGTTTTTCGGTGGGCGAAGCTCTATACTTTCGTGATTTTTCCTCCTTCTCAGAGCGGTTTCCTGAATGCGAAAGCACCTGTTGCGGTACTTTTTCCGTCTGGAGTATCTGATCGGCTCCATTGCGGTCGTGGTGATGGTACAGGGGCTGGTGCTGTTGTCCGATGCGGTACCGGAGGCCGACGAAACGTCGTTCCTGAGTCCCATCCTCGACCGCATCGAATTCATTAACATCACCGACGTGAGTCTCGACGCGATTTTCGCGGTCAAGCACGCGGAGTTTCCCGACGCGCGGATCAAGATCATCAATCTCGGGCAGGTCGCACCGACGCCGGATGGAAAGATCGCCATGCTGCTGCACAAGCTGCACAATCTCGGCGCCGCGGTGGTCGGGGTCGATGTGTTTTTCGACGACCAGCACTTCGAGCGGTTTCCGCCCGAGCGCGCGGAAGAAGTCGAGGCACTGATCGATGCCATGCATGCGGTCCCGAACGTCGTGCTCGTCAACGCCTTTGATCCCCGTACCGGGAACGAAGCATTTGCGCTGGATCCACGCGTGGGTGACTCGAAGGCCCAGTTTGGTTTCGCGAATCTGGTGCCGGATCCCGACGGCGTGGTGCGGCGCTTCCTGCCGCATGCGCAGGTGAACGGAGAACGCTGGTTGAGCTTCCCGCTTCGACTGCTCTCCGTGGCCGCGCCCGCGACGATCGAACATATCCTGCGATTGCCATCCGAACCGCAGATCATCTATTATGCCGCGACCTATGATCAGTTCGAGATCGCGCCCATCGACGACGTGCTGTTCGGCACGATGTATGACGCTGGCTATTTTCGCGATGCCATCGTCCTTGTGGGGGTGGTCAACGAGGCGGGTTGGTACTATCTCAACGACACACACACGACACCGATGGGGGAGAAGGACGATCGCGAGGGGCCCGACATGCCCGGCGTGCTGGTGCATGCGAATGTCGTCAACATGCTCCTCTCGGGCAGTTTCATCACGCCGGTACCCGCGTGGGGAGACTGGCTGCTGGTGTTTCTCTTTTCCTACGTCAGCATCGCGCTGTACCGCGTGCTTCGGACCAAACCCGCCAGCCGCACGCAGGTGGGACTCATGATCACGACGATGCTCACGACGCAGGCAGTCATCGTGTTCTTCCTGCCGTTGATCGCGTTTTTCTATTTCGATGTCAAGATCAGTTACCACCTGATGGCGACAGCGATGTTGTTGTACATTCCCGCGAACGCCATGACCACCACCGCGCGGTTTCGGCTGCTCGAACGACGCGTCCGTCGGGAATTCACGGCGTGCCCGAATCCGTTGCCGCAACTGCTGCGGACCGCGCTGACCGATGATGCACCGTTTCCGGCGAACATCCGTCTCGTGTACAGTGGCGTCGTGCTTCTGCAGTTCTCCTGGGCCCTGCGCCTGGCCGAGGCACGCGCCGCGGGACAGGCGCCGACGCGCGGGGATCTGCTGCCGGGCTTCGACGCCTGGCGCCAGCGTGTGCCGGAACTGCGCGCGGCCATCGACGTCGGGACGCCCGGCGCCGAGGAGACGCGGTACTTTTTGCGCTTCCTATTCGGAAAAAAGGACGAATTCCTCCGAGAAAGTTTGTTGCGGGAGTCCTTCTTTTCCACCGAGCTTCAGGGGTTCAACGAATTCGTGTTCTTCGAGGAGTGGGAAGTGCTGTTGCCCCGCATGCTCGCGCTGTGGACACAGCTGCTGCGGTCGTACGTCGAGACCGACATCGTGCAGCGGCACGACGACGGCCGCGTGACCGGGTTGGTGGAGGGGGGCGCCGTGGCGGATTCCGTTCGTGCGGCACTGCGGGGGGAACAAACGACCGGACTGTTTGGTACCCTGTCCCGTCACGATTCCGCGCTCGTCCGGTTGTCTCCGTTCTGCACATGGACCGAATGCAAGCTCCATCGCACCCCGGAGTTCTTCGTCTTCGCCGGATTGCTTCCGAAGCAACGCGCATTGCCATTGGTTCCGGCATATTTCGGACCGACGCCCAACTGCGAACCGATTCTTCGCGAACGCTGCATCGACGAGCTGCGAGAGTTTGAACACAACGCAATCCCGATAGAAAGGAGTACGCCATGAAATGCGCGCGACGGTTCGTTCTGTCGTTGCTGATCTTGCTGTTCGCGGGTACGGTGTCCGCGCAGGACGGACTGGTGGTGATGAGTGTCAAGGGCAAGGTCGAGGCGAAGCAGGCCGCCAAGGGGGCGCGCTGGCAACCGGTGAAGGTTGGCGAAGTCCTCGGCCCCACGCATACCGTGCGGACGTCCTTCGCCAGTTATGTCAAGTTGATGACCGCCGGGAACCGGTTGATCAGCGTGGACCAAAACAAGACGGTGAAAATTTCCAAACTCGCGAGCGCCGTGACGCAGTCGAAGGACCCCGGTGCCTCGGCGAGTCTCCTGGCGTATGCCGCGCGGCAGGTCAAGCAATCACGCGAGCAGAGCGACGAGCCGGTGTACGGCGCCGTGCGCGGGAGCACCGAGGTGTTCTCCGCCGTGTTTCCGAAGAATTACGTGATGACAACCGAACCGCTGTTTGAATGGGTGGACGCCGACAACGCCGGAACGTACCAGTTGATCCTGCTGGACGATTCCTTCGACATCGTCGCGCGACACGAGGTAACGGACCATCGACTCCGTTATGTCGCGGACGCGCGGCCCGCGCTCGCGGAGGACCGCCAATATTATTGGCGTATCACGCGATTGTCCGACGGCATGGAGAGCGATATCCAGGCATTCCGCGTGCTTCCAGCCGATACTATCGCCGCGGTGCGCGCGGAATTGCTGCGCCTCGACGAGGAGTTGGGAAATATGGGCGCCGATTCGGTCACTCTGCACCTGATCCGCGCCATCTACTTCGAAAAACGCGGATTGTATTCCGACGCCTTCCGGGAATTCAAGGAAACCATCCGTCTTGCACCGGAAGTGCCGGAGTATCGCGAGATGCTCCGTGGACTGCTGTTCCGCATGCGACTGTACGCCGAGGAAGAATATCTTCTCGAGTGAGAGCCGAGCCAGACCACCGCATCCGCGCGTGACCACCGCATTCGCGGGGACAGCGGCCCATGTCGCCCGGACCCCGAGGCCGGGGGCGTGCTCCACTTGTCATTCCTTCATGGGAATCGTACATTATTGGATACGTCATCCTAGAGATCTATGTCAATTCGCCTGTTCGAAGATTTTTCGATTTCCACGCTGTTTCCCCTGACGCATCTCCATCCCGATTTCGATCTGCGTTGCGGTATCCTCACCGGACGCGAGCGGGTGGCGCGATACTTCTCCGGGGAACCGGTCGCGCTTGCCGTGCGCCTTGGACTGACCGATGTCATGGCGGAGCGCAGCGGACTGCGCGTCAATGGCGACGACGCTCCCGATCTGTACATCAACGGCGCCATGTTACTCACCGCATCGATCGTGGCCCGGCTGCGCGAATCCCGCGGCGAGGACCGTCTGTTTATCGCGCACGATCGGCTTGTCGCCGCGACCGTTGTTTCCGAGGATCTGCGCCATCGATTGCAGCGCTGGTTGAAATCGGCATTGCTGCGGGAGGAACTCTCCTCGAGCACGCACGCGCCAGACTTGCAGGGACTTGGTGCGCCCATGACCGCGGTGGACGCGACGCTGTTGCGATTTCCCTGGGACATTATCGAGCACAACCGGGCGATGATCGCCGCGGACGCGGAATTCTTCCTGCCGGGCGCCGTCGACCCGCGCGCGCGGATTTCCGCCACCGCCGAGCTGATTCATGGTGAAGGCGTGTCCATCGGCGCGCACGCCTCGATCGGCGCGGGCGTCGTGCTCGACGCAACCGATGGCCCCATCGTCATTCACGACGATGTGGAGGTCATGCCCCAGGCCGTGATCCTCGGCCCCGCCTTCATCGGCGCCGGGACACGCGTGAAGGTCGCGGCGAAGATCTACGGTGGCAGCAGTATCGGTCCGCACTGCCGGGTGGGTGGCGAGATCGAGGACAGTGTCTTCCATTCCTACGCGAACAAGCAGCACGACGGCTTCGTCGGTCATTCGTATTTCGCGCCATGGACCAATCTCGGCGCGGACAGCAACACGAGTGATCTGAAAAACAATTACGGATCGATCCGTGTCACGCTCGAGGGACAGGAATACGATACCGGGCGGATGTTTCTCGGCACCATCATGGCCGATCATGCAAAATGCGGCATCAATACGATGTTCAACACCGGCACCACGATCGGCGTCGGCTGCAACATCCATGGCGGTGGATTCCCGCCAAAATATCTTCCGAGTTTCAGCTGGGGCGGTGCGGACGGACTCGAGGAATATGCCTTCGACCGATTCCGGGGCACCGCCGACATCGTGATGCGGCGACGCAACCGCGTCCTCACCGAGTCTGAACACCGGCTGCTCCACGATGTCTTTGCCACCACGGCGGCACAACGCCGTTTCGCATCCTCAACTCCATAGCCTGATATGCCCATGACCACCGATACCCATTCGCTTCCGCCGCTGTATATCGGGGTGCGCGGCATCGCTGTCAAGATCCTCACCCGGGTCGAGCGCACCGATGCGTACCTTGACAAGCTGCTCGACATCGAGCTCGAGACCGGGGACCTCAATCCACCCGACAAGCGCCTGCTCACCGAACTCGTGCATGGGGTCCTGCGAAACCAGTCGAAGTTGGATTGGGTGCTCACCGGTTTCTATCACGGGCAGTATTCGAAGGTCGCGCCGAACGTGCGAAACGCCCTGCGTGTGGCGCTGTACCAGATCCTCTTTCTCACGCGTATTCCGCATCATGCCGCGGTGAATGAAGCCGTGGAGTTCGTGAAGAAATACCGCGGCCAGCGTCTCGCCGACACCATGAACGGACTGCTGCGCAACATTGCCCGCAATGTCGAGAACATCCGGTATCCGCTCGCCACGAACGATGAAATCCAGTACCTGTCCGTCGTCCACTCCCATCCGACCTGGATCGTCAAGCGTTGGCATGCACGGTATGGGTTCGAAGAGACGGAATCGCTCTGCAAGGCGAATAACATGCGGCCGTTTCTGACGCTGCGGCCCAATCCCCTGCGCGTCGATTACAAATCCTTTGTCGACGAACTCGTCGAGGTCGGGATCGACTACCGGCGTTGTTTTTACATGCGCGATTATGTCACGGTACGCAATCTGCCGAACATCCGGCAGAGCCGGTTGTTCACCGATGGATACTTCACCATCCAGGATGAAAGCGCCGGCCTCGTCGGAATGCTGCTCGCGCCGATGCCGGGCGAGACGGTTCTCGATCTCTGCAGTGCGCCGGGAGGCAAGGCGATTCACGCCGCGGAGAACATGCAGAATCAGGGACGCATCATCGCGGTCGACAAATACGACGTTCGACTCAACCTCATCCAGCAGGCAGCCCAACGCAATGGGGTGTCGATCATCGAGACCATGGAGGGAGACGCAACCGAGCTTCTCGTCGAACCCGTCGACAAGGTGCTGGTCGATGCGCCGTGCTCGGGAATGGGGACGTTGAGCAAGAAGCCCGATATCAAGTGGAAGCGTGACGGGGAGGATATCACGAAGCTCGTCGTGACGCAGCGCGCGATCCTGGAAAATGCCGCGCGGCTCGTGCGACCCGGTGGGATTCTCGTCTACAGCACCTGTACGATCGAGCCGGAGGAGAACCACGATATCATCAGGGATTTCCTCACCAGACATCCCGAATTCTCCATTGACCACGCCGGACAGTATCTCCCGCCGCGTGTGGTCGATGCGCAGGGGTTTCTTTCGACCTTCCCACACAAACACCGCATGGATGGTGCGTTCGGCGCACGTCTGATCAAGGCAACGGGTGACCTTCCCGCATCGTGATGATGCGTTCGACATCGTGATGATGCGTTCGACATCGTGATGATGCGTCCGACATCGTGATGAGGCATTGCCGTGCCTGATGCATGCGCGCGTTCGTCCACATGACGTTTCGCGCGCGGCGGATCAGTCGGGTTTTGTCTTGCGGAATTGCACGGTGAGTGGCACGCCCTTGAACGACCAGATTTCCCGGATCTGCCGGACGACGAAGCGCCGATAGCTTTCGGGAATGTGTTTCGGTTCGTTGGCGAACAGCACGATCACGGGAGGGGATTCGCGCACCTGCGTCGCATAGAAGAACTTGACCTGTTTCCCCGTCGGGGAGGCCGGTGGGGGAGTGGCGCGAAGGATTTCGATGATGCGATCGTTGAGTTCCGATGTCGGGATGCGCTTGCCGCGCTCGCCGTAGACCTCGAGGCAAAGGTCCAACGCCTTGAACACGCGTTGTTTCGTCATCGCGGACACGAAGATCACCGGGATGTAGTCGAACATCTTGACCTTCGCGCGGATTTCCTTCGTGATCTGGTCGGCCGACTTATCGTCCTTTTCCACGAGATCCCACTTGTTCACCGCGATGACCACGCCCTTGTTGAAGCGCACGGCCTCATTGAGCACATCGATGTCCTGATGTGTCAGTCCGACACTTCCGTCGAGCAGACAGAGCGCCACATCACAGCGCTGGATGCTCTTGATGGTACGGAGCGTGGAATAGAACTCGACATTCTCCTTGACCTTGCTCTTGCGACGGAGTCCCGCCGTATCGATCAGCGTGACGCGTGTGCCGTTGTAGTCCAGTTCGGAATCGATGGCATCGCGGGTGGTACCGGGGACATCGGTGACGATCGACCGGTCGTGCCCGAGCATGGCATTGGTGATCGACGATTTCCCGACATTCGGACGTCCGATGATCGCGAGTGCCATGTGGTCGTGCTCTTCTTCCTCGAGCGGTTCGGGAAACCCTTCGACGATGAGATCGAGCAGATCACCCGAGGCACGGCCGCTGATGGCGGAGACAGGCTGGGGGTCCCCGAGCCCGAGGGCGAAGAATTCGGAGGTGTTTATCGCATATTTCTGGCTGTCGATCTTGTTCACCACGAGAATCACTTTTTTGTGACTCTTGCGGAGGATGTTGGCGAGTTCGGTGTCCATGGGAATCGGACCCTGCTGGCCATCGACCACGAAGACGATGACCGTGGCCTCGTCGATCGACATGCGCACCTGTTCGCGGATGGCGCGCTCGAACACATCCTCCGATTCGGGAACGTAGCCGCCGGTATCGATCAGGACGAATTCACGTCCCGCCCAGTCTGTTTCAGCGTAATGCCGATCGCGGGTAACGCCGGGTTCGTCGTGGACGATGGCCTGACGGGCACCGACGATGCGGTTGAAGAGCGTGGACTTCCCGACATTCGGGCGTCCGACGATGGCGACGATGGGTTTGGTCATGGGCGGTCAGTCCTTCGTTCCGCGTCGCGACCGCAGCATGCGGACGCCGACGTATATGATCACCGCGACAGCGGCGAGAAGAAGCACGTTCGACACCGCCCAAGAGAGCACGCGCAGGGCGAAGAAGAGCGCGATGAACAGTGCGAGCGCAAAGAGGAAATGTTTCACGACGGCCTCATGAGCGGAGCCAGCGCACGATTTCGTCGAGGCTGGGACGTTTTCCCGTCAGCAGAATGCCGGTGCGGAAGATTTTCCCCGCGACCCAGGTGACGGCGATGATGGAAAGTACGAGGATCAACAGACTCAAGGCAATCTCCCACGCAGGAGGCGTGGTGATCGGCAGGCGCATGAACATCATCTGCGGCGTGAGCAGCGGGATCATGGTGAGGACGACGAGTACCGGATTGTTGGGACTCTGCGTCGCCATGAAGGCGATCACGATCGGAAGCATGAGCAGCATCGTCAGATACCCCGTGATCTGCTGCGCCTCTTGCTCGGTCGAGGCGAGCGAGCCGAACGCGACGAATACGGCGGCATAGAGCAGAAAACCGAGCATGAAGTACAGCAACATCAACCAGATGTTGTCGAGCGGAAGATTGCTCAACTCCGCCGCCACGACGAGCAGAATGCCGATCAGTGACCAGAACAGGACCTGGACGATGCCGAGCATGCTGATCCCGATGATCTTGCCGAACATGAGGTCCATCGGTGAACAGCTCGAGACGAGAATCTCCACGATGCGATTGCTTTTCTCCTCCACCAGGCTGCGCACGAGCATCTGCCCGGAGGAGAGGATCATGATCATGAGCATGATCAGGAAGACATAGGAGAGGCCGAAGGATTCAAGGAATCCGGACTCCTCTTCTCCTGTCTCCGTGACACGGACGGTGCGCATGCTCGTTGCGCGTGTCAACACGTCGACCTTCGCGGGATCGAGTCCGGCATGCGCGATTCGATACGCGCTGACGATGTCGGAGACCTTCCGCTCGATGCGGGTGATGGATTCGATGTCGGAGACGTTGGTCGAACGGTACTCGACGATGTTGGAGTCGAGAGCTTCGCGCGGAATCACGACCGCGGCGCTGATCGCTCCGCGCAACAGGGCGGTGTCGATATCGGCCTTGACCCGCGCCAACGACCGTCCCGCCGCCTCGATGCGTTCAATCCGATATTTCGGAGTCCCATTCTCCAGCATCGGACCCCGGGCAAACTCCGTCACGAGCGAGTCGACGACCACGCCGGTGCCGTCGTGCACGGCAACGACCACCGCATCGGCGTCGGCGAGGCTGTCTTGGAGCAGGGCGGGGCCGACCGCGAACACCGCCATGATGGCGGGGGTGAGAAACAGACCGATCAGAAAACTCTTCGTTTTCACCCGTTCGACGAATTCCCAGCGTGCGACGTGCAGAGTCTTTCCGGTGAGCGTCATGACCGCAGCTCCCGTGCATCGGTGGTGGCGACATCGATGAAAATGGACTGCAGCGAGGGTTCGATACGCGCGACCTTGTGCAGTTCGAGCCGGGGCAGCATTGCCTCGATAAGATCGTTGGTGCGTGCGTCGGGTTCGAGTTCGATTTCGGCGTAATTGCGTGCGAGGTCGACCGCGCGCACGCCCGGCAATGCACGCAGGAAGGCGCCATCGCCGGAAAATTCCACATGCAGCGCATTGCGTCCGAATTGCTGTTTGATCGCCGCGGGGGATCCGTGCAGCACACCCCGGCCATGGTCGATCATCAGCAGTTCGTCGCAGAGTTTTTCCGCCTGCTCCATCTGGTGGGTGGAGAAAATGATCGCACGGTTGTCGTCCTTCAACCGGAGCAATGCATCCTTCATCAGGACCTGGTTGACCGGGTCGAGGCCGCTGAACAGTTCATCGAGCACGAGCAGCCGCGGTTGATGCAGCACGGCGATGACGAACTGCACCTTTTGCTGATTTCCCTTCGAAAGCTCCTCCACGTTGCGGCGTTCGTATTCCATCAGCGAAAACTGTTCGAGTAGCGGACGCGCGCGTTCGCGCGCATCGGCGGGGCGGAGTCCCTTCAGCGCGCCGAAATAGGCGATAACGTTGCCGAGCTTGTTCTTGCGATAGAGTCCCCGCTCCTCGGGCAGGTACCCGATCATGTTCTTCAACCGTTCGTGCATGGGCTGCCCGTCGATGTGCACGGTGCCCGCGTCGGGTTGGATGATATCCATGATCATCCGGATGGTGGTGGATTTCCCCGCCCCATTCGGACCAATGAGTCCGAAAATCTGGCCCGGCCGCACGGCGAACGACACGTCATCGACCGCGCGCACGCCGGTGAAATCCTTCCGTAACCGTTCGACTTGAAGCATACCTTATCCCTGCCGAGATCCGATGGAAACCTGTAATGTACGAAAAATTACGGTGGAGGTTGCGGTGAGGAAGCGTCACCGTTCGGAAGCGTCAGCCTTCGGGGAGGGTCACGGTGGTGGTCCAGTAGAGCACGCGTTCGCGAAAGCGGCGTTCGATGTCGATCCGCGACGGATCCTCGACCGGAAGAGCGGGGGGATGGACATCGAAGAAGCGCTGGGCGACGTCCCGCACGCTATCCGGACTGTCGGTGGCGAACAGGCGGGCCCGCAATTCCTTCGTACCCGGATAGCGCCGCGCGTACCAGAGCACATGTTTGCGCAGGCGGGGGAGGGATCGCACGCCGCCGAATTCACGGGTAATGGCGGAGAGATGCCCGTCGATGAGGCGTGCCATCTCCTTCGGATCGGGGGCGTGCGTGTCGATCTCGCAATCCCTGCCTTCCGCGATATCGCGGAAGATCCAGGGCGTACCCAGCGCACCGCGCGCGACCATGACCGCCGCGCATCCGGTTTCGCGCATCATCCGCCGGGCATGGCGTGCCGAGAAAATATCGCCATTCCCGACAATCGGCACCGCGACACTGTCGACCGCCTCGGCGATGGCGTCCCACGCGGCGGGTTCGTCATACGGCGTCGTGCGCGTCCGCGCATGCAGCGTGATGAGCGTCACCCCGCTGTCCTCGACGGTCCGCATCAGATCGCGCACCGACCGCCGGTCACGCCGATCGAGCAGGCGCAGTTTGACCGACACCGGCACCGGCGAAGCAGCGGCCGCCGCACGCAGGATGGATACGAGGCGGGGGAGGTCGTCGAGCAGCTGGGCACCGGCGCCGGCCTCGCAAATCCGTTCATTCGGGCAGCCGCAATTGAGATCGAAGAGATCGGGTTTCAGTGGCAGCAGCTCGCGCACGGCCGCCGCGGCGTCATCCGCGTCCGCGGCCACGAGTTGAATGCCGATCGGATGCTCATCCGGAGAGAATACCGCATTCCGATAGGAATTCGACGCGGCGCGGAGGATGCCCGCGGCGCTGACCATCTCCGTGAAGGTCAGCGCCGCGCCATGGGAGCGGCACACGGCACGGAAGGGGATATCGGTGGTGGCGAGCATCGGTGCCAGCACCGCTTTCCCCTTGATTTTATTCAGGATAGACATCGTCTCGGGCATGCCGCAAGATACGACCCGGGGCGTGAATCGTGCAAGAGAAACGGAGCCGGTAATCAGAAATGTGCCCCGCATGCCGGGCGGGGGTGGACTTTGACTCCGGAAATGTGCTATACTGTCCCGGCCGCATCGCTTCACGAACAACCGGAGCCCGCCATGTCCCGCATTCCCCTTGCGTTGCTCTTCGTCCTGCTCTTCGCCCATGTGTCCACGGCCGTCGCACAGACCGCCGAAGCGGATCTGGTCATCGGCAACTGGCTGGTCCAGGATAAAAAAGCGAAAGTGCAGATCTTCAAGCGCGGCAACACGTATTTCGGCAAGATCGTCTGGTTGAAGGAGCCCACCAACGAAGACGGCACGCCGAAACTCGACAAGGAGAATCCCGAATCGAAGCGACGTTCGCGTCCCATTCTCGGCCTCGAGTTGCTGCGGGATTTCGTGTATGACGAGGACCGGGTCTGGGAGGACGGCGAGATCTACGATCCGAAGAACGGAAAAACCTACAGCTGCAAGATGACGTTGAGCGAGGACAATCGCACATTGGAAGTGCGCGGGTTTATCGGGATTTCGCTGCTGGGCCGCACCCAGGTCTGGTCCCGCACCGAGTGATCGTCCCCTCCACCACGAGTGGC
>JAVFAS010000022.1:0-11935 GCA_034002405.1 Bacteroidota bacterium | reverse complement strand
TTCGCAGGAGCAGGCGTTTCGCAGGAGCAGGCGTTTCGCAGGAAATGGTCGGTTTTTCCTCTTGCGCCGGAGGGAAAAAACCATTATTTTCTATTTAGATTATATCTAAATAGCACATGAAAACGCCCGATATCAAAGACTTTTTCACCTCCTATCTGAAACGCAACAACTATCGTATCACGCCCGAGCGCTTCGAGATACTCGAGTCGGTATTGCACTGCGACGGACACTTCGATGCGGACGAGTTGTTTCTGCGCATGAAGAACGCGGGCAGCAAGGTGTCGCGCGCCACGGTGTATAACACGCTGGACAAGCTGACCGAATGCGGGATTCTCGCGCGGTACCGTTTCGGCGAGCGCCTCGCGCGCTACGAAATCACATACGGGACGGAAAACCACCACCACATTATCTGCCGTGGTTGCGGGAAGATCGAGGAATTCGTGGACAAGCGTGTCGAACGGTTTGCCCGCGACGCGGCGGTCGCGCATCAGTACGGCTTCGAGCACGCGGTACTGCACATTTACGGCATGTGTCGCGAATGCCGGGCGGAGAAAGGGGGTATGACATGACACTCAGCACGCTGCCCAAGGGAACACGCGGCCGCATCGTCCGGCTGCCCGAGGGGGAGGTTCGTTCCCATTTCATTCGCATCGGCATGGTCGAAGGTGCAACCATTGCCTGTCTTGAACGACTGCCGGGCGGGACCATCGTGCTCGAGTTCAGCCGCCAGGAAATCGCCCTGAGCGGGGATCTCGCCGCGGGAATCGAAATCGTCGTGATCTGAATCCGCCCCTCCCCATTCCGACTATCGTTGCACATTTCAGACTGAAAGATCCGTATGTCCGAACCTGTGATCCGCCATCGTCCCCACAAGCACCCCGGCACCGAGACCGTTCTTGCGGATCCCGCCAAGCCACGTGTCGTCCTGGTCGGAAATCCGAACGTGGGCAAGTCGGTCGTTTTCAATTATCTCAGTGGTCTTTACGTCGATGTCTCGAACTTTCCCGGCACGACGGTGGAAGTATCGAAGGCCTCCTACCTGCATTATGATTTGTTCGACACCCCTGGCATTTACGGTGTCTCGTCCTTCAACGACGAGGAGCGTGTCGCGCGCGACATCATTCTGAACGGCGACATCATCATCAATATTGTCGACGCCGTGCACCTCGAACGGGATCTGTTTCTCACCCAGCAGTTGATCGACATGGGCAAGCGCGTGGGCGTGGTTGTCAACATGCTCGACGAGGCGAAAAACCGCAGCATCGGCATCGATCTCGCCGCGTTGGAGGAAGCCCTCGGCGTGCCGGTCGTGGGAACGGTCGCCGTGCGAAAAAAAGGTCTCGAGGACGTCCACGCGTTGATCGTCAACGCGCGGGAAGGCCGGCAGCATCGATCGCTGCACACCGATCTGCACGCGATGCTCGCGACCGTCGGCTCGCAGGCCGAAGCGCTGATGGTGCTCGAGGGCGATGGAATCATCGCACAACGGCACGGCATCGCGGCGTCGGATGCGTCGCGGCGGGAGGAGATTTACATCGGACGACGCAATCGTGTCAATACGCTGCTACAGCGCGTGGTGAGTGATGCGCACGCAAGCCGGCGCATCGCTGCGCGCCTCGGCCGCTGGTCGGTCAGTCCATGGTTCGGATTCCCGATTCTTGCCGTGATTCTTACCGCCGTGTATTTTTTTGTTGGCGTCTTCGTCGCGCAGGATGTCGTTGGGTTCACCGAGGGAACCGTCGGACAGGGCATTGTCGAATTCCACATCAAATCCTGGATCGCACGCAACGCGGCCACGACCGTAACCGTCGACCGGCTCGACGCGGAGGGCGAGGTGGCCGAGAGCCGTGCGTTCCGCTTCGATGAAGGGTTGCACGCCGACTACGAGCGCTGGGCGGAAGCGCGGCGTTTCCCGGCCGGACACGACGCGACCTTCACGTTCAGCTTCGACAATCCGTGGCTCGTGCTGTTCTTCGGGGAATTCGGCGCGATCACGATGACCTTCACCTATCTGGTGTTTCTTCTGCTTCCCCTCGTGCTGGGATTCTATTTTGCCCTGTCGGTGCTGGAGGACAGCGGCTACCTTCCGCGGCTGGCCACGCTCGTCGACCGCGTGCTGCGGTATATCGGACTCAACGGACGCGCGGTCATTCCGCTCATTCTTGGATTCGGGTGCGTGACCATGGCGACGATCACCACGCGACTGCTCGGGTCGCAGCGTGAACGAACCATCGCCACGACAATCCTCCAACTCGCCATCCCCTGTTCGGCACAACTCGGCGTGATCGCGGCGCTGCTCGCCACGGCGGGCGCCACCGCCACCCTGATCTATACGGGCGTGATCTTTTCCTTCCTCGTGCTGGTCGGTACGGTGATGAATCGCAGTCTTCCCGGTGAAGTCTCCCCGCTCCTGATCGATCTGCCCATGATGCGCATGCCGCGACTGGACAATGTCATGAAGAAAACCCTGTACAAGACCTGGTTCTTCATGAAGGAAGCGAGTCCGTGGTTCTTCATCGGGGCGCTGACCGTCGGTATCCTCCAGGTGACCGGGGCGCTGGTGCATATCATGAACGGGCTCGAGCCGTTGGTGGTCAACTGGCTGCAGCTTCCCCGCGAGGCGGCGACAGCCTTCGTGATGGGCCTGGTCCGCCGCGATTTCGGTGCCGCCGGTCTCTACCATCTCAACCTTGTTCCGTTCCAGACCGTCGCCGCGCTGGTCACCATCACGCTGTTCGTGCCCTGCGTTGCTTCCCTGATGGTGATGCTCAAGGAGCGCGGTCTGCGTGAGGGCGCCATTATCTGGGTTGGCAGTCTGGTGCTGGCGCTCACCATCGGGGGCATTGTTTCGCAGATCCTGATTTGATACTCCGGATATCCGGGTGTCGGGCAGACCCCTTTGACACTGTCGCGGGGGAAGAGTACCTTTCGGGAGAGTCCGTGGCCACGGGCCACGCCGTTTTCCCACCCATGCGCGTGAATCCATGTTGAAGGGCCGTTCGCATATTCTGATCGGATCGCTTCTGGTTGCCGTCGCCTTCTGGTTTTCGGTGTCGATGAGCGGGACCTACCGGACGCGATTCAACGTACCGCTCACCGTCAGCGGCATGCCCGCCGACATCGCGCTTGCCGCGCCGCTTCCGGAGACGGTCGATGTCTTGCTCGAGGCGGATGGGTGGCAGCTGCTTTTCATCAACGCGGGCAAGCAGCTTGCCTTCGAGATTCCCGGCAGCCGACTCAGCGGCGGCGTCATCCTCACCAATCGCTCCCTCAATGAAATGATGCGTCTCCCGGGTGGCGTCACCGCGATCCGGGTCTATCCGGAGACCCTGTTCGTGCAGGTCGACCGCTATATGTCGAAGCGCGTGCCCCTGCTGCTCGGCAATGTGCGCATGGGATTCAAGGAAGGATTCGGTCTCGTGCAGGAGCCACGGATCACACCGGATTCGGTGACCCTGCACGGCGCGGAACGCGTGCTCCGCGAGATCCGGAGTTGGACCGTGGAAGGAAAGTCGTACACGGATCTGACCATCCCGGTGGCGGAGGAAGTGCGCTTGAAGGATTCACTGCGCGGGGTGGTGCGGCGCGACATCGAGACGGTAATGCTGTATATTCCGACGGAACAACTGGCGGACATGTGGTTCCGCGGTGTGCGGGTGCACGTGCGTCACGTCCCCGCCGATCGCGAGGTCCTGCTTGCGCAACAGACCGTCGATCTTTCCGTGCGCGGGGGCGTCAACATCCTGTCCCTGTATACTCCGGGTGATTTTGTCGCCGAGGTGGAATTCGAGGATGTCGTCAACGACACAACGGGAAGTATCATCCCCACCGTGACCCTGCCGCCCGAGTTGAAACTGTTGCGCATCGAGCCCGCGGCGATCCGGTATACCATGCGGAAGTAGAGCGCGGGCGCCTGCGGCGGTTGCGCTCGCCCGCCTGCGGCGGTTTCGCGCGCTTTAGGCTGTAAGCGGTACGCCGCGAAGTTCGAAGCACTCCATCAAGCAAGCCTGGGATCTGATTCACTCCGTCGAAGTCGCCTTCATGGAGGGGACCAGATCCCAGGCTCGTTTTACGTGGTGCTTTGATCACCGCAGCGTACGGCGTCCTGCCGACCGCGCGCGACGCCGCCAAAGGCGGCGGATCGCTCAATCCAGGAAATGCACAAAGAGCCCGTCACGCAGTTTGGGCTCGAACCAGGTGGATTTGGGCGGCATGACCTGGCCGGCATCGGCGATGGCCATTAGCTCATGGATGGACGTGGGGTGCATGCTGAACGCCACGGCCATTTCTCCGGAATTCACGCGGCGTTCGAGTTCGCCGAGACCGCGGATCCCGCCGACGAAATCGATGCGCTTGTCGGTGCGGGGGTCGTCGATGCCGAGGATCGGGCGGAGAATGTGATTCTGCATGATCGCGACATCGAGGCGCTGGACCGGATCGGGATTGTTGTTGAGCGCTGATTCTACCTCGAGCTGGTACCAGGTCCCGCCGAGGTACATGCCGAAGCTTCCCTTGCGCGGGGGACGGACCTGTCCCGTGGCGGGGGTGATGGTGAAGTGCGCACCGAGCTTCGCCATGAAGGCCGCTTCGTCGAGGCCGTGGAGGTCCTTGACCACGCGGTTGTAATCCATGATACGCAGCTGGCCGGCCGGGAAGAAAACAGCAAGGAAGAAATTGTACTCTTCTTCTCCGGTATGTGACGGGTTCGCCTGGCCGCGTTCGCGTCCGACGATCGCCGCCGCGGCCGAGCGATGATGGCCATCGGCGACATACAGGTTCGGAATCGCGGTGAACAGTCCCTGCAGCGCGGTGATGGTCGCGGGATCGTCGATGACCCAGGTCTGATGGCGGATGCCGTCGGGTGCGACGTGGTCGGTCAATGGCGGGGTTGCGCGCACGCGATCGACGATGGCGTCAACCTCCACATGATCGGGGTAGGTCAGGAAGATCGGGCCGGTATGCGCGTTGGTGACGCGCACGTGATTGCAGCGGTCTTCTTCCTTGTCCTTGCGCGTGTGTTCATGTTTCTTGATCGTGTCGTTCCAGTACTCCTCCACGGCAGCGCAGCCGACGAGGCCGTACTGCGTATGCTCGCCCATGGTTTGTGCGTACAGATAGAGGGAAGGCGCGGGATCCTCGACCAGGACGCCGTCCGCGATGAGCTTCTGGAGGTTATCCCGTCCCGTGGCGTAGACCCGCGGGTCGTGGATGTCGAGGGTCGGATCGAGGTCGACTTCGGGTTTGCCGACGTGAAGGAAAGAAAGGGGATGGCCCTGGACTTCCACGCGTGCCTCGTCGGAATTGAGCACGTCGTAGGGTTTGGCGGCCACTTCCGCGGCGAATTCGGGTTTGGGGCGGAAGGCCCGGAACGGACGTAGGGTTGCCATGGCGAGTCTGTTTCTCCGGTTTCGTGATGGACTTCGGGTGAACGGATCGGATGACGGGGGCAGCCGTCGCGGCGCCCCCGCCACACGTTGTCGTGGATCAGGACTTGAGGGCGTTGATGACGCGTTCGGCGATTTCCGCGCCGACGCGATGCTGTCCCTCCACCGTCGACGCGCCGATATGCGGCGTGACGGAGACATTCGGATGGTTGATGAGCGCCTGCTGCGCCTCGGTCACGGGTTCGTTGACGAACACATCGACCCCTGCCGCGCGCACCTTGCCGCTGTTGAGAGCGTCGACGAGATCGGCTTCGACCACCACGCCCCCGCGCGCGCAGTTGACGAGGAGGACACCGTCCTTCATCTTCGCGAACTCCGCCGCGCCGATGGTCGGACCCTGGTCCTTGATGAAGGGAATGTGAAGGCTGATGACGTCGGCCTGGGCCAGCAGTTCGTCCTTGCCGACAATACGGACATTCATATCCGTTTCCTTCACGACGGGGTCATGCGCGATGACCGTCATGCCGAGTCCGAGCGCGCGCTTGGCGGTTTCCTTTCCGATGTTGCCGAAGCCGATGAGTCCGAGGGTCTTGCCGGTGAGTTCGATGCCCTTGCTGTACTCCTTTTTCGGCCAGGCACCCGCGCGCATCTGCACGTTGCTGATGTGCACGAAGCGGCAGATCGCGAACATGTGCGCGATGGCAAGCTCGGCGACGGAGACCGAGGAGGCGCCCGGTGTGTTGACGACGGTGATGCCCTTGCTCTTCGCATACGCCACGTCGATGTTGTCGAGTCCCACGCCCCCGCGGCCGATCACCTTGAGCTTGACCCCGGCATCGATCACGTCGGCCCGGGCCTTGGTGGCCGAGCGCACGATCAGCGCGTCGTAGGCGCCGATTTCCTTAAGCAATTCCTCGGGGGTCAGTTTCTTCTGGTCGACGTCATGTCCGGCGTCCTGCAGCATTTTCGCGCCTTCTTCGGAGATACCGTCGGTGATGAGGATCTTCATGTCGAACTCCACGACTGGAATGTGAAAAAAGTAACGATCCGAGGCCCGTCATCCACGGCGCGCATCCACGGCACGCGTGGTTGCCCGCACGGAATGGCGGACCATCATCCGCAAAGGTAGCGAAAAGGGCGAGGAGGGGCAAACCGGAGTTCCGTATGGTGATGTCGGGAAAGAGTCGTATGTTTGAGGGTGAACCGTCGATCGGCGGTTTCCCGACTTTTTTGCACAATCCAACGAGGAGTTTCTCATGGCTACGCGCGCACACAACTTCTTTGCTGGTCCCGCCATTTTGCCGGTGCCCGTCATCGAAGCTGCAAAGGATGCTGCCTACGATTTCGCCGGGCTTGGCATGTCGATTCTCGAGATCAGTCATCGTTCCAAGGAGTTCGATGCCGTCGTGCAGAAGGCACAGGCCGACACCCTGGAGATCATGGGTCTGTCGGCGGACGAGTATGCCGTGCTCTTCCTCGGCGGCGGCGCCAGCCTGCAGTTTGCCATGGTGCCGATGAATTTTCTCCACGCCAAGGCCGAGTACGTGAACACGGGCGAGTGGTCGACGAAGGCGATCAAGGAAGCCAAGCTCATGGGCGAGACGGTTGTTGTCGCCTCGTCGGAAGACAAGAATTTCAACTATCTGCCGAAGCAACTGCCGTTCTCGGGCACGGCGGACTACGTGCACTACACCTCGAACAACACGATTTACGGAACCGAGTTCAAGACCGTGCCCGACGCGGGCAACGTCCCTCTCGTCTGCGACATGTCGTCGGACATGCTCAGCCGCCAGCTCGATTATTCGAAGTACAGCATGATCTACGCGGGCGCGCAGAAGAACATGGGTCCCGCCGGCGTGACGCTCGTCGTGGTGAAGAAGGCCTGGGTCGAGGAGAAGGCGAAGAGCAACATCCCAACCATGCTCAAGTACAAGACCCATGTATCGAAGGACTCGATGTTCAACACCCCGCCCGTGTTTTCGATCTTCGTTGTCGGCAAGACGCTCGAGTGGATCAAGAACGAAGGCGGTCTCGGCGTGATCCAGGAGCGCAACGAGAAAAAAGCCGCGCTGCTGTATGACATCTTCGACGCGAACCCTGATTTCTACAAAGCCGCGGTGCCGGACAAGGCCGACCGTTCGCTAATGAACGTGACCTTCCGTCTCCCGAGCGAGGAACTCGAGGCGAAGTTCATCGCCGAGGCGAAGGCCCAGCGCATGTTCGGTCTCAAGGGCCACCGCTCCGTCGGCGGCTGCCGCGCCTCGATCTACAACGCCTGTCCGGTCGAAAGCGTCGAAGCGCTTGCGAAGTTCATGGAGAGCTTCATGGCGGCGAACAAATAAACGACGCCCCGATTCCCGCGCGGGGAAGCGCGCCCGCATGAAATCGAAACGCCGCCCTCCGGAATTCCGGAGGGCGGCGCTGTTTTATTTCGTATGCAATTGTGGCAATCCACCGACGCCACGTTCCGTCTCCGCTGCGGCCTATCTCACCACCGTCACCATCCGCGACTGTTGGCCGTCGGGCGAGAGCACACGCAGCAGATAACTTCCAGGCACGAGGCTGAGTGCGGTGGGACGCAGATACAGGATATCATTATCCGATGTCTGGCCCTTATGCAGCAGCGCACGTTCGCGACCCAACACGTCGTGCAGCGTCACACGCAGCGGCAGCAGGTGAGGATTCCGCAATAACAGTCGTGCCTCGCCTGCAAGCGGTATCGGATGGGGATACACGGGGCCGAGCCTGGGAGTGCTCGCGGCGGGCAGTTCCTTGATGTCGGTCAGACTCGTGATTTGGTAGTCCACCGCGATTTGTCGGGGAAGATTCACGGCGGAACCGCCGACGGCGATCGTGCTCGCATGCAAGCCTTTGTTGAGCATCGTGGTGTTTGGTCGCACGACGATACCCGCGGCGCGGTCGCCCGCAGTGGGATTGACATCGATGTACCAGCTGTCGGACACCGTGGTCCATGGCATCGAAAGTCCACCCCCTGTCCACAATTGCACTGTCTGCGCAGGCGGCAGAGCGCCACCACGTTCCGCTTCGAAGAACAGACGAAGGGGTGTGAACACGATACCCGAGGAAGGATCGGGCACGACTTGTAGTGTATGCCGGCAATCGGCACTGCTGCCTTGTTGGTCGCTGCTCCACTTCCATGTGATATCATGAGGACCAAACGCGGCCAATGCGTCGTCTGTGCTCAGCGTCCACCAGCGCGTCGCGCTCTCGTTCGGCGCAAGAGTGCCAGGCATGGACGTGCCGAAGGATTGGATGCTGTCAGACGTCGCGAGGGCGAAGCACGGTGGCAGGACGATCGCCGCCGTGCAACCGGTGAGCGTGACCGTGCCACTGTTCGTGACGGTGTAGGATACCTGTAGCGGATCCGGGACAATCGCCTCGTAGGCAGCATCGGCGAAGAGGGAGTCGTGTCCTGCCGTGGCGCAGTGCACTTCCACGATCGCGGGCCATGCAGCGAGGAAGACCGACGCGTCGCATTCCTTCCATGGCGCTTGTTCCGCACTTTTATAGCGGACTATGATGTCTTGAATATCGCTCGACGTCGTCGCCAGTGGCGTGAGCAGCCAGGTGAAGGACGCCTGAGACTGGCTGCCCAGCAGCGCGAGTGTTTTCGTTGCAGTCTCCCCGCTGGCGAGTCTGAATCGCGGGGCGCCACTGAGATCGATCTCAACCTCGACACCGCTCTCATCGGTGTCGAGCACATTGGAGAGGTCCATCACCACCGGAATGGGATCCGGATCGTAACGCAGACTCTCGCGCTCGAAACGCACGCTGTCCGGCACCGTGATGGCGCAGGGAAGGCCGTCCACCCCTTCGATGTCGATGGAAGCGTCGCAGGCCGACAGCAGCGAATCCGCGCCGCTCAGGGACTTCCCATACGCCCGCACCGTACATCGAACCGCACGCGTTTCGCGCCGGATCACCGCACGCAGTCTCAGGTACCACGGCAGCGTCGCGCCCGCGGCGAGCTGCTTGCCCGGCAGCGTGATGGGTTCAAGCGCGTCGAGTCCGGAATCCACCGGATCCATGGTTAGTTCCAGCCGGTCGATGTCCACCGGCTCCGTGCCCGCGTTGGTGAGAGTGTATTCGAGGATGACGGGCGTCCGTGACTGCACTTTCGCGGCGGGCAAGGATGCAGGGAGTTGTATCGCACACTCGAGATGACTGTCAACGAGACGGATGCGGAAGGCCTGTTCGCAGCTTCGCGACCAGGCGCCGCCGCCCGCGCTGGCGTGAAAGCGCACGGTTTCCACCCGGTCCTCGATGGAAGGGGAGGCCGCGGCGAGCGTCCAGTCCAGTGTATGCGTCACATCCCGCAGCATCTGGGGAATGCTTCGTTGAGCGCTGTCACCTGGCTTTAGCGCAAGCACCCGACAATCCGAGAGGTCAACGCTCACCGTCACATCCGAGAGCAGGGTGTCGATCGCATGCCACAAGCGCAGACGCGCGAGAACATCCGCAGGGTCGAACAATCCCGTCCTCGGATTAAATTGCACCATGCTCTCGTCCAGCGAGGAGCAACGCAGCGGATCGATGGGTTTGACCAGGATTTCCCCGTCGCAGAGTGGAAATAGATTCCCGGCATCATCCTGTCCCACGACAGTAATCTGTACGTTTCTCGGTTTTGCGAGCAGCGTCGCATCGGCCTGCCATTGAGCCTGGAAACTCGCACCGGGTGCAAGCGTCCCGGTGGGAATGAAGCGGGAAGCGAGCGGCTCGGGTTCGACCCCCATGCCGTTGCCGAAAAACAATCCGACACGCGAGAGCGGAATGGGGAAATTACCGGTGTTCGTCAGCTCGAAATGTACGGGGAAAGGGCTCGGAGCGTACAGGTCGCCGGACGTGTTCACCTGAAGCGTGTCGGGTGCATCGAGGCGGCAGGTGAATCCTGGCTGCGGGCGGACAATAAACACATGGAACGAGCAGGGTGAAGCGCTTGGAGCACCCTCGATTCGGACATCGGCATCCTGATAATACACCACTGCATCCACCCACAGGCCATCTCCGGTCAGCGCCGTGGTGTCGACCCGCACCTGCCAGGTGAAGGTGACCGTTTCCCCCGGTCCAAGTATTCGAGATCCGAGAGACTTTCGCAACGCCTGTGACGCGGGATCCGGCAGCAGACCAGGTGGTAGTGTCAGCACGCATTCCACATCGCGCGCGGATCGCGATGCATCGAAATTTCGAATGTCGACCGAGATATCGAAGCGTTCGGGCTCGACGATACGCGGCCAGACGGGACGCACGATACTGTCCGGCATTCCCATAGAGCAGGAGAGCATCTCGCAGCCGGGGACGCGGGTGCGCAGCAGGAACATATCGGAATTGCCGCCGGCATAACGGTCCTGAACTCCCCGGAGTGGTGAAATGCTGTCGGCACTTGACGAGGACACAAAGCCCAGCATGGTCACATTTCCATTCCGTTCCGCGAGATACGAAATGAGACCGTGACCTGAATAGAATGTGCTCCCAATACCGAAATGTTGGAACCGCTGCGTGGGATACTTCTCGTCAACCTGCCAGTACCCGGAGGAGCGCAGTTGCTGCCCATCCGCGGATAACACGATCATAAATGGTGAGCCATCTACTCCGAGCACGGTGTCGAGTGGATTCAAAAATGTGAGGTCCGTACCTGAACTCGTACCGACAATGGCGATATCCCCGCAAGACATGGGAACTATGCCGTTGAGCGCGCGTCCCTTCTGTCGCGTGCCCCATGGCAGGCGTGTGGAAAACACCGGTTCACCGCCCGTCGGTGGAAACTTCACCACAAAAGCGTCCGCAGGCCCCGTGGCGATGGGGCGGAGGAGCGGGATCTGTGGATTATAAGTTTCGCCGGCAACGATGATATTGTTTGCAGCGTCCGTGCGGATGTCAGCGAGGTCCACCCTGCTGCCAAGCCAGGTCGTGAAGACATAATCAGAAAGATCACGCTTCAGTTTCATCAGCAGGAGATCACTAATCAGGCTGATGGGCCGGCGCCAAGAGCGGACCTCAGGAGGTCTGTTCAGAGTGTCAATTCCCGTCGCCGCGATCACGGGATTGCCGTCTCTCCCCACGGTCAACGCGATATGGACTAGGCCGGAAATATCGGGATCGGACAGCAGGTACGTCGCCGCATGGACGGTATCGTATCGGGGGCCGATTCGGGCAACAACAAGGGAACTGAACGACGAATCGTTACCCGTAACGGGTACGAACGTATCCTGGATTGTGCCCGGTGTGACAAACCATTGCTCGCCGCGGCAGGCACCTACGACGAAAAGCTGACCGTTGGCATCCATGTCAATGGCGACGCCGAGAAAAGGATTTGGTTTCCCGAGCCAGGTCGCGGCCTCGAGCTGGCCGGCGCTGTTGAGGCGCACCATCGAGCAGTATGTGCCCGTGTTCGGAGTGGGGGGCGGGACATCCGTCTGTAACACATCCCCTGTAACGGGGAAATCCGTCGAAGGTGTGTTGCACAGAAAATGGGCCGCACCGTCCGGCCCGGCGGCGAGCATACGGTCGCTTTCCAGAGAGGTGTTTGCACC
>JAVFAS010000021.1:34414-47815 GCA_034002405.1 Bacteroidota bacterium | reverse complement strand
AGGCACGACATTTGCGTCGATTCGGTTGGCATCCCACAGACCAAGCAGTTCATTCTCGCCGCAGTGAAACGCTATGGCGTGAACCTGCGCATGGGAAGTGATCCGCCGCCCGCGGTAGGGCTGGGCGACGAGCGTCGTGCAGGCACACAGCAGCAACAGGAGCGATAAGACAATTCTTTTCACGGAGTCCGTTCCACTTGTCCTGTTGCGGAGAATCCATTCACGACGTCCGATCCGTTGGGATTACGAACCAAGCACGAGCACCGGCGTATCCGATCCGCTGCTCCGGAGATTCGAGGAGTGCATGCAGATGGCCTGCAGGGGGGGGAGGCCGTCGGTCGCGGCGAGGACGCGCGCGAGGATGCGCAGGCACAGGGTCTTGCGTGCCCAGGGATTGAGCAACAGCAATACCGGACCACCGTGCTCGATCTGATGCGTCCGCAGCGCGGTGAAGAGAGGGTGTCCGGCGCTGAGCGTGGGAAGGTCGACCAGATCGTAGTGCTTCGGCGCGGTGATGCCGGTGTCGCGAACGGAGGGGAAGGAGAGTTCGTCGCGGACGTCCTCCCACAGCCGCGCGGCGCCGTTGCCATTTCCCCCGATCCCGCTTCCCCCGTTTCCACGCGCCGAGGTCGCGCCGCTCCGGCGAAGGTGCAGATCCTTCTGGTGGGCGAGCATCTCGAGCGTCATGAGCGTGCGCGCATCGAGGTCCTCCTCGGATAGCCCGCCATGTGCCTCGTCGGCAAGCACGATGATTTCATGGGCCTCGGCGACATTGGCGCGGATCATCCCGTCGGCCGTGCGCGGATTTCCCCGCACCCACTGCGTGTGCACGGCGCGGCCCGTGTGCTCGTCTTCGTAACTGCCCACGAATTCCTGCGCGGCGTGCTCGTTCCCCGTGTCGAAGAGAAGCACGATATCCCGTCCCCGCGGCAGCCGGCGCAGGTATCCGAGTAGCTCTTCGAGTTTGGAGTTGAATCCGCAGACCACGATATGATCGCGGCCGATGAATTCGTCGGTGCCGTTGGATCGTTTGTTCATGGCGTCCATGATGAAGGTGGTGATGGAACCGGAGACAATGCCGAAGAAGGCGATGCCCGCGAAAATGATGAGTATCCCCAGTCCGCGCGTGCTCCAGGAGATCAGTTCGTCCGGATCCGACTGGCCCATGACGCTCATGATGCTCCAGTAGATGGCCTCGAGCGGATTGCGGGAGAGGGCGTCGGACGTATCGCTGAGATAATGCAGGCCGAGACCACCGGCGACGATGACGACGAGGACGATCCCGAGCGTGAAATGCAACTCCCGGCTGATATTGCCGTGATGTGCCCGCATCAGCCGCGTCACCTTCCGCGTCTCCTTGAATACCCGCGCGGCGCGGAAGACGCGCAGGAAGCGCGTGAATCGCGCCAGACGCAACAGGCGGGAGATGCGGGTGAATTCGGTGAACAGGGCGAACACGTGGAAGACATGCGTGAGAATGGGCGGGAGCGTCGCCAGCGCATCCACGATGCCGTACCAGCGGAACAGATAGTTCTCGGCCGAACGCCTGAAGGTCCAGCGTCCCGCGCTGTCGAGTCCGGAGTAATAGGCCCGCAGCAGGTAATCCGCCAGAAACACGAAATCGACCAGCAGCGAGAAGCCGAACAACAGGCCCAGCGGATCGGGCGAACGCAATTCCACCAGAAACACGATGACGGAGACGAGCGCGAGCAGCAGCAGCGCGGTGTCGAAGCGCTTTTTCTCGGCCGGCACGCGATGACTGACGACATGACGCTGCTCGGTGAACAGCCGACGGGATGTTCTGCCCCACCGCATGCGGCCCCCTGCTCTCACTCCCCGCCCTGGGGGACATCCAGAATTTCGGATCGGAAATTCCTGGCCTGGCGGGCGTTGACGATGATGACGAGGATCTGGCCGCCGGTGATGGACTGTTCGGGGTGGGGGTTCTTGTCGATGCGGCGGCCGTCGGGGGTGTGGGTGGAAATGGCGAGCAGACGGCCGGCGTCGGACTCGCGCATGCGGCGCTCGAGATCGCCGACGGTCGCGCCCACGAGACGGGCGGCGGCGGGGACGTGATACTGCTGCACGTCGTAGTCGTCCTCCCCCTCCGCGCCGGAGAGGAGGTCCTCGAGAATGAGGCCGACCTCGGGCTCGAAGGCGGCGGAGGCGACCATGCGGCCGATGATCTCATGCGAGGAAACGACGTAGGTGACGCCGGCGGTGGCGATGGTCTCCTTGAGCATCGGATTGGCGATATGCGCGATGATGCGGACGGCGGGATACTGCGCGCGCAAGTTCAGGGAACTGATCAGCGTCGCGGTGTCGTCGTCGTTGAGAAGAATGACCGCCGCGGCCGTGTCGATGCGCAGGCGGCGAAGGATTTCCTCCGCGCCGCTGTCGCCGTAGGTGCGAAAGACGCGCGCACGCTGCGCGTGGAAGGCGTTGTCGATGTCGGTCAGCTGCCGTTCGTCGGCCGCGAGAATGGCGACGCGCTTGCCGGCCTTGAGCAGCTCGTGCGAGACGATGCGGCTGCTCGCATTCCAGCCGAAGACGACGTAATGGTCGGTGAAATCGCAACCGTTCATACCCAGATGCCTCCGTGTCATGCGTTCCGAAACCGCGGATTGGATTTTGCCGAGCGTGTAGCCGGCGAAGGCGAGTGCGAAGATGATCACCATGCCGCCGACCAGCCGTCCACCGGTGGAGACGGGATAGTAATCGCCGTATCCCACCGTGCTGATGGTGACCAGACAGTACCACAGGGCCTGGTCGTAATCCCGGATCATGCTCTCCGGATGCGCGGCCTCGAAATGCCGGATCAACGCCGCGGCGATCAGGAAGAATCCGAGAAGAATCCCGACCCAGCGAAGCACCTGGAATCGGGGCTGGTGGTGGGTGTTCCTGCGCATCAGTCCTCGCTGAAGACGATGAGTTTGTCCCCCGGTCCAAGCCGCACGGGCGCGTCCTTCGGGGGATTGATTCGTACACCAAAATTCCTTGTCTCGTCATGCGCCCGTGCGATCGTGCGGTAGCCGATGGCGACCTGCCCACGCCGCAGGCACAATTCGACGAAGGCGGAGAACGGCGCGGTGAGCTCGCCGTCGAAATATTCCTCGACCGGCTTGAGATAGATTTCGTTGCCGTCGGCGTCGAAAAGATCCTCGATCACGGCGGCCATGCGCGGCTCCTCGGCGATCTGCGTCAGCAGCATGCTGTCGATCTGTGAACTGACGATGAAATCGTCGGCCTTCGCCACGGCCGCGAGATCGCGGTTGCGCACGTCGTGCATCTCGCTGACGATGGAAATGCCCTCCGCCCGTTCACCGAGCACGTTGCGAAGCATGAGCAGGATCGCCAATGTCCGGGCATCTTTTTCCTGAATGTCCGCAATGTGTTCGTTCGACAGCACGATGATGTGGTCGAAACCGTCGATGGCGAGGGCGGAAAGATTCCGCGATTTCGTGGGGTCGATCGGACTCGTCGACATGGTCAGGCGCGTCAGCCGCGCCCGCAATTCCTCGATCGCCGCCTCCTGCTCCGGTCCGACACCCACGATGAGGATCTCAGAGCCCGGCTCGACATACATGTCGAGTTCGTGGATGATGCGGGGAGCGCGGTCATTCCAGTGCACGAAGAGAAAGCGTTCGGGACGGTGCCGCGGCGGACGCGGCGGCGGAGCGACCGTCAGGGGCGCCGGGGCGTGATACCCGTCGTAGGCGATGGTGCTGTCATCCTCGGCGAGCAGGATGAGTTCGTCATCGGCGGCGATGACCATGTCCGCACCCGGGTTGATCTCGCTGTTCCCATCCGCGTGCGCGATGCCGATCACGGTGGAGCGTGCGTACGAGAACATCGCCTGCGCGAAGGTGCTCCCGGTCAGCCGCGGTTCGTGGACGAAGTAGAATTCCGAACCGTCGTACTGCAACAGCTCGGAGTACACCACCGACAGACCCGATTGGCGGCAGGTCTGCGCGGTGATGCGCGAAATCAGCCGCTCGAACAGCACGCTGCGTACGCTTCCCCGTCCGGCGATCCGCGCGACCTCGATGTTCTCTTCCGCGAAAATGGACGTGACGATATTGTGCGCGTCGGCGAAATGGCGGCCGAGATTCATCAGCGCGAGAATGATCTTGATGACGGTGATGTCGGGATGTTCCGTCTCCGGCGGCGGAATGATGATGGCCTTCGCGACATCCGGCGAGGCGATTTCGAGGTCGCTGCGCGATGAGGGATTCCCGCTGCGGCAGACGACACGGGTGGTACGGAAATCGGTGATCCGGGTCCTGATTTCCTCTTCCATCGCGACCTTGTCGCGGTCCGCCAGCACGACGATGCAGGCGTCGCGCTTGCTCTCGTTGGCAATCGCGAGCTGTTCGATGATCGTGAACACATGCGGCGACCACCCGAGAATCACGGTGTGATCGGTCTCGAGGACTTTCGACCGTCCCCGGCGCAAGGTCTCCAGTTTCGATTCGATGCCGGCATTGATCAGGCCGATCAGCGTGCTGAGCAGCAGCATGCCGGAAATGGACGCGAGCAGCATCGTCGCGATCACCAGTGCATCGCCCGAGTCCGTGCTTACCGCTCCACTGTCCAGCGCATGCATGAACGTATCCCACAGCACCGACGACCAATGCAGCGACGGTTCGTTCGGTCGCGCCAGCAGCACGATCACCGACAACAGAAAAATCACCGCCACCGCCAGCAGCGCCAGCCACAGAATCAGCGCCCCGGCGCCCTTCCCCATCTGATTGTCAAACCAATATTTTCCCCGGCTCCGCCAGGAATGCGTGTTCCGACGCATGTACGTCCCATGTCTCTTGGTATTCCCGCCCAATGTACCGAATCTCCCCCGTTTCCCAAACCACCCCCTTCACCCTTCCCCCTTCACCCTTCACCCTTCACCCTTCACCTTTGACCTTTCACCTTTGACCTTTCACCTTTCACCTTTCACCTTTCACCTTTTCACCCCTTCACCTTTTCACCCCTTCACCTTTTCACCCCTTCACCTTTTCACCTCTTCACCTCTTCACCTAATAACTCCTCTCCACCCCCCACACAAACGCCCGCACCCCCACCTCCTCACTGATCCGATCCAGCTTCTCCACACCCTCGAGCAACGCATCCACTTTCCCGTCTGGCACCACCACCAACGTGGCGGCATTCTGTTCCGGCCAGGTATGCGTGCCCATGCGAGGTTCGCCCGCGACGCTGCCACGGCCGCTGACTTCCTTCCACGTCGTGAAGCCACGTAATTCCAGGTGGTCGAGGATGAAATCGATCTTGTCACTGACCGTCTGATTGTAGATGATCATCACCGCTTTCATGCTGTCGTGTTCTCCTGCGCGTCATTGAGGAAGGTGAATTTCTGGCGGACCCGTTGCAGTTTGTCGCGCTCGCCCCGCCGCGAGACGATGGCGTAGATGACGGGAATCAGCACCAGGGTGACGGCGGTGGAGAAGACCAGGCCGCCCACGAGGGCGATACCCATCGGACGCCAGGACTCGGCTCCCTCGCCCGTGCTCAGCGCGAGGGGCAGCATGGCGAGGATGGTGGTCAGCGCGGTCATCAACACGGGACGCAGACGCGACATGCACGAGAGCGCCACGGCCTCGGTGAGCGCCACACCGCGGTCGCGCATGAGGTTGATGTAGTCGACCAGCACGATGCCGTTTTTCACCACGATACCGATCAGCAGCACCGCGCCCAGTCCGGCCACCAAACTCATCGCCGTGCCGGTGAGAAACAGCGAGAGAAAGACGCCGGTGAAGGCGAAGGGGATGGAGAACATGATGACGAACGGCATGACAAAGGACTCGAACTGCGATGCCATGACGAGAAAGACGAGCACGAGGCTGAGCAGCAGCAGAAGGCCGAGGTCGGTGAAGGACTCCTGCATGTCCTCGTACGCGCCACCGACGGTGATGCTCACGCCCTCGGGTGGATCGATGTCGTCGATCACGCTGGTGATATGGGTGGCAAGTTCGCCGAGCGACACCCCCGAGGCCATGCTCGACACGGTCACCACGCGCTGGCGCTGGTAGCGTTCGATGTTGGGAGGATTCCAGTATTCCCGCACGACGCCCACCTCGCGCAGCGGGATGACGCGGCCCATCGCATTCGTGAGCGGCAGGGCCTCGAGGTCGGAGATGGTTTCGCGATAGCGTTCATCAAATCGGACCACGATGTCGTATTCATCCCCTTCCTGACGCAGCACCGAGGTGGTCAGGCCGTTGACGCGGTTGCGCAGGGCGCTGGAGACCATCGCGGTGTTCATGCCATTCTCGGCCAGTTTCTTCCGGTCGAGCACGACCTGCAATTCGGGCCGCTCGTCCTTGCGGCTGATCTGCACGTTCTGCGCGCCCGGCACGGTCGACACACGGCGCTGCACTTCCTCGGCGATACGGCTGGTCGCGGTGAAATCGTGTCCGAAAATCTGCACGTCCACCGTATTACTCGCGCCCATCATTCCGCCGCCGCCGCTACTGACGGTGAAATCGACGATCTCCGGGATCTTGTCGAGCTGCGCGCGGAGATCGTCCATGATCGTCCACACCGAGCGCGCACGCTCGGAGGCACGGGTCAATCGCCCGGATACATTGATGATATTCGATCCGGTGGTGGTGAACATCGAGATCATCGATCCGGCATCGTCGGCGCCGCTGGAGACGGCCATGATTTCGAGTTCCGGATAGCGTTCGACCATCATCCGTTCGATGCGCAACGCCACCTTGTCGCTTTCCTCCACACGCAGTCCATTGGTCAGCTCGACCTTGACGCTGAGCTGTCCCTGATCCGACTCCGGCATGAAGTCGAAGTTCACGAAGCCGAGCAGCAGCAGCGACGCGACGAAGGTCGCGGCGGAGACGATGACCACCGTCTTCTTGTGCGCGAGCGCCCAGCGGATGGTCTTGCCGTAGAAGTTGTCCATCCACCGATGAATCGGTTCGATGGTGTTTTCGTGGCTCCAACGGCCGGGTTTCCGGGTGCGCTTGCCGCCGAGCAGGCGCGCGGACATCATCGGGGTGAGGCTGATCGCCACGAGCGTCGAGGTCACGATGGTGATCGACACGATCCATCCCAGTTGCTCGAACAGCACGCCGGTCATGCCGGTGACGAGTGTCAGCGGGAAGAACACCGCCACGATGACCATGGTGGTGACGATCACCGCGAGCCACACTTCATTCGTCGCGTAGATGGAGGCCTCGCGCGGCGTAGTGCCGCGTTCGACATGCCGCTCGATATTCTCGAGAATCACGATCGCGTCGTCGACCACCATGCCCATGGCGATGGCCATGGCGGAGAGCGAGATGATGTTGAGCGACCCGCCGGTGATATAAAGATAGATGAAGGACACGATCAGCGAGATCGGAATGGCGAGCAGCACGATCAGCGTCGCCCGCCAGCGTCCGAGGAAAAAGCGCACGACGATCACGACGAAGAGAATCGCATACAGCATGGTCTCCGACAGGTTGTTCACCGCGTTGGTGATGAAGTCGGAGGTGTCGACGATCTCATCGATGTTCACATCGGGCGGAAGCGTGCGTTTGAGTTGCTCGACTTCCTTCTTCACCTCGTCGGCGATGCTGACGGTATTGGCACCGGACTGCTTCATCACGAACAGGCGCATGCCCTTGCGGCCGTTGATGCGCTCGACGAGCGAGACATCCTTGAGCGTGTCGCGCACGACGGCGATATCGCGGAGGAGAATGGATTTTCCCTGCCGGTTGGCGATGACGATATCCTGCAACTCGGCGCTCTCGGTGAACTCGCCTTCAACACGGAGCTGATAATCCATCATCCCCATCTTGATGTTTCCCGCGGGCATGTTCATGTTCTCGGACTGGATCGCCGCGGCGACCTGCTCGAGCGTCAACCCGTAGGCCGTGAGCTTGACCGGATCCGTCTCCACGAAGATGCGCCGCTTCGGCGCGCCGATCAGCGCGACCGATCCCACGCCGTCGATGCGGTTGAGCGGCGTGACCAGGCGGTCTTCGAGAATTTTCTCCAGTCCGGCATAGCTGTCCTCGGCCGTGACGGCATAGAACAGGATCGGAATCATGCTCATGCTGAACTTGAAAATCTTCGGCCGCTCGACACCGTCGGGCAACTGGTCCTGCACCATGTCGATCGCGTCACGGATGTCGTTCGACGCCTCGTCGAGGTTGCTTTCCCAACTAAATTCAAGACTGACGATCGAGAGATTTTCGCTCGAAACCGAACGAACATCCTTCAATCCCTCGATGGAATTGAGCACATCCTCGAGCGGTCGTGTGACATTGGTCTCGATATCGCGCGCATTCGCACCGGAATACACCGTCATCACCGTGATGGCGGGCGGCTCCATTTCCGGAAACAGGTCGATGGGAATGTACAGCAGGGAATAGAGTCCCAGCACGATCACCCCGAGGTAAATCATGGCCGTGGTGATGGGACGCTCGACGGAACTACGATAGATACTCATCTGCTCGTGCCGGACTCTTCGTGATGGAAATAGGGAGAATTACTGCTGCACGCGAACGGGTGCCTGATCCATGAGCTTCGACTGTCCGGCGACGATCAGACGGTCGCCGGGATGCAGTTTGTCGGAAATCAGTTCGACCATGTCGTCATGCCGTTCGCCGAGCGTGACCACGACACGGTGCGCCACGCCGTCCTTTTCAATGAAGACCGAGCGTTCGTTCGATCCCTGGAGTTTCATCACGGCGAGCGCGGGCGCGAGGAAGGCGGTGGTGCGACCGAGGGCGAGATCGGCGCGGGCGAACATCCCCGGGCGCAGCACGCCGTCGGGATTGGGCACGACGATCTCGACGATGAACGTCCGGGTCGCCGCGTCGATGGTCGGATAGATCATCGCGACCGTGCCGGTGAACTCCCGGTCGGGATACACCTCGGTGCGGATGGCGACGCGCATGCCCTTGCGTACCGACGGATAGAAACGCTCGGCGACATGCACCAGCGCCTTCAGCCGGCTGGCGTTGACCAGCGAGAGGATGGCGGCCTTGCCCGCCGAGGTGTTGGGCGCGCCGGAGTACAACTCCCCGCTCTCGAAATATTTCCCCGACACGGTACCGGAAAAGGGTGCGCGCAGTGTCGTGTTCTCGCGGAGGAAGTCGACATTCGCCTTGGTGACCTCGTACTGCGTTTTCACGCGGTCGTACTCGTACTCGGAGATGCTGCCGACCCGGCGCAGGGTGTCCACGCGCCGGTAGTCGGTTTCAAGACCGCGGAGCTGCACCTCGGCCTGCAGGAGCTGCGTCTTGTCCATCTCCACCAGCAGCTGTCCTTTCGAAAAATGCTGGCCGGCTTCGACGTGAATGCGGGTGATGCGTCCGGGCGCGGCGGGCGCGAGATGCACCTCGTTGATCGCGAGCAGCTGCGCGGAATAGGAGACGACTTGGTCGACTTCCCGGAACTGCAGTGCCATCACACGGACGGCCTCCGTGCCTTGCTTCTCGTTGGTGGGGTCTCCCGATTTCGCACCCTCCTTCGCGCCGCAGCCGCCGAGCAGGGCGATCGCGACGATGGTGGAAAGAAGGAAACGGGAATGGCGTGTGATGCTCATGATCGTACCGGGATGGTTACAGGGTGTCGAGCAAGGTGTCGAGTTCGACCTGGGCATTGATCAGCTGCAGCAGGGCGGTGTGGAATCCGCTTTCCGCCTGGAGGTAGCTGCCGTTGGCCGTGGTCAGATCAAGGCTCGACGCCCTGCCCTGCTGGTATTTGTTTCGCATGCTTTCGAACACCCGGCGCGCCACCGCGAGCGTTTCGCGCTGGCGTTCGAAGTGTTCGCGGGCATTGCTGAGATTATATCGGAGCTGTTTTTCTTGTATCCGCAACTCCCGCGCGCCCTGCGCCAGCTGGTTCTCCGCGATGTCGCGGCGAATGCTGGCCTGTTCGACGCGATGCATCCGCGCGAAACCGGTGAAGAGCGGGATCTGGAGGTTGAGGCCGATGACATGCTTGGGCGTGAGGTCGAATTCCGGCTTGAGCAGCTTCTCGGTATAGCTGTAGAAACCCGCGATGGTCGGGAGATATTCGACCTTTTGCAGGTTGACCTGCTTGTCGGCGAGTTCCTTTTGCAGCGTGAGCAGCCGGAAATTGTGCGATTCCTCCAGCACGAACGGCGCGGAACGATTGCCCCGCGCATCGTGGCGGGCCGAGATCGCCTCGAGTTCCTCCGTCAGGGAAATGGACGCGTCGGCGGGGAGCCCGGTAATCAGGCGCAGCATGTTCTCCGCGAGTTCGCGCTGGCGTTCCGCCGCGCGCAGTGCGTCGGCGAGTGTCGCGTGCTGCACGGCGAGCTGGTCGTAGTCGAGTTCCTCGAGCATGCCCACATCCACCATCGCACGGGTTTTGCGCAGCAGTTCATCCATGTTGGCGAGATTCGCCTCCACCACCGCGCGCAGTTTCTCCGACGCCTGGCACAGCGCATAGGTCTGCGTCACCTGCGCCAGCACCTCGGCGCGGGACTTCCTGCGGCTGGTTTCCGCGAGTTCCGCCGCGAGTTTTGCGGTCTGAATGCCGACGATGTACGCGCCGCTGAACACGAGTTGGCTGACGGTGATGCCGAGATTGCTGGTCGGTTTGAACTCGATGGTCATGCCCGGGAAATTGCCGAGCGAGGCTGACGAACCGAAGAAGTTGGAATAGTCGGCGGTGGCATTGACCTGGGGCAGTCCCGCGGCGACCACCTCGCGCAGCTTCGCGTGGGACTCGTCCACCGCGAGACCGGCATTGACCAATGCGGTATTGTGTTCCAGCGCCAGCGTCCGGGCGTCATCGAGAGACATCGTGCGCGGCGCCTGGGCGTGCATGACGATCGGTGCGGCGAGCGCGATGACGAAAAGCAGGAAATTCGACAGACGATGCATCTCGGGTCCTGTTGCTCGATGGGAGAGTCCACCCCGCGGGACGTCCCGCGGCTGGTGTCGAGGCCGCGGCGACTTGATTTTCCGCGTCCATTGTCGTAATATATAACGGTTGAACGATTTGTTCAAATGTTTTTTTTCAAGGACGACATGCCGCAGACCGAGACCGCACGGGCGAATGAAATCCTGGACGCCTTCACCCACCTCGCCGGGAAATACACCATCGACAAGACCACGATGCGCGACATCGCGCGACACATGGGCGTGAGCGTGGGAATCATCTACCAGGAGTTCGACGGGAAGGAGGACCTGATCCGTTCCCTTCTCCTGCGCATGATGCGGCGGCAGTTCTCGACATTGGACGAGGACGTCGCGCGGCGGCAGTCACCCGAGGAAAAACTGTACGCGCTGACCGTCGGCTTCAACAACAGCCGCCTCGCGACCTTCGAAGAGAATCCATGGCTGACCGAATTCCTGTTGCGCGGCAATCTCACCCTGCGTTATCTGCGCAACAATTTCGAGCAGTTGCACCAGACCGCCCGCGCCGAGCATCTCAAGCGGATCACCGCAGTGCTCAAGGACGGACGCAGCCAGGGCGTCTTTAGCGTGCACGACACCCGCGCCACCGCGAACGCCCTGATGCTCGCCTTCTCCTGTTTCTTCGCCTTCGAACCCTCGCTGCCCGACAACCACAAGGAACTCCATCGCGCCGCCGAAGCCCTCTTCCGCCTCCTCACCCGCGGCCTCCGTCCCGACCCCGCCTGACCCCCATCATGCCCCGCTGCTGACCATCTTCTCATGAGACATTGGCTATGAGCCATTGGCTATTAGCCATTGGCCATTAGCCATTAGCTATTAGCCATTAGCCATTTGTTTTCCCCGCGCCGATTAGCTAGAATTCGGCGCCATGAAACCGTCGAACCCCTCCCCCGTCACCACGCGATCGCTGTTCTTGTTCTGGTTGCCGATGATGGCGACCTGGCTGATGATGTCCGTCGAGGGACCCTTTCTCGCGGCGGTCATCGCGCGCCTGGCTGATCCGAAGTTCAATCTCGCGGCTTATGGCGTGGCGTTCAGTTTCGCGTTGATCGTCGAGGCGCCGATCATCATGATGATGAGCGCATCGACCGCGCTGGTGTCGGACCGGTTGTCATACCGGCGCCTGCGGAATTTCACCGCGACGCTCAACGGTGTCATCACGGTGATCATGCTGATCGTGATCTTCCCGCCGGTATTTTCCTTTCTCGCGCGCGACCTGATCGCGCTCCCCGAGGAGGTGGCGCGACTGACACATCTCGCCACCGCGCTGCTGCTGCCCTGGCCCGCGGCGATCGGGTTCCGGCGGTTCTATCAGGGACTGCTGATCCGCGCCAACCTCACGCGGCGCGTGGCCTACGGCACGGTGGTACGTCTCGTGACGATGGCCGCGGCCGCGTTGGCCGCCGCGCTGTGGAGCGAGCTGCCGGGGTCGGCCGTCGGCGCGCTCGCGCTGTCGGTGGGCGTCGTCGCGGAAGCGCTGGCCAGCCGCGTGATGGTGCGCGGCACGGTGCGCGCGCTGCGCGCGGGCGGTGACGACCCCACCGTCGTCATGAGCTACCGCTCGATCGCCGCCTTCTATTATCCGCTCGCGATGACCTCGATTCTCGCCATGGGCGTGCATCCGATGATCACGTTCTTTCTCGGACAATCACGCTTCCCGCTCGAATCGCTGGCCGTGCTCCCGGTGGTGAATTCGCTGGTGTTTTTATTCCGGAGTTTCGGACTTTCATATCAGGAAGTCGCGATCGCGCGTTTCGGCCGTGCCATGGAACATCTCGTCCCCGTGCGGCGCTTCGCGGTCGGACTCGGCGTGGCGTCCACCGCCGGACTCGCGATCATGGTCCTCACCCCGCTGGCGGATGCGTGGTTTATCACGCTGTCGGGTCTCTCCCTCTCGCTCGCCTCCTTCGCCATCCTGCCCGCGCAGCTTCTCGTGCTGATGCCCGCCACGTCCGTGCTGCTCAATTTCCAGCGCTCGGTACTCGTGGCCACCAAACGCACGGCACCGATCACCTGGGCGACGGTGGTGGAAATCAGCGTCATCATCGCCACGCTCGCCATCGCGATCGGGATCTTCGACGCGGTGGGGGCCATCGCCGCGGCCATCGCCATCCTCACCGGACGCCTCGCCGCCAACGCCTGGCTCACACCGCCCGTGCAGCGCGCCATCCACGCCGCGCGCGATGATGTCGCCGTCGCGGACGGGGCCGACGTTCATGACCGGTCCGCAACGGAGAAGCAGTGAATACGGCAATCGGATCGAGCGAAATCCTCATCGCCGTGGGTGCGCTCGCGGCGGTGACAAGTTCGCTCTTTTTTGTTTTCACCTACCGCGGTTGGATGCGCGCGGTGCGGCAGCTGCCTGGGTCGGGAAAGACCGAACATGCCTCCATCCGCGCCGTGTCCGTTGTCATTGCCGCACACAACGAGGAGGCGCGGCTCCCCGCGCTGCTCGCGGCGCTGGCGGCGCAGGAGGGCGTGCGCGAAGCGG
>JAVFAS010000021.1:0-34314 GCA_034002405.1 Bacteroidota bacterium | reverse complement strand
GGGTCGGGAAAGACCGAACATGCCTCCATCCGCGCCGTGTCCGTTGTCATTGCCGCACACAACGAGGAGGCGCGGCTCCCCGCGCTGCTCGCGGCGCTGGCGGCGCAGGAGGGCGTGCGCGAAGCGGAGACGCTCGGCGCGCAGACACACGGTGCGTGGGAGCTGATCATCGTCGACGATCGCTCGACGGACCGCACAGCGGATATCGCACTCTCTTTTTCCGATACACTGCCGCTGCGTGTGCTGCGCGTGGAGGAAACGCCGTCCGGCTTCTCCCCGAAAAAATTCGCCCTGCACACGGGCATCACCGCCGCGCGCTTCGACACCGTCCTGCTCACGGACGCGGACTGCGTTCCTGGTTCCTGCTGGATTGCCGGCATGCGGGACGCCTATACTGGTGCCACCGACGTCGTGCTCGGACTCGCGCCCCTGCGCGTGCCGTCCCATGCCGCCGCGTCGGGTGCCGCACGGTACGCCGCGTTTGAATCGCGGCGCACGATGATGCTCTCGATTGCCGCGGCCGCGTCCGGCGTGCCGTACATGGCGAGCGGACGCAGCTGGGGCTTCACGCGCGCGATGTACGAACGCTCGGGCGGACTGCCCGCGCTCTCCGGTCATCTCGGTGGCGATGATGACCTCCTGCTGCAGCGGATGACGGCCGCGGGTGCGCGTGTTGGCACCTGCACGCGGCAGGATGCGATCGTATTCTCCGATACACCCGCGACCTGGGGCGCACTGTGGCGGCAGAAGCTGCGGCATTACCGCGTGTCGGCCGCATATCGCGGGCGTGCCTCGATGTTGCTCGGCGTGTTTGTCGGCACCGAACTGCTCACCCCGCTGATCGCATTCGCGCTCGTCGCGTTGCTTGACGGTCCCGCACGCCTGCTTCCGCCGTTCTTCTGGCTCTGGAAACTCTGGTACGATACCGGTTTCCTCGTCCATGCCTTCAAATGGAGCGCGGGCGAATCACGCCGGCCGGCGCTTGCGTTCCGCGAAGGAATGCATATTTTTCTTTCTGCGTTCACCGGTTTCGCGTCGTTTGTCAAACCGTCCCGCTGGTAAGTACACCGTGATAGACACATCCTTCGAATCGACCTACGTCCTCGACACCACTCATCCCGATGCCCACCGTTGGCAGCGAGCCATCGACCAGGCGCGGTTGCGCGGCGACACCGTGTGCGACGCGGTCGCGCAGTTTACCGAACTGCGTGGGGCCGTGGTACTCGACGCCGGCTGCGGCGTGGGGGGCACGAGCGCGGCGTTGCAATCGCGCGGCGCCGATGTGATCGCGGTGGACCGCGATCCGGCACGGCTGGATGCCGTGCACCGCGCGCTGCCCGACATCGATGTCGAGCAGGCCGATCTCGAGGAACTACCGTTCCCCGATGATTCCTTCGATGTGATCGTGCTGCAAGACGTCATCGAGCATGTGGCGGCGCCCTTCGAAGTGCTGTGCGAACTCGCGCGCGTGCTCGTGCCCGGCGGCGTGCTGTATCTGAGCACGCCCAACCGCCAGGCGCTGAGCAACATCGCCGCCGACCCGCATTTCGGCCTGCCGTTCGCCAGCCTGCATGCACGTCCGAAACTGCGCGAGGTGTTGCGGAAGAAACGTCCCGCCGACGCCGACCGCGACGATCTCGCGCAGCTGCTGTCCTTCCGCGAACTGAGCGGCATGCTCGACGCATGCGGCCTGCATCCCACCTACGTGCACCGCTTCATGGCGCGGCGGTTGTTCGATCGGCCCGAATCTCTCGTGTGGAGTCCGTCGCATCTGCGCGCCGTGCGTACATTACGGAAAAGCGGACTACATACTCTTCTGTGCGACCTCGCCAGCGACGAGCCCGGTTTCTTCATGACCTGGCTGTGTCCGTCGTGGTACGCAATCTGCCGAAAGGGCCGCATGTGACCTTCCGGACCATACGCAATCTCGCGCGTTGCGTCACGCCCCGGCGGCTGTGGAACCTCGCGCTGCTCGCGTGTTCCTACCGACTGTCGTTGATCCTGCGCCGCAGCATTGTCTGGGGACGTCCCTACACCCTCACCATCGAACCCACCAACCGCTGCAATCTCAAATGTCCCGAATGTCCCTCCGGCAACGGCGCGATGGTGCGTCCCCTCGGCCTGATGGACCTCGACCGTTTTCGCGCCATCGTCGACGAAGTGCATGGCGACGTGTTCTATCTCCAGCTCTTCTTCCAGGGCGAGCCCTTCATCAACAACCGGCTCGTGGACATGATCGCGTACGCCCGCTCGAAACGGATGTACGTCGCGATCAGCACCAACGCGCATTTCCTGCGCCGCGAGGTTGTCGATGCATTGCTCGCGGTCGGTCTCGACCGCCTCATCGTCTCGCTCGACGGCCTCACGCAGGAGGTGTATGAGGAATACCGCGTCGGGGGTTCGCTCGCGAAAGTCCATGAAGCCCTCGCGCATCTCGACGAGGGACGTCGGGCGCTCGGTCGCCGCGTGCGGACGGAAGTCACGCTGCAGTTTCTCGTGACGCGGCAGAACGAAACCCAGATTCCCGCTTTGCGCGCGCTCGCACGGAAGCACGCGGCCGCTGTCGCGCTGAAAACCATGCAGGTGTACTCGATCGAAGGGGCCGAGCGCTTCCTGCCGACCGACGAGCGCTACCGCCGCTACCGCATTGATAACGGAGAACTTCATCCGAAAAGCGCCCTCCGCGACCGCTGCGTGCGGCTGTGGGAGCGCAGCGTGATCACCTGGGACGGTGTGGTGGTGCCCTGTTGTTTCGACAAGAACGCGGAATATCCGCTGGGGACGCTTGACGAACAATCCTTCTCCGACATCTGGCAATCCGGCACCTATCACGCCTTTCGCCTCCGCGTGCTCAACGGACGGCGGGAGATCCCGATGTGCCGCAATTGCACCGAGGGACTCAAGATCTACCGATAGCGGGCGGGACATCGATAGCGGGCGAGAGCGAGAGCGAGGGCGCGGGCGAGAGCGAGGGCGAGGGCGAGGGCGGGGACATCGATAGCGAGCGGGGACATCGATAGCGAGCGGGGACTCGTCACCCCGAGTAGCTTGGACCGGCCGCCGCAGGCGGACGGGACGAGCGTATCGAGGGGCGGGTGCGTATCGGCTGTCCCTCGATACGCGGCACGCTCCTTCGTCGCGTGCCGCTACTCGGGATGACGTGGTGGCGCGTTACGCACCTGAGGTGAGGGGGCGGCGCGTTACGCACCTGAGGTGAGGGGGCGGCGCGTTACGCACCTGAGGTGAGGGGGCGGCGCGTTACGCACCTGAGGTGAGGGGGCGGCGCGTTACGCACCTGAGGTGAGGGGGCGGGCGAACCGTATACAGTCCCGAGACATCCGGGTGTCTGGATCAATCCTTGCGGGACGAATGTCGTTACCGATCGGTGGGGTTGGTTCGCCCTTACGAATGGCTCATGCTGCTGCTCGCGATCACGACCGGCTCTACTTCCATTCTTCCATTCTACCATTCTTCCATTTTCCCCTTTCGCGTAATCCGCGTAACTTAGCCTCCATGACACTGGGCATCGATACACTGGGGCGGCGCACGATCCGGTTTTTCACGGAAATCGGACAGGTGAGTCTGTTGCAACTGAAGATCGTGCGAAGCATGCATCGGCTGTGGCGCGACCGACGGCTGGTGCTCGAGCAGATGGCGCATATCGGCGTGGGCTCGCTGCCGCTGGTGTTGATCATCGGCCTGTTCACCGGCATGGTGTCGTCGTGGCAGGCGGCCTATCAGTTCCAGGGCATGATCAGCTTCTCGATGATCGGCGGCGCGGTGAGCCGCGCGATTTTCATCGAACTGGGGCCGGTGCTGACGGCCATCGTCATCGCGGGACGCGTGGGCGCCTCCATCGCCGCCGAGATCGGCACGATGAAGGTCACCGAACAGATCGACGCGCTCGAGAGCATGGCCATCGATCCGGTGCGCTATCTCGCCATGCCGCGCTTCCTCGGCGCCGTGCTGATGATGCCGGTGCTCGTGGTCTTCGCCAACAGCATCGCGCTCGTCGGTGCCTTTCTCGTCGCGAATTTCTTTCTCGACATCACGCCCCAGGTGTTCTTCGGCAGTGTCGAGCGTTTTTTCGAAAACAAGGACGTCTTCTCCGGCATTCTGAAATCCGTTTTCTTCGGCGGCGTCACGGCCATCCTCGGCTGCCACATCGGCTTCAGGACCTCGGGCGGCGCCGAGGGCGTCGGCCTCGCCACCATCCGCTCCTTCGTGCTTTCCTCCGCCATGATCCTCATTCTCGACTATGCTCTCTGGCTCGTGATTTTCTGACCCCGATACGCGCCATACACGTTCCGGCACGCGTCACGCGAGGTGGACACGTCGCCTGATGCCCTGGAAGCGTTCACGCCCGCACGCGAGGAAAATCCGGGGCATGCCGCTTCACCTTGTTCGCGGAGGACGCGGTCGGTATTTTATAGGGAACCCTGCATTCGCGGATTTGTTGTAGAAGATGCGCGTGCAGTTCCCGCGCACGGATCGCCCCCGGGTGCTCCTTTTCAAGGACGATACAAGCGGAAATACAATGGAAGGCAATTTTTCGAACAGAGTGCAGGAAGTCATTCGCCTCAGCCGCGAGGAAGCACTGCGACTCGGCCATGATTACATCGGCACCGAGCACCTGCTCCTGGGCATCATCCGCGAGGGCGAAGGCATCGCGGTGAAGATCCTGCGCAATCTCGGTTGCGATCTCTACCAGGTCAAGAAAAGCATCGAGGACACGGTCCGCTCCTCCGGCGGCACGATCACCATCGGCAATATCCCGCTGACCAAGCAGGCCGAGAAGGTGCTCAAGATCACCTACCTCGAGGCGAAGCTCTACAAGTCCGAAGTCATCGGCACCGAGCATCTGTTGCTCTCGCTGCTGCGCGATGACGACAACATCGCCGCGCAGATCCTCAACCAGTTCAGCGTGCAGTATGATCTCGTGCGCAACGAACTCGACAACATCATCAGCGGCAAGCCCTCCGCCCCCTCCATGCCGGATCAGGGCAAGGGTGGCGAACGCGGCGAGCCCGGTGGCGAGAAGCGCTCCGAACGCGTCAAGACGCCGGTGCTCGACAATTTTGGCCGTGACCTGACGAAAATGGCGATCGAGGACAAACTGGATCCCATTGTCGGTCGCGAAAAGGAAATCGAGCGCGTGGCGCAGGTGCTGTCGCGTCGGAAGAAAAATAATCCGGTGCTCATCGGCGAACCCGGCGTGGGCAAGACGGCCATCGCCGAGGGACTCGCCCTGCGCATCGTGCAGAAAAAGGTCTCGCGCGTGCTGCACAACAAGCGTGTGGTGACCCTCGATCTCGCGGCGCTGGTCGCCGGCACGAAGTACCGCGGGCAGTTCGAGGAACGCATGAAGGCGGTGATGAACGAACTGGAGAAAGCCCGCGACATCATTCTCTTCATCGATGAGCTGCATACCATCGTGGGCGCCGGTGGCGCCTCGGGTTCACTCGATGCGTCGAACATGTTCAAACCCGCCCTCGCGCGCGGCGACATCCAGTGCATCGGCGCGACGACGCTCGACGAGTACCGGCAGAACATCGAAAAGGACGGCGCGCTCGACCGTCGCTTCCAGAAGATCATGGTCGATCCGACCTCGGTCGACGAGACGATCCAGATCCTCGACAACATCAAGCACAAGTACGAAGAGCATCACAACGTCCGCTACACCGAGAAGGCCATCCAGGAATGCGTGCGCCTGAGCGACCGCTATATCACCGACCGTTTCCTGCCGGACAAAGCCATCGACGTGCTCGACGAATCGGGCGCGCGCGTGCATCTCGAGAATATTGTCGTGCCCAAGAGCATCGTCACGCTCGAGGAGGAAATCGAGAAGATCAAGGCGGAAAAAAACCAGGTCGTGCGCAATCAGAATTTCGAGGAAGCCGCGCGCCTGCGCGACATCGAGAAGAAACTGCTGCACGATCTCGATGAGGCCAAGCGCAACTGGGAAGCCGAATCGCAGTCCATCATCCACGAAGTCGACGACAATGTCATCGCCGACGTGGTCTCGATGATGACGGGCATTCCGGTCAATCGCATCGCGCAGTCCGAATCCACCAAGCTGCTCAAGATGGGCGACGAACTCAAGGGTGAGATCATCGGACAGGACGAAGCGATCGACAAGCTCGTCCGCGCGATCCGGCGCACGCGCGCGGGACTCAAGGATCCCACCCGGCCGATCGGCTCGTTCATCTTCCTCGGTCCGACCGGTGTCGGCAAGACCGAACTCGCCAAGGTTCTCGCCCGCTATCTCTTCGATTCGGAAGACGCGCTGGTGCGTATCGACATGAGCGAGTACATGGAAAAGTTCTCCGTCTCCCGCCTCGTCGGCGCCCCTCCGGGATATGTCGGCTACGAGGAGGGCGGACAGCTCACCGAGAAGATCCGCCGCAAGCCGTACTCGGTCGTGCTCCTCGATGAAATCGAGAAAGCGCATCCGGATGTCTTTAATATCCTGCTGCAGGTGCTCGACGACGGCATCATCACCGACGGCCTCGGTCGGCGCGTGGATTTCAAGAACACGATCCTCATCATGACCTCGAATATCGGCGCGCGCGACATCCGTCGCGATGGGGTGTTCGGCTTCGGCGAGGAACCGCTGGAGAAGAACCAGTACCGCGACATGAAGAAGACGCTCGAGGAGTCGCTCAAGAAGCTCTTCAATCCGGAATTCCTCAACCGCATCGATGAAAGCATCGTGTTCCACGCCCTGACGAAGGAACACATCAAGGTCATCATCGACATCTCGACCAAGAAACTGCTCGATCGCCTCGGCCACATGGGCCTGGCGCTGACCTTCACCGCCGAGGCCAAGGACTTCCTCGCCGACAAGGGCTTCGACCCGAATTACGGCGCGCGTCCCCTGCGCCGGGCGCTGCAGAATTTCGTCGAGGATCCGCTCGCCGAGGAGATTCTCAAGGGACGTTTCCCCGAAGGCAGCCACATCGTGGTCACGCTCAACGAAGATTCGGACGCCTTCGTCTTTAACTCCGCCCCCCCGGATGAGACGGCACCTGGCGATTCCGAGGAACACACGACCGTCGATCACCACGAAGGGGAAAACGGCGGTTGATCTCCCGGCGTTCCGCATGGAAACGAAAAACGCGGCAGGTTCCTGCCGCGTTTTTCGTTTCCTTCCAGACGCCCAGCACGGGCGTCAGGTATTAATTGAGTCGGGCCTTCAGGAAAAATGTGGGGATGTCCGCGTCGAAGGTACTGCCATCCTCGCGCTGCATCGTGTAGCGTCCTTTCATCGATCCCTCGAAGGACTTCAGCACACAGAAACTGTTGTAGTGATACGTCTTGCCGGGCGCGATGGTCGGCTGCTCGCCCACGACCCCGTCGCCCTCGACTTCGTAATCCGCCGCGTGGGAATCATGAATGTACCAGTGGCGGCGTAGCAGCCGGACCGGCGTCGTGCCGTGATTGGTGATGCTGATGAAATAGACGAAAAAGAAATTCCGCTTCATCACATCGGACCGTTCCTCGAGAAAATGGCTCTGCACGGTGACGGTCAGACCTTCGGTGGTTTTTGTGTAGGCGAGCATGGGACGCTTTCGTCGCAGTGAACATTCGATACTTCAGCTCAACGTCGCACCGGGGCGAAAAGTTCAATACCGGTCGAGGCGGAAACTCTCGCCCAGATACATTTTCCGTGCCTCCTCGTCGTTGGCGAGTTTTTCCGAATCACCTTCCATGAGGATGTTTCCATCAAAGAGCAGATAGGCGCGATCGACGATCGACAACGTCTCATGCACATTGTGATCGGTGATGAGCACGCCGATATTGCGTTCCTTCAAACGCGTGACGATGCGCATGATGTCTTCCACCGCGATCGGGTCGACCCCGGCAAAGGGTTCGTCGAGCAGAATGAAACTCGGATTGGTGGTCAGTGCCCGGGCGATTTCCGTCCGTCGCCGCTCCCCACCCGACAACATGTAGCCCTTGCTCGAGCGGATGTGCGCGATGTTGAAATCCTCGAGCAGCTCCGCGGCCCGCTCCTTCCGCGCCTTGCGGTCATACCCCATCACCTCCAGCGTCGCGAGCAGGTTCTCCTCCACCGTCAATTGACGGAAGACCGACGCCTCCTGCGGAAGATAGCCGATGCCCAGACGCGAACGCTTGTACATCGGAAGGCGCGTGATATCCCGATCGTCGATGAATACCCGGCCTTCGGTCGGACGGATCATCCCCGTGATCATGTAAAACGTCGTGGTCTTGCCCGCACCGTTGGGTCCGAGCAACCCGACGATCTCGCCCTGCCTTACCGAGACCGTCGCACCCTTGACGACATAACGCTTCTTGTATCGCTTCCGGAGATCCTCCGAACGCAGGATGCGGTCACCGGCATGCATGCCGCCCCGCGACGCGCCGGAACTCGCCGCGACGCTGCTGGGTCCCGCGACGCTGCTGGGTCCCGCGACGCTGCTGGGTCCCGCGATACTGCTGGGTCCCGTGGGACTGGCGGATGGTGGTGTCGATGCGGAGAGGTCGGAAGTGGTCATCGTTGTCGTTCCTCATGAATGGCGATCAGGGCGCCACCGGCGGTGGTGCGCAGAGACCGAACAGCCGTTCGGCATTGTGTGTCGTGATGGCCGCGACATGGGCCACGGTTTGTCCGCGCGCCTCGGCGAAGCGTTGGGCGATCAGCGGCAGCATCGCGGGTTCGTTGCGCGTGCCGCGGTGCGGTACGGGCGTCATGAATGGCGCGTCGGTTTCCATGAGCAGACGGTCGTCGGGGACAAAAGAGAGTACCGGGTCCAGCACGCTTTTTTTGAATGTCACATTCCCCGTGAAGGAAATGTGAAATCCCGCATCGAGCACCGCGCGGGCGAAGGCGAGGTCGCTGCTGAAGCAATGGAACTGTCCGCGCAGCGTGCCGTCCTGATGCGCGCGCACGACGGCCAGCAGATCGTCGTCGGACTCACGGTTGTGGAGAATCACCGGCAGGTCGAGCGCGCGCGCGACGTCGAGCTGGGCGTGCAGCACGCGCTGCTGCTGGTCGCGGGGACAGTGATCGTAATAATAATCGAGACCGATTTCCCCGATCGCGACCACGCGTGGATGCGCGGCGTATTGGCGCAGCTGATCGACGAAATCGTCCGTCACCTTCCCCGCATCGTGCGGATGAATGCCGACGGCGAGGAACATGCCGTCGAATCGTGCGGCGATGGCCTCTGATTGCTGAAAGGTATCGAAATCCGTCGACGGAATGAGCAATCGGGTAACACCTGCGTCCCGCGCGCGCGCGACGACCCGCGGAAGGTCCTCACGGAAATCATCCCAGAACAGATGACAGTGCGTGTCGATGTAGATTTCCCTCGGCGCATTCACGGCGTCTCCTCCATGTCATCCGTTTCATCCAGCTCATCCGTTTCATCCAGGTCATCCGCATGATCACCGTCATCTGTTTGATCCACGTCATCCGCGAAAAATGCCATGCTCGCGAACGTGACCGCCGAGGCGCGTTCTTCCTCATGCCATTGCTGATAGTCGAACAGCACGCCGCGCCGGGGTTGCGCAAGGTCGAAGAACGTCGTGATGCAGGAGAAGCCGTCGATTTTCGTGGCGTTGCGCGAGTCGCGCAGCAGCGTGCGGAACGCGGCGGCATCACAGCGCTCGAGCGCGGTGAGCTGCTCGCGATCGAATTTTTCCAATGCGACAAGGACATCGGCGGCATCGACATCGTCACCGAACTTTCGTCCCACGTGCGACCAGTCGACACTGAGCACGAACGCAACCTTCCGCCCCAGCCGCGCGGTCGCGGCATGAAACGCGCGGAGGAACGCCGTGTACCGTTCGTCTTCCCCGGGGTCCCGGCCTTCGACGAGAAATTCCTCGAAGGACGTACACAGGATCGGAACCAGACGCACACGATCGTTGCCAAACACATGCTGGAGAAACACGACCGGGAATTCGATGGAATGTTCCTGGCGGTGCGCCACATCGCGGCGGGTGAAGATCCCGCCCGACTCCGTGTGCAGCAGTTCGACGAATTCGCGGTCCGTGCGCATGGTGCCGAGCGGTGTGACAAAATCCTTCGCGGTGAGAATGAAAAGATCCTCGGCGGAATAGTGGCTCGTGCCGAGGACGACCACGGTATCGACGTCGGCGGACGCAAGCTGGCGGAAGGCCGGCACGTACACCTGCGGACCGATCTGCAGGTCGATATGCGGACAGATCACACCCAGCAACCTGCCGGGTTCCACCGCGCCCCCGTCGGCCGCGAAGAGATCGTGAAGGAAATCCGCCAGTTCTTCCGGATCTTCCGGATACGAATGTCCGGCATGTGCCGCCGGACGTCGATCCCGTGCGAGGTATTCCGCGTCGTGTTCGTCACGCCATGTCGTGAAGCGCGCGTTGGCAAGGAAATGGTAGCGATCGAGCGAGCGAACGATGTCGAGCAGTTGATCGGCGGCGAGATCGGTGCCGGTTTCACGGTGGATGCCGTCACGCAAGTCTTGAATACTGCGCCGACCGTCGAACAGCCGCAGCAGCGCCATGGCCGCGGGACGAAAGACAAGCATCTGCTCGGAATACCCGGAGGGATCGCGAAGGATACGCAGTTCCTCCCCATCCTTCTGATAGGGCAGAAGTTCGAGGTCGTCGCGCAAGGGGGGAATCGGCGCGGTCAGGGAGTCAAAGAGTTCAGCCATCATGTTCGGACATGGGTGCGACAGAATGAACGTCGGGATCCCGCGTGGCACCGTCGGGCCAGCACGCATCGTGGAGCAAGCAGCTCACCCGGTGGCCGTCCGCCACTTCGGCGAAGTCGGGGACGACCCGCTTGCAATCGGCGAAGGCCTCCGGACAGCGTGTATGAAACGTGCAGCCGTCTGGAAGATTGACCGGACTCGGCACGTCGGTCCCGAGCATGGGTCGGACACGGACGACATCGGGATCCGCGATGGGTGCCGAGGCGAGCAGGGCACGCGTGTAGGGGTGGCGCGGTGCACGGATGATCGCCTCGGTGTCGCCGAGTTCGACGAGGCGTCCGAGATACATGACCGCGATGCGATCGGCCACATGCCGGACCACCGCCAGATCATGCGAGATGAACAAATAGGTCAATGACAGTGCTTCCCGTAAATCGGAAAGCAGATTGAGAATCTGCGCCTGGATGGAAACATCGAGGGCGGACACGGGCTCGTCACACACGAGAAACAACGGTTCGACCGCCAGGGCGCGCGCGATGCCGATGCGCTGCCGCTGGCCGCTGCTGAATTCATGTGGATAGCGTCGGGCATGAAAATCGTTGAGTCCGACCATTTGCAGCAAGGCACTGATCCGCCCGCCGATTTCCGCGCGCGGCACGATCTCATGCACATGCAGCACCTCACGCAGCGCGGCGCCGACGGTGAGCCGGGGGTTCAGCGAAGAGTACGGATCCTGAAACACCATCTGCATGCGCTTGCGGATCGCGCACTGCGCCGCACCTCGGACAGTACTGATATCCTTGCCTTCGAAACGCACCGTGCCGGCGGTCAGGGGCAGCAGCTGCATGATCACCCGCGCCAGCGTGCTCTTGCCGCAGCCCGATTCCCCGACCAGTCCAAGTACCTCGCCCCGCTGGATACAGAACCGCACGCCGTCCACCGCGCGCACCTGCGGCGTCGACGCACGCAGGGGTCCCCCGCGCACGGGAAACCACTTCTTCACCCCATCGACCTCAAGCAGCGGAGAATTCAACACGCACCTGCATTCATTCCGAATAAAATAGCAAACATCCGGGTCATACACGAAAACACAACCATTCCCCCCATTCCCCTTATTCCCCTTATTCCCCTCATTCCCCTCATTCCCCTCATTCCCGTCTTTAGCCCTGATTCCCTATATTGCTGCAACCTGATCCCCGTATCGCCGTATGCCCTGCGCATATCCGCATTCCGGACCGTTCCGGAAGCAGGCCTGATCACCGAGTCATGAACTTCCGTCAGCGTATCATTCTTCTTGCGGCCGCGGCCGGACTCGCGCTGGACTTCATCTACGTGTTCGTCCAGCGCGCACTTGCCACGTCGGGCGCACTCGAGGGCGACGCCTTCCACACCCTGCTGGTGGTCGTGGCCTTCGGTGGCGGTGGGTGGTACTACTACCGTGCGACCACGGCCGATGACCATCCGCCCATCCAGCTGATCGGCCGCGCGGTGATCGCGGCGACCGCGCTGCTGCTGATGATCGGCGTAGCGCAGCTGACGGTGGAGGCACGGTTCACCGACACGGCCGGACTGCTCGCACCGACGTCCTTTTCCTCCCTGGTCGTTTCCGCCGCACTGTCGGCCATCGGCGGGGCCTGTGCGATGGTCGTCTTCGTCGCTCTCTCCCGTCTGGTTTTTCTGAAACGGCGGAAGAATACCCGACGCAACTATCTGTTTCTGCTCGCGGCGGCGGGCCTGCATCTGTTGCTCGATCTGCTCGCTTCGCCCAATGGGTTCGGTATCGCGGTATTGGACATCGCCGCCACGATCGCCTACGTCCTCGCGCTGATCGGTATCGTCGTCAACGCCTTCCACTTTTCGTGGATTCTCGTGCTTTCGCGGCGCGAGAAATTCATCAACCTCCTGCTCTCGTTGTTCGGTTTCGTCTTCTTCCTCATCCTGTCGATCTATTCCGGCAGCGGAGAGATCCTGCACAGCGCCCTGCGTGCCTTTCATCCGCTGCTGCATGGCTTCGTGTCGCTGTCCTTCTATTTCGGCACCGTGACGATGGGCATCGCCTTCGCCGGGACGCTGCTGCATCTCCCGACGGCGAAGGAGTTCGACCGGAAAAAGATGGAAATATCCACTTTGCAGAACCTCAGCCGGCTGATCACGCAGGTGTTTGATTTCGATGAACTGATGGCGACGACCACGCATCTGGCGTTGGAGGTGAGCGAGGGACACGCGGCATGGCTCGAACTGTTCGCGATCAACGGACGTGGCAAGCGCGGCGGAAATCCAGACACGACGCGCGGCATCGTCGCCAATTCCCTCAAGAACATCGCGCAGGAGGACATCGCCGCGCTGCGCACGTCGGACGGACGTCCGTTGCGGCAGCTCGCCGTGGACGCGGCGCACGCCGTGTTGGTGCAGGACTTCGCGAACGACCGGCGCATCGACGCCACGACACGAAAGATGCGCGGGATCGGGTGCATGATCCTGGCGCCGTTGATCAGCCACGGCGAAATCATCGGCTTGCTCTGCGTGACACGCACGGAGGCCTACACCTTCGACAAGGACGCCGTCAATGTGCTCTCGGCCTTCGCCGACATGGTCTCGGTCGCGATCGAGAACAGCACGCTCATCCGCGAGTCGATTGTCAAGGAGCGGATGGAGCAGGAGCTGCTCGTGGCGCAGACGATGCAGCGCAGCCTGCTGCCGCAGGAACTGCCGTCTTCCCCGCATTTCGAGATCGCCGCGCAATCGATTCCCGCCTACGAGGTCGGCGGTGATTATTACGATGTGCTCCCACTCGACGACGCGCATCTGGGCTTCGTGGTCGGGGATGTCTCGGGCAAGGGCGTATCCGCCGCGCTGTACATGGCACAGGTGAAGGGAATTTTCCAGTCACTCGGCGGAAGCAGAAGCGATTCGACGCGCGACGTGTTGGTGCGCATGAACGCACCGCTCTGCAACAGCATGGAGCGGAAATCCTTCATCAGCCTGCTGTACGCCGTGTTGCACACGCGTACAGGCACGCTGGCGTTTTCACGGGCGGGGCACTGTCCCCTTCTGCACGTCCGCAACGGCGAGGCGCGGTTTCTCCAGCCCGAGGGCATGGCGCTGGGCCTCGACGGCAGCACCCGCTTCGCCGAGTCGCTGCGCGAGGAATACATCCGTCTCGAGGCAGAGGACATCGTGGTCCTGTACACCGACGGCGTCACCGAGGCACGCGACGCCTCCGACCAGGAATTCGCGACGACACGGCTCGCCGCGACGGTAACCGCGGCGTCCGGTCATGGCGCCCGGGACATCCTCGATGCCATCCTCCGCGACGTGCGCGCGCACAGCGCGCGCAGCGAGGCGGAAGACGATATCACCGTGCTCGTCCTGCGCTGGCGCGGCGGAATTTGATTATCCTCCAGAATGATTACATTAGCATTGCGATATCATCCGGAATTGAGGAGCCAGGTATGAGTGAATTTTCGGTCGGTGTCCGACAACGGGACGCCGTGTCCATCTTCGAGCTGAAAGGGTATCTCGACGCGCATACGGCGCCGGAACTCGAGCGCACGTTCCAGCACCATCTCAGCCAGGCACGGTTCAACATTGTCGTGAATTTCCGTGATCTGTCGTATATCAGCAGCGCGGGACTCGGCGTGCTGATGCAGTTCATCGAGGATGTGCGCAGTAACGACGGGGACATCAAGCTCAGCAATATGTCTCCCCGGGTCTATAATGTGTTCGACCTTCTCGGCTTTCCGATGTTGTATGAAATTTTCGACAGCGAGGAGGAGGCCGTCGGAAAATTCCTGAACAAATCCGTGAATCCTTCGTAACACCCCGCAAGCCGTACTGACGCAGACACCGTGGCAAACTTGGCTGATCCGAACCTCCATACCATCCAGACCCTGCAGATCCAGAGCAGAACAGAATTGCTGGCGGATATGCGGAGCTTCGTGTCCAACGCCGCACGGGCGTTCGGATTCAGCGAGGGGGAAGTGGGCAAGATTGAATTGGCGATCGACGAGGCATGCACGAACATTATCAAGCACGCCTACAAATACAATCCCGACGGCATCATCGAAATCCGGCTCAGCGTGCAGAGCGCCGGGAAAACCAACCGAAAATTCATCGTCGAAATTCTCGACAGCGGCGTGTCCTTCGACAGCAGCAAATACACCGCGCCCGACATGACCGAGTATTTCCGCAAACTCCGTCATGGCGGACTCGGCATCGTGCTCATGAAGAAGCTCATGGACGAAGTGGAATTCGGTCCCGCCGTCGGCGACCGCAACACCATCCGCCTCATCAAATACCTCCCCGCCTGACCCATTCCCCTCATTCCCCTCATTCCCCTCATTCCCCTCATTCCCCTCATTCCCCTCATTCCCCTCATTCCCTTTGACCGTTCGACATCCTGACTTTTTCACCACTCCCCGTATTCCCTTCCCCCTTCCCCCTCCCGTCTGGATTCACTATATTTCCCACTTCCGATCACCACCACCGCGCCCATGTCACCCGAGAACGCCTTCAACGCGCAGGACATCATTTCCGACAGCGCCGCGCTGCTCGAATTGAGCAACGTGCTGAACGCGTCGACCGATCTGGATTTCATTCTCGGCAATGTGCTGCTCTCGTCGATGGGCAAGCTGATGGTCACGCGCGGCGCGGTGCTGGTGGAGACCGAGGAACGGCGGTACCGGGTCCGCTCGGTGAAGGGAATCCCGGCCGAGCGCCTGCGCGACGAGTTTTTCATTCCGCTGGGCTGGGAGCATTTCGTGACCACCGCCGCGCTGATGGAATCGCCGGAAGAGACGATCCGTGCCTTCGCGGCATGCGCGCGCGGGTGCGAACTGGAAATCGTGATCCCGATGTTGCTGGACGAGCGCATGGTAGGCATCATCGTGCTCGGGCGCAAACTGACCGGCAAACCCTTCGTTTCATCCGATCTCACCTTTCTCGAGTCCGTGGCCGCCGTCGCGGCGAGTGCGGTACGGAATGCATTGTCGATCGAGCAGCTCCGCGGGGTCAACCGGCGGCTGGACACGAAGATCCAGGAGATGAACACCCTGTTCGAGATCAGCCGCGAAATGAATACCACCTTCATTCCGGATGATATTCTCCGAATTCTTGGCTACGCGCTGATGGGACAGCTGCGCGTGCTGCGCTTTGTGGTCTTCACGCACGACGGCACCCGGTTGCGTCCCGTGCTGGTGAAGAATCCCGATTTCGTCGAGGACGACGCGCTGACCGATCGCTTGCAGACGCTGCGCGAAACGCTGGTGTTTTCCGAGCGGCACCCTGCCGAACTGCCGCACGAGCAATGGCTGCAGGCGGCGGGACTGCACACGATCATTCCCATGCTCACGCAGAACCAGTTGCGCGGCATGCTCTGTCTCGGTCCGCGCGTCGGCGGTCTGTCCTTCGACCGCAGTGAACTCGAATACCTGCACGCGTTGGCGAACATCACGATCTCGGCGCTCGAAAACGCCCGGCTGGTGAAGGAGACCATCGAGAAGCAGAAGATGGAGCAGGAGCTGAGCGTCGCGAAAAGTATCCAGAAAGGACTGTTGCCGAAATCGATTCCGGCACCCGACGGCTACCGCATCGCGGCCGTCAACGAATCCTCCCAACTCGTCGGCGGCGACTACTACGACGTGATCCCGCTGTCGGCGCATGAATTCATTCTCGCCATCGCCGACGTCTCCGGCAAGGGCGTGCCCGCATCGCTGTTGATGGCCAACGTCCAGGCCGCCCTGCGCATCATCGCTCCCCTGCGGTTGCCGCTGTCCGAGGCCACGGCCGGCATCAACGCCCTGATTCATTCCAATACCAGTCCCGACAAGTTCATTACGTTTTTCTGGGGACTGCTCGACACTCACGCGCACACCTTCACGTACGTCAATGCCGGACACAATCCTCCTTATCTCCTGCATTCCGACGGACGCGTCACGGCACTGAACGAAGGCGGCCTCATTCTCGGCATCCTCGCTCACACCCCGCCCTACGCGGTCGGGACAATCCATCTCGCGGCGGGCGAGACCCTCGTCTGTTACACCGACGGCGTCAACGAAGCCATGTCCCGCGATCAGGAAGAATTCACCGACGAGCGCTTGCAACAACTGCTCATCGCACAGCGTCATCTCCCCGTCGATGACCTGCTGCGACGCATCCGCGACGAAATCGTCGACTTCACCCGCGGCGCCCCCCAGTCCGACGACATCACCATGCTCCTCTTCCAACGCCTCCCCCCCTGATTCCCCTCATTCCCCTCATTCCCCTCAAAAAAAACCGGCGCCCGACCGATGGCCGCGCGCCGTTCCGTGCAACAAACCGTCTCGAATCACCCGCCTTGCACGGTGGGCGCCTCGAGTCCGTACGCTTTTTTCTTGTCTTCCGTCTTGAGCAGCAGGCCGAACACCATCGCGAGCACGCCCAGCGAGGCGAAGACCAGCATCGGGATCGTGTAGTCATAGCGGGCGGACGTATCGCCGGCGGCGAGGGCCTCGGCGACGCCGGGATTGACCGCGGTCAGAATGATGCCGATCAGCGCGGGGATGAGACCGAGTCCCCAGTTCTGGATCAGAAACACCACCGCGTAGGCCGAGCCGAGATAGCGTTCCTCGACCACCTTCGGCACCGACGGCCAGAGCGAGGCAGGAACGAGGGAGAACGCCACGCCGAGGATGAGGATGGCGATGACGTACAGGACCATGCTTGGCGGCGCGATGGCGAAAATCAGATGCGACGCGAAAAGCAGTCCCGCGCCGAGCATCATCGTCGAGGCGGCCTTGCCTTTTTTGTCGATGTAGTTGCCGATGATCGGCGTCAGCAGGATCGTGCCGACCGGCAGCAGGCCGGAAATCAGTCCGCCCGTCTCGGCGGCGACGCCGAGCTTGTTCTGCATCATGTTCACCGCGTACTTGAGGAAGGGAAACACGGCGGAATAAAACAGCACGCACAGCAGGGAGATGTACCAGAACGCCTTGTTGGTGACGATCTTCCCGAGATCGCTCAACTTGAATTCCTCATCCGATTCTCCCTTTTCCTTGACGCCGAGCGAACGCTCGAACGGCCGGTCGAACGCGATCACGTAGGTGATGAAGGTCAACACACCGATGGCGAGCAGGGCGCAACCCACGACCACCGAACGGCTCGGCTCGCTGCCCGCGATCATCGCGGAGAAGAAAAACGCGCCCGAGGCGCCCATGCGCGCCGTCGCCATTTCCATGCCCATCGCGAGCGCCAGTTCCTTGCCCTTGAACCATTTGACGATGGTTTTCGACACCGTGATGCCGCACATCTCGACGCCGATACCGAAAATCGCGTAGCCCATCGAGGCGAGCTTCGCCGATGCGGGCATCCAGGTCATGAAGGAGTTGAAGAAGTCGAATCCGAAACCGCCGGCGTTGAAGGTGTCGGTGAGCGCATACAGTTTGAGCACGCCGCCGAAGAGCATCAGGAAGGTGGAGAAAATGCCGGTGAAGCGGATACCGAGCTTGTCGAGAATGATGCCGGAGATGAGCAGGAAGCCGAACATGTTCAGGTAGTATTCCGAGCCGGAAAAGGTGCCGTAGACTTCCGGATTCCACTTGTAGCTGACCTCGAGGAGCTGCTGCAGCGGGGCGAGCATGTCGACGAAGAAATACGCGGCGAGCATCGAAAATGCGATGAGAAAGAGCGCCGTCCACCGGGCGGCCTTCGATTCGTTGAGCGCGGTCTTGATCTGTTCCATGCCGGTTTGCGTTTGTGGGAGTGAATGAGGTGGCGAATTCAGCCTACACGGGCGTGCCGTCGGCGTGATGCAGGACAATGAACGTGCGGTCGCGCATCGCGCGGACGAACAGGCCCAGGCGGTCGTACACGGGACGCACGTCCTCGCCGAAATGCGCGTCCAACTCCTGGCCGATCTCCGCCACCGTGCGCACGCCGTCGATGCGCAGCCAGATGAAGCTGCCGTAGGCATCGAGCCGCGTGTGGATGTGCGGATTCTTCCGTCGCGGCAGCAGATGCCGCGACATCCAGTCGTACTTGAAACGCGGCACACGGACGGTCACGATGCCGTCGGTGTCGACGTCGTACGCCCGTGCGTGTTTCGGCACGAGTTCGAGGAGATTCAGCGCGGGATTTTTCTTCTTTCCAAACATGTGTGCGGTGTGCGTTGGGATACGTCGGTGGCCGTGGCGTCGGCCGGGGGATGGGGACGTGCGCACAACAAGGAATCTCCCGACGAAGCGGGAGATTCCTTGCTGCATGCAGCGATCCGTATCAGTGCACCGCCGAGGGCGGCGCGGGTTCGTCGGGACTCCCGGCATTCTGCACCGGGATGCGGATGAGCACCCATGCGATGATGCCCATGACCACGAGACTGACGAGGAAGGACGGGTTGCTGAACACCGCGCCCGGGAACATCTCGAAGGCGGCAAAGCCCGCGAAGACGAGTCCCACCAGTGCTTCACCGGCGATGAGTCCGGAGGCGAGCAGGACGCCTGTGTTCTCGATCCGCGCATCCTGCGCGGCGTTGACCTTGCGCTTCGCCTTGACCATGTCGACGACGCCCTTCATCAGGCCGCCAAGGAAAATGGCGAACGTGGTTTCGAGCGGGAGATACATGCCGACGCTGACGAGCATCGGGCTCTTCACCTGCATGAGGATGAAGGCCGCGCCCATGAGCATGCCGACGATGATCAGCGGCCAGGCCATGTGCTGCTCGACAATACCACGGGAGAGAATAGCCATGAGGCTGGCCTGCGGGGCGGGGAGTTCCCGGCTGCCGAAGCCGCCGGTGTAGCCCTCGCGCAATCCGTTCGCGATGTCGCCGTTGTTGAGGAAGACCAGCACGCCGAACATCACCACACCGGCGAGCACGACGCCGACGATATCACCGATCTGCATCTTCCACGGCGTACCGCCGAGGATGTGACCGGCCTTGAGATCCTGCAGCATCTCGCCCGCGACCGCGGCGGCCACGCAAACGATGGCAGCCACGCCGAGCACCGATGCGACGCCATGCGTCTCCTCGGCCCCGAGTACGACCATGATGAGGGCGGTCACGACCAGTGCCGTCAGCGTCAGACCGCTGATCGGGTTGTTCGATGACCCCATGATGCCAACCAGGTAGCCCGACACGGCGGCGAAGAAGAACGCCAGGACGATCATGACCGTGGCGGCCACGAAGGCGACCAGGAAGGTGGTGGCGAACAGATAGAAGGTGATCAGGAAGGTCGCGACCGCGACACCGAAGATGCCGATGAGCGTCCAGGTGAAGGGAATGTCCTTTTCGGTGCGCACGATATCGGACGCATGGCCCGAGGCGGCCTTCTTCACATCACTGATCGAACGGGCGATCCCCGCGGTCAGGCTGTTGCGCATGCGGAACAGCGTGTAGCTCGCGCCGACGAGCATGCCGCCGATGGCGATGGGCCGTACGATGAATTTCCATACCGAATAGGCCGAGTCGATCCACGCCTTGTCCGTCGCCGCTTCCGGGCTCATCGAGGGATTCGCCGCGAGAATCGCGGCAACCATTGCTTCGATGTTCAGATAGGGCGCGATGAAATAGAGGATAATCGGAGTCAGAAGTCCCCAAGCCATGATGCCGCCCGAGAAGTTGAGCGACGCGAGCTTCGGCCCGATGATATAGCCGACGCCGACATAGGCGGGACTGATCTTGAACGAGGTCAGCACCATGCCGCCCGCGCCCGCGACGCCCTCGCCGCCCGAAGCCAGCGGCATCTTGTCCATGCCGGTGATGCCGGTCTTGCTGAAGGACACGAATTTCTCCCACAGCGGGAGGAACAGTTTGAATTCTCCGAGGGCCTTGACGAGACCTCCTCCGAGCATGGCGCCAAAGAGAAGTTTCGATCCCCCGCCGCTGCCGCGACCCGCCTTGTGGATCTCGGCCGCCGCCACCGACTCCGGATACGGGAGCTCGGGATCCTCGACCATCACGCGCCGCAACAGGGCGACGAACATGATACCGAGCACACCGCCCGAGATCAGAATCAGGGTCGAGGTGATATAGTTCGACGTCGTGAAAAATTCCGGCCAGATACCGGCGACGAAGAACGCGGGCAGCGTGAAGATCGCGCCTGCCGCCACGGACTCTCCGATGGAGCCGACGGTCCGTGCCATGTTCTCTTCGAGGATCGTCCCCTTCAAGGCCTTGAGCAGCGCCATGCCGATGACTGCCGCCGGGTACGTCGCCGCGATGGTCATCCCGGCCTTGAGGCCCAGGTACGCATTCGCGGCGCCCAGCACGACAGCGAGAACGAGACCGATGAGCAACGCACGAAGCGTAAACTCCTTCATATCCGTGTCCGCGGGGACAAACGGAACATGTTTCATCTCAGCCATACAATTCTCCTGAGTAAAGAAACGTTGATATAGGTTCAGATGGATTCAGCTCGACCCGGTTCGCTCCCGGGCAATCTGTTTCCCGGGAGGAATTACGGAAGTTACGGACGACTGCCGCAAAACACAAGGAGAGCGACCAGCGGCCGCTCTCCCGTTCAGATTCCCCACGAAGGATCATGCCTTCGTGGCACGTTGTCACGTGTCACTTGCCGGACTCGTACTCCACGGCATCGGCGTCGCTGGGTGGCTCGACTTCCATGCTTCCATCGTCACGCGGGATGTTTCCTTCCGCGTCGACGGGGATCCCGTCTCGTTCGGGCGGGGTGGTGCCGTCACCCTTTCCCGCGTCGGGATCGATGATGCCGAGCATGTCCTTTTCCAGCGATCCGAGCGGGGCCTCGACGATGCGGCCGATTTCCTCGCCGTCACGAAAGAAAATGAAGGTCGGCACGCGCTCGATGGCGTAGCGCGCCTCGAGTGCATCGGGACTGCGTTTCGCACGGTCGAGGCCGATCATCCGCATCGTCTCGGGCGGACGATTCGTCGCCTGGAGCAAGCGGATCATGCGCGGCACTTCCCGTCGGCTGTCGGAACACCAGGTCCCGAGAAAACAAAGGATCTCCACATCCTCGATATGCCGTGGGATGTCCGCGAGGTAGACGGGCATGGGTGTGTAGGAGAGAAAATCCTCACCGAACCAGCCAGGCAGGTCGAGCAGATCGGCGATGCCGATCGGACCGGTGAGCACGGGCGCGTCCTGCGCCCGCGCCGCGGTGCCGACAGTGAAAAGGAGAATTGCGGTGATGCAAAGAAATCGCTTCATGGATCCTTCCTCGATTGAGACAATGAAACGTCGGTCATGTCCGCGACGCCCCGGCGCCATCGGGACGGATGCGGCCGTCCTGGGCCCAGCTGAGCTTGGCGCGAAGCGTCTCGAAATACCGCGGGCCGAGGCCCTTGACCAGCGCGGCGCTGTGCGCGCCGCGCGAGATCTCGAGTTCGATGCTGGCTTGTTCGTCGAGAATCGCCACGCCGTCGGCCATCGCGAACGCCGATCCTTCCTCGGTACGGGCACACACGGTGATCACGCTGTCACTGGCAACGATGACCGGCCGCGCGGTCAGGGTGTGCGCGCTGATCGGGCTGATGACAATCACGTTGCTCGACGGAACGACCACCGGTCCCCCCGTCGCCAGCGAATACGCCGTCGAGCCCGTCGGCGTGGAGATGATGATGCCGTCGGCGAAGAACGACGCGAGGAACTGGTCATTGACGTACGCGTCGATACTGATCACCTTCGTGCGTCCGCTTTTCGCCAGGACGATATCGTTGAGCGCATGCCACTGCCGCGTCTCCCCCCTCCGCCTGCCCGAGAGCGTCATGCGGCGCTCGACATGAAAACGTCCGGCGAGTATTTCCTCGACGGCCCAGAACACCTCGTCGACGCCCACATCGGAGAGGAAGCCAAGCTTGCCGAGATTGACGCCCAGCACCGGAGTGTCATGCGGCAGCGTGTGCTGGATGCTTGCGAGCAAGGTCCCGTCACCGCCAAACACAATGACGACATCCACCGCGGCGGCGATATCCGCACGGCTGGCGGCATGGCGGACCACGGAGTCCGACGTCGGCAGCAGCGCCGCGATATCCTGTTCGATGGCATAGCCGATGCCGCGACGGTCGAGATACGCCACGGTCTGCCGCAGGGCATCGACGGCCGTGCTTTTCTCGATGTTCCCGAAGAGGCCGAAAGTCCGTGCCGTGTTCATGGCACCAACTCGATGCGACGGAGTTCGGGACACGCGAGCAGCAGCGTCCGTTCGATGCCGGCGCGCAGGGTCATGATGGCGAGCGAGCAGGACGCGCATTCGCCGAGAAAGCGCACCTCGACGATGCCGTCAGGCGAGACGGACACGAGTTCGACGTCGCCGCCGTCCTCCCGCAGAAAAGGACGCACATCCTCGAGCGCCGCGATCAGCAGTTGCCGGGTGGCTTCCAGATCCTCGATCGCCATCCGCCGCTCCTCCGTGTCAGAGTGAAATATCGATAGCCGGTGCCGACGGGGCCGTCAGGTTCCGTTCGCTGATCGCACCGGCGAGTTGCATCGCCGTTTCGCGGAAGCTCGCCGCGACGGGACTGTCGGGATCGAGCGCCACGATGGGAACGCCCTGGTCACCACCGACACGCACCCGCGTGGTGATGGGAATCTCACCGAGAAACGGAACGCCGAGATCTTCCGCCGTGCGTCGTCCGCCGCCGTAATCGAAGATCTCGTCCCGTTCGCCGCAGTGGGAACAGATGTAGTAGGACATGTTCTCGACCAGTCCGAGAATGGGCACCGAGACTTTCTCGAACATGCGCACGCCCTTGCGCGCGTCGGCGAGGGCGATATCCTGCGGCGTGGTGACGATCAACGCGCCGCTCAGCGGCAGACTCTGCGACAGCGTGAGCTGGATGTCACCCGTGCCCGGGGGCATGTCGAACAGCAGATAGTCGAGTTCATTCCAGTCGACATCGCTGAGGAATTGCTTGAGCGCGCCGCTGGCCATCGGACCGCGCCAGATCAGCGCGTCCTCGGGCTTGACCAAAAACCCGATCGACATCAACTGCACGCCGTGGCGCTCGACCGGCAGCATGCGGGTCTTCCCGCCGTCGGAGTAGGCCTGGGGCTGTTCGGTGACATCCATCATGAGGGGGATGCTCGGACCGTAGATGTCGGCGTCGATCAGTCCCACCCGCGCGCCGGCCTGTGCCAGGGCAACAGCGAGATTGACGGCCACGGTGGACTTGCCCACACCGCCCTTGCCGCTGGAAATGGCGATGGTGTTGGCCACGCCCGGCACGACACTCTTTTTCATCGCGTCGCCGGCGGACGGGATGTTCATCCGCAGGTCGATGGTGACCGTGCCGAGCGAGGGGAGATGCCGCGCGAGCGCGCCGCGCAACGACGCCTCCAGGTCGTCGCGCACGAATCGCGGGGGAACCTTCGTCTCGACTGTAAAACGGATATTCGTATCTTCAATTGATATATCGTGCACCATGTCGGCCGCGACGACATCCAGGCTCATGAAGGGAGCGGGAACGCCGCGCAGCGCATTGCGCACATCCTGTTCGTTGAAGGTGGCGGATGTTGCCATGGAACTGCCTCGATTATTCGTAAGAAATCAATGATGCGGCGTACGGATGCGCCACATCGCAATATACGCAGAACAACATCGCGACGCGTCGCGTTCAGTCACGTTCGTGGTGTTTCGTCGTGACGGGGACCGGAATCAGCCCGCATCCATTTCCGAGACGGGCGGGAAGTTGAGGATGAATGTCGCACCCGCGCCGGAATCGGAGGCGACGTCGATGCTTCCGCCGTGTTCCTTCATGATGAAGTAGCTGAGCGTCAGCCCCAGGCCCGTCCCCGTGCCGCTCGAGGACGCGGTGAAAAACGGATCGAAGAGATGCTCCCGCTGTTCCTCGCTCACGCCCGGTCCCGTATCGGTCACGCGCACGCACACCCCCTCGGTGCCGCGTTCGCCATGAACAGTGATTTCCCCGCCGTGCGGCATTTCGTTAAGCGCGTTGGTGATGACATTGTGGAAGACCTGCACAAGCATGTCGTGATTGCCGGTGACCGCGAGACCGCGCGCCAGTTTCTGTGTGAATCGTGTACACGCGAAATGCGGATGCGTCGACGTGGCCTCGATCGCTTCCGTGATGGTCTGCGCCAGCGTGACCCGGGTCCGCGTGACCTGCGAACGAGGTTTGCCGAGCGAGAGAAGGTTGTCGACGATCATCCCGGCTTTCTTCACTCCGGTGGCGATGGTCTGCACGCATTGCCGCCGCACATCGTCGGTCAGTCCGGGTCCGTCGAGCAGCTGAGCCGCCGAGAGCGTGTAGCTGAGCGGATTGCGCAGTTCATGCGCGATGCCCTCGGCGAGGATACCGATTTTCGCAAGCTTGCGCGACTGCTCGAATTCCCCTTCCCACGCACGCTGCTCGCTGATATCGCGCTCGATGCCGAGAAAGACGGCGCGGTTGATCGGTGTGGCGAGCCGTTGCCATGTGGCATGCACCGCGCGGATACTGCCGTCGGGCATGATGCGTTCGGATTCCCCTTCCCAGCGTCCATCGTCGCGGAGGCGTCCGAGCAGCATGGCGCGGAAGGCCGGCGTGAAGAGCAGCGCGTCCGTCAGCGTACGTCCGATCAACGCATCCGCGCTCCATCCCGTGTCGCGAGTGACGGCCGGATTCACGGAGAGGATCACCCCCGCGGCGTCGAGCAAATACACCGCATCGGGAAGAAGTGGCAGGAACTGTTCGAGCGGCGCGGGAAGCACATCGCCGGATTTTTTCATTGAAGGAACTCCCTATTTTCCGGTCCGGAATTCCGCGCCTCGTTCGAGGCCGAATTCATTGACCTTTTTCAGCAGTGTCTTGTATGTGACCCCGAGCATTCGCGAGGCCTTCGACTTGTTCCATCCGGTTTTCTTCAGCGTCTCGAAGATCACCTGCCGTTCGACCGCGGCGGTATGGTGACGTACCTGTTCCCGGAGCGGCGCCGTGATCGGCGGGGGACGCAGGGACGCATCGTCGGGACCGGCGGGCAGCAGCGAGTCAAGGTCGCTGTTCCGGATGCGATCCTGCGCGGTCAGCGCCGCGCGGCGCAGCACGGAGCGGAGCTGCGTCACGTTGCCGGGCCAGGGGGCCCCGACCAGCCGCGCCATCGCATCCGTATCGATGCCGCTCACCGTCGTTCCGAGCTGACGGTTCGCCTCGGCAAGAATATCGGATGCAATCATCGGAATATCCTCTCGCCGTTCCCGCAACGGCGGCACCCGCAGCACGGCCGCATCGGGGTGCACGGCCGCATCGGGGTGCACGGCCGCATCGGGGTGCACGGCCGCATCGGGGTGCACGGCCGCATCGGAGTGCACGGCCGCGTCGGGGTGCACAGCCGCATCGGGGTGCACGGCCACGTCGAACAGCGCGCGCATGCGGGGAGTGAGGTTCAGTCCGGTGATGTCATCGTCCTTCCCGACCGTCGCGGCGCAGATCACGGTGGTGATACGATTCCCCGCCGCGGTCGCGGCGGTACGCGGTTCGAAATCGGAAGGGATGCGGCGTTCACGGAGGATGTCCGCAAGCGTATCCTGCAGCGCCGCCGGGATGTCCGTCACCTCATCGAGCAGCAGTGTACCGCCCGCCGCGCGGCGAAACGCGCCCGGATCCTGTTCCACACCGGTGCGCTCTCCCGCCTCGGTGCCAAACAGCTCCCGGTGCAGGAGCGCGTCGTCCGCGCCCGTGCATTCGACGTCGACAAAGGCGCCGTCGCGGCCCGCGAGTTGATGCAGGATATGCGCCACGCGGCGTTTCCCGCTCCCGACTTCCCCGACGATCAGCACGGGCGACGCGCCATACAGGAGGCGGGACGCCTGCCGCGCCAGGTCGTGGATGGCGGCGCTGTGTCCCATCGCGGAGAACTGTGGGGGCAGGACCTGCACCCGCGCGGCGGCGTCCTCGGCGCGCTGCCGCGCCGCGGTTTCCAGCGCCTGCCGCACGGTCTGGATCATATGGGCATTATCGAACGGCTTGGCGATATAGTCGCAGGCCGACGCCCGCATCGCGTCGACCGCATCGCGGACGCTCGCGAGCGCGGTCATGAGAACGACCGGGGTGAAGGGATCCTGTTCCCGGATTTTCGCCAGCACCTCGTACCCACTCATACCGGGCATGCGGATATCCATGAGCACCAGATCGGGCCGGCGCTCCTCGATCATCCGCAACGCGACGTCACCGCGTCCCGCCGTGCGCGCGGAGAATCCGTGCATACGCAACAGATGTGTGAGCACGAAACAGATGAGCTCTTCGTCATCGACGATGAGGATGTCGTTCGATTCGTTGTCAGGCATGTCGATACGGATTGGTGGGAATCCCGCCGTCCGCCGACAATATAAGAAACTCCGCCGCCACGGCATCGCGTCGGAGAGAAAAAACGTGGGGGGAGTACCGAGGGTGCGTCGCGGAGATGAACAAACTGTAAGCTGCCTGTAATCGACCTGTAATCCTGATTTCAGCCCGCTGAAAGCTTCGGATTCTAACTTGCCATTGTCAGCGGAAAGGAACCCAAGCCGTGCTGACACGACATGAAGCTCGCAACGCATGAGTAAGGAACTGGAGGAATCATGGTATCATCGAAACAGGTTCATACAGCATCAGAACGCTTCGTCCAATTCGCGGGGATCGCGACGTTCGTACTCCTCATGGTCTCGCTGCCGGGACAGAGAACCGCTCTTGCACAGCACATCGAGATCGGGAGTTCGGACGGCGCGACGATGTCCATCGAACATCCAGAAGTGCAACGCGTCATGAAGATCCAGGATTCGGTCACGGATCTGTTGATGGATATGCCGGGCATCATCGGTGTGGGAACGGGCTTGACACCGGAAGGAGAACCGGGGATCCTCATCATGATGGAGCACCTTGGTAGCATCGGCATGATTCCTGATGACATCCAGGGAGTGCCCGTCATCGTGCACACGACACCTCGTGCGGTGGTACTGTCGGAAGCCGAGACGGATGTATCCTCGACCGATGGGTCCTTCGGAAAAACAGGAGGATCCACGTCGATCGCGGCCGCCCCCCGACCGGTGGGCATCGGACAGTCGATTGGAAACGCCATCGATTGCAGCGCGGGATCGATCGGTGTCCGTGTTACCGATGGACTGCATTACTACGTCCTTTCCTGTAACCATGTACTTTCACGGACCAATGGATCCACATTGAACGAACTGGCATTGAGTCCGGGGCCTGGTGACATGTCGTGTACCCAGATTCTGGCGGATTCGGTTGGTCGGCTTGTTGATTACGAACCGCTCGAGTTTTCCACGAGTGCGTCGAACATCATGGATGCCGCGATGGCGAGAATCGATCCGACGATGATACTCACCAGTACGCCGACCGGGGGGTACGGTACCCCTTCCAGCACCCCCGCGACACCCGCGATGATGATGGCCGTGAAAAAATATGGGAAGGGAACCGGACTGACCACGGGATACATTCTCGCGGTCAACTACACGGCGTATGTGTCGTATAACGGACTCAACACACGTTTTGTCGATCAGCTCGCCGTGTACGGAAGTAACTTCGTCGGTGGTGGTGATTCGGGATCGATGGTCGTGACCGATGATGGCCTCAACAGTCCGATCGGCATCGTGTACGCAAAATCCGGAATGTATGGATATGTTAGTCCCATTTCTCCCATCCTCGCCCGCTTCGGTGTCAGCGTCGACAACTCCTACCCGAGTCCCTTGCCGGTGGAGTTGACATCATTCTCGGCACGGACCAAGGAACGGGATGTCGAATTGAAATGGACCACGGCGACGGAACTGAACAATTTCGGCTTTCAGGTCGAGCGCTCCATCAATAATGAGAGCTGGGAGCCGATCAGCTTCGTGCAGGGTGCGGGAACCACCAACGCACCGCGGAACTACGCATATACCGACGCTCAGGTGCTCGATGCGCTCGGATCGACCACGCTCTTCTACCGGCTTCTGCAAATCGACCGTGACGGCACGCAGGAATACTCATCCACGGTGGAAGTGTCACCTGCCCCGACGCGGATGGAAATGTGTGTGTATCCAATGCCGATTCACGACCACGCAACGGTACGGCTCTCGCAACAGCATGGGGGAGATGAATCCACGCTTCATGTGTACGATGCCGCGGGACGCCGGCTTGACCATCTCACCCAAGCGATTGCTTCCTCGAACGGGATGACGCACGTTCCTCTCTCGTTCAGCGGAGAAATGCCGGGCCAGTATTTCATTGAATTCACTAATGGGCATGATGCGGTGCGACAACGCATCATCGTCGTTCGCTGACTCCCTGTCGCGCAACGTCCGAGTACAACCAACCTCCCTCCGCGCGGGCTGCACACCTCCAGGTGCGGCCCGCGTTTTTTTCATGGCAGCCGCGCGCACGGAGCCCGGAAAGTACTTAACGCAGTTCCGTCGTCATGATCAGCGGACGCTGGACCACGCCATGTTCCGTTTGCAGGCGTGCGTAACATCCTCCGCTGGGAAAGGTTTCCCCGTACAGTCGCAGCTCATGATGTCCGGGCTTCATCATTGCATGCTCATAGAGTGTATGCACGACTTGTCCGTATGTGTTGTAAATACGCAGCGTGATTTCCTGCGCGCGTTCGAGCGTGAAGCTCAGCGTCGCGCTCGGATTGAGTGGGTAGGTCTGCTGGAAAAATGAGAAAGGAATATCCATAAACCAACGCTCCGCCGTGGGGCTCCCTGATGCATGCACTGTGGCGATTCCGCCGCGAGAGGCGGGGCTTGCGCCCCGCCTCTCGTGATCGGCAAATGTGCTCTCTTTCTCCAATCTCACTTGTTGAGCACAAGCTTCTGGTATTGCTGCACGCCATTCGCGTCCAGCACCGCCATGTACACCCCGCTCGGGAGCGCATCGCCCGCGAAGGGCACCGTGTGCAGTCCGGCATCCATCGCGCTGTTCGCGAGCAGCGTGGCGACTTCCTGACCGAAGGTGTTGTAGACCTTCAGCGTGACATTCGCCGCTTCCTTCATCGCGAAGCTGATCGTGGTGGTCGGATTGAACGGGTTGGGATAGGCGGCATAGAGTTCCGCATTGTCGGGGAGTTCGCCGGTGTTGACGAACACGATGTTCGAGTACTCGGTCGTGCCGTCACGGTCCATCTGGCGCAGGCGGTACGCAAGCCGCGGCAGACGCAGGTGTTCGTCCGACAGACGATCGTTGTAGGTGTAGCTCTTCGGGCTGTACGTGGTGCCCGCGCCGGGAACGAAGCCGACCTCTTCCCACTCCGCGCCGTCACGCGAACGCTCGATCGCGAAGCCGAAGTTGTTCGTCTCCGTGGCCGTCTGCCACTGCAAACGCACTTCACCGTCGAGAGAGCGGGCGGAGAAGGACGTCAGTTCGACCGGGACCGGGTCACCTCCACCTGGGATCCCCTGGCCAACGGTGAAATCACCAAAACCGGGGAATCCATTGAACGGAACCGAGCGAAGGCTCCCGGTTGTAATTGTAACCTGCTGTGAACCGATCAGGTCCCAGTCCCCACCTGTGCCAACAAGCTCATACAACGGGGTGTAGCGGGCCGAATAGAGTTGATCCGCTTGGCCATTCCGATAGTGGTTATGGAAGGTCATCTCTCCGGCAAAGAGCACCGGCTCGTTAATCCCGTAACCGCGCACCGGCCAGTGCACCCACACCTTCTGCTTTTGTTGGTTCTGAGGGTGACCTTTCTGACCGCCCTGGTTGAGTACCACGCGCACCGAGACATGCGGCCACGGATCGTAGGTGCCAAAAGTTGACGGGAGTGTCGGTGCAATGATCTCCAAGGTCAACGGCGAACAATTCCCGTCCATAGGACTGACATAAAACGTAAAACTCTGTCCGGCGGCGGTGTACTGCTTGCGTACCGTGCCCAGGACGGTGGTGTTGTCACCGTCGGTTTCAATGCAGTTTCCGGAGCTCCCGGGCACCGCGTTCGGCGTGAGAGCGTCCGCGTTGACACCGAGATACAAGTCGTAATTCCCCAGAGTCAATCCTTTGGGCAAATTCACGTCCCCCTCGAAACGCACATGCGAGGCAAGTGCGGTCTTGGTGGCAACATTCGTGTACACGTCGCTCCCGATGTACGACACCCGGATGTCGTTCATGCTGATTGTCCCGTCGAGCTTGATGCGGACATCGGTGGTCGTCCACAAGGAGTAACGGGCGATGATGCCGTTGGTCAGCGTGAGCGCACCGTTCACATCCAGGATATCGCCCGCGCTCCCGGTCGAGTACCCCAGACGCAGCATCCCGGTGACGGTCATCGAGCCCGTCGTCGTCACTGTGTTGTCGGTGATGAATGTAACCTCGTACGGCGCGACGCTGTTGATGGCAAGCGAGTTGATCTGGATATCGGAAGAAATGGTGATCGTGGCGTTATTGGAAAGCGCCTCGATCTCAACGTCATCGTTTGGTCCGGGAACGCCGAGTGGGTTCCAGTTGCTGTCGATATGCCAGCTTCCGCTCGTACCGCCGATCCAGGATTTCGACACGGCCGAAGCCTGTGGCGACAATGCGAACATTGCCAATGCAAGTATCACGGTCAGGACCACTCTATCACTCAGGCGCGGATTCTGCATTGCTGTCTCCTCTTCAATAACGTGGGGAAATGATGTTTTTACTCAACCTGCCATCAGAGCTACACATCCCGTGCCAGAAACGTATTTTGCACGCCCGTGAAATTTTTCTCCGAATTTCAGACGCATTGGCGGAGACGTCGTGCCCTTACGGATCAAGGGGATAGCCGTGTCGCGTCAAGCGATGATTCAGGAAAAAATCAACTTTTTCCTTTTTTCACGGGCGCGCGCGCGCGCCGATCTCCCCAGAGAATGCTATGCAGTCGGCTGATGAACTATGCAATGGATTGCATAGGGAATGGTTTGAATAGAATCGGGGATTCGGGTTCGGGGGCACTTCGACGAACGGGGGTGGAAACCGGGGAAGCACAAAGAGCAGAGACCGTCCAATCGACGGACTCTGCTCTTCATCTCACTCTTGATCGGTCAACGCCGATTAGGAGGTCGTGGTATCCAGCACCAGAGTGCGTTGCTGGACACCGTATTTGGTCTGCAGCCGCGCGTAACATCCGCCCGTGGGGAAGGTTTCGCCGTAGAGCCGCAGTTCATGGTATCCGGGTTTCATCAGCACGCCATCGTAGAGGACATGGACAATCTGTCCGAAGGTGTTGTAGATACGAAGGGTGATTTCCTGCTGCTCTTCGAGCGTGAAGGACAATGTCGCGCTGGGATTGAGGGGATACGCGTATTGCGAAAAGGAAAACGGGATCTCCATCGCCATGTGCTCCGCAAAGGTCCCGGTTGCATGCACTGTTTCCAACCAGACTCCTGTTACCAACGTGATTCCTTGCTCATACTTCCCTCCGGCCTCCACACTCCGCCGTACCGGCCTCTCCAAACCGGGCCGCGGAGGGCGGCGGGACCGTAGTCCCGCCGTCACGCGATCGGCACTGTGCTCTCTTTCTCCAATCTCACTTGTTGAGCACAAGCTTTTGATGCTGCACCGCACCCCCGGCTTCCAGCACCGCCATATAGATGCCGCTGGGCAGCGTCTCTCCGCTGAACGGCACCGTATGCAGTCCGGCCTCCATCTCCATGCCCGTGAGCAGCGTCGCCACCACCTGCCCTAGCGTGTTGTAGACCTTCAGGGTCACGCCGGCCGGCTGACTGATCGCGAAGCTGATCGTCGTGCTCGGATTAAAGGGGTTCGGGTACGCGGCATACAACTCTATTCCCTCGGGCAGTTCACCCGTGCGGACAGACACGATATTCGAATAGTCCGTCGTCCCATCACGATCCATCTGCCGCAGGCGATACGCCAGCCGCGGAAGGCGGGTGAGTTCGGCAGGCAGGACATCCAGATGTTCGTAGTGCTTCGGACTGAAGGTCGTTCCGTGTCCCTGCACGAATCCGACTTCCTGCCAGTCCTCGCCATCCACCGACCGCTCGATCGCGAAGCCGAAATTGTTGGTCTCGGTGGCGGTCCGCCAGTTCAATCGAACTCCCCCGTCGACGGGACGCGCCGAGAATGCGCTGAGTTCGACAGGAAGCGGATCTCCACTCGGATCGCCGAAGCCGATGGTGTAATCCCCGAAATGGGGAATGCAGGTACCCGCCGCACCACCATAAATCACCGTGTTTCCACTGCTGGCACCCAAGACTTGCTGCTGACCGACAATGTCCCATCCGGTGGGGGAATTATACGGATTCGGATCAAGGTAGTTATCCGTGTAACAGCCGGAGAACACATTCTTGTCCTTGTCGCTGCCGTTATACCGATAGTACTCGTGGTAATACATTGTGGCCTTGACGCAGATCATACCACCAACTAGCCCTTCCGGTACGCCGACTCCCTTCACGACCCAGTAGAGACTGAGGGTGGGCTTCGTCTGCTGGTTGGCGGGATGCGGGTAGCCCATCACTCGAACCGCGATATGCGGCCATGGTGTGACCGAGTTGTCCCAACCGAGTCCGTCAGTAAACGTGATTTCCACCTCGATCGGAACGTATTTGTCGTTTCGATTCCCGGTTGTCGGGAACACCGGGAAAAACCGCGGTCCGAGAGCGGTCGGCCCGACCTCCCGACAGAGATATCCGACTCCGGTCCCTGCGTAATTCGGTTGACCGTTCAGTTTCGAATCAAATCCAAAAACGGGTGGATTCTGAGCTCCGACCGCCGCCGGCGGAACGGTCAACGTGCATTCCTTTCCGAGGTACAGATTGTGCGCTCCCAACGAAATTTCCGATGTACCAGCAAAAGTGATATCATCATCGAAACGAGCAGCGGTGATGAAGGGACTCCCCGTCTTGGTGGTGGTGTGAATGCCAAGTCCCACGTAATCCACGTTGACATCCGTCATTGAAATGGTTCCGCTCACACTTCGGCGCATCTCAACCTTCACTGTCCCGCCAGAGTACACACCGGTGATCGTGGCTCCCCCGGATAATGCAACGTGCTCGGTACTGATGACATAGTTCGTCCCGGTAGTGTAGCGGTCCAATCTCAGTTCCGCTGGAAAGTTCAGGTCACCCGTCACCGTGAGCGTGGTCATTGTCAGCGTGTAGTCCGTTTTCAGGGTGAGCACCGCTCCACTCTGAACCGAGAGTTCAGCGATTGAAAGATTCTGTCCCAAGGTCACGTCTGCGTTGGAGCTGAAGATGGCCTTATCTCCGACTCCGAACCCCGGGTACTCGCTACCTGGACCGGACAGAAGGTCCCAATTCCCTGGATCGGTCCAAGAACCGGTCGATTCACTGCTTTTCCATTGATACGTCGCCGCGTTCACCACCTCCGTTCCAAAACCGAACAGAAGGAAAAGCAGCGTCGCCATGCTTGCCATGCTCGACAGTCTCTGTAATCTCATGTCGTTCTCTCCTCAGCTGAAGTGCGCAAGTGTGTGATCATTCAACCGGGGAGGATATGCGCACAAAGCATCCCAAGAAGAGGGCATTCCTGTCTGATTATCCGATTCCCGCGGAACGGGCGGATATTCGTGAAATCCGTCGCTTATCGCGCAAGGAGATAGGCGGAAGGGGTGAAGCGGTGCTTGAGGTGGGGTGGTCTCCGGACGGCTGATCAGCCCGAAGATTCCGGACAGATCCCTCCGAAGATAAGTATGCACCGCGCTGCAAGACTATGCAGTGGATTGAATAGGGAGCGGATTGAATAGCCCCGGGCGAGCGGGCCGCCGCGGACGCGAGGG
>JAVFAS010000020.1:34241-48699 GCA_034002405.1 Bacteroidota bacterium | reverse complement strand
CCGCGACCGCATCGATCACGCTCACCGAACCCGCGAACGCGATCAATGTCTCGGCCGTCGCCGCCTCGCAGATCCAGTGCCACGGCGGAACCACCACGGTGGATGTCACCGCCACCGGCGGTACGCCACCGTATCAGGGCACCGGAAGCTTCACCCTCGGTGCCGGCACGCACAGCTTCACCGTCACCGACGCCAACGGTTGCACCGCGACCGCATCGATCACGCTCACCGAACCCGCGAACGCGATCAATGTCTCGGCCGTCGCCGCCTCGCAGATCCAGTGCCACGGCGGAACCACCACGGTGGATGTCACCGCCACCGGCGGTACGCCGCCGTATCAGGGCACCGGAAGCTTCACCCTCGGTGCCGGCACGCACAGCTTCACCGTCACCGACGCCAACGGCTGTACCGCGACCGCATCGATCACGCTCACCGAACCGCAGGATTCGCTAGCCGCGCTCGCCACCGCGCCGCAGGTACAGTGTTACGGTGGCAACACCACGGTGACCGTCACCGCCACCGGTGGCACGCCGCCCTATCAGGGCACCGGAAGCTTCATCCGGCCCGCCGGGACCTGGACCTTCACAGTGACCGATGACAACAACTGCACGGCCACGGCCACCGTCACGGTCACCCAACCCGGGTACGAGCTGCTGGCCACCGCGACCGCGACACCGATTCTCTGCAACGGTGACCTGTCCACCGTGACCGTCAGCGCCACCGGTGGCACGTCGCCGTACAGCGGCACGGGCACGTTCATCGTCCCTGCCGGGCAGCACACCTACACCGTCACCGACGTCAACGGCTGCACCGCGATCGCATCGATCAACATCACCGCGCCCCCGCAGCTCTCGGTTTCCGCAATTCCGACTCCGATTCTCTGCAATGGCGGGACCTCGGTCGTGACCGTGGGTGCCGCCGGCGGGACCTCGCCCTACAACGGCACGGGGACCTTCACGCTTCCCGCGGGGACGTACAGTTTCACGGTCACCGATGCCAACAACTGCACGGAGACCGAGACAATCACGATCGCCGAACCGCCGCTGCTTGAAGCGCTGGCCAGTGCGACCCCCGTCCTCTGCAATGGCGGGAACTCCACGGTGACCGTGACCGCGGCGGGCGGCACCGGGCCCTACAGCGGAACCGGCAGCTTCCTGCGTACGGCCGGCACCTATACGTTCACGGTCACCGACGCGAATGGGTGCTGGGATACCGTCACCGTACTCGTGACCGAGCCGCCGGTGCTCACCGTGGCCGCGCAGGCGGATACAATTTTCTGCGCCGGGAACAGCACCAATGTGACCGTGACCGCGGCAGGCGGAATCCCACCGTACATCGGGATCGGCGTCTATACCGCGGGCGCCGGCACGCACACCTACACGGTGACCGATGCCAACGGCTGTACCGCGTCGACGATCATCACCATTCTCGAACCCCCGCAACTCGTGGCATCATGGTCGGCCCCACCGATCGCCTGCAACGGAGAAAGCACCACGGTGACCATCAGCGCCACGGGTGGAACCGCACCATACAGCGGCACCGGACAGTGGGTGCTCACGGCGGGTAGCTACTCGTATACCGTGACCGACGCAAACAACTGTTCCACCACCATCATCGTCAACCTTCAGGAACCGCCCGAGATGAATGCCTCGGCCATCACGACGCCGATCCTGTGCCATGGCGGTACGACCACGATCACCGTGGGCGGCGCCGGCGGCACCCCGCCGTACAACGGGACGGGAACATTCGTCGAACATGCGGGCACCTTCACCTACATCGTCTCCGACGCCAATGGCTGCGCCGACACGGTCACCGTGACGGTCGACGAACCACCGCTGCTGACCGCGGACGCCGGCGCCACGCAGATCCTGTGTCACGGCGGCACCTCCACGGTCAGCGTGACCGCGAGCGGTGGCACCCCGCCATACTCAGGAACGGGAATCTATTACCGCACGGCGGGGACCTATACATTCTCCGTGACCGATGCCAATGGCTGCACGGCAAACGTTTCCCTCGTCATCGACGAACCGCCGGCACTCAACGCGGGTGCGACCGCCACGCCGATTCTCTGCAATGGCGATTCCGCGGTCGTGACCGTCACCGCGACCGGCGGCACGCCGCCGTATTCCGGTACGGGCAGCTATGTCCGTGCGGGCGGAAGTTACACCTTCACCGTGACGGACTATCACGGCTGCACGACGTCGACAACCATCCTGATCGACGAACCACCGACACTGCAAGCAGCGGTCAGCGCACCACCGATCAACTGTCACGGTGGCGTCACGACCGTCACCGTCAGCGCCAGCGGCGGCACACCGAACTACAACGGTGTCGGCGGCTTCATCCGCGGCGCGGGGACACATACATTCATCGTCACCGATGCCAACGGCTGCGCCGACACGGTGTCAATCACCCTCGACGACCCCACGCCGATACAAGCCTTCTCATCCGCGCCTCCCGTGCTCTGTAACGGAGATGACGCAACGATCACCGTCACGGCCTCGGGTGGAACCGCGCCATACTTCGGCACGGGCACATTCTATCGTCCCGCCGGCACCTACACGTTCCACGTCGTCGATTCCCGCGGCTGTACCGCGGCGACCACCATCACGATTACCGAACCGCCCCTGCTGAACGCCGCCGCGACCGCACCACCGGTGAATTGCGGCAACGACAGCTCGACGGTCACGGTCACCGCCTCCGGCGGGACGCCACCGTACTACGGCGTCGGGTCGTTCAAGCGCCTTCCCGGTACGCATACCTTCATCGTCACCGACGCGAACGGCTGCACGGCCACCGCGACCGTGACGGTGATCGGTCCGCCCCCGCTCGTCGCCGCAGTGAACTGGACACCGATCCTCTGCGCCGGCGGAACATCCACCGTGACCGTGAGCGCGAGTGGCGGCACGCCGGGATACACCGGGACCGGCACCTTCACCAAAACCGCGGGCAAATACATGTTCATCGTCTCGGATGCCAACGGTTGTGTCGATTCGGTCAGCGTCACCATCACCGAACCCGATGCGCTCGTGCTCAACTGCGCGATTTCCGATTGCGACTACGCGACCAACACACGCGTGATCTCCGCGAATGCCAGCGGTGGCACGAAGCCATACTCCTACCTCTGGCTGCCGGGCAGCAGCACCGGCGACCGGCTCGTGGTGCCCTGCTCGTTCTCGGGTACGGTCACCGTCCGCGTGCGCGATGCGAATTTCAACGCGAACGATCCCAACAACTCGTCCTGCGAGGCCTGGTGCTCCCTCACCATCATGGTTAAGGACGGCGGGGAGATCGAAATCACGCCGACAACGCCCCGAGAATATGCCCTCCACGAAAACTATCCGAACCCGTTCAACCCCACGACCACCATCAGCTACTACGTCCCGGAGACGAGCAGCGTGCGAATCAGCGTCGTCAATACGCTGGGACGCACGATTGCCACGCTCGTCGACGACGTGCGCACGGCGGGCTCCCACGCGGTACAATGGAACGGCATGACCACCGACGGGACACCCGCACCATCCGGCAGTTATATCTACCGCATGCATGCGAAGTCCGGCACCAGTGGACAGCAGTTCGTGCGTGAACGCCTGATGATGTTGCTGAAATAACGCCCACCTCCCTCGCGTAAAGACAACAAGGCCGGGACGCAAGTCCCGGCCTTTCTTTTTTCATGTCAGTACGCAGACAACAAAGCCGGGACGTGCGTCCCGGCTTTGTCCTGCTCCGATGCTCGGGGATCTCCGGATTTCCCGGATCACCGTGGTCACGGGCGCACGTCAGCGCGCGCGCCTCACCGCGATCTCCCGAGATTCATGGACGACGCCATAGCGTGACGACTCAGTCTTCACGATCTCCAGCAGCAACATCATCCTGCGGCGTCTCATCGCCTTGCTGCGTCTCATCGCCTTGCTGCGTCTCATCGCCTTGCTGCGTCTCATCGTCCGCGACCTCCGTCACGTCCTCGTCCGTGCCCGCGTCCTGTCCCTCCCCATCATCGGACACCTCGCCATCGAGGCCGGCGTTTTTCCGGGCAAGCTTCTGTTGCCGTTTTTCTTCTTTCTTCTTTTGCTTGGCGAGTTCACGCTGGCGTTTCTGGAATGAATAGTTTGTCCTGGCCATATCTGCACCGTTTCGTTCTTGCGGAATCGTTCACATATCGTTGGAGCGTCGCGCTCCGTCGACGGTTGGAGAATAAACGGCTCAGAGGACGACGCAGGAGCGCCATCCTCTGAGACAAGTCGGTCAATGGAAGCGGGACGCGTGCTTACCAGCGGGAGCGACCACCGCCGCCGGCGGGACGCGGGGTACGCGGCTTGGCTTCGTTGACGGTCAGGCTGCGGCCTTCGAGCTCGACGCCGTTCATCCCATCGATGGCGGCGCGCGCTTCGGCGTCATTCTTCATTTCGACAAAGGCGAAGCCCTTGGGGCGACCGGTGTCGCGATCGGTGATGATGTTGACGGAATCGACTTCACCGAAGCGTTCAAACGCGTCACGGAGGGTCGTTTCGCTCACGCCGTACGACATGTTTCCAACATAGATGTTCACAATGAACTCCTTCTTGATTTAGTGCCAGTTGCTAAATGTCATCATATTCTCAAAGTGGCACCGTCTCAAGAATCGATGGAATGATCGTCCGGCGTGAATCGGGTTTTAGACCTCTAGGTGTCGAAACCACGGAGTACCGAAAGATTAGTATGTAATCTGCGTAGAAAGTTTTCCGTTTGCAAGTGAATTTTGGGAAACGGAAATATTTATTTTTCACCCCGGGACGTCCGGATGGGAAAAATTGGCTGGACTCCGTCACCGGTGTCGTCACCGCGCGCATTCACATTGCGAGGAAGAGCATCCACGCGAGGCCGGCGGAAACGGTGAGCAGCGTGATCGGGACGCCGGCGCGGAGAAATGCACCGAAGCCGATGCGTACCCCGGCGCCGGCGGCGGTTTCGGCGACAATCATGTTGGCGACCGATCCGAGCAGCGTGAGATTGCCCGCGAAGGTCGTCGCCATCGCAAGCGTGCACCAGAAGAGGATCGGATCAGCCCCGCTCTCCATCAGGGGCGCGAGGAGAAGAACCGCGGGGACATTCGAAACGATATTGCTCAGCAGCACCGACGTCAGCGTGAGACTGGTGAGCGAGCCGGTGCCCGCCTCCGCGATCGCGCGCCACCACTCCCCGGCGGGACCCTGATGCAACGCCGCGGTGACGACAAACAGTCCGGCGAAAAACACCAACAACGTCCAATCAATCTCCCAGAACACGCGCTCGGGGCGCAACCGCCGCGTGACCAGCAGCAGTGACGCGGCGCCGAGCGCGGCCAGCGCGACGGGCAACCCGGCCGCGAGTGCGGCCACGAGCACGAACGAAGCGAACAGACTTTTCCGCAGCAGCGGACGGTAGGTCCGCACGCGCCGCGGGGCGGGTACAATGAGGCGTTCGGTGCGGAAATCATCACGATAGATCCCCTGCACAACGAGCCAGATGATCACGAGCGCCAGCAATGCGGGCACGATAAGAATCAGAGTAAACTGTCCGATATCCATCCCCGACGCCATCCCGATGAGCATGTTCTGCGGATTCCCCACCACCGTGGCGACCGAACCTGCGTTGGCCGCAGTCATCAGCGCCACCAGATACGGCAACGGCCGGCGTTCGAGCGCGGTGAGCAACTCGAGGACGAACGGGGTGAACATAAGGACGATGGTGTCGTTGAGAAACAGCCCGGACAACAATCCGGAACTGAGCACGACGAGGGCGAGGAGTTGTCGTGGCGTGCGGGCGATGCGCAGCACACGCGCCGCGAGTAGGCGAAAGAAACCCGCGAGTCGCAGGTTCACATTCAGAACCATCATGCCGAAGAGCAGCGCGAGTGTATGGAAATCGACCGCCGCCACCGCGTCGCCGGGAGACAGCACACCGGCAAGGAGCAGTCCCACCGCACCCACCAGCGCGATACTCGCGCGATTCATGCGCAGGCCGGGCACGCGTCCCACCGCGATGCCCGCCATCACGACCCCGATCCAGATCAGGACGAGAACGGTTCCCGTGTCATTCATCCCCCAACATACGAAGCGTCCGCGTCCCCGGGAAATGGATCGTCGGGATGGAGATCCTTCATCGCGTGGGCGTCCCGCGCCGGGACCCCTTCGGCGGCCGTCCGATCGTCGGTTGCGCCATCATCCGCCGGTGGCATGGCATGCAGTGCCTCGCAGAGACGGATTCGTCGCGTGCCGATATCCGTCGGGGAGAGTCCGAGTCGACGGGCGATCGCGGCCTTGGTCATATTGTTGCTGATGGAATGAAACACCTCGCGGTCGGGGCCATCCATTCGTGCCACCACGTCGGGGAGTGTCCCGCTGTGGCGATAGGCCACGGACGCGGCGAGCAGCGGACAGGTGAAGCGTTCGCCCTGCGCCACGGTCTGGATGGTGCGGAGGATATGTTGCGGCAGATCATTGGTCAGGAGAAATGCATCGGCCTGGGCCGCGAGGGCATGCGCCGCCGTGTCGGCATCCTTGAGCGGGACGAGCATCACGCAGCGCCACGGTCGATGGTCGCCGTACAGATCGGCGAGAAATCGTGGGGACTGTCCTTCCGGAAGCAGCGCGTGGTGGACCACCACATCCGGTCGCAGGGCCGGGATGCGGCGCCGCGCCTCGTCGCCGGTTTGCGCGCTACCGATCAGCGTGATCCACGGCAGCGTGGCGCAGGCCGCGATAATGCCTTCCCGCGTGAACGCATGATCCACCGCGAGGAATACCCGAATCGTCTCTGTCATATGCACATGAAGGTCTCGTCCATTGAACATCACCTGTCATCCGTCCGTCTCGCCGCACGATCGTGGCGCGGCCGGACGGCGCCGGGCCCGGTTGTCGCGATCAACTCCGTTGGAAGTTGTTTTCGCGGACGGCTCATCGCGGTCCCCTGGCATCCACCACGGAAGCATGGGTTGCTTGCCATCGCACGCGATTTCGCCGGAACCTCCAGGGAGCAGCGTACGGACGACCTGAGTGAGTGAACGAATGACGGTGCAAGGTAACGAAACGATTCGGATGCTTCAAGTCCGAAATTCATCCCTCACAGTCCCGACAGGCTGACGCCGACAAAGAGGATAATCACGAAGATGAGCAGGTTCAGCGGGATGGCGATGATCAGCCAGGCGACGAGATTATGTCCGAGCACCGCGAAGGCACGGGCGAGGAAACTCCCGCTCAGGAGGTTGGTGCTCGGCAGGGCGGGCATTTGTGTCTGCCGGTGTTCGATCGCGGTCAAGCGCTGCTCGAGCGACAGCAGCTGCGCGCGCAGCGCGTCGAGTTCCGGTGTGGGTTCCCTGACGGGTTGGGTGAACGGGGCATCGTCTTGCATCGGGTTCTCCAGGTGTGGGAAAATACCGCGCCGCGGGCAGCGCGCGAGGAAAAATGAAGGCGGCGCTTCGTTCGGGGAAGCGCCGCGGAAATCATGTCGTCGGGATGTCGCGTGTATCGGTGATGATGCGTCGTCGTCGTTGGGTGCGCACCATGGGCGGATGGGACCCGCGTTCGGCTCAGTAGCGCGAATGGTTGCGGGGCGGGGCGTCGGTACGGGGTCGTGCCTCGTTAACCTTGATGTTGCGACCACCCAGGTCGGCATCGTCCAGCGCCTTGATGGCCGCTTCCGCCTCGGCGGCGTCGGGCATTTCGACGAAGCCGAACCCTTTCGAGCGACCGGTTTCGCGATCGATGATGATCTTCGCGCTGCTGACCTCGCCATACGCCGCGAAGGCACGATGGAGGTCGTCGTCCGTCATCTGATAGCTCAGATTTCCAACATAGAGATTCATAAAAAAACCTTGAAAAGTGGGACCGGAAAACGGAATTCCCGCACAAATTCGCATCGCGAATCGCAAAAAGCAAGACTCTTCCCGTCCGAACGGATTTTTTTTCACGCGCGACGGACGCCACGCACGGTGTGTGGAATTTTTTGCTTATCGTTTTTTTTCCTACCTTTGCTTCTATTAATAAGACTGAACGCTCTTTAATTTGACATAGACGAATGGCGATGAGACGTCCGCCTCAGCACCAGCTTCCCGTCCCCTCATGGTTATCGTCTCCCCCTAATACAGAGTAAGAGGATAAACTTTGGCGCAAATCTTTCCAGAGCGGGTGAACAAGCTCCCCGGGAGAATCGCACTTTCCGGTGGCATACTCGTGATGCTCGTGATCGCAGGCATCTGGTACTATGGATCGCCGGAGTACACCGACGTCGGCTACATGCCGGCGCAGCCGATTCCCTACAGTCACAAGCTGCATGTGGGCGAGCTCGGCCTCGACTGCCGGTACTGCCACACGGGCGTCGAAGTCTCGCCGGTGGCGATGGTCCCGCCGACGCAGACCTGCATGAACTGCCATGTTTCGATCAAGGCCGACAGTCCGAAGCTGGCGCCGTTACGCGAGAGCTGGGAAAAGGGCACACCGCTGCGGTGGATTCGGATCCACAAGGTTCCCGATTACGCCTCCTTCGATCACAGCGCGCATCTGCGCGTGGGGGTGGGCTGCGAGAGCTGTCATGGGAACGTGGCCGAGATGGAGGAAGTGTTTCTCGCGAAGCCACTCAGCATGGGGTGGTGCCTGGACTGCCACCGCGATCCCGACGCGCACCTGCGACCGCTTGACCAGATCACCACGATGGGCTGGCAGCCTCCGGCGACACAGAACGAATTCGCCGCCGCGATGAAGGCGAAATACGACATCCAGCCTCCTGAAACCTGCTCGGGGTGCCATCGATGAACCGCAACATGGATGATGAGATGAAACACGCTTCCACCGCCACGAATGCCGGCAAGAAATACTGGCTGAGCCTGCGCGACCGGGCCGGAACCCCCGAATACCGCGAGATGGTCGCCCGCGAGTTTCCGGAAGGCACGGCCGAACTTTTCGCGACGATGAACCGCCGCACGTTCATGACACTGATGGGCGCGTCGATGGCGCTGGCGGGATTGACCAGCTGCCGCCGTCCGGAAGAGGAGATCGTGCCATATGTCTCCCGGCCGGAGGAAATCACGCTCGGCAACGCGCTACGGTATGCCACCTCGATGACGCTCGGAACCGACGTTCACAGTGTGTTGGTGACCGCGCGGGAAGGACGTCCGGTGCATATCACCGGCAATACGCTGGAGCAACGCGGGGGCACGGGGGCGCATCCCTGGGCGTCGGCATCCATTCTCGACCTGTACGATCCCGACCGGTCGCAGCACGCGGTCACGGGTGGTGTCCCTTCCACCGTGCAGGATTTCATCGGGACATGGACGCCCCTGTTCACGAAATACACGCAGAATGGCGGGACGGGTCTGGCGTTTTTGATGCGTCCGCATGCCTCCCCGACAGCCACACGTCTTCTCGACGGTTTTCGTGCCGCGTTCCCTGCCGCGGTGGTGACGACCTATGATCCGGTCTGTGACGCACGGATGCTCGAGGGACATCACCGCGCGTTCGGACGGGCACTCCGGCCGGTGTATGATTTCACCGTGGCCGATGTGGTGCTGGCGCTGGACGCGGATCTGTTCGGCACCGAGTACGGCGCATTCGAACACGCGCGCGATTTCGCCGCGCGCCGGCGTGTCACATCCCCCACCGATACGATGAACCGCCTGTACCTCGTCGAGCCGGGGCTGTCGCAAACCGCCGCGCTTGCCGACCACCGGCTGCGCCTCCCCGCCTCGCGCATTCCAGGCGCGACCGCGGCCCTGCTGCATGCACTCGCCGCGCGCGGGCTTGCCGTACCCGCCGCCGTGCTTTCGGCCGCGACCGCCGGCGCGGATGCCGACGCGACATGGATCGACGCCGTCGCCGAGGACCTTCTCGCCCACCGTGGGCGGGGGCTCGTCGTCGCGGGACGCGGACAGGATTCCGCCGTGCATGCGCTGGTGGCGCTGATCAACGCCTTGCTCGGCAATGTCGGACAGACGGTCGGCTACGCCGCGCAACCCTATGCGGCGGAATCCGATCCCGCCGCGCTGGCCGACCTGACGATGTACATGCGCGCCGGCAAGGTCGAGACGCTGGTGATCCTCGGTGGCAATCCCGTGTATGACGCGCCCGCCGATCTCGATTTCCGCGGTGCGCTCGCCAGTGTCGGAACCACGATCCACGCCGGCACGCATCACGACGAGACCGCCCGCGCCTGCACGTGGCACCTCCCTCTTCGCCACTATCTCGAGGCGTGGAGCGATGTCAGCAGCATGCGGGGACATCTCGGCATCGTCCAGCCCCTGATCGAACCACTCTACGCCGATGGCATCAGCGACATCGAACTGCTCGCCCTGCTCTCGGGCGGCGCACCGGCGAAGGGCAGAGACCTGGTCAAGGCAACCTGGCAGCAACTCGTGCCCGGGATGGATGACCGCGCCTGGCGCGGGGTGTTGCACGACGGCCTGTTTCCGCGTGCGATCCCGCTCGAGACACCCGTCCCCGACGCGAACGCCGTGGCGTCCACCCTGCGTCCCGCGCTGTTCACACCACCGGCACTGTCAGCGACGAATCTGGAAGTCACGTTCCGTCCCTCCCCCGCCGTGTTCGACGGCCGTTTCGCCAATAACGGTTGGCTGCAGGAATTTCCCGACCCGGTGACCAAACTGACGTGGGATAACGCCGCGCTCATGAACCGCCGTACCGCCGCGGCGCTGGGATTGAAGGATGGCGATCTCGTCCGTTTGTCGATATCCGGACGTGAAACTCCGATGCCTGTCTGGACCATGCCCGGTCATGCCGATCACTGCGTCACGCTCACGCTCGGCTACGGGCGCACGAATGCCGGCCGAGTGGGTACGGGCGCGGGATTCAACGCCTACCGGTTGCGGACGTCGATGGCGATGGATCACGGCATCGGCCTGACCGCCGGTGCGCCATTTGCCACGCATGAGATGGCCTGCGTGCAGGACCATCACGGCCTCGACGTCGAGCGCATGGCGCGCGAGGGGATTCAGGAACGCCTGCCGCAGCTCTACCGGGAAGGCACGCTCGAGGAATACCGCGCGCATCCCGACTTCGCCAAGGAGCGCGTGGAAATGCTGCCGCTCGTCTCGAGCTGGGACGAACACCGCTACGACCAGGGCCATCAGTGGGGCATGACGATCGACCTCAATGCCTGCATCGGCTGCGGTGCCTGCACGATCGCCTGCCAGAGCGAAAACAACATCCCGGTCGTGGGCAAGCGGATGGTGATGAACGGACGCGAGATGCACTGGATCCGCATCGACCGCTATTACACCGGCGATGTCGACAATCCCGGCGTACGCGTCATGCCCGTCGGCTGCCAGCACTGCGAAATGGCTCCCTGCGAACAGGTGTGTCCCGTCGCCGCCACCTCGCACGATGAGGAAGGCCTCAACGTGATGACCTACAACCGCTGTATCGGTACGCGGTACTGCTCGAACAACTGTCCCTACAAGGTGCGGCGTTTCAACTTCCACAACTATACCGCCGACCTGCCCGAGACCGTGCGCATGGCGCAGAATCCGGATGTATCGGTCCGATTCCGTGGCGTGATGGAGAAATGCACCTACTGCACGCAGCGGATCGAGCGCGGCAAGATCGCGGCCAAGCGCGATGGTCGACCGCTCAAGGATGGCGACATCATGACGGCATGCGAGCAGAGTTGTCCCACCCATGCCATCGTCTTCGGCGACATCAACGATCCGGCGAGCCGCGTGACGGCGGAGAAGGCGCGGGACCGCGATTACGCCCTGCTCGGCGAGTTCAACCTGCGGCCGCGCACGACATTCCTCGCGCGCTTGCGCAACCCGAACCCGCGACTCGGCTGAGGCGCGAGATAACGGAATGCAGAGTATTATTAACGGATAGACCAATAACACGGTAGCAACGTGAGTGTGAACACAACCAATGTCAACACCGCTCCCGCCGTCCTCGAAGAAGCACCACTGGTGCAGGGAGGGATGAGTTTCGGCGGGATCACCGCGAAGATCAGCGGCATCGTCGAGACCCGCACGCCCGGACTCTGGTGGCTGCTGTTCGGTGTCGCCCTGTTTGGCGCGATGATTCTCTTCGGCTCGATCGGCTGGCTGATCTGGGAAGGCACCGGGATCTGGGGGCTCAACAATCCGGTCGGCTGGGGCTGGGCCATTGTCAACTTCGTGTTCTGGGTTGGCATCGGTCATGCCGGCACGCTGATTTCCGCGATTCTTTTTCTGCTGCGGCAGAAATGGAGAACGGCGATCAACCGCTTCGCCGAGGCCATGACCATCGTGGCCGTGATTTGTGCCGGCATTTTTCCCGGCATTCACGTCGGCCGGATCTGGATCGCCTATTACATGTTTCCGGTTCCGAACCAGATGGAGGTGTGGCCGAATTTCCGCAGTCCCCTGCTGTGGGATGTCTTCGCGGTCGGAACCTATTTCACCGTTTCGTTCCTCTTCTGGTACGTCGGCCTGATTCCCGATCTCGCGACCTTCCGCGACCGGGCGACCACACGTATCCGCAAGGCGATTTTCGGCGTGCTGGCGCTGGGCTGGCGCTGGGCCAATCGGCAATGGAAGCATTACGAACTGGCCTATCTCATGCTGGCCGGACTCGCCACACCGTTGGTTCTCTCCGTGCACTCGGTGGTCTCCACTGACTTCGCGACCAGTCTCATCCCCGGCTGGCACACGACGATCTTCCCGCCGTACTTCGTCGCCGGTGCCATCTTCTCCGGATTCGGGATGGTGCTGACGCTCGCCATCATCGCCCGCCGCGTGTTCCATCTCGAGAATCTGATCACCATCGATCACTTCGAGAAAATGAACAAGATCATTCTCGTCACCGGGTCGATGGTCGGCTATGCGTATATCATGGAATTCTTCATCGCGTGGTACAGCGGGAATATCTACGAGGTCTTCACCTTCGTCAATCGCGGTTTCGGCAACTACGCCTGGGCCTACTGGATCATGTTCCTCTGCAACGTGATCACCCCGCAGCTGTTCTGGTTCCGGAAATTCCGCCGCTCGATTCCGATCATGTTCACCCTGTCGATTTTCGTGAACATCGGCATGTGGTTCGAACGCTTCGTGATCACCGTCACCTCGCTGTCGCGCGATTTCCTGCCGTCGTCCTGGGACTACTACGCCCCCACGGCCTGGGACGTGCTCACCTTCGTCGGCAGCTTCGGTCTGTTCTTCACCCTGTTCCTCCTCTTCCTGCGCTTCCTCCCGATGATCGCGATCTCCGAGGTCAAGGGTGTCATGCCCGAAGCCGACCCGCATCATTACGAGCATGGGGACGCGCATGACGCGGTCGAGGGACGCCGCGATGTTCGTCACGGAGGTGCCGCATGAAAACCCATGGCATGGTCGCCGCATTCGAGAATCCCGCACGACTGATGGAAGCCGCACGACGCACACGCGAGGCGGGATACACGCGATTCGACGTCTACTCCCCGTTTCCGATCCACGGCATGGACGCGGTCATGGGCGAGAAGCGTTCGCCGGTCGGCCTGATCGTCGGCGGCATGGCGCTGGTCGGCGCCGCGGTCGGCTTTTCTCTGCAGACCTGGGTCACCACGTCCGCCTATCCGCTGGTGATCTCCGGAAAACCGCACTTCAGCTGGCAGGCCTACATCATCATCACCTTCGCGCTGTTCGTGCTCTTCGGCGCCTTTTCCGCCGTCATCAGCATGCTTCGCCTCAACAGGCTGCCGCGGCTGCATCACCCGATGTTCCATTCCACCCTACTCGAACGGGCCTCCGACGATGGCTTCCTGCTCGCGGTCGAAGTGGACGACGCGCGGTTCGACGAGACCGCGACACGCGATTTTTTCACCTCCATCGGCGCCACCGACATCGAACTGGTTCGGGGAGAATAATCATGAGTATCCGATCCTCTATTCTTTTATTTTGCCTCTCCGGCGTGATCCTCCTCGCCGGGTGTCGCGGCACGATCTCCGAGCAGCCGCCGATCCATCCCAATCCCAACATGGACACGCAGGAGAAGCTCGTGCCGCAGCGCGCGAGCGCCTTCTTTGTCGATGGCTCTTCGATGCGGACACCGCCCGAGGGCACCGTTGCCCGCGGCGAACTGCGCGAGGACGCCGCCTATTTCACCGGAAAGAACGATGACGGCAGCTACGTCGCGATGCCTTTCGTCGTCAATGCCGCGGATCGCGCGCGCGGCGCCGAGCGCTACATGATTTACTGTCAACCCTGTCATGGCGCCGCCGGAGACGGCAAGGGAGTGATCGCCGATCCGAAATACCGGTATCCGATTCCCCCAACGTCCTATCTCACGCAACCCATTCTCGATGCGGCCGACGGCTATCTCTATGAGGTCATCGCCAACGGCGTGCGCAGCATGCCATCGTACCGCCAGCAGATCCCCGTCCGCGACCGCTGGCTCATCGTCGCCCATGTCCGTGCCCTGCAACAGCGCGGCAACGAAACCGCTCCGGGTACCGGCGCATCCGCGCCGAACGCATCCGCGCCGAACGC
>JAVFAS010000020.1:0-34141 GCA_034002405.1 Bacteroidota bacterium | reverse complement strand
CGCATCCGCGCCGAACGCATCCGCGCCGAACGCGACCACGAATCCCCCCACGACCGAAACAGGACGGTAAGCGCCATGGCCGTACTCGACACCCAGACCTCCACGTTCACCGACAAAGGCCGATTCGGCATGTTCGCGCTGGGCACGGGCATGATCTTCACCGCGATCACCCTCGCCGGACTGTTCATCGACGGACACATGTTCTACGCCTCCTGGCTGACCTCCTTTAGCTTCTGGACCACGATCGTCCTCGGCGCACTCTTCTTCGTCATGCTGCAACACGTCACCGCCGCGGTCTGGAGCGTCACTGCCCGCCGCGCGGCGGAGGCCGTCGCGCTCACGCTTCCCGTGCTCCTTCTCTGTTTCGTGCCGCTGATCTTCGGCATGCACGACCTGTATCACTGGACCCATGAAGAAGCCGTCGCATCGGACCGCCTGCTCGCGTGGAAAGCGCCCTATCTCAACAGCACGTTCTTCGTGATTCGCGCCGTGGTATTCTTCGCCGTGTGGATCGTCCTCGCCTGGGTGCTGCATCGGCGCTCGGTGCGACAGGACCTCGACGGCGATGTCGCGCACACCTACGCGTTGCGGAAAATCAGCGCGGGGGGGATCTTCCTCTTCGCCTTCACCGCAACCTTCGCGGCCTTCGACTGGCTGATGAGCCTGAATCCGCACTGGTATTCCACCATCTTCGGGGTCTACGTCTTCGTCGGTGGCTTTCTTGCCGCGATGGCGCTGCTGACGCTCGTCTTTCTCATGCTACGCGGACAGGGACTGCTCGAGCGGGAAGTCTCGATCGAGCATTTCCACGATCTCGGCCGCTTCCTCTTCGCCTTCACCGTCTTCTGGGCCTATATCGGCGGCTCGCAGTATTATCTGATCTGGTACGCGAATATTCCGGAGGAAACGCTCTGGTTTCTCGCGCGCTGGGAACATGGATGGAAGAAAGTCAGTCTGGCACTGATCTTCCTGCATTTCTTCACCCCGTTTATCGTGCTGGCGTTCTACCGCGTCAAACGCGCGCTTGGCGTGCTGCGTGTGATCACCCTGCTGATCCTCGTGATGCATTACGTCGACATGTTCTGGCTCGTGATGCCGACGTTTGGTCCGGGCGTGCATTTCTCGTGGATGCACCTGACCTCCCTGCTCGGCATCGGTGGACTGGTGCTGTGGCTGTTCTGGTCACGCTACACCGCGCACCGGGCGATTCCCGTCGGGGATCCGAAGCTCGCGGATTCGATCGCCCACCGCGTGTAGCCTTGCGCGGCTTCGCCGCGCGCGCTGTGCCGCGGACGCGGCACGCCCCGCGTCGCTGACGCGACGCGCCGAGGAATACAGAAGTGTCTGGAGAACAACAACATATCGCAGCCACGGACACGCATCCCGCATGTTATCATTGCGGTGATGCGTGCGACGATCGCGACATCGCGATCGGTGACAAGTATTTTTGCTGCAACGGCTGCAAGACGGTATATGAGCTGTTGGCGGAGAAGGATCTGTGCGACTATTATGTGCTCGACGACGCGCGGCGGGGAAAGACGCCGCTCGACAGCGGATTCTCACATCGATATGACTATCTCGACGATCCGACGGTGATCGCGCAGCTGCTTGATTTTTCGGATGGGGATCGGCGCATGGCGACGTTTCGCATCCCGTCGATGCACTGCAGCAGCTGCATCTGGCTGATCGAACGCCTCGGCGCGCTCAATGCGGGCGTGATCGCGGCCCGGGTGAATTTCCCGCGCAAGGAGGCGGCGATCACCTGGAACGCCACACAGGTCTCGCTGCGCGAGATCGTGATCCTCCTTGCCTCGATCGGCTACGAGCCCTATATCTCGCTGCAGGACGTGGCCGAGAAACGCACGCTGGCCTCCAATCGCTCGCTGTATTACCGGATCGGCGTTGCGGGCTTCGCCTTCGGCAATATCATGCTGCTGAGCTTCCCGGAATATCTCGCGCACGAGGGGACGATGGACCCCGTCTTCGTCACCGTCTTCCGCACACTGAACGTGCTGCTGAGCCTCCCGGTCTTCTTCTACAGCGCGAGCCAATTCTATGCGTCCGCATGGGCGGGTATCAGACAAAAATACCTGAATATCGACGTCCCGATATCCCTGGGCATTCTCGCCCTGTTCGGGCGGAGCATGTACGAGATTCTCAGCGGCACGGGCGCGGGGTACCTCGACTCGTTCACCGGCCTGATTTTCTTCATGCTCATCGGCAGGATCTTTCAGAAAAAGAGCTACGACGCATTGTCGTTCGATCGCGATTTCCGTTCCTATTTCCCGCTCTCGGTTGCCCTGCGTGACAATGACGGCGAACACAATGTGCCGTTGACCCGACTCTCGGTAGGCGACCGCATTGTCATCCGGAACCAGGAACTGGTTCCCGCCGACGCCGTGCTGCTGCGCGGGGAGGCAAATATCGACTACAGCTTCGTGACCGGCGAGGCGGATCTGATCCCCAAGAAAAGTGGCGACCGGATCCACGCCGGGGGACGTCAGGTCGGCCAGGCCATCGAACTCGAGGTGATCAAGGAAATCGAGCAGAGTTACCTGACACGTCTGTGGAACAATGACGTATTCACGAAGGAGTCCCACGGCCGCCTGCACACAATGGTCGACCGCATCAGCCGGCATTTCACCGCGGTCGTGCTGCTGATCGCATTTGGCGCGGCGGCGTACTGGGCGTTCGCGGACCCATCGCTCACCTACACGGTCTTCACCGCCGTGCTCATCGTGGCGTGTCCCTGCGCCCTGGCGCTCTCCTCGCCGTTCGCGCTCGGCTCGGCGCAGCGCATCTTCGGAAACAATGATTTCTACACGAAAAACACCGACACGGTCGAAACCCTCGCACGCATCGACACCATCGTCTTCGACAAAACCGGCACGCTGACGCGTACCCGAGGCGGAAATGTGCAGTGGCATGGCGCGCCGCTCGACGAGACGCAGCGCTCCTGGCTCAAGTCCCTCCTGCGCCAAAGCACGCACACACTCAGCCGGCAGGTCTTCGCCGCCCTCGCGGGCGAGATCACCCATGCGGTTGAAGACTACCGCGAGGTGCCCGGTCGCGGCATCGAGGGTCGCATCGACGGACGCACGATCACGATCGGGTCGGCCGCATGGACGCGGCGCACGGAGGCGCCCGCGCTCGAGGACGGCCGCAGCGCGGTCTATGTCGCGATCGACGGCGCCCCCATCGGACATTTCAGCGTCCCGAATCTCTATCGTGACGGACTCGAAGAACTCGCGCGCTCCTTGCGGTCCACCTATGACATCATGATCCTTTCCGGCGACAGTGACCGCGAGGCCGATCGGCTGCGCACGGTCTTCGGTGATGACGTCCCGATGCACTTCAACCAATCGCCCGAGGATAAACTGGACTTCATCCAGCGGCTCCGCGACGAGGGCAGGCAGGTGCTCATGGTCGGCGACGGACTCAACGATGCCGGTGCATTGAAGGCCGCCACGGTCGGCATTTCGGTGTCCGAGGACATCAACACCTTCTCGCCCGCCTGCGATGGCATTCTCGCGGCCGACCGCTTCGCGGTGTTCCCGCGTCTGCTCGCGTTCTCCAAACGCAGCGTCTCGATCGTCAAGGCGAGTTTCGTGATTTCCTTTGCCTACAATATCATCGGATTGTCCTTTGCCGTGGCGGGCCTTCTCTCCCCGCTCGTCTCGGCAATCCTCATGCCCGTGAGCTCCGTGTCCGTTGTCGCCTTCACCACGGTGACGACACGGCTCATGGCCCGGCGATGGGGGCTGCGCTGACATGTATGTCATGTTCGTCCTCATCGGCTTCAGTCTTCTCGTCGCCCTGATTTTTCTCGGCGTTTTCATCTGGGCCGTCCGCAGCGGCCAGTACGAGGATCAGTACACGCCATCGGTGCGCGCGCTGTTCGACGACGAAAAACGCGTGCATGACACAAGCGATACATCGAGCAAACACGATACACAAGAACACAGGAGTACGGATTAATGGAAGTGGAAAAATTCCGTTATGACAATCAGATCGTGCGACTCTTCCTCTTCGCCACGATCGGCTGGGCGCTGACGGGGTTCATTTTCGGACTCTGGATCGCACTGCAGCTCCCCTTCCCCGGCTTCAACATCTCCGAAGCCTTCACCTTCGGACGCATGCGTCCGCTGCATACCAACGCGGTGATCTTCGCCTTCGTCGGGAACGGGATTTTTCTTGGATACTACTATTCCGCGCAGCGGCTGCTCAAAACCCGCAACTACAGCGACCTGCTCTCCCGCATCCATTTCTGGGGCTGGCAGCTGATCATCGTCGCCGCCGCGATCACGCTGCTCATGGGGTATACCACCTCGAAGGAGTATGCGGAACTCGAATGGCCGATCGACATCGCGATCGCGATCGTCTGGGTGGTCTGGGGTGTCAACATGATCGGAACGATCATGAAGCGTCGCGAAAAGCATATGTATGTGGCGATCTGGTTCTATATCTCCACGTTCATCACCGTGGCGGTGCTGCATATCGTCAACTCGCTCGAAATTCCGGCGACGTTGTTCAAGAGCTACTCGATCTACGCCGGCGTGCAGGACGCGCTCGTGCAGTGGTGGTATGGACACAACGCCGTCGCGTTTTTCCTGACCACCCCCGTGCTCGGGCTGATGTACTATTACCTCCCGAAAGCGGCGGAACGGCCCGTGTACAGCTACAAGCTGTCGATCATCCACTTCTGGGCGCTGATTTTCATTTACATCTGGGCCGGACCACATCACCTGCTCTATTCCTCGACGCCGGATTGGGCGCAAGCGCTGGGTACCGTCTTCTCGATCATGCTGATCGCTCCCAGCTGGGGCGGCATGCTCAACGGACTGCTCACCCTGCGCGGAGCGTGGGACAAGGTGCGCACCGATCCCGTGCTGAAGTTCTTCGTCGTCGCGGTGACCGCCTACGGCATGGCGACCTTCGAGGGTCCGATGCTGTCGATCAAGAGTGTCAACGCCCTTTCGCATTTCACGGACTGGACCATCGCGCATGTGCATGTCGGCGCGCTCGGGTGGAACGGTTTCATGCTGTATGGCATCATCTACTGGCTCACCCCGCGGCTCTACGGCACGCAACTGTTTTCGCGCAAACTCGCCAACGCCCATTTCTGGCTCGGCACACTGGGCATACTGTTCTACGTGATTCCGATCTACTGGGCAGGGATCACGCAGGGACTCATGTGGAAGCAGTTCACCGCCGACGGCGTGCTTCAGTACCCGAACTTCCTCGAGACCGTGTTGCAGCTGATCCCGATGTATGTCTTGCGCGTCGTGGGTGGAACGCTGTATCTGACGGGCGCGATCATCGGGCTCTACAACACCTACCGCACCATGCGCGCGGGACGCTTCATCCCCGAGGTCGAGGCCGAGGCACCACCACTCCGTGCCGTGCATGCCGGCGAGGATGCCACGTACTGGGGCCATCGCTGGATCGAAAGCCGTCCGGTGCAGTTTATCATCCTCGCCTTCGTGGCCATCGCCATCGGGTCGGCCATCGGCAACATCCCGATGTTCGTCATCCAATCCAACATCCCCACCATCGCCAGCGTCAAACCGTACACTCCGCTGGAGGTCGAGGGTCGGGACATTTACATTCGCGAGGGCTGCGTCGGCTGTCACTCGCAGATGATCCGTCCCTTCCGCAGCGAAACCGAGCGATATGGTGAATATTCGAAGGCCGGGGAATATGTGTACGACCACCCCTTCCTCTGGGGATCGAAACGCACCGGACCGGACCTGTTGCGGGTCGGACGCAAGTATCCCGATGCCTGGCATTTCAATCACATGTACGATCCGACGTCGATGTCGCCGGGTTCGATCATGCCGCCGTATCCCTGGCTGATCGAGGATCAACTGGACTACGAAAGCCTGCCCGCGAAGATTTCCGCGCTCCGTTCCGTCGGCGTCCCCTACCCCGCGGGCTATGAGGAAAAAGCCATCGCTGACCTGAAAACACAGGCGGAGGCGATCGCCGCGAATCTCGCCGCGGGTGGGATCACGACGACCTGGGACCGCGAGATCATCGCGCTCATCGCATACCTGCAGCGTCTCGGTACCGACATCAAGGCTGAATGACACGGAGTGCATGATGTTCAAGTCCCTTCTCGATTTCTCCTCGTATGAATCGCTCGGCGCGGTGGCGACGGTATTGTTCTTCGCCATTTTCCTCGCCGTCATCGTGCTGGTCTTCCGCATGAAGACGTCGCATGTCACACGCATGGAGAATCTCCCCCTCCAGAACGATGATGAATCTTCCACTGCCACGAAGGAGCAGGAATGAATGAGAATAAAAAGCAGGATGAACTCCTGCACCACGAATACGACGGTATCCAGGAGTATGACAACCAGCTTCCGGGCTGGTGGAAAAATCTGTTTTATCTCAGCATCGTGTTCGCGGTCATCTACTTTGTCCACTATCAGGTGCTGGGCACCGGCGACTCGCAGCGCGTCGAATATCTCAAGGAAATCGATCCGAACTACGTCGAGCCGATGGTGCGTCTCGATGGGGGCGGTATCTTCAGTCGCTACACCGCGCCGTATCTCGCCGACGAGGAGAACCTGACTCCGCGCATGCGTGCCGAGCTGGCGCGCGTGGTCGATGCCCCGTTCGACGAACAGATCTTCCGGGCGATGAGCAAGGCGACGCCCGACCAGCTCGACAAGCTCAAGGCCGTCTTTCCGGAACTGTACACACAATTCCAGTCCGGCGCCTTCGCCGCGCCCGCACCGGCAACCGCGACGGCGGCCCTGCCCTCCGCGCTCACCGAGCCCCTGACCGACGGTGGCGCGCTCGCCGACGGCAAGAAGATCTTCGAGACCCAGTGCGCGTCCTGCCACGCACAGAACGGAAGTGGAGGCATTGGTCCGAATCTTACCGACGACCACTGGATCCACGGCAATGCGATGCAGGACGTGTTGCGCACGATCTTCAAGGGCGTGCCGGCCAAGGGCATGATCGCCTGGGAAAAGACGCTCAAGCCGGAGCAGATCGAGCAGGTGGCCAGCTACATTCTCGTCACGCTGCAGGGCACCAACCAGCCCGGCAAGGCCCCGGAAGGAACAAAAGTCGAGTAGCCGCACCGGCTCGTTTCATTTCACGGCACGAAGCGGTACTTTTTCACTGAAGGACATCGAAAGGCACAGACATGTCAGCACATGATCCCGCGGAGGTCGAAGAGAAAGCGGAGGTCACATTCCGGGACAGGATCGCCACGGTCAGCGAGGAAGGGAAACGGAACTGGATCTATCCGAAGAAACCCTCCGGTCGGTTTTATACATGGCGCAATATCCTCGGCATCTTCCTCCTCGGCTTTCTCGTCCTTGCCCCCTTCGTGAAGATCAACGGCGAACAGCTGCTGCTGCTCAATGTGCTCGAGCGGAAGTTCGTCGTATTCGGCATTACCTTCTGGCCGCAGGATTTTCATCTCTTCGTGTTGCTGATGATCGCCGCCGTGGTCTTCATCTTCCTGTTCACCGCCGTGTACGGCCGCATCTTCTGCGGGTGGATCTGTCCACAGACCATCTTCATGGAACTGGTGTTTCGCCGGATCGAATACCTGATCGAGGGCGATGCCCAGCAGCAGCGCGCACTCAATGCCGCACCGTGGACGGCGGGAAAGATCCTGAAGAAGGTTTCGAAACAGGCGATTTTCTACGGGATCTCCTTTTTCATCAGCAATCTCTTCCTTGCCTACGTCATCGGGTCCGATGCGCTCCTGAAAATCATCAGTGAACCACCCTCGGCGCATCTGTCGGGATTCATCGCGATCGTGCTGTTTTCGGGCGCGTTCTATTTCGTGTTTGCCTGGTTCCGCGAGCAGGTCTGCGTACTGGTTTGTCCGTACGGACGCCTGCAGGGCGTGCTGCTCGATGAGAACAGCGTGGTCATTTCCTATGATTTCACGCGCGGCGAGCAGCGGCAGAAATTCCGCCGCGACGAACAGCGCAGTGGCGGGGACTGCATCGACTGCCACCAGTGTGTGGTGGTGTGTCCCACCGGCATCGATATCCGCAACGGCACACAGCTCGAATGCATTAACTGCACCGCGTGCATCGATGCCTGCGACAGTGTGATGGACAAGGTGGGCTTCCCGCGCGGACTGATTCGCTACGCCTCCTCCAACGCCATCGTGTCGGGCAGCAAGAAAATCTTCACCCCGCGGGTCATTGCCTACACCGCCGTCCTGACGGTGATCATCGCCGTGCTGGTATTTCTCTTCGCCTCGCGCAGCGATGTCGAGACCACGGTGCTCCGCGCCCCCGGCACGCTGTATCTCGAACCGGCGGCCGGCACGATCCGGAATCTCTTCACGATCCGCATTGTGAACAAAACGCGTGAACCCCTTCCGATCCGCATCGCATTGCTCGAACCGGATGGAACACTGGAACTGGTTGGTGGTGGCGCGCTCTCGGTCGGCGCCAGCGCGCTCGCCGAATCGGCGTTCTTCATCGATATCGATGCCGACCACCTGGATGGACTTAAAACAGACATTCTTCTCGGAATTTATTCCGGCGACCGTCTCATCGAGACGGTGGAAACCGGCTTCATGGGGCCGAACAAATGAATACACAGACACCTGGGATGCCACCGAAACGTGGCATCCACCCGTGGGCACTCGGCATCACCATCGTGATCGTCGCGTTTCTCGTCGTCACGATCACCGTCGTGCTGATCGTCAGCCAGCAGGATTACCACCTGGTCACGAAGAATTACTACGAAAAAGATCGCGGATACCAATCCGAGATCGACGCGCGGTCGCGCACCCTCGCGCTGGCGGAAAAACCGGTGCTCGAACTCGACCGCGCGGCAAAGGTATGCAATCTCGTCTTTCCCGCCCGACCGCGCTATGACGGGATCAGCGGCGAACTGCATTTCTACCGCATCTCCGACGCCACCGGTGACACGCGCCATGCGCTCGCCCTTGACGCACAAGGGCGGCAGTACATTTCGGTCAGCGCGCTGCGTCCCGGACAGTGGATCGCCAAATTGAAGTGGAGCGAGGAGGGAAAGGACTACACCCTCGAACAACGGATGTACCTCGAATGATCTGGTCCGCGTTTGTCATCGGCCTGGCGGGAAGCCTGCACTGCCTCGGCATGTGCGGTCCGATCGTCCTTGTCCTCCCCGGTTCGTCACACGATCGATGGCGCTACGTGCTCGGCCGCATCCTCTACAATCTCGGTCGTGCGGTGACCTACGCATTCATGGGCGCGATCATCGGATTGATCGGACAGAGCATCGCCCTGGCGGGCTATCAGCAATGGCTCGGCATCATCGCCGGGTCGCTGATGGTGCTGAGCGTCCTGCTCCCGGGCACGTTCCTCCGTCGCATTCTCCCCGTGGGCGGGTACGACCGGGTGAGCGGATTCGTCAAGAAACACCTCGGTCGCCTGCTTGGCAACGGCTCGACCGCGTCGCTGTTCTCGATCGGCATTCTCAACGGCTTCCTCCCCTGCGGCCTTGTGTACATGGCGCTCGCGGGCTCGTTGAGCATGGGCACGCCCCTCGGCGCGGCGGCGTACATGGCGCTCTTCGGACTGGGGACCTTCCCGCTTATGTTCGCGGCCTCGTACGCCGGTGGAATGATCACCGGGGAAGTGCGGCGCAAGATCACCCGGCTCATCCCGATCGGCGTTGTCGTACTCGGCCTGCTGTTCATTCTTCGCGGGCTCTCGCTCGGCATCCCCTTCCTCAGTCCCGACATGGACATGATGAAGAAAAAGGGAAGCGCGCCGAAACCCGCGATGGAGATGCGGACCGTCACGCCGGGTGGCTGCTGCGGCGATTGAACCATGGAATGCCACGGCATGAAACGAAACGAGGGCCCCACGGGGCCCTCGCGTCGTGTATCACCGGGAGTGGTGTTCTCCGCGGGAGATGGGTCAGCTTTTCTTGACGAGCTGGATATTGATGTTGAAATCGACGCTCTTGCCGACGACCGCGCCGCCGGCTTCGGTCATGGTATTCCACTTCAAATCGTAGTCGAATCGATTGATCGTTCCGCGCAGTTTGAATCCCGCCTTGGTGTTTCCCCAGGGATCCTTGGTCGTGCCGTTGTAGGTAACGTCGAGCGTCACGCGCTTCGTCTTGTCGCGAATGGTCAGGTCACCGGTGAGCTTGTAGGTGTTGTTCCCCGTCTTCTTCATCGACGTGCTCTTGAAGATGAGCTTCGGGTACTTCCCGGCGTTGAAGAAATCATCCGATTTCAGATGCTGGTCGCGTTTCTCGTTTTCGGTGTCGATGCTCGCGACGTCCGCGGTGAACTCGATGCGCGCGTCGTCGAAGGAATCGCCCTTCGTGGTGACCGTGCCGTCGAATTCCTTGAACTTCCCGTCCACGGTCGTGATCACGAGATGGGTCACCTCGAAGCCGATGGTCGTGTGCGACTTGTCGAAGGTCCACGTTGTCTGGGCGGCCGCGGGAAACACGAAACCGAACGCAAGAAGCAGAAACAGGGAAAATGTCTTCATCACGGAGACTCCTGAACATGTGAGAGAGAGGGTGTTTCGATTTTGTTTTAAATTCGAAGCAATAACTCAACACATGCACGGGCGTGATGCGTTCCCGCGCGGGAGTGCCGGGGGACGATTTTTCCGGAGCCGGTGCGTGGGGTCACGCCGCGGGCTGCTCCGAAGCATCGCGGGGACTCCCGATCGCCGTATCCCGACGGAAGACCTTGTTGCGGCCGGCGCGTTGCGCCTCGAACACGGCGTGTTTGGCGGACAGGATCAACGCCTCCGCATCGGATCCATCGGCGGGATACACGGCGACACCGCAGCTGACACTGGTGGTGATATCATGTTCGGTAAACGTGTGGTCATGAATGGTCGTGCAGACCTCCAGGGCGAACCGCGCGACGTCATCCACCGTGGTTTTCGGAAGCAGGATCATGACCTCATCCGGGCCGTAGCGGCAGGCGCTATCGAAGGAGCGGAGATTTTTCAGGATCAGTCCACCGAATTCGCGCAGGAACGCCACGCGTGCGGCGACGCCGTAGGTGTTGGAGATCCGTTTGTAGTTATCGATATCCATCAACACCAGACCGAGCGATTCCCGCGCCGCGCCCGCGCGAACCACATTCTGGCAGAGGTTCTCGGAAAAGTAGGAATAGCGCTGCAAGCCGGTTTCCCGATCGATGCGGTCGAGACGCAGATTGTCCTCGTACAACCTGTTCTGGTAATACGCGAGCGCCGCGATGCGCGCGAACGTGTCGAACACCGGGATGTCCTCATCCTGGAACGCGTCCCGCCGCTCGCTGTCGGCATACAGATACCCGATGGTCTGATGATGGACGCTGATCTGCACGCAGAGACAGGATGCGAAGGGCTGCTCGAGCTGCACGCTGTGCGCGATCTCGGGCAGCAGTTCGGCATCCGCGATGAGGATGGGACGACCCGTCCAGAGGAGTTCCCCGATGGAGCCGGTCGCCGCCTGTTGCCGGAAGCTTTTGCAGAACGTCCGGGAAAGCCCGCTGCAGTTCTCGATGCTCAGGTACTCGCTCACGCTGTCGATCAGGACGATCGCGCAGGCGCGGCAATGATAGAGGCGCGTCAGACGGTCAACGACGAAATGGAACACCCGTTCGTAATGCCGGTGGGTCGCGAGCAGGCGCACGAGTTCCTCGAGGAACTCGATGCAGTGGACGGACTGCGAATTCTTCATGACACACCTCCGTACCTGTGAGCCGATGCTGTATGGAACTGGATCGTGGTGTCGGAATCGGCGACGGCGGCGCACGTGGGACCGCGGCGCACGCGGCGCGTCGGGATTGGCGATACGGATGTGGAGTACGGTGGCATGTTACGGGTTCGCCGCGTCATTGTCAAGCAGCGTCATGGACCAGAAACGGGAATCCCGGTCCGAGGACCGGGATTCCCGTCACCACTATTCAATCCTGCAGGAGTTGCAGACCGAATATATTCGTGCTCCGGAGAGCGGTTATTCCGTCGCGTCCTGTGTGACGCGTTCGGGAAGAAGGATCTCGTTGATCGCCTGGACGAAGGATTCCTTCGGCAGCGCGCCCGCCGCCATCTGCGGACGGTCGCTCATCGGGACAAACAGAATCGACGGAATGGAGCGGATGCCGAACACGGCGGCCAATTCCTGCTCGGCTTCGGTGTCGATCTTGTAGATATCAATCTGCCCCTCGTACTCCGTCGCCAATTCCTCGAGAATCGGGGCAACCATGCGGCAGGGGGCACACCAGTCGGCGTAAAAATCGATGATGCAGGGACGTGTACCGAGAAACTCCCACTCCTGCTTGTTTTCGTAATCGAAGACCTTCGAGAGAAAGGTGGCCTTGGTCAAATGTTCCATGATGCGTCTATCCTTGATTGAGTGTCGAGTACACGTTCATTGTCACTGAACCGTAGGATGCGGCAGCACGGAAGAGGATTCATCGATGTGCGGGGATTTTTTCGCGGGGAGCTCGACCACGAAACGCGCGCCCTTTCCCGCCTCGCTTTCGCAATGAATGCGCCCGCCCATGGTCTCGACGAGCTTGTACGTGATCGACAACCCGAGCCCGGTCGACGGTTCACCGGCAGTGGGCTGCGCCGAAAGACGCGAGAATTTCTGGTAGAGACGCGTCATGTCCTCGGCGCTGAATCCCGGCCCGTCGTCCTCGACCACGAGACGGACCATATCGGACGCGGAGCGCAACGAGACACGTACCTCGCGTCCGCTCGGCGAATATTTCACGGCATTGGAAAGAAGATTGTCGAGGATCTGGCGGATGGCCGCGTCGTCACCGATCGCCACGGGTTCATCGGTGGGGAGATCCACCGTCACGGTGATATGCTTGGTCGCCGCCCAGGTGCGATGTGCATCCACGGCATGCGACACGATGGGCATGACGGGCACCGGATCCGCGTCGAGTTGCATGCGCCCTGCCTCGAGTCGGTTAATATCGAGCAGATTCTTCGCGAGCATCAGCACGTTGTCGGCGGTATCGGCCACCTGTCCGGCCTTCCGGCGGATATATTCCGCGCTGCGCCCCTCCTCGCCGATCGATTCGGCGAGCATGCGGATGGCACTGAGCGGATTGCGCAGGTCGTGCGAGAGAATACCCATCAGTTCGTTTTTCTCGGTGTTGAGCTGCTCGAGCAGGGCGTTCTGCCGTCGGAGTTCCGTGTTCGCGTGGGCGATCTCGTCGGCCTGCGCCTGCAACCGCGCTTCGTGCCGGCGTATCGCGGTATTCGCGGTTTCGAGTTCACGATTCTTCTGCTCGAACACCGCGGCGCTGCGCTTCTTGAGCCGGTAGCGATTCGCCAAGAGCAGGAGAATCACCGCGAGGAGCACCGAACTGACGAGCAACAGATTTCGGAGCGATGCCTCCTTTTCCAGTTCCGCCTCCTGCAGGGCACGACCGCGTTCGAGCAGTTCCCGATCCTTGTTCAGCAGCGTGATCTTCGCGTCCTGCTCGGCGGCCGTAAGGCGTTGCGAGGTCAACACCGCCTCCTTCTCGGCGAGCCGCAGCTCGTTGATTTCCCGGTTTCGATTCAGGAGCTCGATGTCCTGTTCCTGCTGTCGCAACTGGATCGCGCGCCGCTCGAGTTCCATTTCGTTGATGCGCCGGTCCTTCTTGAGCAGCTCGTTCTCGCGCTCGCTGCGCTCGCGTTGCGCGAGTTCGTAGTTGGCGGTCATCTCGTTGATGCGCTTGGCGCTCTCTTCGTTGAACAGCGAATCCTTGAGCGCGGTGAAGTGACGGTAATACTCGAGCGCGGCGGAGGCATCGCCCATGGCCGCGCGCGCATCGGCGCAGACCTTGAGCAGATTGCGCTCGACCGCGCGGGAATTTGTCTCACGCGAGAGCTGGAGCGCGCGGGATGCGACGTCGAACGCGCGGACCGGCTCCTGCTGCCGGAGATACAGCGTGGCGATACGCTGCATCGCTTCGGCGAGTCCGTGCTTGTCCCCGATCGACTCGTAGAGCGACGCCGACTGCTGATAGTTTTCCAACGCCCGCGCATTGATATTCTGCATGAAGTACGTGATGCCGATGTTGAGATACGTGCTCGCCAGTCCGGGGGTGTCGCGGAGTTTCTTCTTCAATTCGAGGGCGGCGTGAAGATTGTCAAGGGCCTTGTCGTATTGACCCTTGTCCATGTAGATCACGCCGATGTTGTTGTAGGTATAGGCCAGTCCCTGCTCATCCTGGGAAAGCTGGAAATACCGCACGGCGCGTTGATGATACAGCAGCGCGCGCTCCTCGTCATTGAGGCGACCGTGCACGACGCCGATATTCGACAGCAGTCCGGCCATGCCCTGCTGGTCGCCGGCTTCTTCCTTGAGACGCAGCGCCTTGAGAAAATAATTCAGCGCCCGTACCCAGGCCCCCTGCTGGGCGTAGGTAATGCCCGAACTGGTGAAGGCTTGCGCGAGACCGGGCGTGTCGCCGATTCTCCGGGCAAGATCCTCGGCCTGTTGCGACAGTGTGAGCGAGCGCTCGGGATTGCTGCGGCGAAACTCCTGCGCGAGATCCACCATCACACGGACGTTGACCGAATCCCGAATGCCGCGGGACTCACGGTTGCGGAGCACCGATTCGAGGCGTGCGGCCGCGTCGTCACCCTGGGCACAGGCCCGCGGAAGATGGAGATCCAGCGGCAGGATTCCCAGCAGGACAAGGAACGAAAGAAGTACTCTCATGCGCACGGGGTGCCTCACGGGGTTCGTGGAATCGCTGAGGGCTCCGTCGTCTTCGCGCGCAAGGGGTCGCTCCCATCACGGCGGAGTTCCTCGTAATCGCTGCGTCCGTCGCCGTCGGTGTCGGGGGTCAGCGGATCGGTGTGATGCAGGCGGATTTCCTCATAATCGGTCAAGCCGTCGCGGTCGGTATCGGCCCGGTTCGGATCCGTGCGATACTGCCGGACTTCGTCGGCGTCGTTGATCCCCTCCCCATCCGAGTCGGGGAGCACGGGATTCGTTCGATGGATGCTGACCTCGTCGCCATCGTACAGCCCGTCGCCGTCGGTGTCCACCTTTTTCGGATGGCAGCCGAGCCGCTTTTCCTCCCCATCGACCAAGCCGTCGCCTTCCGTATCGGCGGAAAGCGGGTCGGTCAGATAGTCCAGCAGTTCGAAGCTGTCGGTCAGTCCATCTCCGTCCGTGTCCGCGTTGGTCGGATCGGTTCCGTACCGCGTGACTTCGACCCAATCGCTGAGCACGTCGCGATCGCTGTCCCAGTACAGCGGGTCGGTCCCATGCACACGGACCTCCGCGTGATCGTCGAGACCGTCGCCGTCGGTGTCCGCATCATCGGGATTGAGATTCAGTTCCTGCTCCTCCTGATTCGACAGGCCATCACCGTCGCGGTCGTGATCCTCGAACAGCGCGCAGGTGATTCCCACGAATGCGGATAACCATGTATCATTCGCTGTTTTCTCACGATCCGGATTGACCGGCAGCCCCAGTTCCCGCTGCTGCCGTGTCACGAGATCGCCCGAGTCGAAGGCATCGATTTCCCCGCTCATCACGAGATGGGCGTGCATGCCGGCCTGCAGCGACCACATGCCATTGAAATGCCATGCCAGTCCCGCCCCGAGCGGCACACTGAGCGCCGCGATGGTTTCCGGTCCGGGAAACGCGACGCGTCCCTCGCGGTAATCCTGCGGTCGCAGCCAGGCGTATCCCATGCCGGCGAGGATCCACGCGTCGAACCGCAGTGACGGAAACAAATGCAGGCGCACCCAGGCTTCCGTCGCCGTGGCGTCGGTGACGCGAGCCAGGGGTGGTGCATCACCGAATTGATACGGATAGGTTTGTCCGAGATTACGCCGGTTCCGCCGAGTGTACCGCAGCTGTCCGACCTCGACACCTCCCCCGATGTCCAGAAACGGTGTCAGGGAGTAATGGAGCCGCGCCGTCGCGGCGGGCGCGACTTCGTGACCGGAGAATTCCCCGAAATATTTCGTCAGGGCCGTCCCGACCATCACGGAAACCCGGCCCTCCGCGAATCGTGGTCGATCAGGCCAACGGATGGGTTCCGCGCCTCCAGCGAGGGAGTCCTGCGCGGTGAGCTCCCGCGGTGGCGCAACCAGCAACAACAGCAGGACGCCGGTCAGCTTCCATCGGACCCGGTGCTTCATCGTCATTCGGTTGTCCCGCTGGATGTCCCGCTGCCCTCGATCGAGATGATATGGAATTCGACACGGCGGTTCCGTGCGCGGCTTTCATCCGTTTCGCCTTCGGCGATCGGCTGCGCCTCGCCAAGTCCAATCGCCCGCAGCCGCGCCTCCGCGATCCCTTCGTCGATCAGGAAGGCGCGCACGCTGCCCGCCCGTCGCTCCGAGAGCGTCTGATTGTAGGCCGCGTCGCCGAGATCGTCGGTATGGCCCCGGATTTCGACCGTCATCCGTGGATAGATGTGGAAGAGTTGCGCGGTCTCGCGCAGCAGCGGCACGTATTCTTCCTGCAGCGCATCACGGTCGAAGGCGAAGGTGATATTGCAGAAGGAAAGGACATCGCCGGCCTTGAGCCGAAGCGAGTCGATGCGCAGCGGTGTGGCACCCGGCCGCGCCGGAGATCCGTGATCCTCCGTGGGGGTGATATGCTGGACACTGCGGCGCCGGTACCGTGTATAGGCCGTCGCGCCGCGTTCGGGAGTCCTCGACGCGGGATCCTCCCGCCGCGCACGGTGATCGCCGCTCCCCGCGCTGCTGTCGATGACGGCAAGCGCGGCGATGACACTGTCGATCGATTCGGGCGCGCGCGGTATGTGCCGGGTGGTGGCCGGGGCGATCAGATATGACGTTCCCCCGCCGGGCAGCGACCGTGTTTCCAGGAGTTCGGCATGATACCGGGGGCGCTCGGCGAATGGCGTTCGCTCCGACGCGCGTGCGTGCTGATCATCCGCGAGCGTACTGCGTCCGCGCGCGCCCACCTCGGTCGCATCGTCGACGCGATCACCATCGGTGTCGGCGTTCAATGGATTCGTTCCGTAATAGGCGATCTCGTCATAGTCGAGCAATCGATCATCGTCGCTGTCTTCCGCGCGTGGGTTGGTGTTGTAGGTGACGACTTCATTGAAATCGTAGATCCCGTCATCGTCGGTGTCCGGACGCAGGGGGTTCGTTTCATGCACCTTCACCTCGGCGAAGTCATCCAGGCCGTCATAATCCGTGTCCGGATTGCGAGGATTGGTCTGGTGCAGGATCACCTCCTCGTAATCCGACAGCATGTCATCATCGGTGTCGGGTTTGAGCGGATCGGTATCATACACCAGCACCTCTTCCGCATCGGTGAGCCGATCGTCATCGGTATCGGGTTTGAGCGGATTGGTGTTGTAGCGCATGATTTCAAAATAGTCACCGAGTCCGTCATCGTCGGTATCGGGTTTGAGCGGATTCGTTCCATGCCGGCGCGCCTCGGCGTAATCGGTCAGCCCGTCGACGTCGGTATCGATTTCCACCGGATCCGTCCCGAGTTCCAGTTCTTCGGTGTTGGGAAGGAGGTCCCCATCATAATCCACGCTCTCGAACAAAGTATATTCCACGCCGACGGTCAGCATCAACAGATGATCGCCCGCGTGCTCGGGAACGGAGATGCGTGTCGGCCGGCGGCGGTTGTATTCGATGGCGACTTCCTCCGGATCGAAGGCGTCGAGATCTCCGTTGAGATGGAAGAACCAGCGCAGCTGCAGCGCCAGCGCGAGGTCGCGGGTGAGAAAGTATTCGCCGCCGAGTGCGAGGGGAATCGAGATACTCGCGGGAAAATCCGCCGACGGCCGGAGACGGACGACGCTGAAATCATCGGCCTGGTAGAATGTCACACCGCCGCCGATCGAGGCAAAGGCATTGTACCAGCGATCGGGAAAGAGATTGTAGCGGACCGAGAAATCGAGTCCGACTGTCCGCACACCACGTTCGACCTCCCCACCGGCCGCCGCCGCGAGAAACTGGAAATCGTAGAGCAGGGGATCCACCTGCGTCCGCGCACGTGTCAGCGTCCATCGCCCGACATCGGCCGTGAGCATGAGCATCAACTCCGGATACACCGCGTATCCCACTCCGAGCGCGGCATGTGTTCCGGAAAAACCACCCTGGAATTCTCCTGAGATGGCACCGAGTCCCCCGCCCGCGGACAGCAGCACGGTACGGCCGGGAAAGCGCGGCATCTCCTGCGCCACGGCGTCCCCACCCCTCGGCCGTGGGAGCAGTATCAACGCGCAGAGCAGCAGCACCGTCAAGATGGGATTGTGAATCCGGATCGTCATCCGCATCGGCGTCGTGAACGGAAAATGGTGCGCACCTCTTGGTAAAAGTAGTTCTCGCGCCGTATATCCGCAATAGTGCCGCGGACCATCGGCACGAAACCGCGGTGTGCGCGCATGGTCTGCTTTACTTCGAGAGATATTCTTCGTATTGTCGGACGGACGACCTTTTGCATTCCCCCACGCACCACCCGTTCGATCGTATCCGGAGGACATCATGTCCAGAAGGCATCGCAGCCCGTTTCTCCTCCCGCTTCTGTTCTTCGTCCTGATTCTCGCACCGCCGTCTGTCACGGCGCCGACGGTATTCGCGCAGGCACGCGGTCCGCTCCTCCGCATCACACCGGATCCGGTCTTTTTCGATACGGTGTCCTGCGGCGGCGTGCGCTGTCTCGACATCACGCTCCGCAACGCCGGCGACACCACGCTGACTATCCAGGAATTCGACGCGCCGCTGCCTCCGTTCACCGGTGCCGCCCCCGCGCCGATGACCCTGGCGCCAGGCGCGGGGCATACATTCCGCTGGTGTTACGAACCGTCGCGGGTCCGGGCGCGGGACAGCCTCCGCGTACGCTTTATTTCGGATAATCGCATCCCTTACTCCTTCGGTGTTCTTGTCGACGCGGGCGAGCGCATGCGCGCGGCGTTTTCCGGCGCCGAAAGCGGCATCGCCGCCGCGCATGACGCGCTCGGCGACTTCATCGCGACCATGATGGCGGACGGCGCCCCATCGCACGAAGCGGCGGTGTTCGCCTACAGTGCGTCTTCGCAGTTCCGCCTGCTCCGCGGACTGACCGAACAGCGCGCACTGGTGGTCGGATCACTGCCCGCCACGGCGAGCGGAACACATTCCTGTGTCTGGCATGGAATGGATCGCGCGCTGACCTTGCTGCCGGGTGCGCAACACCGACGGGTCCTGCTGGTCATCAACGCGAGCGAGGATGCCGGGCTGGCGGAGTGTGGTCCATATTCCGCCCCCGGAGTCGCGAGTGCCGCGCTGGCTTCGGATGTCATGGTGTGCGCGATCAGCCTCAACGGTGCGGCGGGCACGGCGTTGGCATCCATCACCGCACAGACAGGCGGGTTGTACCGCGATGTCACGTCGATGGTGGAATTCCGCCAGGCCATGGTCGATCTCACGCAGCATCTGCAACGCGCGGTGCGCCAGTCGGTGCTCCTTCTCGGCGAAGTCGTTTCGCCCGCGCTCGCGATCATGCCCGAGGCCGTGCTCTTTCCCGTCACGGCCGCGAGCGATACGACCCATGCGCGTGTCTGGCTGCGCAACATCGGGACGGCCCCGATGGAGATGCAGACCGTGACGGGACAGACGCCGGAATTCACCTCTTCGTTCACACCGCGTCCCGTGGCGCCCGGCGATTCCATCCCGATGGATATTCGCTACCATCCAACCGGGCAGTCCTACCACAACACGACGATCCCGGTGACGATCAACGGCTGCGAACCGTCGCCTCCCACGCTCACGCTGCACGGACTGTCCTATCTCCCCGTCAATCCCGATCCAGGAGCGGTGCTTGCCAAGGGACCGGCGCGCATCGATGGCGGTGAGATTCGTTGTGACGTCGGGGGCGCGATCGACATTCCGCTGCGCAACGCCGGCAGCGGGGTGTTGCAGGTCTTCGATCCCGTCGTCCGTTGCCATGCGCTGGGTATCACCGGTGCCGCGATGTGGGAACTCGCCGCGGGCGAGTCCGGCATCCTGCGGACGAATACCATCACCGGGTTGCCGCCGGGCGAGGACAGCTGCGAGGTCCTCGTACGCACCCGCGGGCGGGTCACGACCTCGACCGCCGTCATCCTCGACGCATCCAGCAGCTTGCGCGCCCCCTGGCAGGGACTTGACGGCACGGATGCGGCGCGGCTCGCGCTCGGTGCGCTGCTCGCCGACATGAGCGCCACCGACGTGCTGCACGACCGCCTGCTCGTGCTGCGCGCGGCGGGAGACACCGCGGAGACCCTGCTTCCCGCGACCGCCGATCGCAAGGCCATCGCGGCACTCGCGCCCGTGTCCACCGGCGGCGATACCTCGGCCGTGCTCGGCACGATCGCGGCGGCGCTGGACTCCCTCGACGGGGCACCGGGCATCCGCCGGCTCGTGCTGCTGACCGCGGGTGGATACGATGCCGCCACCGCGGACGGCTTCCCCGATCCCGACAGCCTTGCCGCGCGCGCGCGCGGTGTGCGCATCACGGTCGTGCATCTCGGAGCGCGGCCGCTTTCCCCGCCACTGCAAGCATTCCTCGTCGCGAGCGGCGCCGACATCCGCACACCCGTGCTCCCGGTCAATGTGGTTGGCGAGATCCGGAATCTCGGCCAGGCCGCGATCGACACCCTGCGGCATGCCTGGTGGGTGCACTGGAAGACGCTCTCGTCCGACCCCGCGGTCGCTCCGGACACCGTGGTATTCGACCGATCGATTGTCGGCGTCGCGGACTGTCGCGATCTCGTCGTGACAAACATCGGCGACGCACCGTTGCGTATCGACCGCATCACCTCCACGGCGCCGGGATTCACCTGCGAGAGCGCACTCCCGGTCGAGATCCCCGTGGGTGCCGTCGCCGCGCTCTCACTCTGTCACACCCCCGTCGCGCTTGGACCGTGGTCGATCGAAGCCACGCTCTGGTCAAATTCCTGCGTGCAGGGCAGCATCACGGTTTCCCTGCGCGGTGATGCCACCGACAGCAACACGGTCCGCATTGCCGGCGCGTATGTCGCGCGTCCGGGTGGACTGGTCACGATCCCCGTTCTCTTCGATCACGCCCTGCCCGCATCCTCCGACGTGCGTCGCATGACCCTGCGCATCGCCTACGAACCCTCGGTGCTGTACCCGGACGTCGAGGAACCGCTGCGCATCGCGGCCGGCGCGGGACGTCCCCACACGCTCACGATGACGCAGGAATTCGATGAAGACCGTGGCCGGGCCGTCACGCGCTATGACATCATCGCGCCGGCGGAGACACCGCTGACCAGCTCGGGGAGCACACACGCATTCGGGACGCTCCGGCTCCGTGCCTATCTGGGTCGGGTGATGACAACGGATATTGAGCTCCTCGATGCTGATTTCCCGGATCATGCCGTCGCGCTCGGATACACGGGTGCGGCCACCCTCCGTCTCGACAGCATGCGATGGCTCGACCAGCGCTTGATCGATGCGTCGGCCTTGTGGGGCGTCCTCGGCAAGGTTGCGCCGAATCCCATCCGCGACCGCGGCACCGTCGCATTCACCTTGCATCAGGCACGTCCCATACGCCTGGCGCTCTACGATCTGCATGGTCGCCTCCGGCGCGTCGTGGCCGAGGGCCCGCGGCCGGCGGGCGCGCAGGAGGTCGTGGTCGAGACGCACGGTCTGCCCGCGGGCGTCTACGCCCTTCGCCTGGAATGCGATGCGGGCGCCGTGGTGCGTCTGATGTTGGTCAATACGCAGGAGGTGACACGATGAATCGGCACGCCATCCCCCCCATCGTCCTCTTGCTCGCCCTGCTCGTGGCCACCGTACCACTGCGCGCGCAGGAAACCACCACCGGCACCGAGCCCCTCCCGGCATCGACACGGACGCCCTGGTACGTCGGAGTCTCCGCCGGGATCTTCCACAGCCTGCATTCGGGGACATTTTCCTGGCCGGAGGCCTGCTCCGACTGCGCGAGGTACGATCAGGGGAGTGGCATCGGGACCGCGCTCGACCTGCGCATCAGCATCCCCCTCGCCCGCTGGTTGCGTCTCGAACCGCGACTGTTCGGCGAATGCCACCGCGCGCGATTCACCAGCGATCCGATCACCGTCGACATTATCGGACGCGATCTGCAGCCAGAGGCGGCGCGGCTCGAAGACGAACTCGCGTACACCCTCCGGCTGATCGGCATCGAGGCGATGGCCGCCGTATCTCTGGGTCCCCACGGATTTTCCCTGCTCGCCGGGCCCGCGCTCGGCTTCCGCATCACGGAGAGCGCCACCGTGACCGAACGCCTCGTCTCGCCGGATGGCGCGGTGTTCCTCGACGGCAGCCGGGAACATCCCGTCGCCGAGGGTGACGTGGAGAAGGCGCGCTCGCTGCATGCCGGGATGCGGGCCGGTGCCTCCTACACCCTGCCGCTGGGATCCGACCTGCGCCTCGGGCTCGAGGCCACATGGCTTCTGCCCTTCCAGACCGTCACCGACGAGGAGGAATGGCGGACATCCGGCGTCCGCGTGCTCGCGTCCCTGTTATTCACCATGTGACACCACGACCATGGATTCGGATATGAGCAGTTTATTCTCTGTTGAAGGAAAACACGCCCTCGTCACCGGCGGCACCCGCGGAATCGGCCGCGCGATCTGCGATCTCTTCCTCGCCCAGGGCGCCATCCTCCAGGTCGTCGCCCGTACGGCGGAGGAATTGGGGACCCGGGTTGACGCGTGGCGCGCGAACGGCGGAACGGTCGAGGGGATCGTCGCGGACGTCAGCACCGCCGAGGGCCGCTGGCAGGTCTTGCATCAGGTCCGCGCGCGATACGAGCACCTCGATCTCTTCGTCAACTGCGCCGGCACGAACATCCGCCGTCGCAGCGTCGACTACAGCATCGACGAGTACCGTCGCGTTCTCGATACCAACGCCACCGCCGCGTTCGAACTCTCGCGACATCTGCACCCGCTGCTCCGGGTGGCGGGCGACGATGACCGAGGCCGTCGTGGACGAAGCACCTCGGTGGTCTTCATCGGCTCGACCGCCGGACTCTCCACCGTACCGACCGGCGCGCCGTACGCGATGAGCAAGGCCGCGCTCGACCAACTCACGCGCTATCTCGCCGTCGAATGGGCGCCCGACGGCATCCGCGTCAACAGTGTCGCGCCGTGGTACATTCGTACGCCGCTCGTCGAGGACATCCTCGCGGACGAGGAGTATTACCAGCGCGTGCTCGGTCGCACACCACTGGGACGTATCGGCGAGCCGACCGAGGTCGCCGCCGCCGTGCTTTTTCTCTGTGGCGCCGGGGCATCGTTCATTACCGGGCAGACCATCGCCGTGGACGGCGGATTTCTCGCGAAGGGAATGTAAACGACCGTACGCGAATGGATCCTTCCTCGTCCTGTTTGAAACGCTTTTGCTTTTCGATATGTTAGGAAGATTACTGTCTTCCGAAATCCATTTATCGATGGTCGTGCTTCGACGCTTGCTTCAGTATACATTCGGATCGGTCGTTCCGCTGTTGATCGCGAGCCAGTCGCTCGGCGGTTGCCAATTCCTTCCCAACACGGAGGAAACGGCGCAGGCCGCGCAGACGCCAGTCGTGGTACGCAGCATCGACGAGGATGCCCTGTCCCGCGAACTGGCCCACCTGCTTGCCGCGCCCGCGATGATGTCCGTGCTGGTGTATGACGACACCCTGCGCCAACAATACCGTGCACGCGCGCACGCACCCCGGTGGGTACGCGCCGAGAGCTTCCCCTCGCGCGTGATCGGCATCCTCCGTTTCCTGCTCCGGGCCGATGAGCATGGCCTCGATCCCGGCTGGTATCACGCCGACGAACTGCAGACACTGGTCGATCGGGTCATGACCGGCGCGTCCGGGGATGGCGACCATCACGAACTGCTCGCGCGCATCGAACTGCTCCTTTCGGATGGACTGCTCCGGTATTCCACCCATCTGCGCGACGGCGTGGTCGATCCACGCGCGGTCGACGGCGCGTATCATCTTCCCGTGCGACGCGGTGGGCTCCGCGAGTTTTTCGAACCCCTGTCGACCATCGATATCATCTCCTATCTGCGCAACATCCAGCCCGCCACACCGCGCTATCGGCAGCTGCAGCGCGCCTATGCCGGATTTCTCGATATCAAGCGACTGTACCGCTGGCCGCGCATTCCGCGGCTCACGGTTGACAAGTTGGAAGTTGGTGCGGCGTCCCCCGCCGTTCCGGCGTTGGCCCAGCGCCTGATGCTCACCGGCGAACTCTTCGGCGCCGCCCAGGCCCCGCTGCGGGGATCGGTCCAGCTCGTGGACCTCGCGCTCCGCGCCTACGAACTCGACAGCACCCGGCTCGAGTCGCTCGGTGCCTTTCCGTACGACAGCACCCTGGCCAATGCGGTGAAGCGCTATCAGTCACGGCATGGCCTCCTCGTCGACGGTGTGGTCGGGGTCCGCACCGTGGCACGCATGAACCGCGGCATCGATGCCTACGTCGACCAGATCCGCGCCAATCTCGAGCGCTTTCGCTGGCTACGGTATCCCGAGCGCGGACGGTTTGTCGTGGTGAACGTCCCCGAGTTCTGGCTGTATGCCTACCGCGACGGCAAGGTCGAAGCCGACATGTCCGTCTGCGTCGGACAGTCGCGCACGAAAACCGGGAGCATGGTCAACCACGAAACCCCGCTCATTACGGGTGAATTCACCCATTGCGTGCTCAATCCCTTCTGGCACGTGCCGTGGAGCATCGCCACGCGGGAGATCTATCATTCCGCGAAAAAAGACAGCAATTACCTCAAACGCGGGCGCTACAAGGTCTACGTGCGCGACTCGCTGGTCGACGCCCGCAGCATCAACTGGGCCGAGCACAGTCCCAACAGCATGCCGTTCAAGTTCCGCCAGGAGCCCGGCGCGGGCAACGCCCTGGGCGCGATCAAATTCATGTTTCGCAATGATTTCAGCATCTACCTGCACGACACCCCGCAGCAATGGGCCTTCCGTCGGGCCTCCCGTGACGTCAGTCATGGATGCGTGCGCATCCAGGAGCCGATGGATTTCGCCCGCTTCCTCCTCGACGGCACACCGGATTGGACCGTCGAACGTCTCCAGCAAACCATCTACAGCGGTGCCCGCAGCAAGCCCATCCTCCTCACGGAAAAAACCCCGGTGTTCATCGACTACTACACCGCCTGGGTCGACAGCAGCGGCGTGCTGCAGTTCCGCGACGACGTCTATCGCAAGGACGCCCTCCTCACCCGCGCCTTCAAAACCCTCCACCCCCGCGGCTGACCTCCCCCCCCCGCGGCTGATGCCCGCGACGCGGCTGACGCCCGCGCCGACAAATAAAATATTTTCTTGCTTTTTTCTTTTTTCCCACGCATTTTGACTCCATCCACATTCTGATCACGCAACTCTCGGACCTTGGCTCCGTATATCCGCCCCATGCCGCGCAGACGCGACGCATCCGGGGCGGGAGCGAGGACGTCGTCTGATACGTTCACTGTACCATTTTCCGAGAGAGGACACAATGAAGATTGTGCGCAAGATCGCGCTTGCCCTGGCCGTGTTGCTCGTCGCCGTCCTGGGCGGCGGTTACCTATACCTGCATGCGGCCTACCCGAACGTCGGCGAGGCCCCGGATATCCGTGTCGAGGCCACCCCGGCACGCCTGGCGCGGGGCGAATATCTCGCGACACACGTCGCGGGATGCATCGACTGTCATTCCACTCGCGACTACACCCGCTTCGCCGCACCGATGGTGCCGGGAACCGCGGGCAAGGGCGGGGAGAAGTTCGGTGAGGAAATGGGGTTCCCCGGCACCTTCTATTCTCCCAACATCACGCCGCATCACCTCGGCGACTGGACCGACGGCGAGGTGTACCGCGCCATCACCGCGGGAATCAGCAAGGATGGCCGCCCGCTCTTCCCGGTCATGCCATACGCGGATTTTGGAAAAATGGATAAAGAAGACATTTATTCCATTATCGCGTACATCCGGACGCTCGAGCCCGTCGTGTCGGAGGTTCCCGTCTCGGAAGCGAATTTCCCGATGAATCTCATCATGCGCACCATCCCGGCCGAACCGGCACACACGCGGCGTCCCTCGCCATCGAACACGGTGGAATACGGCCGCTACCTGGTGGGCGCGTCCGGCTGCATGCACTGTCACACCCCGATGGAGAAGGGCGAGCCGCTGCCCGGCATGGCCTTCGCGGGTGGCGGGGAATTCGCGCTGCCGGGAGGAATGCTGCGCGCGGTCAACATCACGCCGGATGTTGAGACCGGTATCGGATCGTGGACCGAGGACATGTTCGTCCAGCGTTTCAAGATGTACGTCGACTCCTCCTATGTCGAGCCGAAGATCGGCCCGACGGACTTCAACACCATCATGCCCTGGCTGTTTTATGCCGGGATGGAGGAACGCGACCTCCGGGCGATGTATGCGTACCTGAAAACCGTGAAACCGGTGAAGAACAAGGTGGAGCGCTTCACGCCGAAGCAGTGACGCGTTTGTCCTGACGTCGCGACGAAGGACGTACACCACTCCGCTCCGTCGCATGACAAACGGATCGACGGCACGCCCGCGGCACACTCCACGGGCGTGCCGTTTTCCATCCCATCCGGCCCCGACGCCGCCGTCGGCGGTTGCGCCGCGCCGCGCGGCTTGCAACTTGGGGAATAAATTCCGATGTTCCGGTACGCCTGATGGTCCCGATGCCATTATCCGCATCTCCCCCACAAGCGCACACCGACGCCACTCCGATCACTCTCCACTACAAGGAAGCCGCCTATGCGTACGTTGTTCCGGACCCTCCTTCTCGCGTTGATTTTCGCGCTTCCCACCCTCGTCCATGCGCAAAACAGCACGGCACGCTATCCGCTGCTCGAACAGTTCACCGGCACCTGGTGCATCTGGTGTCCCTACGGCGCCGACACGCTGGACGCGATTCTCAACACCCTGCCCAATGCCCGAGCCATCGCGTATCACAACGGTGATCCGATGGCGACCAATGAAGGCGACATCGTCACCCAGCATCTGCTTGTCCCGGGATTCCCAACCGGGGCCATCGACCGTTTGCTGATCAATCTTGGCACGAGCGCGGCAATCGCCGTCGACCGGGCCTACTGGCGGCAGATCATGGAATACCAGAACCAGCAGACCTCGCCAATGTCCATCAGCGTGACAGGCACCTACGATCAGGACACCCGCCAGATCGCGGCCACGGTCACGATGAACATCCTCGCCGACATGACTGGTGAATTCTATTACAACGTCGTGCTGACAGAGGATGGGCTCAATTACGCGCAGAAGAAAACCGTCAACGGAAGTACGATTATTATCAATCCGTACTATCACAAGCGCGTCGTGCGTGATATGATCACGGGCTCGTACGGTACGACCCTCACCTCGACCGGATACACCGCGGGACAGACGGTACTGCAGAACCTCAACTATACCGTCCCCGCCAATTACGACATCAACAACTGCAAGCTGACGATATTCGTCACGAAGAAAGTCACGCTCACCGTGGGCGGACAGCCGCGTCCGACGCAGATGGCCATCCAGCAGTCATGGCAGGAACCGATCCTCACCGCACTGACCGTCATTCCCGTCGAACTGATCAGCTTCAACGCCGCACAGGAGGGCGCGGACGTGCGTGTGATCTGGCGCACCGCTAGCGAAAGCAACAACAGCGGCTGGTTCGTCGAACGCCGTTCCGCCGATGGCGAATGGAGCGATCTCGGCTTCGTCGCCGGCCGCGGGACGACCAATGAGCAGCAGCAGTATGAATTCCTCGATCGCGACGTGCGTCCCCTCGAGGTCTACGATTACCGGTTGCGCCAGGTGGATTACGACGGCACGATCGACTATTCCCCGATCTCCCGTCTGATGGCCGCACCGGTTCCCACCGAGACGCGCCTGCTGCCGAACTATCCGAATCCGTTCAATCCGAACACGTACATCACCGTTGAACTCGCCGAGGAAAGCGACATCACCGTGACGGTCTACGACATGCTCGGCCGGCACGTCACGACCCTCGCGTCCGGCGTGCATGCGGCGGGCGGACACGTTTTCGAATGGACCGGCACCGACGCGGCGGGCAACGCCATGCCCTCGGGTATCTACTTCACGCGCCTGCACACCCCGACGCACAGCGCCATGCAGCAGATGCAGCTGAGCAAGTAGCAGATATTCTCATTCGTTGATCCCTCATCGTCCCGGTCCCTACGGACCGGGACTTTTTTTATGTCAAGGATCAACGCGCGGAAAACGCGGCGCGCGGCGCGGACATAAAAAATCGGCCCGGCAGAAAGAGGTGCGGAACTGCCGGACCGAATCATCGGTGCCGCGTGGGCAGCACCGGATTTTCATCATCCACGAGATTGTGAGGGACAGTTTGGAGAGAGAAAATAAACTGTCACTCCAACCACAGCTGAAAGATACAAAATCCCACCGCCGTGTCAAGGGGGAAACGGGAGTTCCGTCCCGAACAATGAAGAATTAATTTCGCATCTGTTGTTTTCAGTATCCTCGCACAGGGAGCTCATTGGGTATTTTGGCGATTGCGCAAGAATTCTCAGGCATTGTTTCCCTACGGATACGATCGTCCCGCACCGTCAATCGACCAGAATCAGAACGGATCGGATTCTCGCGCCAGTTGGGGTGCCCCGGAGGATCGAGCCCATGGGGGTGGCAACGGCGATGCTCCCGGCACGCCAAGCGCCGAATCCGTGGAAACGAAACACGGCGAAACCGTTTCCGATTTCGCCGTGTTGGGGGCTGCCCCTCTAGGGCTCGAACCTAGACTTTCCTGATCCAGAGTCAGGCGTGTTGCCAATTACACCAAGGGGCAAACATTATGTCTACAAGTATACGCATGCGCGACGATTCGATGCAAGTGTCCGGAAAAAAAGATGGAAAAACCTTTATTCGGAATGCGTCGCGCGCGTCTTCCCGCCGTCACCGCAGCACCGCGAAGCGGCCGATCTGCTCGATGGACTCGCCCGCATGCGTCAGCACGAGCTTGAAGAAATAGACACCGTTGGCGATGGCATCGCCGTCCGCGTCACGGCCATCCCAGGGGATGCGGTTGAAGCCGATGCGCAGGTCGGCGGGATAGGCCACGATCTCGCGGATCAGACGTCCGGCGACCGTGTAGATTTTCACGCGTGCCGCCTCGGGCGCTTCCGCGCCGATCACGCGGAATGTGAAGTCCGCCGGTCCCGTCGTCGGACTCGGGTAGGGAAGGACCTGATCGACGCGTCCCGCACGCGAAACATTGAAGCGTACCTGGTACGGGATGGTATCCGTCGCATTTCCGGTGGCATCCTTACCGGACACGGCGAGAACATGCAGGCCATCGGTGAGTGCGGGCGTGAATTCGACGCGCAGTTTTTCCTCGCCCGCGCCAGGGACGTACCGCACCCGCGGGTCGCTCATCAACCAGATCCGCTGCCCGTCGAGAAAAATCTGCACGCTCGAGGTGTCGGTCACGGGCAGGGGGGATTGGTCGCGGAGACGGATTTCGATCACCGGTGTCGGGGAGACAAAATCGTTGTTCACGATCTCGTTGCCGTCGAAGGTAACGGCCAGATGCGGTGCCTCTCCGTCACGACCGGACAGGAATCGCTTCGAGTAGACATTGTTCGCGCGATAATATTCCTGCCCGCTGCCCTCGGCATCGATCGCGAGTTCAAAACGATGTTCGCCACGCACACCCGCGGTCGGGAGGACAAATTCCACTTCCACTCCGTCGTCGAGACGGGGCGCGGCGGACGGCAGCGGTTGTTGCAGGGAAATCGCGGTTCCCGGCACGGCGAGACGCATCGTGCGTCCGTCCGCCGCGACGCGGCCACCGTTGTACACCGTGGCACGCACGGTGATCGGCTCGCCTTCGAGCACCGAGTCGGGCGCGCTCTCGACGACCTGCGACGTGATGCCGAGTTCGGGGAAACGCGACACATACCCGAGCCGGAGTCCGCGAAGGACCGGACTCCCCTCACCCTGCGCATCCTGCACGAGCGCCTCGAGACGCAGGAAGGCCGACGGGAGAGGATTGTGCGCCACGAGTGGGATTTCATCGCCCGGGGCCACGTCGGCGAAGGTCGCCAACACGGAGTCACGCCCACCGTCCGCTCCGGCACCAGCGCCGGACGCGATGAGGCGCAGATCCACCCGTGCGGTCGCGCTGCCCGCATCGCCGTCCCAGCGCACTGTAGAGACCGTGCCGACCGGACCAATGACAGGACTTCGAAGCACCCCCGCGGTCGCACGCGTGATGAGCGTGTCGCGCCGCGCGGCAGTGCCGAGAATGAAATGCTGCTCGCGCACGGCGGTGGGATCGCCGCGTCGTCCGATCAGGACATACGAATCGCGGAAACCCACGCTGTCGATCAGCGTCGCACCGTAGGCGTGGAGCGCCTGCCGCAATTCGGGCGAGATATTGCTGCCGTCGGGCGAGGATGGTGGATACCCATTGGCATCGTCCCTGACGGCTATCAACAGGAGATGATCATCCGGAATACCGTTGACATACGCCGCCATCTCCGCGGCGACGGCGCGGCCTTCATAGGTGTCGAACGCCACCGTGTCCACCAGACGGCCATGGACGGGTTCGACCACCGCGAGATTGAAACCGCGCCGATCGGTGCTGACATTGACATCCCCCACGCGAAGCACCGCGTTCTTGAACGGTCCGTTGAAGCCACCGGACACCGCTTCCAGTTCCAGCGCGCGCATTCCGAGCCGCAATCCACCACCGATCGCGGGTTCCAGCGCCTCGGTCTCGGTCATGGCGAACTGACCGGGGGCGGTTTGGGACCACCAGTCATCCGACACCGCGGCCGCGTGCAAGGTGAAACTGCGTACGGGGGACCACTGCTCGCTGCCGCCGCTGGTCCGCATCCGAGCGCGCCAGTACCACACGCCATCCGTCCCGGGCATCGGCACCGTCAGGCGGGTGAAGACCGTGCCCAACGGGGAGCGTTCGCGCAGAACGCCCACGGCAAAGGCGGGGTCGGTCGCGTACTCGATCTCGACCCGCGGATCCAGCGCGGGGTCGGGGACGAAGGTCGGATTGGCCAATAGAAATTCCAGCGATCCCGCGCCGCGAGAAAGCTCGGCACGATCGAGGGGAAAAATCTGCGCGATGCCGCGGGGCAGCACATTGACAAGCATCACCGCGCTGTTGTTGCTTTCGTCTTTTTCACTGATGACCTGTTCCGCGTCGAGGGTCACGCGAATCTCCACCGTGCCATCGATGCCGGTGAAATCATGTGACCACGCGAGCAGGGTGTCCACCGCGAACGGTGCGAGACGCCGGGATTCGCGGTGCCGCACCACACCACCGCGCGACACGGTCAGCTCGACCCCCACACTGTCCGCGAGACAGAGCCCGTCATTGTGCAGTCGGGTACGAATCGTGGCCGCTGTCCCCTCCAGCAGGATTTCCGGTGTGGTGGAAAGATCCTCCGGACGCACGGCCAGTTCCGGCGTCCGCGCGAGCGGGATGCGTGTGGCCGGATCACCGAGCAGGGTGACCTGGTCCGTGGTATTGATTGCCGTCTGGTCGCCGGTACCGAAGGAGGCCAGCATCCCCCGCTTGCCAAGCAACACGATCTCGCCGTAGGTCCGCGCCGCGCTGTCGAAGAGTCCGAAGAACATGTGCCGGCTCAAACGATAGTCGTAATGGAGGATCCCCAGCCCCGACGTCCCCAGCGTCGCGATGGCGCCATTGCGGGGCGACAGCACGAAGCGTTCGTTGAGGCCCGTCTCGAAGGGCTCGGCGAAATGCGCGGTGTTGCAGGACATCGTGACAAAAAAGATATATTTATCCTCGTTATCGAATATATCCGGCCGCTCCACACCGACGTCGATCACGCGCGTTCCCCCATGACCGACGAAAAAGAACCACGCGACACCCTGATTCACCTCATGGATCAGCGTGTCGAGATCGTCGTAACTGACGAAGTCGAGTGTTTTCTTGATGATCAGCCGCGGCTCGATGCAATGGGGCGTCGTCTGAAGTTGCATGAGTCCGTCGACGTACGGACGCAGCTGCACATCCTGTTCGAAGGGGTTCTCTCCCCCGACGGAGAACAGGAAACGGTCGTCCCACGGCTGCGGCGGAAGTGATTCGTACGCGATGATCTTCTCGATCACGGCATCCGCCTGCGCCGGCGTCTCGGCGGGAATACGGCCCACGGCGAGTGACGGCATGACATCCGCCTGTTGCGGCGTGAAGCTCACATAATAATTGTCACTGACGGGATTTCCGTAGGTGGGCACGAGGTCGGCGCGGGTCGAGGACGGCGTGCGCTGCTTCGCGTCCCAGCTCGCATCACCCATGAGCAGAAGGAAACGCGGGCGGGGACGCGGCCACCGCTCCCATGCATCCTCGACAAAGGCGCGGATCGCTTCCGGTGATTTGTGTCCGTGATTGTATACGGCGTAGATATCCTCGACATCGGCGACCACGGTTGTGTAACCGTCGGACTGCCGCCGATAGGCGGCAAGGCGCTCGGCCTGATCGCGCAGGGACGCATGCGTGACAACAAGATAGTCTGCCTGCGTCGCCCCCGCGGCCCACGCGGGGATGGACAGGCGCTCCACCGCCCGTGGGGACAAGATGTCCGCTTCGGTATGCAGATAGACGCGTCCCGCGCTGTCCAGCACCATCGTCGCCACGCCTCCCGCGCGCTCGATCCCCGTGAGCGCGCCGCCGCGCACGATATCATACCCGAGGATCTCGCCCGTATCTTCGGATATCGAGATCCGGTATTCCGCTGGCGGGATACTTCCCGCATGCCGTGCCGCGGGATCGAGGAGCAGCGGCGATCCGGCGCCCGTGAGATCCGTGGTGAAATACAGTTCCGCCCAGTCGACAGACAGGCGTTCGATACTGCAGGCCGGGTTTTCCGCGGGACAACGTATGATGCCCGGATTGGTGAGGACGAGTTCGTTGTCCGTGGCACGCAGAACACCCGGGGGAATCGCCCAGTCGATCAGCGCATCCGCATACGGGGCAATGCGCTGCTCGCCGACCATCGTCCCGTTCAGCGTGACGCGGAGCATGCTGGTATCGCGGGAAGCGCCGCGGGCGCGAATGCGCAGTGCCGCGGCGTGCGGGGACACCGCGGGCGCATCGAAGCGCGCGCGAATGCTATCCTGCTTCTGTGGTGCGTCGCGCTTGAGCAGGTATCCCCATATCCATCGTTCGCCCGGAACGCGATGCGTGACCAGCATGTCCGAGTATTCGAAGTCCCCGCGATGATATTCCGTATCCTCCTCCAGATGCAGCCGCACGGGGAATTCCGTCACCGGCACCGCGGCGGGAAATGACGACGGGGCGGCATCGATCGCGCTCCAACGCCGTCCCGGCGAACCGGACCAGGAAAGAATACAGACATTGTCGTCGCTCCACTCGTCATAATACTCCCCATCGGCACCGGCTTTTCTCGGTGCATGAAATCGCAATTCATCCCCCGCATCGACCCGGCCGTCCTCCATGCCGAGCAGTCGCAGCGGGATTTCCTCATCCCGCATCGTCAACCGCAGCAGCGCGGGATCAATGGTCGCGGGATCGACACCCGCCGCGGCAATCGCCGCGCCGGAGAGACGGTAGATCCCCTCTTCCCGCGTGATCACGCGCAGCCGTTCCTCCCCGGCGCGCGTGCTCGGGCGGGATGACGCGGTATTTTCGGACCATTCACTCCGGATCATGGCACCATCCGCGACGACACGCACATCGAGCACGCAGGAGCGTAGCCAGGACAGGCGCCGTGCGGCGTGGTCGTAGCGAACCGGATGGAAACGCACCCCGCCGATCCGTGCACCGTCGCGCTCGGTCACGGGAAGAATTTCCGTGTACCCCGTCCCTGCCGAGCCGGAATGCGTCCCTGCCGAGCCGGAATGCGTCCCTGCCGTGCCGGAATGCGTCCCTGCCGTGCCGGAATGCGTCCCGCCCACCGCCGCGAGTTCGGCGGCGAAGGATTCCTCCCGCGGCGAGGAGAGGTCCACCCGCAGCACGGCGCCGGGGGGAAGCGGAAATTCCAGCGCACGCAGGGGCAAGGATGGCGCGCCGGGACGCAGCGCATTTTCATATCCAGGGATACGCACCTGTGCGTAGGCCGGAAACACCGACGGCGCACCCGGCAGATCAAGCACGCGCGGTTCGGTATTGCGCTCGCTGATACGCCAGTGGGTTTCGGAAATGCGTTCGATGCGCAGGGGGTCGTC
>JAVFAS010000019.1:0-48892 GCA_034002405.1 Bacteroidota bacterium | reverse complement strand
GGTGGTAGACACATACTAACAAGAATGCCACCGCGAGCCCGTCACCGATATCCACCAGACCGGCGTTCTCCTCGCCCGCACCGACCAGCAGTCGTCCCCCGCTGCGGGGCAAGGTCTTGAGTACCGCGATCGAGTTCTTGTAGGAACAATGCTCGCTCCACATGACGCTGTACATCCCCAGCTCGGTGTAGGTCGGCGTGCGTCCGTCGAGATAGTCGACCATTTTCTGATATTCTTCATCGGTGAGGCCGAGTTCGCGGGCGATGTCGATCGTGACGATGGGTTCCGATTGCATGAAGTCTCCGTGATGACGTGCGGGAGAGAAACGGATGCGCCGCCGCGTTCACGGGACGCCAGACTGAAAAATACGAATCCATGCCGAGATTCCCGAAGCGACGGTCTGGAAGAAAAAAAGCCGCGCGACTCCGAAATGTCGCGCGGCGTGCCGCGGGGCGAAATACCATTCCTGCCGCGTTCGCGGTGGACGTGATCAGTACAGGCCGATCAGGGTGTTCGGATGCTCCACCGGGAATTGCAGACCGAGCGACCAGAGGGATTTCTTGCTGGTACCTATCGTGGTCGGGGCTGTCATTCCGGGAATGGTATTCAGGCCGATATACCGGATATTCGCGCCATACGCGCGGTTCATCTCCTCGATGAACTTGTTCGCGACCACGGCATTCCCTCTCGCCGAAAGGTGGATCCCGTCGAGACTGAACATGCCGCCGGAAATGAACGCCGTGGTGTATCTCTCGCCGGCGATGTCATAGCCGTTCGTCTTGACGTCGTTGAGGAAGGCATTCATGTCCACATGCACGAAGCCATGCACCTCCGCCTGCTCGAGAATGACGCGGTTGTATTCGGAGATCGCCTGCAGGACGATGGACATCTCGGCATTGTCGAGGACATACTCCGTCGGGAGCGGGTAGTCGCGGGAGAGCCCGATTCCGAGCTGAAGTTTCTGCTGCGCGGTCAACAGCACGAAATCATTCTCGCCGACGGTTCCGGTCTGGCCTTCCTTGTTCTTGTAGTAGATGTTCATCATGATTGCGGGGTTCGTCGGATTCGGGAGGGTCCGCGGCACCGTCGTGAAGAATGGCGTGGCCGTCGGATCGGGGATATTGGCGACCAGCACCTTGGTATTGGGCATGTCCGCCTTGATCTTCGCGAAGGCGGTCCGGATCGCCAGCTCGAACACCGCGCTTTCGGTGGGGAGCGTGCGCGGCGGAATCCCGCCGCCCCCGAGATTCGTCCCCATCGTGCCACCGGTGGTCGCATAGCCGAGCACATCGTTGTTGCCGAGCCAGAAGGTCAGGACGGTTGGATTCAGCTTGGCCGCTTGATCGATCATCGATGCTCCGAACATTCCCTGATCGCGCATGATGAACATGTAGAACGGATTCGATCGCTGCTGCGCACGCGCGAGAATCGACGAGGTGTCGATGGCATCCCAGACAATCGCACCCGGTATTCCGAGATTGTTGTAGGGGCGCGCAAGCAAGGGATTGGTGGGAAGATTCTGCGTCTGTCCCATGGTACCGATCCGCACAGCCGGGATCAACGTCTCGAGCACGCGCAATTCGCCGGTGCCGGGATACGGCATGAGCGGTTGCTGGAAATCGGTGCTGCCGAGTGCCTGGGCAAGCAGATTCGGAAAACTGAAGGCCTGTCCCTCCTGGAACAGTGCGCCGGATTGATACCCCGCCGTGAGACTGTTGCCGATGGCGACGTAGGTGGTGGGGTCGAGTCCGCCCAGACCGGGATCGCCGACAGGGGTATCTTCGGAACACGCGCCGATCAACAGGAGCGTCGCGGCGAACAACCAGAGCAAATTTCCGTGGTATGTCATGGTCTCCTCCTTACAACGCGTAGGTGATGTTGAGGGCGAACAGGTTGGCCGATCCGGTGTACAGTCCGTCCATATACACGCCCCCGGGCTGCGAGGTCTGATCGGTCACGCGATCGAGAATGATCATGTGCAGGTACGCGACATCGAGCGTGACGCTGGGCAGGAAATCAATGCCGAGACCAATGTTGAGTCCATGCCGGTCGGCATCGGGCAACAGTGGCTCGAGGCTCTTGTCGGGGACAGGATTGTTGTCGTAGAAATACCCCGCGCGCAAGGCGAGGCCCGTACCGCGCAGACGGTATTCCGCGCCGAGACGGGCGATCCAGGTGTCTTCATAGTCCTTGACCGACACGACATCATTCTGCGCGACGCCGGGCGTGTTCCCTGCGTCCGTCGCGAAATCGATGGCGAGTTCCTTGTAGGCGGACCACTGGATTCCCTGGAAGTCGAATTCCAGATCGATGTTCTCCGTGGGTGACCACGCGATCCCGGCGAACCAGGTTGCCGGGGCATTCAACCCCGTGGTGACATCACCACCCGGAAACATCGGCGCCAGTGTCGACGGCGGATGGAAGTCCGCGGTCCCCTCGAAATCGATGTCGGTCTGTGCGCGATACGTGAAGCCAAGAGAGATGTCCTCGGTCGGACGGAACAACACGCCCGCGTTCCAGCTGACCGCCACCTCGCCCGTTCCCTCGAGCTCGAGGTCCATCACCGGATCGAAGTTCGTCACCGCACGGCGGAGGGAGACGCTCGAAAACACCACATTCGCCCCCACCCCGACCGCGATCATGTCGGTGAGTGCGTACGAGATCGTGGGCATCACATAGAAGGTCTGCAGTTCGATCTCTCGTGTCACCGCGCGACCGACCCACTGATCGGGCCAGCGCGTGCCGAGGCCAAACGGCGTCGTGACACCGATCCCGAGCGCGAGGCCTTTGAGCATGCCATCGGTCCAGGTATTGGTGATGTAGAGGTTCGGTGGAGAGAAGACCTGCTTGTCCATCTCCCATTTCTCGTTGGAATTCAGATTGGTCGGTCCGTAATAGGTATTCACCGGTGCGATGAGCGTCGCCCCGGCCATGATATGCGCGCCGCGCAGGTACGAGAGTCCCGCCGGATTGAAGAAAATCGCCGACGGGTCATTGGCGCGCGCCGCGAAGGCACCGGCCTGCGCCATCGCGCGGGCTCCATGCTCGTTGAGCTGGAAACCGCCGCCATGGGCGGATGTCGACAGGACCGCGCCGCACAGCAGCACGACCGGAATCAGGAAACGTCTCCTCACGGTGACCTCCGGGTTGATGATCGGTTCAGGATAGTTCTATCAGAGCTGTATTTTTTTCAACAGCGTCGGATTCCGATACGTGCACAGCCTTGACGATGCCGGCTGCCGGGGCCTTGATTTCATTTTCCATCTTCATTGCCTCGAGGATCAGCACTCCCTGCCCCGCCTCGATCAGTTCGCCCTCGCGGACGAGCACCCGGGTGATTTTCCCGGGCATCGGGGAACGCACGATGGCGGCGTGCAACTTTGTCGCCTTTTCCCCTCCGAAACTCCGCAACATTGCCGCGACCTCGTCCTCGAGTTCCACCCGCAGTCGTTTTCCGTTGAGACGGACGCTCCGGGTGCCGTCGTCTTCCCGTTGCAGCGAGGTGACATCGTAGCGGTGGGTTCCCACGCGCAGGATGCGCATGCTTCCCAGACGCAGTTGCTCGACGTCCACCTCCTCACCATTGACCAGGACGCGGCCGTCATCGTGCTCGATGACAAACTCCTTTCCGTCGATGCGCGCGGTGTATTTTCTGCTCATGCGTTGCATCCTCTCATCGTTCCGCTCCAACGCGACTGCGCAGGATCCATGGCGAGCACGGTTGTTTGGATGAGAGTGCGCGGGACCCCTCCTCGTCATCGGTCGCACGTGCCGATCCCTGCGACGCTGCCTCCGCGTCGAGCGTGGCCGCGATCACGGCCGCGAGGTATTCCGCCTCGGTGGGTGCGGGCAGCTGTTCGGGACGATAGTATTTCTGGACAAAGTCGATCTGGAAATCCCCTTCGACAAATTTCGGATGATCCATCACATAGCGGCAGAACGGAATTGTTGTTTCCACCCCCTCGATGACGAATTCGTCAAGGGCCCGGCGCGTCTTGCGGATGGCGTCGTCACGGTCCATGCCCCAGACCACGAGTTTCGCGAACATCGGATCGTAATGGATGGAAATCTCGCTGCCGTCGGTCACGCCGGAATCATCCCGCAGGCCGAAGCCCTGCGGCGGCCGGTACCGTCGAAGCAGCCCGGAGTCGGGAAGAAAGTTATTGCGCACGTCCTCGGCGCAGATGCGGCATTCGATCGCATGCCCGCGGATCACGATGTCCTCCTGCGTGAATGGCAGGGCATGTCCCTCCGCGACGCGCAGTTGCATTTTCACGAGATCGATGCCCGTGACCATTTCGGTGACCGGATGCTCGACCTGCAGGCGGGTGTTCATTTCGAGAAAATAGAAATTGCGATCACGATCGACGAGGAACTCGATCGTTCCGGCGTTGACGTAGCCGCAGGCTCGTGCCGCCGCGGTCGCCGCCTCGCCCATGCGGCGCCGGAGATCCGCGTCGACGAATACCGAGGGAGCTTCTTCCACCACTTTCTGATGGCGGCGCTGGATCGAACACTCCCGCTCGCCGAGATACAGCGCGTTGCCATGCGCATCGCAGAGCACCTGAATCTCGATGTGCCGTGGCTCGCGCACGAATTTCTCGATGTAGACGCGGTCGTCGCCGAATGCCGACCGTGCCTCGTTCTGCGCGGATTCAAGAGATTTCCGCAGCTGGGACGCTTCTTCCACCATGCGCATTCCCTTACCCCCACCACCCGCCGCCGCCTTGAGCAGGATGGGATAGCCCACGGACGCGGCAATGCGCTCCGCTTCGTCTGGCGTGGTGATCGCGCGTTCTGTGCCGGGAACGACGGGCACGCCGCGTTCGATCATCAGCGTTCGCGCGGAGGTTTTGTCACCCATGATCTCGATGGCCTCGGCGGGCGGACCGATGAAGATCAGTCCCGCCTCCGCGACCGTCCTGGCGAAGGTGGCGTTTTCGGAAAGAAATCCGTATCCGGGATGGATCGCGTCACAACCGGCACTCCGCGCGATGTCGATCAGAACATCCATGCGCAGATAACTTTCGCGGGAGGGCGCGGGTCCGATACGGTATGCCTCGTCGGCGGCGAGAACATGCGGCGCGGCGGCGTCGGGGTCCGAATACACGGCGACGGTACGGATTCCGAGTTCCTTGCAGGCCCGGATAATACGTACGGCAATTTCCCCTCTATTCGCGATCAACAGTGATCGAATAGTTTTCTTCACGCCTTTCTGCTCTCGTGGAACCGTGGTACCGGGCCATAATACGGAATGCCACCCCGATTCGCAAGAACGGGAATGCGAGTCTGTTCAATCACTTTTGAAGAAAACCTTGGTCATTCCCGCGCCGCCTTCGTTCCATTCCCCGAGCGCGAAATGATCGACGAAGGGAACGCCGCGCAAATAGGTATGCACGCGTTGACGGAGCGCCCCGGTGCCCTTGCCGTGTATGACATCGACGCGTTTGAGTCCCATCTGCCAGGCGCGGTACAGGAAGAGGTCGATTTCGCGGACCGCCTCATCACCGTACATGCCGCGCACATCGATCTCGTTTTTCTCGAGCATCTCCTCGGGAATCACCGTACTGATCGTCGCGGGTGGCGCCTTTTCGATGCGTGACAGCGTTTCGAGCGGCACGGTCATGCGCAGCGATCCGAATGCAACCTCGACCTTCCCGTGCACGGGATCCGCCAGGGCAATCCCCGTCGTCTTCGGATTGTCACGCATCGCCACATCATCGCCCTTGCGGATCGGCTGCGCTCCGACCGCGGGATCGGCCGCGGGACGGAGTTCCGCGAGCACCTCCGCCACCGCTTTTTTCTGTTCGTCGACGCGCGCATGCGCTTGCCGGATGGACTCCCGCGATGCCTGCTCCTCCCGGATCGCCCTGATGGCCTCCTCCACGGTCGCATTCGCATTGTGGAGGATCTCTTCGGCCTCTTCCAGCGCTCGTCGCTTGTATTCCTTCGTTTCCTGTTTCATCGCCTTCAACTTGCTCTCATACTCCACCGAGAGCGCCTGGTATTTCTCTTCCTGCTGCTCGGTGCGTCGCAGGCGCATTCCGAGATCCTGCGACCGACGCTCCACCTCGGCGAGCAACTGCTCGAGCGCATCCGACTGCGTGCCGACGATGCCGCGAGCGCGGTCGATGATCGCGGCATCCATGCCGTGCCGCCGGGTGATTTCGAATGCGTAGCTGCTGCCCGGCAGGCCGGAGCGAAAGACGTACGTCGGTTGCAGGCTGTGCAGATCAAACTCCATCGCCGCATTCTGCATGCCCGGATGCTCGTGGGCGAAGGCCTTGAGCATTCCATGATGGGTGGTGGCGATGACATGCGCACGCTGCGCGGTCAGCCGTTCGAGGATGGCCGCACCGAGGGCACTGCCCTCGGCCGGATCGGTGCCCGTGCCGATTTCGTCGATGAGCACCAGGGACCGCGCCCCCGCCTGTGCCACGATGCGGGCAAGGCGGCTGATATGAGAACTAAAGGTGCTTAAATCGTTTTCCAGGGACTGCTCGTCACCGATATCCACGAACACCGCCTCGTAGATTGGAAATTCACTTTCCTCATCGCAGGGGACGGGAATCCCGCTCTGGACCATCAGGGAACAGAGTCCCGCGGTTTTCATCGTGACACTCTTTCCGCCCGCGTTGGGGCCGGTGATAATGATAGTCGCCGCATCATCACCCAGCACGAGATCGAGTGGAACGACATCGCACATCTGCTTGTGCAGCAGGAGCAACGGATGGCGTGCCTCTTTGAGCACGAGCGGACCATCGCGTTTCACCCGGGGACAGGCTCCGAGCACGTTGCGCGCATAGCGCGCACGCGCGTACAGGCTATCGAATGCACCGAGCAGTTCGACGGACCGCAGCAGTGGTCCCACTCCAATCCGCAACCGGTCGGTGAGTTCGGTGAGAATCGACTGCACCTCACGGATCTCGGCGAATTGCAGGTCACGGATTTCATTATTGAGTTCGAGTGTTTCCGTGGGTTCGATATACACGGTCTGGCCGGTCGCGGAGGAGGAATGCACGAAGCCCTGGACCATGCGTTTGCATTCCGCCTTCACGGGAAGCACCATGCGCCCATCGCGCAGCGTGACGAGCTCCTCCATGACCATTTCCTGCTCGGCGGCGCGCTTGAGGAGTTGCTCCATGCGGCGGCGGAGATGTCCGCTTTTCTCGATAATCTCGCGCCGTATCGCGCGCAGTTCCTTGCTCGCGGTATCCTTGACCTGCCCCTCCCCGTCGATGACGCGGTCGATGTGGAACTCGAGCATCTTGTCCTCGTGCAGCTCCGTCGCCATCTGCGCCAGCAGCGGCATGCGTTCCTCGCGTTTGGAAAAAAACGTCTTGCTTCGGCGCGCGAGCAGGAGCAGACGCAGGATTTCGAGAAAATCCTCGGCCGTGATGACGCTTCCTTCCTTCGCGGCACGATGCAGGGCGGGACGCATTTCTCCGAGTGCATCGAGTGGCGGTGCGTCGTCGGCTTCGACCAGGCGGCGCATTTCGTCGACGCGCGCATGCTCGTCGCGCACGTAGGCAAACATCGTTGACGGGGAGAGCTGTTCGACGTGTTCACGACCAAACATGGTGATACAGAGTCCGGCGATATGCGAACGGATGCGCGGAAACTCGAGCGTACCGAGGGCGTCACCGAATGCGGTGGAATCGGACACTACGCACCTCCGAGCAACGTGCGGACAATCTGCTGGATTTTCGCTCCCTCGGCGCGGCCTTTCAATTCCTTCGCGAGCGGCCCCATGACACGGCCGAGATCCTGTAATCCGCTGGCGCCGGTCGTGGCGATGCGTTCCCGAATGATCGTCTCGAGCGCGTCATCGTCGAGTTGTTCGGGCAGATATGCCTGAATGATTTCGAGTTCCTTGGACTCGGTATCGGCCAGATCGTCGCGTCCCGCGTCGCGATACTGTTCGATCGCTTCCCGCCGTCGTTTCGCCGCCGTGACGAGGATGTCGCGTGCCGCGTCGTCCGAGAGCACATTCCCCGCTTTCTGCTTCTCGAATTCCAGGATTGCCGCACGGATGGTCCGGAGCGTCTCGAGCCGCAATTTGTCGCCGGTTTTCATCGCCGTCTTCATGTCTTCGGCGATGCGTTCGGTCAGGTTCATTTCCTTACTCCTTTCAAAAATGGAAAAGGCAAACGTCATGACGACGTTTGCCTTTTCCGGCAATGTCCGTTGTCGTCAGAGTTTATTGAGCGCCGAATAATTGATGCGCAGGGCATCGGCGCGACGGAGTTCCTGCTGCACGTCACTGACGATCCCCATGCGCGATCCCTTGTCGATGCGGAGCGACATGATGATGTTCGGATTGTTCATGCGCTTCTGGTACGCGATGTTCGAGATCGCGTCGACGGGGATGATGGAATCGTCGATCTGGATGCGTTCGTCGCTTCCGATCCAGATATAGGACAGGAGGCGCTTGTTGTCGATCTTTTCGACGGAAACCGCCTCGGGCAGGGTGTAGTCGACAAGAATGTCAACCTCGCGCAGGACGGTGGTGACCATGAAAAAGATCAGCAGCATGAAAATAATATCCGGCAGCGAGGCCGTCGGAATCGTCTGCTGGGTCTGGGCGATTTTCTTCTGGAATTTCATCGGGATTCGGCTCCTGCGTTATTACCCTTCTTCGGCCGACGTCGGCTCCGCCAGCGAAATGCGCTGCGGTATTTCTTTCCGGAGTTCCTGAATCTGCGCATCCGAGGCTTCTTCGGCGGGAACACCGAATTTCTCCCGCGAATATTCGTCGCGCAGTTCGTTGTATGCCACTTTCAACTGGTCCATCACCATGATGTAAATGTTGTATGGCGTGTCGCGAACCGTTTTGTAGCTGATGATCAGCTTCGGATTCGCCTTGATACGCGCGATGATCTCGGGTTTGATCTGGGCGATGCCGATGATTTTCTCGTCGATCAGCACGTCCCCGACCTCGTTGACGAGCAGGTTGGCGATATTGTCGGATTTCACTTTCACCTGCTCGGCGTTCTCCACCCATGGCGGAAGCACGAGGTCGATACCGGTGTCGATATCGATCGTCGTGGTCACCAGGAAGAACAGGAGAAGCAGAAAGGAAATGTCCGCCATCGAACTCGTGGGAATCTCAACGGGCGGTTTCTTTCTCTTGCGAAACATGAAGGACTCCTCGTGATTGAATTGCGTCGGAGGACTGCTTACTTGCTGACTTTCTTTCCTCTCTGGAGGAGAACCAGCGAATCGATCAATTCGATGGAGCTTTCTTCCATCTCAACCACGAGCTTGTCAATACGAGAGACAAAATAATTGTAGAATACCTGGAGGATCATGGCGACGATCAGACCGAACAATGTGGTGAGCAGTGCCACCGAGATACCGGAGGCAACGATTTCCGGAGAAATGTTTTTCGCGGCCGCGATGGAGTCGAAGGCCTGAATCATTCCCTGCACGGTGCCGGTGAATCCAAGCAGCGGGGCGATGGAAATGAATGTCGAAATCCAGATCAACCCGCGCTCGAGGAAGGACATCTCGATCGAACCGTAGCTGATCACCGCTTTCTCGGCGGCTTCGATTCCTTCGTCGGCACGCATGAGGCCCGCCTGGAAGACGCTGGCGATCGAACCGCTGCTCTTCGAGCAGACTTCGATGGCGCGGTCGACACCACCCTCGTCCAACGCCTTCTTCACGTCGACGATGAATTTTTTCGTGTTGACGGAAGCGCGGGCGAGCGAGATGAATTTGAAAACGATGAAGGCAAGCCCGAGGACGAGACACGCCAGAATCGGCCACATGAACCCGCCACCCTGGTTGAATTTTTCGACCAGGTAATTGATGGCGCCAGAATTATCACTGGCTTCCTGAAGAAGCAGGAGGAAAGTTCCGAGAACATGCTGCATGTTAATATGCCTCCAATGAAGAAAATGTTGGGTTCTGCGTCCGTCGGTGCTCCGGAACGCGATCATGCGTTCTCATGAACACGGTCTGTCGGCCGGAGCTGGAATTGCGTCCATTCCGGCTCGCAATATCGTTTCTAAAATACGCCGCCCCTCCGGGAAACTCAAGAAAGAAATTTCACAAAATACGGAGGGAAACGGGATCGGAAGCGCTTCCGCTTCTGCGGCTCACCGCGAGGGACGCAGCGCGTTGACAAATACCTCGGTCACCAGACGGGGTCGTGTGATGGCACTGCCGACGACGACCGCGTACGCACCGAGGGCAATGACGCGGGACGCCGTATCCGTCTCCCAGATCCGTCCTTCCGCGACGACGGGGATGGTCAGCGATCGCGAGAGTTCCTCGATCAGTGTGAAATCAGGCGTGCGATAATCCTTGGCCACCGTGCCCGGTGTGTACCCCGCGAGCGTCGTGGCCACGACGTCGGCGCCGATTTCCGCGGCACGGACTCCTTCACGAAAGGTGGCGACATCGGCCCAGAGTGGCGCGGTCACACGGCGTCGAAGCTGTTCGAAATGAATGAAGCCGTCGATCCCATCCGGACGCTTGCGCTTTGTCGCATCCACCGCCACGACATCGGCACCGGCGTCGAGCAGGGCCTGGGCATCATCGGCACTGGGTGTGATCAACGGTGATCCGTCATCGTACGCCCCGTTGGTGAAGCCAATGATCGGGAGACGCGTGTGCGGGCGCAGCCTGCGGATGTGCTCCACTCCCTCGATGCGAAGTCCCGCGGCGCCACCGCGTTCGGCCGCCCGCACGAAATAGGCGAGGAGTTCCGCTGCCCCCTCCTGCTCGTCCTCATCGAGATGACAGGAAACAATGAGTCCGTGCTGAAGGCGGGTCAGTATTTCGTGCGGGATATACATCCGGAACTCCGAAGAATTGCAGATTCAGACGAGTGTGCGAATGAACGACGCGCCGAGGATCACCACGAGCGCGGGGAGCAACCACACCGCCAATTGGATCGCGAGCAGCCGCGGGTACGAGACGCCATGGATGCGCGGTCCCAGCGGAAGCAACAGCATGCTCCACGGCAATGCCATGGCGCACAACATGGCGAGGGACCAGAACGGCAACGGCAGCAGATCCCACGGCGCGGGATTCGTCGAGAAAAGGATCACGCCAAAGAGACCAAGGAGCAGTGGCAACAGCAACACCGACGTCCACATGATCGGAGTCAGGCACCACGCCAACCATGCCGCGTGCATCCGGTATCCAGCCCGGATGCCGTATGCAAGACGCAGAAGGAAGTGCTGCCACCACGCCATCAGTGGGAAGAGCAGCAGGCCGAGCAACGGTCCTCCGAACACGATACCCAGCAGGACAATGCCGAAGGGCAGGGTCGTATCGCCGATGCGCGCGACAAACAGCATCAGGGCGAGGAGCATCGGACCCGTGAGCGCGAAGAGCAGATGCGTATAGTTTTTCTGTTCACTGCGACCGATCCGCAGGGTTGTCGCGGCCGGCGCCTCGATCATGCCCCAGAGTGTGGAGAAAAGGTCGAGCGCCGGGACACGTTCCCGCACGAAGGCACCGCAGGATTCGCAGCGGAGCCGAAGGACGAAATTCTCACCGTGGCAGGACGGACAGGGTGTCGTCCACACCCTCCGCTCGCGGTTATTCACCGTGGCAGTGTTTGTATTTTTTTCCGCTGCCGCAGGGACAGGGATCATTCCGGCCCGGTTGCTTCTCCACTCGGATCGGCTGCCGCTTTCCCGCCGTCGCCTCGGCCGGAGCCTCGGCACCCGGAATGGCCTCCTGATTACCGTGGAACCCCATGCCCTCGGAGGACTGATGGCTCGTGACCAGGTCCGCGATGCGCGGGCCACGCGGACGCTGGGGCATCTGCTCGCGCACCGGGTACAGACGGAAGACCATGCCCAGCACTTCACGGTTGATCATGCCGAGCATCTGCACGAACATATCGAAGGCTTCACGCTTATATTCGATAAGCGGATCCTTTTGTCCGTAGGCGCGCATGTGAATGCCTTCCTTGAGATCGTCCATCTCGCGGAGGTGCTCCTTCCAGCGCAGATCGATCACCTGCAGCAGGGCCATGCGCATGAGCGAGAGCATGAGATCATGCCCGAGATCCTCTTCCTTGCGGCGCAGGAACTCCGCCGCGCTCTTGACGATCTGCTCCTTGAGATCCGCCGCGCCCGAAACGCTGAGCCGCTCACGGTCGAGATCGAGATCGATCACGAGGTTTCGGCGGAGTTCCTCCCGCAGTCCGTCGAGATCGCCGGCATCCCAGTACTGCGCCGAGACATCCTCCGCATACTGGTCGACCATCTCGAGTATTTCGTCCTTGAGATTCTCGCCGAGCAGCGCCTGCTTGCGGCGCGAATAAATGACCGTGCGCTGCTGGTTCATGACATTATCATATTCCAGCAGACGCTTGCGGATACCAAAGTTGTTTTCCTCCACCTTCTTCTGCGCGCGCTCGACCGATTTGGTGATCATCGCATGCTTGATGACCTCCCCTTCCTGCACGCCCAGACGCGTCATCACGGCGGCGATGCGGTCGGATTTGAACAGGCGCATCAGGTCGTCCTCGAGCGAGAGATAAAAGCGCGATATGCCCGGATCGCCCTGGCGTCCGGCACGACCACGGAGCTGCCGGTCAATACGCCGCGCCTCGTGCCGCTCGGTGCCGATAATGACCAGACCGCCGGCGTCCTTGACACCGGGACCGAGCTTGATATCGGTCCCACGGCCGGCCATGTTCGTCGCGATGGTCACGGCGCCGGGCAGTCCGGCATTCGCGACGATTTCCGCTTCGCGGCGATGCTGCTTGGCGTTGAGGACGTTGTGCGGTACGCCACGGCGTTTGAGCATCCGCGAGAGCGTCTCCGACACCTCGACGCTCGTGGTTCCGACCAGCGTCGGTTGCCGGTTGTTGCGGCACTCGTCGATGAAATCGATGACGGCGTTGTATTTCTCGCGCTTCGTCCGGTAGACATGATCTTCCTGATCGTCGCGGACGATCGGTTTGTTGGTCGGAATCACCGTGACATCGAGCTTGTAGATTTCGAAGAATTCACCGGCTTCCGTTTCGGCGGTTCCGGTCATGCCCGCGAGTTTCTTGTACTGACGGAAATAATTCTGCAGTGTGATGGTCGCGAGCGTCTGCGTGTCACCTTCGACCTTGACGTTTTCCTTTGCCTCGATGGCCTGATGGAGGCCTTCGGAATACCGCCGGCCGGGGAGAATACGGCCGGTGAACGTATCGACGATCATGATCTTGCCGTCCTGCACCACGTACTCGACATCCTTCTCGTACAGACACCATGCCTTCAGGAGCTGGTGCACGGTATGGATGCGGTCGCTGCGTTCGGCATAGGCCTGCTGCAGGCGGTCTTTCTCCTTTTGCAGTTCCTTCGGATCGAGCCCCTGGCCCTCGAGCGCGCTGAGTTCCGCCGCGATATCGGGGAGGACGAAGAAATCGGCTTCATCCTTCGATGGCGCCAGGAATTCGCGTCCCTTGTCGGTGAGATCGACCACATAGGTCTTTTCATCGAGGGAGAAATACAATTCGTCGATGATCTCGGGCATGCGGCGTGCGTTGTCGGCGCGGTAGACGTTTTCCGTCTTCAGCATCAACGTCTCATTTTCCGGCTCGCTGAGAATCTTGAGCAGGCGTTTGTTCTTCGGCAGTCCGCGCTGCGCGCGATAGATGAGCACGCCGGCTTCCTCGCGTTTTCCCTCCTTCATCAGTCGCTCCGCCTCGGCGAGGATCTTCGCGATGAAGGCGTTCTGTGCGTTGACCAGGCGTTCGACCCGGGGTTTCATCTCATCGAATTTGTGGTCGGTGTCCCCGACCGGTCCGCTGATGATCAGCGGCGTGCGCGCCTCATCGATGAGGACGGAGTCGACCTCGTCGACAATGGCGAAATTGTGTTCGCGCTGCACCATCTCGCTCGCGTCGATGACCATGTTGTCGCGCAGATAGTCGAAGCCGAATTCGTTGTTCGTTCCGTAGGTGATGTCGCGATTGTAGATGTCGCGCCGCTGCTGCGGCCCCATGTCATTCTGGATGCACCCGACCGTCAGTCCGTGGAACTGATAGATCGGCGACATCCACTCACTGTCGCGTCGGGCGAGATAATCGTTGACGGTGACCAGGTGCACACCCTTCCCTGGCAGGGCATTGAGGAAAATGGGCAAGGTGGCGACAAGGGTTTTTCCTTCGCCGGTCGCCATCTCGGCGATCTTTCCCTTGTGCATGGCATACCCGCCGATGAGCTGCACATCGAACGGGATCATGTCCCAGGTCGCCTTGTTGTCGACCACGAGGTATTCATGACCAACCAGGCGACGGCAGGTATCCTTCACCACCGCGAAAACCTCGGGCAGGATTTCGTCGAGCACGTCCTCGATCGTCTCCTTGAGTTCCTCCCGCAAATCCTTCATCCGGTCATGCAGCGCGTCGCGGTCGAGCCCCTCGCGATCCTCGTGCAATTCCTGCTGGATGCGTGCGATTTCCTCCTCGATCTCGCGCGTCTCGTCGGCGATCCGCTGCCGGAAGCCCTGCGTTTTCTCGCGCAGTTCGTCGTCGGACAGCGTCTGCAGTTTCACATATTCATCATTGATCTCCTCGAGGATCGGCGTGACCTCCTTGAGATCACGCTCGTGCTTTCCGCCACCGAAGAGACGGGCAATAATATTCATCATGGGAGCTGTTCCTGTGCTGGAAGTGATGGAATGTCGATGTCGTCTGAATTGGGAAGCCATGCCGGCGCACGCGCCGGTTCCGCGACGGATTCAGACGGACGGGGCGCGAATGGGCGTGACGCGCATCACCGTGTGGCGATGCGCGGCGCGCACGCCAATTCCATCGAACAGACGCAGCGGTGAAAGACCCGGCTGCGTGGAATGAAGCAGGTAGGGAACGACGGGCGGCGTGGAAGTCTGCCGTCCCGCGAACATTGTGCGGGAGTGTGCCTCGGGGATGACCGCGTCAATGATCTGCCGCACCGGCGCGAGTTCGACCTGTTGGAGTACCGTGGGATCGGTCTGCAGCAGCGCGGTGCAGAAGAGTGAAAACGTGAAGACGACGCCGGTCATGTCAATGGCACTGGATTGATTTCAAAACATAAAATTACGTGTTTTCGCATGGGCAAACAAGGCGATCGTGCGGTGCCGATGCCCTACCGGCCGGGAGTGTCCCGCCGACCGGTTGTCTCACGCGTCGAGGGAAGCGGAAGCAGCCCGGCCCGGCGCAACTTCGCGGCAAGCGCGGCGGCGCGGATATTCTCCCATTCGTACGCATGGACGGGATCCGCGACGAAATGCAGGCGGCCGAACGTCTCCGGTCGACCCGGCACGTATTCGCGCGCGGTTGACGCCACCGTGACCCAGCGAAGATTCGCCGGGTGGTCGACATCATGGTAGGCGCAGACAAACCCCGCGGCGAGCAACGTCCCCCGTTCCTCGAAGAGCGCACGGGGAAGGCGGATCACGAATTCGGAGGTCTGGTATGCATCCCGGATTTCGACGCGCCGCACATCGACCTGGGCACCATATCGCTGAACGAGATCGGTACCGAGCAGATCGACCACCGGTGTATGCGATCCGCCGTCTCCCATGAGGATGCGGACGCCGAATTCCGTACGCCGCGCGTAGCGCTGCCGTGTCCCGTCGGGACGCACCCGATTGCGGCGGCTGAGATCGAACCAAAGATCAAGATGATCGGCCGAGTCGGGATCCGCGTGATGCAATAACCGGTCATCGTGCACGCGAACGCGGAACATCACCGTGCTGCTGTCGAAGCGCGCGGAAACGAACAGTTGGCAGTCGTCGGATCCGTGCCAGCTGCTGCCGCCGGCGCTGATCATGAGTCCGGTCGTGTCTCCCGCCTCCGTGGGCATGTCATCGGGAAGACTCAGTGCCGCGGGAAACACCGGCAGATCGTAGTATCGCTGGCGCAGAAAGCTCTTGCCGGTGTTGGCGCCGTAGTAGTGCTCCTCCGCCAAAAGAGTTTCATAGCTGTAACTCCGTTCGTATCCCACCCCCGTCACGCGCGCGCCCACGCGCATCCGCTCGGTCGTCCACTCCGAACTCCGCCGGAAATTCCCGCCGACGGCGGAGTAACCGGTGATGCGCCAGCCGTAGTCCCCGGTTTTTTCGGTCACGTGACACACGCCATGATCGATGGAAAAGCCGACCTCGATCGGTTCAAGCACATAACGCCGCGTCAGGGTGCGAAGCAAGCGGAAGCCCGGGCCGTCGTTGATGAAGAAATGCACGTCGATGGTGCGCCGCGGCGCGTCGTCGCGCATCGCCGAAAGCACCACATCCATCCCGTCATCTCCGGAATACTCGCCGACATCATAGCCGAATATTTTGGACTTCGGCGGGAGTTTTGATAGAATGGTGGCGATTTTCTCGCGCGAGAAAATTCCACCGAGTGCGTCCGCGAGACCGGCGTGTTCCAGACTGTCGGAACGCACGAGCGCCGACGTTCCCGGGGCCGTCGGCGTACTGGCCGCCACCGTACCGCCTGTCGGTGCGGCGGCCACCGAGAAGAACAGGACGCCCCGCAACAGCACCGCGTACCACGATGCACGATATGTCATGAAAATCCGCTTTCTCATTCTCATCCTTTTCTTCCTGCTGCCGGCGGTGTCGTCCGGCCAGCGTGGACAGGGTTCCGCCGAACGCGCGCGCGGGACGCTTCGTGCCGCCGTGGACGGTGAACTCAGCGGTCCGCTGTTTTCACGGTGCATCGCGGCGGTGGAGATCGCCGACGCCCGGAGTGGCGACATCCTCTACGCTCGCAACACCCAACTCCTGCTGCGCCCGGCATCGAATGTCAAACTGTACACCTCCGCCGCGGCAGTGCTCGGTCTTCCGACGGACTTCCACTTCGAGACCCGGCTCGGCGCGACGGATTCTTCCCTGCGCACCCTGATCTGTATTGGCGGTGGCGATCCGCTTTTGACGCAACAAGATATTCAAAAACTCGCGGATATGGCATACGATGCCGGCGTGCGCACGCTCGATACGTTGGTGATGGACCCCTCCCTCCTTCGGGAGGATATCTACGGCCGTGGCTGGATGTGGGATGACGAATCCGATCCCTTCACACCGTATCTCGATGCCTTCAGCATCGACGGCAATGTGGTGTCGGTGCATGTTCGGCGCCGACGTGGTGTGACGGATTCACTCGACATCAGCACGGACCCACCCAGCGCACTGTTCACGTTCACCCCCGTCGCGAACACACGTGGCGACGGGATCTTCCGGCTCGAACGACGCCCGCGCGGTAACGCGTTTCTGGTGTATGGACAACCGCGTTCCACATCGGCCGTTCGTGAACGATTCAGTATCTGGCGTCCACGGGAACTCGTGGCCGACCTTTTGCGGCGTGCGTTCGCACAGCGCGGGATGGTGACCGATCGCACCGTGGTCACCTTCGGTGATGCGTCGACCGCGATGTCCATGATCGGCGGTATCCGTCGCCCACTCGACGATGTACTTGCCGCGATGAACAAGCGAAGCGACAATCTGGCGGCCGAGATGACGCTGCGCGCGCTCACCTTCGGCACGAGGCGAATGTCCGAGGGAATCACGGGCGATGACGGTCTCGAGGATCTCGTCTCCATTCTCGTGACGCATGGACTCGACCGCGAGGGGTTCGCGCTCGCGGACGGCTCCGGAATCTCCTTCTACAATCTTTCGACGGCGGCATCGCTGGGTCGCCTCCTGCGCATGCTCGCCGCCCATGCCCGGTTTCCCCGCTTCCGCTCCTCCCTCGCGATCGGAGGGCGGGATGGCACCCTGCGCGCGCGGTTGTCGGGTATCCCCACGTCCAGCGGCATCCAGGCCAAAACGGGAACAGTGCGCGGGGTAAGCGCACTGTCCGGATACGTCGAGGCGCCGGGAGGGCGCCTGCTCACGGTGGTGATGTTAATGCAGAATTTTTCTGGTCGGCATGCTCCCTACCGGGGCGTGCAGGATCACATCCTGAAACACTGCCTCGCATACAGCGCCGCGCTGTCCAGGGTTACAGCGCCTCGATAAGGGTTTTGTACTCCGTTTTTCCGTCTTTGATGAACTCATCGACGATCCGGTTGATCAGCTGTTCGGTGATCTCGTCCGCATCGTCCTCGAGCGCATCGTATTCCTCGAGCGAGGCACAGAAATACACTTCGTTGAAGGTATTCGGCTTGGTTTTGCTTTCGTAGACGGAGTACTGCTTGCCGCGCTCGTTCGTGAGATAGTTCTTCAACTCGCGCACGGTTTCCAGATATTCTTCTCGTTTTTCTTCAATGATCGGGTAGGAAATCGAAAATATCACTGCGGGCATCGATGTCTCCATGTGAACTGGATGGGGAAATAGCGGGACGCCGGTACGGGACCGTGCCGCCGCGACGGGCGGCACGGTCCGCGCAGGTCCGTATCAGTTGCGTCGACGGCGGTCACCACCGCCCTTGCGATCACGGTCGCGACCACCGCGGTCGCCCCGGTCACCACCGCGGTCACCACGGGGTTCGGGTTCGACATAGCCTTCGGGCGGATCCATGAGGGCCTTGCGGCTGAGCACGAGTTTCCCGTTGTCCTCGACACGCAACAGCTTGACGGTGACGACATCGCCGACCTTCAGCACTTCGTCGACGGTATTGAGACGACGGAAATCGATCTGCGAGATGTGCAGCAATCCTTCCTTGCCCGGAAGGATCTCGACGAAGGCACCGAACTCCGCGATCCTCTTGACCGGACCGGTGTAAATCTCCCCGGCCTCGGGCATTTGCGTGATACGCTTGATGAGTTCGACCGCTTTCTCGCTGTTCTCGGAATTGACCGCGGCGATGATGATGCGACCATCTTCCTCGATGTTGATTTCCGCGCCACTCTCCGCGACGATGGCCTTGATATTCTTTCCGCCCGGACCGATCACCGCGCCGATCATGTCGACCGGGATGTAGATCGTTGTCAGGCGTGGCGCATAGCGTGAGAGTTCGGTACGCGGTTGGCTGATCACCTCGTTCATCTTGTCGAGAATGTGCATGCGCCCGTCGCGTGCCTGCGCCAGTGCCCGCTCCATGATCTCGAAACTGATGCCCTTGATCTTGATATCCATCTGATAGGACGTGATCCCGTCCGCCGTGCCGGCGACCTTGAAATCCATATCCCCGAGATGATCCTCATTCCCAAGAATGTCGGTGAGCACGGCGATCGCGTCGCCTTCCTTGATCAGTCCCATGGCCACACCGGCGACGGCCTTCTTGATCGGCACGCCGGCATCCATCAGCGCCATCGATCCCGAACAGACCGTCGCCATCGACGACGAGCCGTTCGACTCGAGAATGTCGCACAGGAGTCGGAGCGTGTAGGCAAATTCCTCGTCGGATGGCAGCATGTTCTTGAGTGCCCGTTCGGCCAGGTTGCCATGGCCGATTTCGCGGCGGCTGGTAAAACCGAAGCGGCCCACTTCACCGACCGAAAACGGCGGGAAATTGTAATGGAGCATGAAGCGCTTGCGGAATTCCTCCATGAGGCCATCGATGATCTGCTCGTCGGATTTGGTGCCGAGCGTACAGCTCATGAGCGCCTGGGTCTCACCGCGCGTGAACAGTGCCGAGCCATGCGCCCGCGGCAGCACGCCGACTTCGCAGGTGATCGGACGGACGTCCGTCAGGCCGCGGCCATCGAGACGCTGGCCCTTCTCGAGGATGGTCCGGCGCATCGCGTCTTTTTCATAATCATGCACGAGATTCTTGATCGTGCCCTCTTGCTCCGGATATTCTTCCGCGAGCGCGGCGAGGACCTCATCATACAGCGCGCGGGTGGTCTCGGCGCGCTCTTCCTTGCCCATGACCGTGGCGGCGAGTTCACGCAGCCGGTCGTAACACAGGGCATGCACGCGCTCGGCCAGTCCGTCGGGCAGGACCTTCGGCTCGACGGTCATACGCGGTTTTCCGGCCTCGGCCGCGAACTCCGCGATGCCCCGGCAGATGGCTGCGATATGCTTGTGTCCGAACTCCAGCGCGTCGAGCATGTCACGTTCGGAAATTTCGAGCGCCTCGCCTTCGACCATGAGGATGGAATCCTCGGTCCCGGCAAGAACGACTTCCAGATCCGAATATTTCAGTTGCGACGCGGTCGGATTGATCGCGAACTCCCCGTTGACGCGTGCAACGCGGACCTCGGCGATGGGGCCTTCGAATGGCGCCCCGGCGATCATCAGTGCCGCGGACGCGGCGGTGGCGGCAAGCACGTCGCCATCGTTTTCCTGGTCATAGGAATAGACGCTGGCGACGATCTGCACTTCGTTGCGGTAATTATCGGCGAACATCGGGCGGATCGGTCGATCCATCAAGCGGGCGGAGAGGACTTCCTTCTCCGACGGCTTGCCTTCGCGCTTGAAAAATCCTCCGGGGATCTTCCCTGCCGCGGAGGTTTTCTCACGATACTCGCAGCTGAGTGGGAAGAAATCAATTCCCTCACGCGGTGAATTCGCCAGAACCACGGTTGAAAGAACCATGGTCTCTCCCAGCGAAATCATCACCGCACCGCTGGCCTGTCGGGCGAAGCGCCCGGTTTCAAGTGTCAGCGTACGTCCGCCGAGGTCAATTTCTTTTCTGAAAAGCATGTGTTTCTTCTCTTCTTCTGTCTGTGTGCGGCGTCCCGTCCAGGGGACGCCAAAGTATGCCGTTGCGGGGCAGAATTATTTGCGCAACTCGAGATCCTTGACAATGGCGCGGTACCGGTTGATGTCGGTCTTCATCAGGTACGCGAGAAGACGACGACGCTTGCCAACCATTTTCAACAACCCGCGCCGGCTGTGATGGTCCTTCTTGTTCTGGTCGAAATGCGGGGAGAGACCGTTGATCGTCTCGGTGAGGATGGCGATCTGAACCTCGGCCTTGCCGCTGTTCTTTTCGCTACCGCCGAATTTCACGACCAATTCGTGTTTGCGTTCTTTCGTGAGAGACATGTCCTGTGGCTCCTTGGAATCAGGTGAAAGTTTATTCGTGAATCGTGTCTGACGTGCGTTTGAAATATTGATGGGCGATTTCGATGTCCGATTCAATCTGCGCGACGAGCTGACCGACACTGTCGAAATGGATTTCATCGCGCAAACGCTCGAGCACATCGATATGAAGATGCATTCCGTACAAATCGCCGGAAAAAGCAAAAATATGAACTTCCAGGGAAATATGCACTTGTTGTGAAACGGTCGGACGCCGTCCCAGATTCATGATGCCCTGCCGCGACTCGCCGTCGCATTCGACCTGGACGATATACACACCGCTGCGTGGCAACAGCTTCTGAGGCGAGACGTGTTCGACATTCGCGGTCGGAAACCCCAGTCGCGTGCCGAGACCTTCGCCGCGCACGACGACACCGGAGATCCGGTACGGTCTCCCGAGAAAGGCGGTGACGCGACGGACCGCGCCGTCGTTGAGCGCATGGCGCACGGCGGTACTGCTGACCTTGACACCATCCATCAACAGCTCGCCGACCACGGTGACCTCCACGCCGTACTGCCGGCCAAGGTGCCGCAGCGCTTCGACCTTCCCTTCACGCCCTTTTCCGAATGCATGGTCGACGCCGACCACGACATGCGTGGCGTGCAGACGGCGGACAATGTACTCATGGAAAAATGTCGACGCATCGAGCACCGACAGATCGCGCGTGAACGGAAGCACGATACAACCGTCGAGTCCGGTCTCCGCGAGAAGCGCCAGCCGCTCGTCGATCGTGGTGAGCAGATAGGTCGACTCGCCTTTCCAGCCGATCACCTCGCGCGGATGCGGATCGAAGGTCAGGAGCAGGGCGCGTCCGTGGGACGTTTTGGCCGCCGCGATCGTCCGTTCGATGATGCGCTGGTGCCCGAGATGCACTCCATCGAATGTCCCGAGTGTCAGCGCCACGGGCAGCCCGTGCGGCAGCGCGTCAAGATCACGATAGATCTGCACGATCCTTCTCCGTGGTGCGTTCCTGCGTGAGTCCCTCCGCCCGCGCGGCGTCGCTGATGCGCTCGATACTCCACGCTTCCTCGACGAGGAAACTTCCGATCGCCGTACGGCGCAATCCGGTAAGGTATGCACCGCATCCGAGCATCTGACCGAGATCGTGCGCGAGCGTCCGCACGTACGTGCCCTTGCTGCATTGCACCCGAAATCCGACTTCCGGGAGTTTCACATCCAGAATGTCGAATTGTTCGACTCGCACCGCGCGCGGCGTCCGCGCCACCTCCTCGCCGCGCCGGGCGCGTTTGTAGAGGCGTTCGCCGTCGACCTTCACTGCCGAGTACATCGGGGGCAGTTGTTCGATCGTGCCGACAAATCGCGCCGCGGCCTGGCGGATCCCCGCGTCGTCGATGCCGTCGATCGGGCGATGGTCCCGGGTCTCGGTTTCCGCATCGTAGCTCGGGGTGACGGCGCCGAGCCGGAACGACCCCTCGTAGACCTTGTCGAGCGCCTGAAACGCGTCGATGCGTCGTGTCAGCGTCGAGGAGCAAAGAATGAGCAGTCCCGTCGCCATGGGATCGAGCGTTCCGGCATGCCCCACTTTTTTCACCCGCAGTGCGGTACGAATTTTCTTGACCACATCGAAGGACGTCCAGGTCTGGGGTTTGTCGACGAGCAGCACGCCGCCGACCGGCGAGCGGAATTGCGCGATGGTGTTGAATCCCTGCGTCAACGCTCTTGCTCTTCCTCGTGAATCTGGCGGATCAACTCCTCGATCCGTTCGACCTTGTCGAGGGTCTGGTCGATAAAGAAACGGAGTTCCGGTGTGAACTTGAGGCGGACCGCCCGCCCGACTCCCATGCGGATTTCCTTCAGGTGCGCATCGAGAAACGCCAACACGTCGACGTCATTTTTCCCGGAGCGGAAATGCGAAACATATACTTTCGCGAGGCGCAAATCCGGTGTGACGATCACCTCGGTGACCGTGAGCATCCCATACCCGCTGGTATCGATGCCGCTGGTCAGCGCGCGACCGATTTCCTCCTTGATAAGTTGCGCGACGCGCGCCGTTCGGATGGACATGGTTCTCTGCCTTTCCTCTGTGCTCGTTGCGGACCGCTCGCTTACCGGGCCTGATCGAGGGAACGTTTCACCTCGACCTGCTCGAACGATTCAATCACGTCACCGACCTTGATGTCATTGAATCCGGCGAGACTGATGCCGCATTCGAAGCCGCTCTCGACATCGCGAACATCATCCTTGAAGCGCTTGAGCGAATCGATCGATCCGGTGAACATGACAATGCCGTCGCGCAGGAGACGCACCCGCATGTTGCGGTTGATTTTGCCGTCCTGCACGTAGCAGCCCGCGATCGTGCCGATATGGGAGATCTTGAACACCTCCCGAACGAGGATGGTCGACGTGACCTTCTCCTTGATGTCCGGGCGGAGCATGCCTTCCAACGCATTGCGCACATCCTCGATCGCATCATAAATGATCTCGTACATGCGGACATCCACATCTTCCGACTCGGCGAGTTTGCGCGCGTTGAGATTCGGACGCACGCGGAAGCCGATGATGATGGCGTTCGAAGCCGAGGCAAGCAGGACATCCGACTCCGAAATGGCGCCCACGCTCTTGTGAATCACGTCGATGCGCACTTCCTCGTTCGACAGTTTGAGCAGCGAGTCGCTGAGCGCTTCGACCGAGCCGTCGACATCGCCCTTGACCACGATCGGCAGGTCCTGCACGCCACCAAGTTTGATCTGGGCGGAGATGTCGTCGAGCGTCGTGCGACGGACGCGGCGGAAATCCGACTCGCGCTTGATCTGTTGGCGGTTGGTCGCGACCTCACGGGCCGTACGCTCTCCATCGACCACGGCGAAAATGTCGCCCGCCTGCGGCGAGCCGTTGAATCCAAGCACCTGCACCGGTGTGGCCGGTGTTGTCTCCTCGATGCGGTTCCCGCGCTCGTCGAGCAGTGCACGGACCTTGCCGAATTCGTTGCCGGCGACGAAGGAGTCACCGATGCGCAGCGTGCCTTTCTGCACGAGCACGGTCGCGATGATGCCCTTGCCCTTGTCGAGTTCCGATTCGATGACGGTGCCACGCGCTTCGCGATCCGGATTGGCCTTCAGATCAAGAATGTCCGCTTCGAGCACGATCCGCTCGAGCAGTTCATCGATATTCAAACCTTCCTTCGCCGAGATATGGACGCAGCCGAAGCGTCCGCCCCACTCCTCGACCAGCAGGCTGCGATCCGCGAGCTGTTGCTTGATCCGGTCGGGGTTGGCCTCCGGCTTGTCGATCTTGTTGATCGCGATGATGATGGGCACACGCGCCGCCTGCGCATGGCTGATCGCCTCGACGGTCTGTGGCATGACGCTGTCATCCGCGGCGACGACAAGCACCACGATATCGGTCACCTGCGCGCCGCGTGCGCGCATGGCGGTGAAGGCCTCGTGTCCCGGCGTGTCGAGGAAGGTGATCTTGCGTTGATTGTCGAGCGTGACGGTGTACGCGCCGATATGCTGCGTGATGCCACCACTTTCGCCCGCGACGACGTTGGTCTTGCGGATGAAATCGAGCAGCTTCGTCTTTCCGTGATCGACATGGCCCATGATCGTGACGATCGGAGGACGCGGCTGCAGGGTGTCGACGTCATCCTCGACATCCACCAACTCCTCGTCGACCACGTCCTCATAGGCCTCGACCGAATACCCGAATTCGGATGCGACGAGTTCGATGGTCTCCATGTCGAGGCGCTGATTGATCGAGGCCATCACACCGAGACCGATCAACGAGCCGATGACCTGATTGACTCCGACATTCATGAAACTGGCAATTTCACTGACCGTCGCGTATTCGTGTACCCGCAGCACCTGCTTGTCGCGTTCCTGCTGCTCGAACTCGCGCATCTGCTCCTCTTCCCTGCGCGCGCGCTTGCGTTTCCGCAGGGCGGAGCGTTGGGAGACGGGACCGAGGTCGGTCATGGACGCGATGGTTTTCTTGATGGCACTGGCGACTTCGGCCTGGTCGACTTCACGCGGACGCGTTTTCTTCCCGCGCTTCTTGCGAAGTTCGGCCTCGGACGTCTCGTCCGGCGTTCCACCTGGTCGCACGACTTTTTTCTTTTTCTTCTTTTTCCGGCGCAGTGCTTCCGCGTCGCTTCCCGCGGCCGGTGTGCCTTCTTCCTTTTTCTTCTCGGGTCCGAGCGTGGCATCGAGGTCGATTTTCCCCTTGACGGTCAATCCCCGCATCTTCGGCATGCTGGCCTCGATGCTCAGGTCCACTTCTTCCTTCCGCGCTTTCTTCCGCGGCTCCTTCTTCTCCTCGTCCGTCGCCGCCGGCGCGGTCTCCTGTACCGCGTCCACGGGCGCTTCCGTCGCGGGCTCGGGCTCCGCCGATTCAGGAGCAGTGACCTCCGCCGCGGGGGGCGTGGACTCCTCGGCCATGGTGACCTCGACGGGCGCGGCATCGACGACCGCGGGCTCCGGCGTTTCGACGGCGGGCGCGTGCTCCTCTTCCCGCGCGTCCTCGATCGTGGCGGGTGCCTCCTCGGCGGGCACGGGCATCTCGGGCGGCACGACAGCGACATCCTCGGTCACAGCGGGCTCGGTCACACTGGGCTCGGCCGGTGTCGGTGTTTCCGGTTCCACGCGCTCGACGACGGGTTTTTCCGTCACGGTCTTGTTCGTGGTCCCCGTCTCCGTCTCTTCCTCACCTTCCTCGCCCCGGCGCTTGCGGTCGATCTCGTCGAATTCCCTGCGCTTGCGCGCGTGGCGTTCGGCGTCGGTCTTTTCCTTCTTGTAATGCTTCTCGATCAGTTCAAGCATCTCGCCATCGATGATCGACATGTGGTTCTTGACCGCGTAGCCGCGCTTGGTCAGGAATTCCGTCAATGTGTCATGCGAGAGATTGAATTCTTTCGCAACCTTGTACAACCGTGTTTTGCTCTGCTTGTCCGTCACTGCGATTTCGCCGGTACTCTTATAAATAAATATATTCTTGTCGTATTATCGTCTGTCACCGGGAATCCCGGGATGGGAATCATTCATCTTCCGTGAACGCCTTTTTCATCTCGACGACGATCTCGTTGATCTGTTCGATGCTGATCCCGGGCACCTTCGCCAGGAGATCGGAGACGGGGGCAAGGATGACATCATTGGCGGTGTGATACCCCGCGGTGAGCAGATTGTTGATCATCTCCTCGCCGAATTCCGGAATGAATTCGTTGAGATCGATCTCGTACTCGGCCATGGTCTTGGTGATTTCCTCGCCTTCCTTGACGATCTCGATGCGGAATCCGGTCAGCTCCGACGCCAGCCGGATGTTTTGTCCGTTCCGCCCGATCGCCAGCGACGCCTGTTCGGTGTCGACGTGTACCTTGGCGGTACGTGTCGTGCGGTCGATTTTCACATCGATGAGCTTCGCGGGCGCCAGCGCACGTTGGATGAACAGATGACTGTCCTCGGTCCAGTTGATGACGTCGATGTTTTCATTGTTGAGTTCGCGCACGATCGCGTGGATGCGCACGCCCTTCATTCCCACGCAGGCGCCGACGGCGTCGATACGATCGTCGTGCGATTCGACGGCCACCTTCGCGCGCTCGCCCGGTTCGCGGGCAATCTTGCGGATGGAAATGACGCCGTCGTAGATCTCCGGGATCTCCTGTTCGAAGAGCTTCTGCAGGAAGAGGGAATCGGCGCGGGAGACAATCACCATGGGCATGCCACTGCCCTTGCGGACCACTTCCTTGATGACGCAGCGGATCACGTCACCCTTGCGGTAGCGCTCCTTGCCGATCTGTTCCGATTTCGGAAGGATCAGTTCGGTGCGGTTGTGATTGATCAGCACGTCGTTGCGGCGCACCTGGTAGACATCGCCCACGACAATGTCGCCCACCTTGTCGGAATACTCGTCGTGGATGAGATCCTTCTCGATTTCCTTGATGCGCTGGTTGAGATTCTGTTTCGCGGTCGACACCAGCCGGCGGCCGAATTCGGCGAGGTTGATGATCTCGACGTATTCCTCGCCGACCTCGAGTTCCTCGCCCGATTTGGCACGAGCCTCGTCGATATTGATCTGCATGGTCGGATCCTCGACCTCCTCGACGACTTCACGGATCAGAAATATCTCTATATCGCCTTTGTCCATGTTCACGACGATCTCGTAGTTGGCTTCGGCGCCATACCGTTTCTTGACCATCATGCCAAAGATATCCTCGATCACCGAGATGAGGCGGTCGCGATCGATGCCTTTTTCGCGCACCATCTGGCTGAAGGATTCGACGATTTCGTTATTCATGCTGCGGCTCATGATGCTCTCCTGGTTCCGGCAGAGTAAATGCGTGGGAATTCAAAACTATCACATCGTTTCACAGGACGGCGACCACCCGCGCCGAGATGATACGGTCGAGGGGCACCGGCATCGATTCCTCGCCCTGACCGATCAGTACCTCACCCGCGTCCGCGGCGAGGATTGGTCCCTCGACCTCACGTGTCTGCTCACCATCCCGCAGCACGAGCTGCACGGTACGACCGAGATGCCGGCGGTATTGCCAGGCGAAACGAAGCGGCCGGTCAAGCCCGGGAGAGGAGACGATCAGCTGATAGGTCTCGGTTATCCATCCGTTCGCATCGACGGCATCACCGATCGAGCGGCTCAGCGCGGCAAGGTGTTCGGCCGTGATCCCCTCCTCGGTGTCGACGAACACTTCAAGCATGCGTCGCCGACCGACGGGCCGGGAAACAACCTCGACGAGCCGGGCTCCGGCTGCCGAGACAAGTGTGTCGATATGCGTGTCGAGTGCCGTCGTGATGTGCAAACCTGCTGATAATAAAAAATGCGGGAGTGGCCCCACATTCAGACCCATAAATATAGACGAAAATCTTCTTACTTGCAATTGTCATGGAGTCTTTTTTCTTTTGAAATCCTGCAGGTTTGCCCCGATCATTTCGCACAACGCTCGAATGAACGCAGAGAAGGACAAGGTCCGGCATATTCTCACCAACCGGCGCGCCCGTCACGAGTACCTCGTGCTCGAGACGCTGGAAGTCGGTATCGCCCTGCGCGGCACCGAGGTGAAATCCGCCCGGGCCGGGAAAATCAACCTGCAGGACGCCTACGCATCGATCGAAAACGGTGAGCTGTTCATGCACAACATGCATATCAGTCCCTTCGAGAAAGGAAATATCTTCAACCACGATCCGATGCGGATCCGCAAACTGCTCGCGAGAAAAAAGGAAATCCGCAAGCTCGAGCAGAAGGTCAACGAGAAGGGCCTCACCCTCATTCCCCTGCAGCTCTACTTTCTCGGCCGGCATCTGAAAATCGAACTCGGCGTCTGCCGGGGTAAAAAAACATATGACAAGCGTCATGCGCTCAAGGAGCGCGACACGCGCAGGGAAATGGAGCGGCAGCTCTGATTTGCCGGCGTGAAACGACGATCACCGACGGAACAAGGTACCCGTGACCAGCACACATTTCCCCCCGATCAACGAACAGATGGACGTCATCCGGCGCGGTGTCTCGGAAATCATTCCCGAGGAGGAACTCCTCCGGAAACTCGAGCATTCGCACGCGACGGGTACGCCGTTGAAGATCAAGCTCGGCTGCGATCCCAGCAGGCCGGATCTGCACCTCGGACACGCGGTGGTGCTGCGCAAGATGCGGCAATTCCAGGATCTCGGCCACCAGGCGATCCTTATTGTCGGGGACTTCACCGGCATGATCGGCGACCCGACCGGGAAGAACAAGACGCGGCCTTCGCTGACCCTCGAGGACACGCGCGCGAACGGGCAATCGTATTTCGAGCAGGCCTCCAAAATCCTGGATATCGAGCACGTCGACATCCGCTACAATTCGGATTGGCTCGCCCCGATGACGTTCGAGGATGTCATCAAACTGGCCGCCCGCTACACGGTCGCGCGCATGCTCGAGCGCGACGAATTCGAGAAACGGTATCGCAAGCAGGAACCGATCAGCATCCACGAATTCCTCTATCCCCTCGCCCAGGCAATGGATAGTGTCGCCATTCGTTCCGATGTCGAATTGGGAGGAACGGATCAGAAATTCAATTTGCTGGTCGGTCGCGACATCCAGCGCGAATACGGCCAGGTTCCGCAGGTCATTCTGACCATGCCGCTGCTCGAAGGAACCGATGGCGTCGAGAAAATGAGTAAATCACTCGACAACTACATCGCCTTCAATGACACGCCGGAGGACATGTACGGGAAAACGCTGTCGATCCCCGACGGGCTCATCCTGCCGTGGTTCCGGCTTGTCACCGATACGCCGGCAGGGCGCATCGAGGAAATCGCGGTCGGATTGCAACGCGGCGAGAATCCGAGGGATTTCAAGCGTGAACTCGCGCGTACCATCGTCGCGCAGTACTTTTCCGAAGATCACGCCCGCGGCGCGGAAGACCATTTCGATCGCGTGATCAAAAATAAACAGGCGCCCGAGGATGTTGATGTCTTTGAGGTTCCAACCCACAGTGATACATTGTTGATCGACGTGCTGGTCGAGGCGGGGCTCGTGCAATCCAAGGGCGAAGCCCGCCGCTTGATGCAGCAGTCCGCCGTCAGCATCGGTGACACCCGAATCACGGATCCAACCACCCCAGTGCCAACCGACGAATGCATCGTGAAAGTCGGCAAACGCCGTTTCGTGAAGATCATCCGCAGTTGACCATTTCACCCCATATTACCCGTTTACCGGAGGACTGACATTGTTCGTACCTAAGAGGATCTTCTTCACCAAAGGCGTCGGCCGGCACAAGGACTACCTGCAGTCATTCGAGCTCGCCCTTCGAGACGCCGATCTGGAGCAGCAGAATCTCGTGACCGTTTCCAGCATCTTCCCCCCCAGTTGCAAAACCATCAGTAAAAATGCCGGCGCGAAGGAACTGCAGCCCGGACAGATTACCTTCGTGGTCATGGCCCGGAACGCCACCAACGAAGCCAATCGTCTGATTGCCTCCTCCATCGGCGTCGCCCTTCCCAACGACGGTGCGTCCTACGGATATTTATCGGAACATCATCCCTTCGGAGAAACACAGAAGGTTGCCGGTGAATATGCCGAGGACCTCGCCGCGACAATGCTCGCGACCACGCTCGGTGTCGATTTCGATCCCGACTCGGCCTGGGATGAGCGCGAGCAGGTCTACAAAGCAAGTGGAAAGATCTTCAAGTCCTTCAACGTGACGCAGTCGGCGGAAGGCCGGCTGGGACTCTGGACCACCGTGGTTTCCTGCGCGGTGCTCCTGCCCGACTGATACAAATCCTGTTGCAATACCCGAAGGAGGCCGCCGCCGCGGCCTCCTTTTCCTGTTGGTATCAACTGATCCCCGCGGGTGTCTGTCCGGAGCGCACCCGCCAACGGCGCGAGGCACCGCGGCACGTCTGGCTTCTCCCCTGCTACGAACGTCCAGACCGACCCGTATCCTCCTGGAATATCACATGTACGCCTTCGAATGTCCGGATCATCTCGCGGAGGGGATCGGGAACGCGCGCCGGCCGATCGGTGGCCGCATCCACATGCACGAAGACATGTTCCGCCCGTGCCGCGGGTGTCCCATCCTCCTTCATGGCCACATGCTCGAACGCGATGCTCGACGTCCGTACCGCTGCGATGCGGGTGAGAATGGTCAGTTGCTCGTCAAAGACGGCGGGCGCGAAATAGTCACAGGCATTGCGCACGATGAAAAAGCGATCATGCGTGACGAAGGTATCCGCATCGACCGGCAGTCCCAGTGCACGGATGTATTCCACCCGTGCTTCTTCGAAGAAATAGAAATAGGACAGGTTGTGGACGATATTCATCCGGTCCACATGGTGGAAACGCACGCGTATCGGATAGACATGTCTGAATAATTCGGTATTGATCGGCATATCACGCGAAGAGAGTGGTGAACGTGGTGATGGATTGGTCGAGTGCCGCGTCATCGATGTCGAGATGAAACACCGCGCGGAGCGTATTTCCCATGCCCATGCCAATGGCGATTCCCGCATCGTGAAGCATCGCCTGCGCCTCGGTGGCGGACATCGTCGAATCGGTGAAATCGAGCAAGACCATGTTACTCTGGACCCGGTCGTGATCGATGTGGAAGGATGCGCGATCCGACAGCGCCTGTGCGAAGCGCCGGGCGCGTGCATGGTCGCCGGCGAGCAGCGGGAGATGGTGCTCGACCGCGAACTGCGCGGCCGCGGCGAGCATCCCCGCCTGTCGCATTCCTCCTCCGTAAATCTTCCGGAACTTGTGCGCTCGGGTGATCAGTGTCTTCGTGCCCAGCAGCATTGAACCGATCGGTGCGCCGAGTCCCTTCGAAAAACAAATGGAAATGGAATCCACCGCGTCGCCGAACTCCCGCAGCGGGGTTCCCGCGGCGACATGTGCATTCCAGATTCGAGCGCCATCGAGATGCAACCCGATCGAGCGCTCCCGACAGAAGGCATGCAGTGCGTGCATGGCATCGACGGGAAACAACGTGCCGCCCATGCGGTTGTGCGTGTTCTCGATGCAGAGCAGCGTGCTCCGGGGATAATAATAGGCATCCGGGCGGATCGCCGCCTCGACATCCTCGACCGTGAGCACCCCGCGATCACCCGCGACGGGGTGCAGCTGCACGGCGGACATCATCGCGGGTGCCGCGGTTTCGTAGTTGAAGATGTGACACTCCTTTTCCACGATGACTTCGTCCCCCGGCTGCGTCCACGCCTTGATGGCGAGCTGATTGCTCATCACGCCGGTGGGGACGAACAATCCGGCTTCCTTGCCGAACAGCGCGGCCATGTCGTCCTGCAGCCGGTTTACCGTGGGGTCTTCGCCATAGACATCGTCACCGAGCGGTGCCGCGCACATGGCCTGTTTCATCGCCGTCGTCGGCTGTGTCACCGTATCGCTTCGGAGGTCAATCATCGTGATGGTTCCAGAAACTGAATGGTTCATGGTTCATTGCAAGGCATGTGGTTCCGTCTCCCGCCGCGCGTCACGTCTTCCCTTCCGATGCCGTTTCGAAATCACGGTGAAGAGCAACAGAAATCCCAGCACCACCGTCAGTCCGAGTGGCAGCCAGTCGCCATGCCTGGTGTAAAATGTGCGGTCGCGACGCAGTGGCAGGTCACCGACGATGCCGGTCCGCGTGTAGAGCTCCGTTTCCTCGCGCACGCGGCCGTAGGGATCGATAAAGCAGCTGACGCCGTTGTTGGCGCAACGCGCCACGGCCCGGCGGTTTTCGATCGCCCGCAGCACGGTGTAGCGCATGAGTTGATACGGCCCCGAGGAGCGACCGAACCAGCCATCGTTGGTGATGACGCCGAAGAATTCCGCACCACGGTCGGCGAAGCCCGAGACAAAGGATGGATACAGTGTCTCGTAGCAGATCATGGCCCACATCCGTCGTGTGCCTGTCCGCGTCGCGAGTGAAAAGACTGTGCTATCCTCGACCAACCCCCAATTGCTGATGCCAACGCCCCAGGTCAGTGCGTCCTGGAGAAACGGAAGTGCATCGAGGTATGGAATGCGTTCGGAAAGTGGCGTCAACCGTGACTTGTGGTAGATCTGTGGTTTCGGATCTCCCGGTTGAAGCAGGATCGCGGCGTTGAAATTCAGATACAGGATATCGGTATCGGGCACGGTCCGCACGCCACCCGGGGCCGATTCCGCGTCATCGTAAAACACCGTGTGCGGAAATCCGCTCAACAACGGCACGCCGACGCTGTCGATGTGCCGGCGCAACCAGGAGTACTCCTCGAAGGAGGAGGGCTGCAATAGGAGAAACGGAATCGCGGTTTCGGGAAGGAAGGCGACATCGGGCTCATGCGCGGCAAGCGAGTCGTACACGGAAAGAAGCTGGCGAAGCTTGCCCATTGGTGTTTCGCCGACCCCCCATTTGTCATACGGATCGATGTCGGGCTGGATCACGGCGACGCGGATGGTGTCCGTGCCACCCGTCCCGTCGTCCATCATCAGGGCACCACCGATACGGGGGAGCACAATCAGGATGAGCAGGGACCCGATCGCCGCGAGGAAGCGTGGCGAGGATGGACGCCAGTCGCCGTCGAGCCAGCGTCGCAGCGTGTGGAAGCCGATGGCGTTGATGCCCGCCACCCATAGCGTGATCCCGAATGTTCCGGTCACGGTAATGAACTGAATGCTTTCGATGTTGTAGGTCTGCGTATTCGCCAGCAGCATCCAGGGAAAGGACAGTTCCGGGAGATGCATCACCCACTCCCACGCAGTCCAGATCACCGGGAATGCCACGATGCTGAATGTCGGTCCCATGCGTCTCCGCACAAACGCATACGTGAGCGCGGGCAAGGTGAACAACAAGGGATGGATGAAGTTCACCGCGACGCCCGCGGCCTTGAGCCAGGGGTCTTCCCCCCACCAGCCGCTCACCCACCAGATGGTCCCCACGTTCGCGACGAAAAAGGTGAGGTAACTCCAACGGAACACGGCACGCCAATCCGGCAGCCGCTCGATCAGAAACAGCAACGGCAGCAAGGCCGCGAAGGCGGAAATCCCTGTCGGGATCGGTGGAAACGCCAGCGCAAGCAGCAAGCCCGATCCTACGGCGAGCGCAAGACGTCCGCGGCGTCCGCTGTCCGTTGGCATCCTGTACTCCGCCTTCGTGGAAGCATTGATCTCCTTCATCGTTGCGCTACTCTCCTTTCCCGGATTCGCATCCCTGATTCATACAGAACCACCACACCGGCCGCGATTCCCGCACCCAGTACGGCGCCTCCGAGAAGATCGGAGGGATAGTGGACGCCGACATACACCCGGGAGAAGGCCACCAAGGAAGCCCATGTGAGCAGATACCATTTCGCCTTCGGCCAGAAATGCATGATCAATACCGCCATGGCGAAGTTGTTCGTGGCGTGCGAGCTGGTGAAGGACTTCCCGCCGCCACAACCGACCAGCAGTCGGACGTGATCGAGTTCGTGGCACGGACGCAGGCGGTCGAAGAACGGCTTGATGACGAAACTGCTGATCTGATCGCTGAGCACGATCGTCACGGCGAGCAGGACGACCGTGATGATCCCCCGCTTCTTTCCAAACCACATCAGCGCGACCAGTGCGACCGCGTAGATCACATACCAGTTCTTCACCTCGGTGATGAACACGAAAAACCAGTCGAACAGAGGATTCGCTAAGGCTTCATTACCCCATCGAAACAACATGAGGTCCAAGCCATAAAGCCATTCAATCAAAATCTTTTATCCTTATTATCATCATGTTTGTTTTACCATCCTCCGCTTTTTGAATTTGGTGATGGCGCCCCAGATGGCGAGGGCAAGCACGAGAATGATCGTGACGATCAGGCTATAGGTATCGAGATAATCACCGATACGACGCCAGTTGTCACCGACGATATATCCGAGATAGAGCAGGATAGCATTCCACAGCAGGGCACTGGCAGCCGAGAGCACCGAAGTCGTGGCGAAGTTCAGCTCCGACATGCCGGTGACGAAGCTGATCACGGCCCGGGTGCCGGCGAGGAAACGGTTCGCGATCACCACCCAGTACCCGTAGCGCCGGAACCACGATTCCACCCGGTGCACGAGGTCCCTCGAAATGAATTGCAACTTCCCCGCTTCCAGCACACGGTCGCCGAATTGATCGCCGATCCAGTACATGGACATGAAGCCCAGCGTGCTTCCTCCCGTGGCCAGCATGAGCGTGAGCGGCACGCTGCCCGTGCCGATGGCGACGAGTGAGCCCGCGAAGACGACGACCACGTCACTGGGAAACGGGGGGAAAATGTTTTCGATATAGGAAATGAAGAACACCGCGGCATAGATCCAGACGGTATCGACCTGCGAGAGGTATGCGATGGTCTGTTCGAGCATGGCGTGTGGTCAGTCTCTCGGAAAGACAAGCGCGGTGGCATGGGCCTCCACGCCCTCTCCCCTGCCGACGAAGCCCATGCGTTCGGCCGTCGTGGCCTTGATGGAAATGCCGTCGAGGGGAATGCCCGCAGCGTCCGCGATCCGCGCGCGCATCTCTTGCTTGAAGGGTAGGATCTTTGGTCGCTCGAGGATAAGCGTTGCGTCGATATTCCCGATCGCGAAGCCCGCGTCACCCACCAGGGCAACACAGCGACGCAGGAGTTCAATGCTGGAGATACCCCGATACGCCGCATCGCTGTCGGGAAAGTGCTCGCCAATGTCCCCGAGCGCGACAGCACCGAGCAGTGCGTCGCAGATCGCATGCAGCAGGACGTCCCCATCGGAATGGGCGACCGTGCCGAAGTTCTCCGACACCGTGACGCCGCCAAGCACGAGCGTCTCGCCATCGGCAAGACGATGGACATCATATCCCAGACCGATGCGTGGCCGTTGTTTCATTGGGATGAGTTCCTCCACATCACGATGTGCGCTCCTCAGCGAATGGTGAAATCATGGTACTGTTCCGTCGTGTCCTTCCACACCAGGCGCGTCGCCGTCACCTGGGCGGAACGAGGACCCACGCGCAGATCGTGGAGAAAACGCTCCAGCAATCCTGTTTCCCCCTGGGCGAGCACCTCGACCTCGCCTGCCGGGAGATTGCGCACGAAGCCATGCACACCCAGCATCCGGGCCTGCCGCGCGGCAAAAAAGCGGAAGCCCACGCCCTGGACCAACCCGGATATGACCACATGCATCGTCTTCATGACGGGGCAAAATACTCCGCGCGGGAGAAAGGACAAAACGTGCGGGGATCGGGAATGCCCCGGCCGCGGCAGGGACGCGGTCCCGGGAACGTGAGGAGAGAAATCCATCCCTTGTTTCAGAACTCCGACCCTCGGCGTATTTTGGTGTTTTGTCACGAACGCGCGGAACACGATGCAACGACGCACATTCATGAAAACCACCGGCGCTCTCGGCGTGTCGGCCATGCTCGCAAGACCGGGCAGCGCGGTCGCGCTCATCCCGGCCGAATCGTCCGCACCGGACACTTGGATGCAGGACGTGGTCGAGGAGGCGCGGCGTCTCGGCGCGGCGCAGGCGGACGCGCTCTCTCTTTCGCACCGTCATCAAAGCATTCAGGTGCGGAAGGATGTCGTGCACGGCATCAGCGATACGGAAGAGGATGGCATTACCCTGCGTGTCCGCGTCGGCATGGCGCTTGGTTCGGCTTCCGTGCCCGCAGCGCGGCGCGGGTCCCCGAAAGACCTCGCTCGACGCGCGGTCGAGATGGCGCGGGCGACACCACCCAGCATCCGGGAGGGCTCGATTGCACTCGATGGCGAGTTGCACCCGGATGTTCATGTCATGAATACGGACGCGAACGGTGTGGACACGCGCCGATGGTCGACCGCCGGCGTGACCGATCCTTTTCTCGTGCCGCTGGACGAACGGATTGCATTTCTTCGCGATCTCAATGCCACGGCACTGCGCATCCCGCAGATCCCCTATGCCGTATCGAATCAGTTTCTCCAGATGCGCACCACCACGCACGTCGACAGTCGCGGTGGACGCTTCACTCAGCAACAGTATGCGTCCTATGTGAACTTCGCGGTCACGGCATACAGTGCGCAGCGGAAACTGATGGATACGCGGACGAGCGAACGCGAGGCGCAGAGCACGGATTGGACCGGCGCCACGGCGTCCATGCGTTCGGAGCTGGAGACCGCGATGCAGGAAGTGCTGCAGCTGCAGCGGGCCGATCCGGTCACTCCCGACCATTACGATATCGTCGTGCATCCGACGCTGTTGTGGAATATTTTGTTTGAAACCCTGCTCCCGCATTTTGATCCACGCCAGCTGACCGGCCTGGATGGACGGCTGCCGGGCGACCGGTGGATCACGCTCGCGCAGCGCGGCCGCCTGCCGCTTTCGAGTCCGGCCTTGCGACTGCGATGGGACAACACGCTTCGTGGTGGACTCGCCAGCAGTGGCTGGGATGACACGGGTGTCGCCGCGGCGGTGCATCCGTTGCTGGACGGGAGTGGCGCGATCGGACGCATCCCACGCTCGCTCGACCTCCTGCTCTCCGATCCGGTCTATGGGCTCGGTTTCCCCGGCATGACATTCAGTCGCGCACCCGCCTGGAATCTGCCTCCGACCGTCGCCATGCCGAATGTCGTGCTGGAGGGTGGTCCCGGGAAAAACCTCGACGCCCTGATTGCCGGTGTGGATGACGGACTCTTTGTGAAGGGTCGCGGCACGGTGGTGACCAATCCGGGAAAGACACTGTTTCGCGTACGGCCGCAAGTCGCATGGAAGATTCGTGGCGGCAAGATCGTGGAGATGGTGCGGGAGGTCGAAATCGAAACCTCGACGGAACAGTTCTGGAACGCGCTGGTCGAGGTCGGGCGCGGCGAGGATACCTTTCTCGGCGGCGATCTCTTTCCGCGGCGGGCCTTTCCGCTCTGGGAAACCCCGTTTTCCGTCGCCACGCCACCCGCGCTCTTCCGTTCCATTCCCACCTACCGCGCCGAGGCACGCGCATGATGACACGACACGATGCGGAAACCATCCTCTCCATCGCGGTGCAGTCCCCCGGTGCGGATGAATTGTTTGTCTCCCTGACCGAAACGGAAATAACCACGCGCAGCGTCGCGGGACAACATCCACACCCGCTGCATCACAGCAGCGGTCTCACACTTGCGATCACCGCACGTGTTGGCACGCGGTATGGCCGGGTAAGCGGCAACGTGTACGAACAGGCGGATATCCGTGCGCTTGTCGCGCGCGCGGCAACGCTCGCGGCCCAGATGCCGGAAACCACTGAAGTGCTGCCATTCCCGGGCGCCATTGATGTCGCCGAGGCCGCGACATATTTCCCCGATGACGGCGGCGCAATGTGGGAGGAATCGTGGCGGGGAATCACGTCCCTGCGCGAGGATCCGACCACCGCATCATGCCTCGCGTTCGGCAGCATTGCATCCACCAGCACCGTCCGTGCCCTGGCGTCGTCCAACGGACTGTTCGTGTATCAACCATCAAGTCTCGGGCACGCGCAATTCCGCTGTTACACGGAGGACGGCCGCAGCACCGGTTTCGCCGAACGATTCCGACCCGACCGCACGGTGCTCGCACCACGCGACGTCCTGCGGGATGCCGTCGACACCTGCCTTCGCTGGCGGGGTGCGAAGGAAATCAAACCGGGACGGATCACCACGATTTTCTCCCCGCGCGCGCTGGCTGATATGCTTCAACCGATGCTCCGGCAGTTCTCCACCCGCGCCATCGCCGACGACCAGAGCTTTCTCCGCCGTCTCGACGGCAGCAGTTTTCTCGGATCGACGCTGTTCGACACACGGGTGACCCTCCGATCCGATCCCTATGACGCTCGCGTCCCCTCGCTGCCCTTCACCGCCGATGGTGAGCCCGTCACCGCACGGCATTGGGTTTCGGCCGGCGTGATCGCGCAACTGGTGACCGACCGCTATGAGGCCGCCGCCGTCAATCGTCCGGTGGTCGCGCCGCCCAGCAACCTGATCATCGATGTCGCCGATCCGGTCGCCGATCTCATCGCCGACACCGAGTACGGTCTTCTCCTTCATGGATTTGCGAATCTGAATATCCTTGATCCCAAGAATTGCCTGCTGACCGGATCGACCCGCGACGGACTCTTCCTCATCGAGAAGGGCCGGATCGTCGGGCCCGTCCGCAACCTCATCCTCCGCGAGACCCCCGTGTATCTGTTCAAGGAACTGCAGGCATTCGGCATGCCCGAGGTGGTGTCACCCACGGGCAGCTACTTCCCGATGCTCCTGCCCCCGATGAAGGTGAAGGATGTCATGTACTCCCAGCCGAGTAGCCTGATCTGAGACGGCGGAGATGGTCGCGCACCACACCCGCCAGTGCCACCGCTCACGCCGTGCGGCTGATCCGCGCGGCGTACAATTCGGAGAACAGCAGTCCGGCGAACATGATCACTGCGCCGATCATTTCAATGCCGCCCATAGTTTCGGACAGCGCGACATATGCAATGATCGCGGCGAAAATCGGCTCCATCGTGAAGATGATCGCGGCCTTGGTGGGGGTGGTCTCGCGCTGGTATTTCGATTGCACGAAAATGGCGATGGTCGAGGCGAACAACGCGAGATACAGCACCGCCCCGATCGCGGGTGCGGAAAACACCGGTGTGGATTCGTCGAAAAACGGCGATGCGATGAAACCGATCGCCGCCGTCACGATGAACTGCCAGAAGACGATTTCCCGATCGAACCGCTGTTTGGTGAACACGTCGAGATAGACGATGTAGAAGGCGAACACGACCGCGCAGCACAACACGAGCACGTCACCGACATTGAAGTTTCCGCCCGCGGGAGACGTGAACAGATACAATCCCGCGCCGACGATGACCACCGCAATGGCGTTGCCAACCGACGGTCGGCGACGCTCGATCGCCATCTGAAGCAGCGGGGTGAAAACAACCATCGTCCCGGTGAGAAATCCGGCTTTCGATGCCGTTGTCTCGACAAGACCCGTCGTTTGCAGCGCGAATCCCATGCCGAGCAGCACGCCAAGGACTAGTCCCGCGCGCAGGGACGTGCGCGTGGTTGCTTTGATGTCGCGCCATGTATAGATTCCGACCATCACCGACGCGGCAAGAAAACGCGTGCCCTGCAGCAGCAGTGGCGGCAGGTCGGTGAGCGTGAATTTCGTCATCGCAAAGGTCGAGCCCCAAATGAGCGTAATCGCCAGTAAATACCGGTCAGCCCGTGGAAGTAGACGAGGTCCCCTCTGTATCATTGTGCTCCTGATCGCGTTGGCCGGTTGTGACGACGAGCGTGCGCGGACACTGCCGGACAGGGAATTTCAGCAAATATACGGCGATATTCTTTTTCTCGGTGAATTGTACCGGGAAGACAGCACCGCCCTCGCCCAGGCGCTCGATTCCCTGCTCACCGCGAACGCCATGGATACGACGGTGCTGTTCGCGGCCGCGCGTGAAACGGCGCGCGACCCGCAACGTGGCACGGAGCTGTATCGCATCGTCGTGGAACGCTTCGAACGCCAGGTCGGCCGTCCCGACACCACGACGGACAAACGGGGGCCACCACTGGGGTTCGACTGATGCCGCGACCCCGCGCCGTGCGTCCTCACCGCCGAAGGGCAGACGATCATCCGCGCGCGGCCAGTCGATGTCCACGCTATTCCTTCCGCTCCAATCCATATTTATTGATCTTCTTGTAGAGATGACTGCGCTGCATGCCGAGTTCATCCGCCGTGCGGCTGACGTTCCATTCGAAGCGTTCCAGCTGGCGGCGGAGAAACATCTCCTCGGTCAGATCCTTGAACGCCTCGAACGAGACATCCATCGGCAGCTCCGTTGCCGTGGCATCGCCCGAACCGAACACATAGGTCGCGACATCCGACGCCGTGACGACTTCCGCCGCCATGATCGCCAGCCGCTCGACCGCGTTGCGAAGTTCGCGCACGTTGCCCGGCCATCGCATTGCCTGCAACCGGTGCATTGCCTCCTCGTCGATACGACGCAGGGGAAGCTTGTTTTTCCGGCTCGCCTCGGAGAGGAAGAAGTGCACGAGGGACGGAATGTCCTCGCGACGCTCGCGCAGGGGTGGCACGTGAATGGGGAGCACATTGAGCCGGTGGAAAAGATCCTCGCGAAACCGGCCGTCGCGGATTTCCGCCGCAAGATCCTTGTTGGTCGCGGCGATCACCCGTACATCCACCGCGATGCGGCCGTTGCCGCCGACGCGCTCGAATGTACCTTCCTCGAGCACGCGCAGGACCTTTGCCTGGGCTGACGGACTCATGTCGCCGATCTCGTCGAGAAAAAGCGTGCCTCCGTCGGCTTGCTCGAATTTTCCGATGCGTTGCGCCGATGCGCCGGTGAACGATCCTTTCTCGTGGCCGAACAGTTCGCTCTCGATCAGGTCATGCGGAATCGCCGCGCAGTTCACCTCGATCATATCCTTCCCCGCCCGGGAACTGCCGCGGTGAATCGCCCGCGCGACGAGTTCCTTCCCCGTGCCATTCTCGCCCGTCACGAGCACATAGGCTTCGGTCGGTGCGATGCGATGAATGGTCTCGCGAAGCGCACGGATCGGAGGGGATGCACCGATCATCTCGTCGGGGCCCTGCAATTCCTCACGCATGCGGCGGTTTTCGCGCAGCAATGCGGTCTGACGAATCGCGTTGCGCAGGGTAATGAGGATTTTTTCCCGGTCCGGCGGTTTACCGAGAAAATCGAACGCACCCTTCTTCGTCGCCTCGACGGCGGTCTCGATGCTCCCATGGCCGGTCAGCAGGACGACTGGGACCTCCGGATACGCGGCCCGCATGCGCTCGAGTGTTTCGATGCCGTCGATCCCTGACATTTTCACATCGAGGATCACGGCATCGGGCAGACAGGTGGCCATGCATTCCAGACCCTTGAGTCCGCTTTCCGCCTCGTCACAGACGAAGCCCTCGTATTCCAGTGTCATGCGGAGCATCTCCCGGATGCTTCGTTCGTCGTCCACGATAAGGATGCGATGTGCTGCCATGGTTCGTCATTGGTGGAGAGTGATGGTGTCGCGCACGCTGCGAAACAGGTCGGACGGCATAACGCGCCGATGTCGTTGCAACGCCAGACCGAAGCGGGCGCCGAGGCGGTTCACCACGAGATCGCGCTCGTCGCGAAATCCCTCGAGTTTGAATACTTCCTCGCCGATCTCCAGCAGCTCACCCGCCAGGGCGGTGAGTTCCTCATCCCGCATCGTGACCTGCAGCCAGGCGCTCCCGAAAAAATGCGGAAGTTTGTCGCGGTCGAGCTGTGGTGGCGAATCAGGGAGCAGGAGTCCCGGCAATGCCTCCATGCGCCGCGTGAAAGCCTCCGACGATTCGGTGGAAACCGGCACGATCACTCCGAAATCCAGCAGCGGAATGCGCGCCGGAAAGGTGTGATAGGGCAATGTCGCGAAACCGAGCGCGAACAGCGCCAGGGCGGCATCGCCCTCGGCACGATACACCGCGCGGCGATAGATCGCATCGAGACGGTCAAGATCTCCTTCCCGGCTCCGCGGCTGCAGGCGCGGTAATGCGGCGATGTCGCCGCGCAAGTCGTAGACGAGACTGAGCTCCCGTGGCAAGATCGTGCGCCGCAGGGCGGGCCAGATGCCGTCCGATCGCGCGCGCGCCGGCGAACGACCCTCCGCCGATCCGTATTCCGGCTGCGCGTGTGCCACGCCGGTGCCGAGCAGCAGCGCCCCGGCGAGCAGTATGCCATGACGGACCCGCACCGCGGTCAGGTCTGGATCACGCCGGGATTAAAGCGCGGCACATCGGGATTGTTGTCGGTGATGGCGATGCAGTGGCTGATCACCGCGCGGGTATCGACGGGATCGATGATCCCATCGACCCACAATCGCGCGGCAGCGTAGTAGGGACTCGTCTGCGCATCGTACTGCGCCTGGATGCTGCGCAGCAGTTCCTGCTGCTCTTCCTCGCTGATGTGGCGTCCATCCCGCTCCATTTGCGAGAGGCGGATTTCGAGCAGTGTCCGGCTCGCCTGGGCGCCGCCCATTACCGCGATCCGTGCCGACGGCCATGCGAAAATGAAGCGCGGGTCATAGGCCTTGCCGCACATGGCGTAATTGCCCGCACCGTACGAATTGCCGATGATGATGGTGATCTTGGGGACAACGGAGTTTGCGACCGCATTCACCATTTTTGCCCCGTCCTTGATGATGCCGCCATGCTCGGCGCGACTGCCGATCATGAATCCGGTCACATCCTGCAGGAACACGAGGGGGATGCGCTTCTGGTTGCAATTCATGATGAAGCGCGTGGCCTTGTCCGCGCTGTCGCTGTAGATCACACCGCCAATCTGCATTTCTCCCGTGCCGCTTCGGACGATGCTGCGCTGATTGGCGACGATGCCCACCGCCCAGCCATCGAGACGCGCGTAGGCACAGATGATCGAGCGTCCGTATTCGGCCTTGTACTCGACGAATTCCTGGTCGTCGACGATGCAGGCGATCAGCTCATGGGTGTCGAACGGTTTCGAGCGGTCCTTCGGGACGAGTCCGTGGAGATCCTCCGCGGGACGACGCGGCGCGACCGAGGGGATGCGGTCGAATCCCGCGTTGCCGCGACGACCGAGTTTCGCGATCAGATCACGGATCGTGCGCAGCGTGGTGCCATCATCGGGCATGCGGTAGTCGGTGACGCCACTGACTTCGCTGTGGACGCGCGCGCCGCCGAGCGATTCATTGTCGATTTCCTCGCCGATCGCGGCCTTCACGAGATGGGCACCGGCGAGGAAAACGGTGCCGGTATTCTCGACGATCAACGCTTCGTCGCTCATGATCGGCAGATAGGCCCCACCCGCCACGCAATACCCCATGATGGCCGCAAGCTGTGGAATGCCCATCGACGACATCACCGCGTTATTCCGGAATATCCGTCCGAAATGCTCTTTATCCGGAAAGATTTCGTCCTGCATCGGGAGAAACACACCGGCGGAATCCACGAGATAGATGATCGGGAGATGATTCTCCATCGCGATTTCCTGCGCGCGAAGATTCTTCTTCGCGGTGATGGGAAACCATGCGCCGGCCTTGACCGTGGCGTCGTTGGCAACGATGACGCAGTCCCGTCCGTGAATGCGACCGATTCCGAACACCGTGCCCGAGGACGGCGCGCCACCGTATTCCTCGTACATTTCCCAGGCCGTGAACAGGCCGATCTCGAGAAACGGACTCCCATCATCGAGCAGACCGGCGATGCGCTCGCGGGCGGTCAACTTGCCGCGCGCATGATGGCGCTCGATGGGCTTCGCCCCCCCGCCGCGTTTCACCTGCGCCGCACGTGCCTCCAGCACGCGGACGAGATTCTGCATCGCGTCGGCATTTACTTCGAAGGCCGGGCCTTGCGGTCGGGAATTGTCTGTTTCCATGGGCATGTCACGCTTGTGGTACGTCGGGTGGAAAATACATCAGCCATGAAGCCCAGACAAATACCGCCCCGACGGTTGTCTCTTCCTGACCGGCGCGGTATTTTACCCGGGCGTCGCGCGTCCCTCTCACCTGACGAGTACCGATCATCGAAGCACGCCCGCAGCCCCGCGAACCGCTCCCGCAGGCATCCGAACCGATCCTGCGCGTGAACAACCTCACGACGGTGTTCGACACCAGCGAGGGGCGTGCCGTCGCCGTCGACGATGTGTCCTTCACCCTGCATCGTGGAGAGACCCTGGGCATTGTCGGCGAATCCGGCTGCGGCAAGACCGTCACGGCACTCTCGGTCATGCGATTGATCCAGCGTCCGGGCCGCATCGCGCGCGGGGAGGTGCTGTTCGCGAATCGCGACCTGCTCGCCCTTACCGAGCGGCAGATGCGGGATGTGCGCGGACGCGAAATCGCCATGGTATTCCAGGAACCCATGACCTCGCTCAATCCGGTGTTCAGCATCGGCGACCAGCTCACGGAAGGATTGTTGTATCACGGCCATCTCGGGTGGACCGAAGCCTATGACCGTGCCGTGGAGGTCCTCTCCCGTGTCGGCATCGCCGATCCGCATGACGCCATGGCCGTCTTTCCCCATCAGTTATCCGGCGGGATGCGCCAACGCGTCATGATCGCGATGGGACTCGTCTCCCACCCGTCGGTGTTGATCGCCGACGAACCCACGACCGCCATCGATGTGACGGTGCAAGCACAGGTCCTGCAGTTGATGAAAGAATTGCGCACCGACCATGGGATGTCCATGCTGCTGATCACGCATGATCTCGGCGTGGTGGCCGAAACCTGCGACCGCGTGGCGATCATGTATGCATCGCACATCGTCGAATGCGGCAGCGTGCGCGACATCTTCCATCAGCCGCGTCATCCCTACACCGTCGGCCTTCTGGCCTCGATGCCCGCATCGCATCGTCCCAAGGATCGACTGACGATCATTCCCGGACAGGTCCCTCGCCCGACACACTACCCCGCGGGATGCAATTTCCAGTCCCGTTGCAACTACGCCACTGAAACCTGCGTGCTGCACGAACCCCAGCTCGAGGCAAACGGCGCGGGCCATGCGGTGGCGTGCTGGAACACCGCGCAGGTGCGCATCGATCGGCCGCGTCGCGCATCTCATCGGAGTGACGTTTCGTATTGATTTCCGTCTCGAAATCCGCTAATATTCCTGAATATCTGATTGACCGCATTGTCCGGCCACGGCCATTCTTTCAACCTCGACGCAATTCCCATCCGGCAGGGGAGCGCTCATCCCCGCTTCCCCGGCATTCATCATCTCACGAGGACCCGTATGATTAGATCTCTGTTCGCGGCCATGTTGATCGTGTCCGTGAGCGCACTGTCGATCGCCCAGCACCGCCATGACGCGGATGAAGGCATCGCCGTTCCTCTCCCCGACGCGCATGTGGTACTCACGCATGCCAACTACCAGGAATCAACATCCCTTTCCAAGGCCCACACCGCGTTTCGGGACTTCGCGCTCGAGAACACGGCATGGAATTTCCGCTATGATGCCATGCGGCGCACACCCCATCGTGCGTGGGGCCGCGGCATTCCGATCGACGGATTTCCGGCGCTCAATCTGCTCAACGCGCCGCAGGCGGGCAGACGTTTCATCGAGCAGCACGCCCGCGTGCTCAATGCCGATCCGCGCAATCTCCGTCTCCTCTACTCGGAAATCGTGGGGGGAAAAGTCTACCAGAAATACATCCAGACCCATGAGGGCATCGATGTCCTCTTCTCTCACGTCGATCTCCGCATGAGCCTGCAGGGCAAGGTCTTCATGTTCGGCTCCGATTATCACGCCGGCATCACGGTGGACTCCCGTCCGGGCATCGCGAAGGAAGCAGCGCGGGAATTCGCCAAGGCCGGCTTGCCGTATACCGCGTCGAACGACCATGTTTCGGGTGGGACGCTGTACATTCTCCCGCTGCGTTACCCCGATCGCATCGATTATCGCCTCGTGTACAACTTCGTGGTACGCGCGTCGTTCGAGGAAGAATGGGACACCTACGTCGACGCGCACAGTGGCAACATCGTCTGGCGCGAAAACAGGATCCACTCCCTGCATGGCGGCGACGGTCCGAATGCGTCCGCGAATGTCGTCAACGGCCGTGTGATGATCAACGTCTTCGAAAAGACCTATTTCATGTCGACGGAACGAACGGTGCCCGCGAAAAACGCCTATGTGTGGGTAGCCGGCCGGATGTACACCACCGATGACGACGGACGTTTCACCGCCGATCTCGGGTCGGAGACCACCGGTTCGCTCATCACGCGACTGTCCGGTCCGTATGCGATCGCGATGCGCGACGACACGACACGGGTCTCCGGCGGGACACCCGCCAATGCGCTGCAGACAATGACGGTCGCCGCGGGACAGGATCTCGAGATCGTGTGGGACAACACGAATTCCATCGCGTCCGCGCGGAACACCTTCTATCACATCAACCTCGTGCGCGATTTCGCCCGCTCACTCAGCGCCGCCCCGGCACTGTCGAATCTCGATGCGCAGGTGCCCGGTCTCGTGGAAATCAACAGCGAATGCAATGCCTTCTTCGACGGACGCGGTGTGAATTTCTTCAAGTCCAGCATGCAATGCGGCAACACGGGAGAAATCGCCTCGGTGATCCATCATGAATACGGACACGGGATTCATATCTGGCTGACCGCGAATCTCACCGGGCGTCCGCCCTCCAATGGCGCGATCAAGGAAGCCGTGGCCGACATCGTCGCGAACATGCTCAGTGACGACCCGCGCATTGGCCTCGGTTTTCTCAAGAGTGGACAGAACAACGGGATCATTCGCAATTCCGACAACACGCGGCGCTACCCGGAAAATGTGGTCAACGAAATCCATGACGACGGCATGATCCTCACCGGCGCGGTGTGGGATGTGCGCAAGGCGCTCGGCACGCAGAAGACCGCCCAGTTGTATATGGACGCGATGTTTGGCACACCGGACGGCTCTTCGCTGGGCGAAGCGCTGGCGGATTATTTCCTCGAATTTCTCATCGCCGATGACAATGACGGCGACCTGTCCAACGGCACCCCCAATTCCGATGTCATCATTCCTGCGTTCCGCGCCCATGGCATCCCCGGCTCCGCCCTGCTCGTCCTGCACGCGGGCATGCCCGATCAGCACAGCGTCTCCGAGCCGTACGAAATCAGCGGCACGGCGCGTATCGCCGGCGAGATCAGTCTCGATCTGCTGCATGTCACCCAGGTGGACGTGGTCTTCTCCAGTGACGACTGGCAGACAAGCACGCGGCTGACCATCGGCTACGATCCGTCGACGCAGACCTTCAGCGGTCTCATCCCGCCGCAGAAAGCGGGCACGATTGTCCGATATTATATCGAAGCCTTCGATAATTTCGGTGGCAGCCTGCGCGAGCCGCTCAATGCCCCGAGCGCGAGCTACCTGTTCCTCGTCGGCTACGAGCAACGCTATTTCCATGATGGAGAACAGCAGGACGATTGGCGCGTGTTCACCGACGCGACGACCGGCGAATGGGTGCGCGAGGTTCCGGTCGGGACCTGGAACACACAGCTCGGTCGCGAGGGAGACGTGCCGTATGTTCAGCCCAATGAAGATCACACCCCCGGCGCGAACAAGACGCGCTGCTGGGTCACCGGAAATGCGTCACGTGGCGCCGGACTCGGCACGGCGGACATCGATGATGGCGAGACGACGCTCGCCTCGCCCGACATCGACCTGTCGGGGATGATCCAGCCGGTGCTGCGGTATTATCGCTGGTATTCCAACAACGCGGGCGCCGAACCGAACAGTGATTATTGGACCGTCCGTATTTCCAGCGATGGCGGTTCGCAATGGGAAATCCTCGAACGGACCATGGTCACGGATGCCTCCTGGAAGCCCTTCGTCTACGTGCTCCGCGACATCATCGACCTGACTCCGACCATGAACCTGCGCTTCACCGCCGCCGATGAGGAACCGGGTTCGCTGGTGGAAGCGGCGGTCGACGACATCGAGATTCTCGACATCAACCAGGCGCTGGTCGGCATCGAACGCACGCCGGCGCCGTCGACGCTGCAACTCGGACAGAATTATCCGAATCCCTTCAACCCCTCCTCCACCATCACCTTCGCGCTGCCCGAACGCGGGATGGCGCATCTGTCCGTGTTCAACAGTTATGGACAGGAGGTCGCGGTGCTCGCCGACGGCGAATTTGCAGCGGGGACCTATTCGGTGCGCTTCGACGCGGACGGTCTCTCCGCCGGCGTCTATCTGTATGAGTTGCGTTTCGGCGGCGAACGACTCTCGCGCAAGATGCTGCTCGTCGAATAAGCGGCATGACCGCGTCACATTCCGGTGTGACGTCGGATGCGTGGATACCCGTCCGGGGCCGTCCCTCCTGTCATGGAAGGACGGCCCCGTGCATTTTGCCGGATCGCATGAGTTTCATAGCTTGAGAGATGAAACGATCCGCGTCCCTCTCCCGCCTCGCCGCTGTGCTTGCGTCCGTGCTGCTGCTTGCGACCAGCGGGTGGTTCGTTTCCTGTGGCCAAAAGAAACCGGAACAGAAGCCGATGACGCCCACCTTCACTGCCCCGAACTCCGTTCCGACCTTCGACGGCACGCGGGCATTCGCCCTGCTCGAGCGGCAGGTCGCGTTCGGTCCGCGCGTGCCGAATTCCCCCGCGCATTCCGAATGTCTGGAGTTCTATCTCCGTTTCTTTGATTCTCTCGGCGTCGCGGTCGAAACCCAGCGCTTCGCCATCCCCGGCTACGACGGCGTGCCGTTGCGTCTGACGAATGTGATCGCGCGCATCCACCCCGACCGGACCGATCGCATCCTGCTCTGCGCGCATTGGGATTCGCGTCCCATGGCCGATCGCGAAACCGACGAGATCCGGGCAGCGCGGCCGATTCCCGGTGCGAATGACGGAGCCAGCGGCGTCGCGGTGCTGCTCCATCTCGCGGAAATTCTCGCGCGGCACGACGCCGCGCGGCCTGGCGCCTCCATTGGCGTGGATTTCATCCTCTTCGACGGCGAGGACTACGGCCGCGAGGCTGACGAATCGATGTTTCTCCTCGGCTCGAAGTATTTCGCCGCGAGTCTCGACCCCGCGCATCGCTATCGTTTCGGCGTGCTGCTCG
>JAVFAS010000018.1:10306-49151 GCA_034002405.1 Bacteroidota bacterium | reverse complement strand
CGGCGCATCGTGCCGGTCGCGGAGGTCGTTCCGACCTGCGTGGCGCTGATCGCGGAGCTGAGCGCCGCGTAACGCGGACTTTGGCAGTTGGCTATTGGCCAATAGCCAAAAGCCAAAGTCGCCCCCGGCTCAGACTTGCATGGAATCGAAATGAAATGACCTGACAGTATCACTATACCAATCCGGAGAACCCCATGCTCAGCAAGAACATGATCGACAAGCTCAATGAACAGATTGTCGTCGAGTATGAATCATCCAATCTCTATCTGCAGATGAGCGCGTGGTGCGCGGTCAACGGTTTCGAGGGCGGCGCGCAGTTTCTCGCCGCGCATGCCGAGGAAGAGCGCATGCACATGATGAAGCTGTTCACGTATCTCTGCGAGACCGGTGCGATGGCGATTGTTCCCGCCCTCGCGAAGCCGCAGCAGGAATATGAGTCACTCGTGGGGATGTTCAAGCAGATCCTCGACCACGAACGCTTTGTCACCGGCAAGATCAACGAACTCGTTGCGCTTTCGTACGAGGAGAAGGATTACTCGACGCTCAATTTCCTGCAATGGTACGTGGCCGAACAGCATGAGGAAGAGTCGCTGTTTTCCTCGCTGGTCGACAAGATCAATCTCGTCGCCTACGACGGACGCGGCCTGTATCTGATCGACCGCGAACTCGCGAAAATGGCCGCGGTGGCCACGACGACCGGCGCGAAGTAAGGGCGGTCGGCCATGGCTTTCCCCTCGCCGTTTTACCGCTGGCGTCCCCACCCCTGGCACGGACTGGATGCGGGACCCAAACCGCCATCCCTGGTGAATGCCTACATCGAGATCACACCATTCGACATGGTGAAGTACGAACTCGACAAGATCACGGGCTATCTGCATGTCGACCGTCCCCAACGCTCCTCGGCGCTTCCGCCCACGCTGTACGGTTTCATTCCGCGGACATTCTGCGGTCGCCGTGTGTGCGCGCTCATGGACAGCGCGGAGAGGGGCGACGGGGATCCGCTCGATATCTGTGTGCTCAGTGAACGGCCGATCAATCGGTCCGATGTCGTGCTGCAGGCGCGGGTGGTGGGCGGACTCGCGATGAACGACCACGGCGAGGCCGATGACAAAATCATCGCGGTGCTGAACAAGGACAACTTCTGGTCGAATGTCACGGAACTGGCGGACCTGCCACAGGTGCTGGTTGAACGACTTCGCCATTACTTCAGCACCTACAAGATGATCCACGGCGAACCGCATCATGTCGTGATCGAGCGCGTCTACGGTCGCGAGGAGGCGGAGCAGGTGGTCCGCGCCGCGATGGACGATTATATCGAGGAATACGGCGGGTGAGCAATATCGGATATTCCGGTCGATCAATGCGGAACCCTTGGTTCCGCATTTTTTTTGTATATTCCCGCCAATCCCGATCTCCCGAGGTCCAGACAGGCCCACCATTTCCGAATACAGCACGACGATCCATCCCGGATCAGGATGCGCAACCAACCGAATGCCGTGCTTTACATCGAGATCATTTACAATCTTTCCCTTTTGGTCGCGCTCAGCGTGCTGTCGGGATTCATTGGTCAGAAACAGCATTGGCCCATGCGGACGAAGTCCATTCTCCAGGGATTGGTATTCGGAAGTATCGCCACCATCGGCATGCTGTCTCCACTCGTGCTTTCTCCGGGCGTGATCTTCGACGGGCGAAGTGTCGTCGTCAGTCTCTGTGCGTTGTTCTTCGGTCCGCTTGCCGGGCTGATCGCCGCGGCAATGGCCGTGGCGATGCGCGTGTGGATCGGGGGACTTGGTATCCTCACCGGCACGAGCGTGATCGCCGCCTCCGCGGTGCTGGGTATGGTGTTTCATTGGCGCATCGTCGCTCGCGAGCAACCGATCACCAACACCCATTTGCTGACCCTCGGCATGAGCGTGCATCTGGCGATGTTCGCACTCATGTTCACGTTTCCGCACGACACGGCGCTCGAGGTCATTCGAAACGTCGGTCTTCCCATCCTGACCGTCTATCCGATCGCGACGATCATCATCGGACGTATCATCTACGACAATCTGGAAAAAGGGAAATACACCGCGCGCCTCGCGGCCAGTGAGGAGAAATACCGCCGTATTGCGGAAAATATGTCGGATGTCATCTGGACCGTGGATCGTGACGGGCGGGTGACCTTCGTGAGTCCTTCGGTCGAGACCGTGCTTGGAAAACCCGTCGCGCGGTGCCTGCGGGAAACGATCGATGAACAGTTTCCCCCGGACTCCGCCCGACGCGTGCGTGCGGCGATCGCGGATGAAATCGCCCGGGACCACGATCCATCCGTCGACAGGAAACGATCCCGTTACGCGGAACTCGAAATCTACCGCGCGGACGGCACCACGACGTGGGTCAGTCTGAGCGCCTCGATCCTGCGCGGCCGCGATGGAGAGGCGATTGGCTTCCAGGGAGTGATGCGGGATATTTCCGCATTGCGGAATGCCGCGGCACAACTGCTGGCGGCGAAGGAAAAGGCGGAGGAGAGTGATCGGCTCAAGACAGCGTTCCTGATGAATATGTCGCATGAAATCCGGACGCCCATGAACGGGATACTCGGATTCATTTCTCTCTTGTCCGAACCCGACCTGGGAGAGGAGAACCGCAAGGAATATCTCGACATCGTCAATCTCAGCGGCGCGCGCCTGCTTTCGACGATCAACGACATCATCGAGATCTCACGGATCGAGGCGGGACAAATCGAAGTCATTCGGGAGGAGGTCGACGTGAACGAGGTCCTGCGCCAGCAGATCAGTTTCTTCACGCCGATGGCGGCCGCCAAAGGCGTCGCGTTGCGCAGGTCGAAGCAGGATGACGACGGGGAAGCACGGATCCTGACCGATCGCTACAAGCTCGAGGCATCCCTCGGTAATTTGATCAACAACGCAATTAAATTCACGCAGCAGGGAAGCGTCGAGATTCGTCATTTCATGGAGAACGGCTCGATACATTTTTCCGTCCGGGATACCGGATGCGGCATTCCGCACGACCGCCGTGAAGCGATTTTCGAACGATTCGTGCAGGTCGACATGAAGATGAACCGCTCCCACGAAGGCTCGGGGCTGGGCCTGCCGATTGTCAAGGCCTACCTCGACGTACTCGGGGGCGGCATCACCGTCGAATCCGAACCCGGGGTGGGCAGCACCTTCCATTTCTGGCTTCCTGTCGGCTGACCCCTGTGCATGCGGTTTCCGCGATCGGCGTCACCCCATTATTTCATCAACAACATTTTCCGTGTCAGCCGCGCGCCCTCGTATTCGAGGTGGTAGAAATAGGCGCCGCTGGCGAGTTCCCGTCCATCCATGATGACATGATGCGCGCCGGGGTGTTGCACGCGGCTCTCAAGCACGCGGATGACCGTTCCCAGTGCATCGGTGAGGGTGAGTCGCACCGCGCCCGTTCGTGGAATCGTGTAGGATATCGTGGTGGCCGGGTTGAAGGGATTCGGGTAATTCTGTCCAAGCGTGAATTGCTCGGGCGCGACATCGGACATGTCGACCGGAATCTCCTGTGAGTATTCAACGCCGCCATCATGATCGACCATCTTGAGCCGGTAACGCAGCTGCGTCACCCCGGCGGGCGTGCTCGCGTCGGTGTAGTCGTAGCGCTCGGTTGCCGCGCTGCCGTGGCCGGGGATGAAGGTGATCTCCTCGAACCCCCCGCTTCCCGTGGCGCGCTCGATGCCGAAGCCGCGGTGACCGCGTTCGAAAGATGTCATCCAATCCAGTCGGACACTGCTGCCACTGCGCTGTGCCGAGAAGCGCAGCAATCGGACGGAGGTCGTGACCTGTAACGCGTACGTGCTTCGTCCATGCGTCGCGGCATAGAGCATGCCCGTGACAGGATGAAGCTCGAGATCGACCACGACGACCTTCGGCATTCCTTCACCGAGAATCTCCCAGGTATCACCCCCATCGCGCGTGGTATAGACGCCGAAATCCGTGCCGGCGAAGAGCTGTGCGGGATTCCCCGGATTGATCTCGAGTGCGTTGACGGGAATCGCGGGGAGGGTGCCGGAAATCTGTGTCCAGTTCTGTCCGAGATCATCGGTGCGATAGATACTTTCCTTGGTGTATCCGCCAAACGAGGCATACACGGTATTCACCGCCGTCGGGTGGAAGATGATATCCGTGCAGATGCGGCCGGGTGTCCGGTTCGACACATTTTCCCAGCGGTTGCCGGCATCGGGGGTCATCCAGATCTTGCCGTTGTTGTATCCGACGAACATAATGTCGGGATTGATCGGAGAGATGGCGATGAAGCTGATGGTGCGGGCCGAATCCATGTTGCCATGAAACGGCACCCAGAGGTCTCCGCGGTTGGTGGTTTTGTAGAGCTGCTTGGTCGTGACGGTAAACAGCACATTCGGCTCGGTGGGATGAATGGCCATGGGGGTGACCCAGGGGCCGCTGCCGTAGAGTCCGGTGTTCAGTCCGCTCCAGCGCTTGCCGCCGTCGGTGCTGCGGAGATGCGAGCCGTTCTGGTATTCCGCGTACATGACCAGGGTGTCACTGTAGTCGAGAATACAGTAGGCGCCGTCACCACCCGTTTCGTGTTCCCAGATCCCATCGCCGGCGGGACGGCGGTTCGAGCCGTTGTCCTGCGTGCCGCCCATGACCATATCCGGTTTGAGCAGGGAAATGCCGAGTTCATAAAACTGGGTAATGGGGAGATCCGCGTTCAAACTCGAGAACGAAATGCCGCCATTGCCCGAGACATACAGACCACCGTCATTGCCGTTGTAACAGACATCAGGATGGCTGAAAGAATAGGTGATGGCATGGTGGTCGACGTGAATGCCCGAGCGGGTCTGGAAGGTCGCGCCCCCGTTCATGCTGAGATACAGGCCGACCCCGCCACAGAGAATGCGATCGGGATCGGTCGGGTGGACGCCGATTTCGCAATTGTACCAGCCGTACGTACTGGTGAAACTCGGTGGCGACACCGCCGACGTCGTCCGCGCCCACGACTCACCGGCGTCGGTGCTTTTCATCACGGCGAAGGTCTTGTTGGTCAGCGGTCCTTTTGCGCCAACCACGAGCGCGTACATCACATGCGGTTGCGTCCAACACAAATCCACCGCGATGCGCCCGATCGAGTCCTTTCCGATTCCCATATCGAGATCGGTCCAGGTCACACCGTGATCCATACTGCGCACCACGCCGACACCCTGGATGGCGGCATACATGACGCTGTCCGCCGTCGGGTGCAACACCAGATCATGCGCGATGCCGGTGCGGAGCTTCGTCCAGGTTTCGCCCGCGTCCTCGCTGCGATACAATCCCTGCCGCGACGCGGCGATAATGATAGTGCCGTCCGTGCGATGGACACGGATCGCACCGATGTTCTTCATCACCGAACCCCCGCGCAGTTCCCACGTCGCGCCGGCGTCGGTCGAGCGGATGACGCCAATGCCCGGATAGGAATCCGCACTGCCGTTCGCCTCGCCCGTGCCGACATAGATGATGTCGGGATTGTTCACGTCGATGTCGATGCTACCCATCGCGAGGGTGGGGAGATCGTCGGAGATCGGTCGTGCTTCGAAGGCGAGGCTGGTCCCGTTTTCCGATTTCCACACCCCGCCATCCGCCGCGGTGAAATACACGATGTCGGGATTGGTCGGATGGATGGCGATACCGGTGAGTCGTCCGCCAATATTGTGCGGCCCGACGTTCGTCCAGCTTCCACCGGTCGTCGCGCCGCCTTTCGAGAGGGCGATGGCGGGATGGTAGACGGACATCCGCTGCGACTGCCGCCACGCATCCTCGCGCGCCTGGTCGGGAATGTTTCCGTGTTCGTCGACACGCTGTTCGCGGAACCAACGGAAACGCTCGCGCACCCAGCGTTCGCTGTCGCGGTAGAGCGTGAGCTGATCCGGCGGTTCGATGGAGTTGTAGGGAATCAGATCCTGCGCGGCGGTCGGAACGACGCATGCCAGCAGCATGAAGAGCGAGAAGAATAACTTCATGGTGGAAGTGGATGATGTGGAAAAACAGCGGATGTTCTCGACGCGGGCTAAAGCAGGAGAACGAAGGTACGCAAGATCCGGATATCCGATGACGAAATCAAGGGAAGGCGCGGAGGTTCCGTCTGGTGGATCCGTCTACCGGACCGTCTTCGCACGCATGTCAATCACGACCGCACCGTTTCGCGTCCGAATCGTCAACACTCCCGTGCCACGTTTGGAGTGGAGCCGGGGGCTGTCGAACAGCATGTCCTCCTTCATTGCGGGCGTCCGGCCATTGACCATGCGCGCGCCGTTGAAGGTGAATTCGAAGCGATCGCCGTCGATGGTCGTGTAGGCGATGGCCCGTTCGCTGGCGAAACGCGACGTATCGACCACGGTGGCACGGATGGCCTTGCGGAATTGCGCGTACGAACCGGCGGTGTTGCGCCCGGCGGCATGCACGATCACGCCGTTGCGCCGGTGGGCGGAGAGATAGACCTGCCCGAGCATCCCCTTGGCAAGACGGTATGGCGCGAGCGGATAGACGGCAAGGTAGACGTCCCCGGTATTGATGGTGATCCATTTCGAATGCAGGCTGTCGATGTCGAGCGCGCGCACGTCCGAGGGGAAGAATCCCGCGATGACCGGGAAACGGGATACGTCGCCAATGTCGTAGAGCGCGATGAGCGTGTTTTCGTGCTGGAACACATCCTCGAACGGCGACCCGCCCACGGTTTTTGTCACGGTGCCGAAGTAAGGATCGAGCAGGTTCGCGGTCCGGTAGGCGACTTCCGTGCCGTGCGGCATGAACGGTGTCAGGATTGCGGGATCGGAGTAGGGATGCATGACAAACAGCGTCGCGGGGTGCTCCGGATGTTCCGGAATCCATGTCACGTCCCAGCTGTGCTGCTCGCGTGGATGCGTGAGTCCGCCGGGGATGGAACCCATCGCGAATAACGGGTGCATGTAGGTATAACGGACAACATCCTCCGATATCGTTTTCCCCGTTGGCCACGCGACGCTTCGGGTCACCGGTGCGCTCCGTTTGCGCTCCCACGACTCGTACGGCGTGGGCCGGTGGGTCGCCAGGTCGACAATGGCGGGAAGCGGAGTGAAGTCGCTGAGCGCGAGGAAGAGTTGTTCGCGCCCGTACACACGCGGTCCATCACCGAAATACAGCCAGCCGACGCCCGACATGTCACTGGCGATCGGATTCATCGCCGACATCATGTGTTCGCGGCCATGCGCGCCGCAGTAGGCGCCGTTCAGATAATCGTGCGCGAAATCCGCCAGCATCCACTGCGCCATGAGTTCGGCGCGCAGACGCATGTCTTCATCCGGCGCGTGATCGCGCAGCAATAGCAGGGATGAGAGCACGAGGGCGGCGTACGTCGGCGAATCGAAATCCCGTTGTCCGTATTCCGTGACATCCTGCATCCAATGCAACAGCCAGGCGCGGGCGTCTTGTTCATTTTCGGAACGGGATCGTCCGTTGAAGAAGCCATGCGCGCTTTCGGCGCGCGTCATCAGGTACAGTGACGCGTAGTAGCCGACCTGTTCGTGCTCGCCGTCGAAGGGACGCACGGGAATGTTTCCCCAGATATATTCGATGCGGGCACGCATTGAATCGGAGAGCACGTCGTGCAGACGTATGTAGGCGGCGGTCATGCGGCAGCGCTCGATCACGTCGGGCGAAATGTTCGTGGTGAGTTCCTCCAGCATCGCGAGACCGTCGGCGCGTGTCCGCGGGTCCAGCACACAGGCCGTGGCGGAGGCGTAATTCACGCCGACATCCGCGTCGCGAAAAAACGTGCGGATGGAATCCCTGCGCTGGTCCAGGGTATACTGCGCATGAATGGCGGGTGCGAGCGTGAGGGAAACGAGAAGAATCGGGAGGAGGTGACGTTTCATGTTACCACATCTCCATCGCGCTGATGTACCCGACCCGGACGGAAAAGGCCTGCCATGTCTTCCCGCGGTTGTCGGAATAAAAGGAGCCATTCTCCGCACCGGCGTAGACGCGGTCGGGCCGGCCGCGATCGAAGAGTAAGGTGGTGACGTTGAAATTGGTGAGACCACCACTGGACAGCTCCCAACGCATGCCGAGATCCGTCGATCGCAACACGCCCATATCGATCGAACCCGCGAGTACGGTACGCGAGTCATTCGGATCGAAGGCGGCGCACTTGATTCGCGCCGTGGGCATGCCCGCGCTACGGTCGGACCACAACCGTCCACCATCGGTGCTGATCCAGAGTCCGCGCTCCTGTCCGACCGCGGCGACGAGATCCGGTTGCGTGGGATGCGTGACGAGCTGGAACACCGGCGTGCCGTTGAGTCCGCTGCGGAACCACGACCGTCCGTCGTCGACGCTGCGGAACACGCCGTCCGCCGTGGCGGCGAGCATGACGTCCTCGGATATCATCAAATCGGAAACGTAACTCCCATTCAGTGACGGCAACCCCGCGCCGCGGGATGTCCACTGGCTGCCGTGATTGGATGTGACGAAAATGCCGCGTGCGGTCGCCGCCCAGATTTCCGCGCCGCGGAGGCGGACATTCAGGACCGGCGGCATGTGCCAGGCGCTGATGAGTTTCCAGTGCACCCCGGCGTCGAGGCTGGCAAGGACGCCGTAGTCGGTCGCGAGGACGATGCGCGTGGGATTGGCGGGATCGACGGCGAAACCGCTGACGGCACTGGTCACCCACCCGAGGTTGTGCCAGGTTTTCCCGCGATCATCACTCCGCGCGAACCCTTGATAGATGGGGGCCGCTTTGATGGCATCGGTGGGAGGGGGCGCGAAGTAGAAACTGAAATACAACGCGCGGCCGTCGTCATCCGCTTGCGCGGCGAGGGGACTCGTCAGCAGCATGAGAAACAGGGGAAGCGTGTACGTGATACGACGAAGGCGCATGGAGATTCGGATCTCATGAGTGTTTCGGATGAACATGTCAGTATTCCTCGCTGTCCACACGCTGGATATCGGCGCCGAGATCCCGGAGTTTCAGCTCGATCGCCTCGTATCCCCGGTCGATGTGATAGACGCGCAACACCTCGGTGCTGCCGTGTGCGACCAGCCCGGCAATGAGCAGCGATGCGCTCGCGCGCAGGTCGGTGGACATGACGGTCGCGCCGGTGAGCGCATCCGAGCCGCGAACCACCGCGGTGTTGCCGGTCACGTCGATATGGGCGCCAAGACGCTGCAGTTCGGGCACATGGTTGAAACGGTCATGATAGACCGTATCGGTGATGACCGATGATCCCCGCGCGACCGCCATGAGCGCCATCCACTGCGCCTGCATGTCGGTGGGGAAGCCGGGATGGATCGCTGTCGTGACGTCGATCGCCGTCAACCGCTCGGGTGCGCGCAACGTGATCCGGTCAACCGTGTGTTCGACCGCGCATCCTGCATCCCGGAACTTCGAAAGCACCGCGGTCAGATGCGTCGGATCGACGTGTTCGAGTGTGATCTCGCCTCCGGTCGCGGCGGCGGCGGCGAGATACGTGCCCGCTTCGATGCGGTCGGGGATGTTGGTGTCATCCGCCGCATGCAGCGCATCCACGCCCTCGATGGTCAGGCAGTTGCCGCCGATGCCGTCGATGCGCGCCCCCATGTTGGTGAGGAATCGCGCGAGTTGCGTGATCTCGGGTTCGGTCGCGGCGTTGCGGATCACGGTGGTTCCCTTCGCGAGCACCGCGGCCATCATGGTGTTTCCCGTCGCGCCAACACTCGAGATGTCGAAGGTGATGTCGGCGCCGTGGAGGCGTTCGGCCTTCGCGATGACATACCCCGCGTCGATGTGAATGTCCGCGCCCAGCGCTTGCATGGCCTTCAGGTGGAGGTCCACCGGCCGGGGACCCCAGGCACATCCGCCGGGATACGATACTTTCGCGAAGCCGAAGCGTCCCAGTAACGGACCGAGTACGTAAAACGATGCGCGCATCTTCTTCACGAGATCATACGGCGCTTCGTAGCTGCGGATGGTGCGGGTGTCGAGTTCGATAGTCGTGCCGGGATGCCGGACGACCACCCCGATTTGCTCGAGCAGGGTCGACATCGTGGTGATGTCGCGCAACCGCGGGGTATTCTCGAGCCGACAGACACCATCCGCCAGCAGTGTCGCGGGCATCAGCGCGAGGGAGGCGTTCTTCGCGCCGGAAATGGTGACCGTGCCGCGAAGTCGATGTCCGCCCCTGATGATGAATTTGTCCATGTGTCTGTATCCGATTGGTGGAAACGGTCCCTGCCACAGGACGAGGATGAACCGGAGCATATAATGTACGAATCCACCCGCAGATGACACAATCCGCATTCCTCGACCGGATCCACCCATGACCTCCACGCGTGAATCGCGCTCCGACAGCCAACAGCCAACAGCCAACGGCCAACAGCCAACGGCCAACGGCCAGAGGCGGTTGGCGGGGAAGCGGGGGAATGGCTATATTTTCCGGGTTCGCATTTCCATCACAATATGGAGCGCGCGACTCGCGCGACAGCATATGGCATCGTATGGAACGTACTTCCTGAAGGCGCTGAAGAATCCCGTCGCCCTGGTCATCGTCGGAGGACTGGCAGCGATCAGTCTTGTCTCGATGAATCCCCTGCCGGTGATCATCGCGTTCGTCGGCGAGGCATTGTTTGTCGGTGGCGCGCCATTGCTGCCGGCGTGGCGGCGGCGGGTGGATGGCCATGAGGCGGCACAGGCGCTCGAAGCGGCGGAGGATCAGGCGCGCGCGCGATTGGATGCGCTGCCTGCCACCGAACAGCAACGCTATCGTCGTCTCGAACACACCGCGGCGGGAATCCGCGAGAATTACGCGCAATACAGTCAGGCGAGCCGTGATTTTCTTACGCAGGCATCCACGCGCATCGACGACATGCTCGATCGTTACCTTCGGATGTTGCTCGCGAAGGACAGTTATGCGAAGCATCTTGCGTCGCACAGCGCGGACGAACTCGCTACCAGGGTCGCGGCGCTCGAGGCGGAAATGGCGCAGGCGGACGATCGGTTGCGGGAGGTGAAGGGACGGCAGCGGGAGGTGCTCGCGCAGCGCCTCGAACGCCTCCGGAAAGCGGAGGCGGACAGCGCATTGCTCGAAGCGCAGCTTTCCACACTCGAGGAGATGGTGATGCTCATGAAGGAACAGGCCATTACCATGAAGGAACCCGAGGAGATCAGCGCGCAACTCGATTCTCTCATGGGAGAAATCGAGAATACGGAATCCACGGTGTCGGCGATCGAGACGTCGGTGGAGGTCGCCTTCGACAAGGAACTACGGAAACTCGAATCCGCGTCCTGACGTGAACGCGCGCGATCCAACACCCCACACAGTTGTCAAGCGGAGAGCATCATCATGTCCGAAGAAAACAAACGCCGCCTCGAGGAAATGCGTCGGAAGTCACGGGAAGGGGGCGGGGAGAAGCGCGTCAAGGCGCAACATGACAAGGGAAAATTCACCGCGCGCGAACGCATCGAGATCCTGCTCGACCGGGGCAGTTTCGAAGAGATCGATGCCTTTGTCACGCACCGGTCGACGGACTTCGGTCTCGGTGCGCAGCATTACCTGGGAGATGGCGTCGTCACCGGATCGGGCACGATCGACGGCCGCCTGGTTTTTGTCTTCAGTCAGGATTTCACGGTCTTCGGTGGATCGCTCTCCGAAACGCACGCGGAGAAAATCTGCAAGATCATGGACATGGCGATGAAGGTGGGCGCGCCGGTGATCGGCCTCAACGACTCCGGTGGGGCACGCATCCAGGAAGGCGTGGTGAGTCTTGGTGGATATGCGGATATTTTTCTCCGGAATACATTGGCGTCGGGGGTCGTCCCGCAGATCAGCGCGGTCATGGGACCCTGCGCCGGTGGCGCGGTCTATTCTCCCGCCATCACGGATTTCGTCTTCATGGTCGAGCAGACGAGCTACATGTTCGTCACCGGTCCGAATGTGGTCAAGACCGTGACGCATGAGGATGTCACGTCGGAGGATCTCGGTGGCGCGACCACGCATGCATCGAAGAGCGGGGTGGCGCATTTCACGCATGAAAACGAGGTGCATTCCCTCATGGCCCTGCGGCGTCTGATGGGATTTCTCCCGCAGAACAATATCGAGTGTCCCCCACGCGTGCCGCCGACCGACGATCGCAACCGTCGCGAGGTGTCGCTCAACGAGATCATCCCGGATAACACGAACAAGCCCTACGACATCAAGGATGTGATCCTTCGCACCGTCGATCACGGCGATTTCATGGAGGTGCAGGAGCAGTACGCGCCCAATATCGTGGTGGGCTTCGCCCGGTATGATGGTCGGGCGGTCGGCATCGTCGCCAACCAGCCGGCAGTGCTCGCGGGTGTGCTCGACATCGATGCCTCGCTCAAGGCCGCGCGCTTCGTGCGCTTCTGTGATTGTTTCAACATCCCGCTGGTGGTGTTCGAAGACGTCCCCGGCTTTCTTCCCGGCACGGATCAGGAGTGGCGCGGCATCATCAAGCACGGAGCGAAACTGCTCTATGCCTTCGCCGAGGCGACGGTCCCGAAGATCACCATCATTACCCGCAAGGCCTACGGCGGCGCGTACGATGTGATGAATTCCAAGCACATCCGCGGTGATTTCAATTATGCCTGGCCTTCGGCGGAAATCGCGGTCATGGGTCCGAAAGGGGCGGTGGAAATCATTTTCAAGAAGGAAATCGCGGCGGCGAAGGATCCCGAGCGCGCGCTCGACGACAAGATCAACGAGTATCGCGAGAAGTTCGCGAATCCCTTCATCGCGGCCGAACGGGGGTATATCGACGATGTGTTCGAGCCGATGGACACGCGTCCGCGCATCATTCGTGCGCTCGAGATTCTCGAGAACAAGGCCGATACGAATCCGCGAAAGAAACACGGAAATATCCCGCTCTGAGAGTCATCGGTATGTGGCGCTTCTCCGTTGGGGGGTGTTGACCGTTGTGTGTGGACAGGCGGGGCACCGGAAGGGCGCGCGGAGGAATCAGCGCACGGCGATGCGCTGGACAGCCGTGCCGGTGGGGGTGGCGGCACGAATGAGGTACAGTCCGGGGGAAAGGACGGGGAGGGTGCATCGCAGTATTCCCGTGCCGGCGTCTTCCTGCCGGTCGGACAACACTCCCACGTCGCGTCCCAACAGATCGTGCAGGGTGACACGCATCCATGCCCCGCGCGCGAGACTGTAGCGGAGCGTGATCTGTGTCGACGCGGGGTTCGGCCATGCCGGATCGATCCGAAATCCCTGACCCTCCGGCGTGGAGGGCATATCGGTCGAAAGCAGACGTGCAAAGAAAAAGACCAACGCGTCGTCAATGTGGGCGCGCCAGTTCCCCCAGCTATGTCCCTCGTGAAATTCCTGGTAGTGATGTTCGTACCCCTTCGATCGCAGGACGGGCACGAATGCGCGCACCATGGGGATCAGCATGTCGATGTCGAAGGTGCCGAGGTCGAGATACAGACGCAGCGGAAGGACAGGGTCCTGCTCGAATCGGTCGGTGATCGACGCGATGATGTTGCTCGATTGCGCGCCCACGTTGCCGAAGACGTCCGGATGTTTCATGGCCATGTACAGACTGATGTTGCCGCCGTTGGACGCGCCCATCACCGCACGGGCCGCGGGATCGCTGCGCGTGCGGAAACGCGTGTCGACCCAGTGCATCACCGTGTTGACGATGAAGTCCGTGTACGAGTCGATCTGCGCTCCGGCATACTCGGGCGAGCGGTTCACCGCCGGCACGAACACCGCCACGCAGGGAGGGATGCGGCCCTGGTGGATGAGGTTGTCCAGCACGTTCGCCGCGCTCCCGAGCGCGAGATAGTCGAGGCCGTCGTGGAACAGCACCACCGGATACCGCGCGGTGTTCAATTCGTACCCGGCGGGCAGGTAGACGCGGACGGTCCGGCTGTTGTTGAGCGTCGGGGATGCCATCGTCGTGTCGAACAGTGTTCCCCGCGGCACGCCGGCGATGCGCTGGATCTCCGGTGGTGGCTGATAGCCGGGCATGCGCAGTTCTGAATTCGGACCGAACCCTCCGGATATCGTGTGCGGATTGCGCGGATCGAGAATCCACGTGCCGTTGACGATGAATTTGTAGTCCAGCCGCGCGTCGTGCGCGTAGCGTTCACCGCGGTACCACAGATCGGTCGTGGACAGCCGCTGCAACGGCGACGCGAGATCGTTCCAGTTGTTCATATCCCCCGAAACCGCGACATCCTGCGCGGCACCTTTGTACAGAAACCAGACCATGCTGTCGGATTCCGCGAAGGGAAACGCGGGGATCGTGGCGAGCATGCTGTCGACGAGGTATTGTCGACGCTGTTCCGGCGCGATATTGACGCGGATCACGAAATCCGGGAATGACTGAGATGCCGCCGGTATGGCGGCGAGGCAAATCAGTACGGTGCAGAACAGTGAACGCATGGTGGTGGGCTTACCGTGATGTGGTGGGCTTACCGTGATGGAGTATGCGTCGGGACGCGATGCACCGACACCGGGCGTTTCGCGCGGCGGGTCTCGATGCGGTTGATGGTTTCGGGGCGTGACAATTCACGGATGGCATCGCGTGCGATCCATCGCGCGGACCGGGATGGACGCTGCGTCAGGGTTTCGGCGAACGCGAGGGCGTCGGCATGCAAGGCGAGTGTGCGCTTGCCAATTTGTCGCAGTGCCCAGTTGACGGACTTGCGGACGAAATTGCGCTCGTCGTCCGCGGCCGCGTCCAGCAGCGGGAGTACCGCGCGGAAATCCGCATCCTCCATCGTCCTGCTGTGCACGGCCAGCGCGGCGAGCATGGCGAACGCGGCACGACGGACGAATTCCTCCTCGCGCGCGGCCCAGGCATGGACTTTCTCCATGGCGAATGGCGTCTGAATGAACAGATTGCTGCACGTCTGATCCGTCAGATCCCATGAATTGAAATCCGCCGCCCAGGCTTCCATCTGCGTGCGATCCACTCGCGCGATTTCCTCGCAATACACCGCCAGGAGACGGGCCTCGTGCCAGCCACTGTTCCAGAGTCCCGCGGCAAGCAGATGATCGCGGCCGAGACGCCGCGCCAGTGCGCGCAAGGGCGGGATCGAAACCCCGAACGCCTGCGTCACGGTGATACCGAAGCGTGCCATCCCCGCGCGGTTTCGCTCACTCCCGAGCGAACGCAGGTGGTCGATGAGCTCGCGCACGTCCTGATCCGTTTTGGTCATTGCGCAATATAGGGGAACTCGACCGGACAATTCAATGGGGCAGGGAGTTGCTTTTTTGCGGGGATCCCGATACATTGTCATTGAAATATTTGAATTTGAAATAACACATGAAATCGACAGAACAATACGGACCCACCGCGGATCTGGCGCTCGGCCTCTGGGTGAAGCTCGCCCGCGCCTACGCCGTGTTCAACAAGCTCACCGTCAAGGATATCCGTCGTCACGGTCTGACGCAGCCCCAGTTCGGCGCGATCGAATGTCTCTACCATCTCGGACCGATGACCATTGGCGAACTCTCGCGCAAGATGCTGGTCAGCGGCGGCAACATGACCTGCGTGGTCGACAATCTCGAGAAGGAAGGGTTGGTGCACCGCACGCAATCGGACACGGATCGCCGCGCGGTGATCGTTGATCTCACCGAAGCCGGGCGCACGCTCATCACCCGGATCTTTCCCGAACACGCTGCCATGATCGACCAGGTGGCGTCGGTACTCACGGCACGGGAGCAGCACGAACTTTCCCGCCTGCTCAAGAAGCTCGGAACAGGATTGTCCGAGTAAACGATTCGAAAAGACCGGTTGTCCGTCGAAGGACCGGACGGCCCGCGCGATGCCTTCGGCATTTGGGGTTTTTATGCTAAGTTGCCTTCGGACTGCCGTCGCCCCACGAAGGACCGCGTGTTGAAGGTTTCCCTGTTCATCCCCTGTCTGACCGATCAGTTTTTCCCCGATTCCGGCATGCGCATGCTGCGCGTGCTCGAGCGCCTGGGTCACGAGGTATCCTATGATCCGCGGCAGACCTGTTGCGGACAGCCTGCGTTCAACACCGGCTATCATCACGAAGCGGAAACGCTCGCTCGAAAATTCCTTGACATTTTTGATCGCGACGGGGCGGAATACATCGTCGCGCCGTCGGGATCCTGCGTGACCATGGTCGCGCAATTCTATGGCCGCATGCTCGAACTCCCGGCACCGTATGCGGAGGCGGCCGACCGTGTGCGGGGTCGCGTCCGGGAATTCACCAGCTTTCTTGTCGACGTGCTTGGTGTCACCGACGTCGGTGCGCATTTCGCGGAACGCGTCACCGTGCATGATTCCTGTCATGCATTGCGTGAACTGCGGATCAAGCGGCAGCCCCGTGCCCTGCTCGAGCGGGTCGAGGGACTCGAGCTGGTCGAGATGGATGCCGCGGAGGTCTGCTGCGGCTTTGGCGGGACCTTCGCGGTCAAGTATGCCGATGTATCCGCCGCCATGGCCGAGGAAAAGGTCGATTCGATAATCCGCAGCGGTGCCACGGTGGTCACGGGGGTGGACTCGAGCTGCCTGATGCAGATTGACGGGATGCTCCGGCGGCGTGGCAGCAGCGTGCGTACGCTGCACATCGCCGAGATCCTCGGGAGCATATCGTGACACACAGGCCCACCCCGATCGAGCCCGAGAATATCGGGCGGCTCATCGCCGAGCGCATCCACGATCCCCGACTGCGTGGAAATCTCGCGCGCGCCACGACAACCTCCCTGGTCAAGCGCGCGGCCGTGGTGGCCGATTACGACGACTGGGAATCCATGCGCGCCGTGGCGCATGACATCAAGCGTCATGTCCTCGACCATGCGGATGACTACCTCGCGCGCTTCGAGCGCCAGGCCACGGCGGCGGGTGCCACCGTCCACTTCGCCGGTGACGCGGAAGACGCCTCGCGCCTCATCTGCGAGATCGCGGCGCGACATGGCCGGCGCGTCGCGGTGAAAAGCAAATCGATGACCGGTGAGGAAATCGATCTGACGCACGCCCTCGAACGGGCGGGTCTCGAAACAATCGAAACCGATCTGGGGGAGTATATCATCCAGCTCGCGGAAGAACCACCATCGCATATCACCGCACCGGCCTTGCACAAATCCCGGGGCGAGATCGGACAATTATTCTCTGAAAAACTCGGCATCGAGTACAGCGACGATCCGGAGCGGCTCACCGAAGTCGCGCGTGCCGTGCTGCGCGAGGATTTTCTCCGCGCCGATGTCGGTGTGTCAGGGGTGAATTTCGCCATCGCGGAAAGTGGGACGCTGTGCATCGTCGAGAATGAAGGAAACGCACGGCTGAGCACGACACTCCCGCGCGTGCACATCGCGGTGATGGGATTTGAAAAACTGCTGCCGGATTTCGAAACGCTGTCGCTGTTTCTCAACCTGCTCGGCCGCAGCGCCACGGGACAGCGGCTCACCTGCTACACGTCACTGATTACCGGTCCTCGCCGGGCGGACGAGCACGACGGTCCCGACGAACTGCATATCGTCATTCTCGACAACGGCCGCGCGCGGCTTCTTGCCGATGCGGCATTGCGCGAGGCGCTCTTGTGTATCCGCTGCGGGGCCTGTCTGAATGTCTGTCCGGTCTACCAGAAAATTGGCGGTCACGGGTACGGGTCGATCTACCCTGGACCCATCGGCAGCGTGATCACCCCGATCTTCCGGGGTGAGACGCGCGCGGCCGGACTGCCGTTCGCTTCCTCGCTCTGCGGTGCCTGCGCGGACATCTGTCCCGTGCACATCGACCTGCACCATCTGCTGCTCACCTGGCGTGCCCGGATCTCCGGGAAGCGGAAGGGGAAATGGACCGAGCGACTGATCATGTGGACCTTTGTCCGCGTTGCCGCGCGAACCGCCCTGTTCGATCTGGCGGGACGTTTGCTTCGGGTCTTCGGGCCTCTGCTGCGTTCGCGGGATGGCGGACTGCGCGTGCCCATCTGGAGTGATACCCGAACATTTCCCGCACCGCCGCCGCGCAGTTTCAAGCAGTGCTGGCGCGCGGATCAGGAGCGGCCGTCGTGAGCGCCCGCGATCGCATGTTCGCCGCCCTGCGCGCGGCGGCAACCGCCACGGATCGGGACACGGAACGAATGTCCCTGCACGCGCGACTCGACGCACTGGCGTTCCGTGCGGGAGCGGCCGACGTGGCGCTCTTCACCACCCGCGCCCGGGAGAGTGGAAGTACCGTGTTGCGGTGCGCGGATCTGTCGGATGCCGCGCGGACCATCGTGGCGCTCGTCGAAGAAGGGCAGCGCTGCATTCTTGCCGATGATCCGCTGTGTGCATCGATGGGACTCGCGGCAGGGCTCGCCGGGAAATCCTGTTCCGTCACCGCCGTGCGAGACATCACGCTCGGTCGCGACAACCCAGACGCGCGACGCGCATACGCCGACGCGCATGTGGGGATCACCGTCGCGCGGGCCGGTCTCGCAGATTCGGGTGCGATTATCATTTCTTCTTCGGATTGCGAAAGTCGCTCCGTATCTTTGCTTCCAGCGCGACACATCGCGATGCTCCCCGCGGGACGCATCGTCGCGTCGCTCCGGCAGGCCGCACCGCTGTTGCGGCACCTCGCCTTGGACGCCACGAGCGCCGTGACACTGGTTGGGGGACCGAGCAAGACCGCCGACATCGAGAAGGTCCTGGTGACCGGTGTGCACGGTCCGGGCGAGTTCGTCATCGTCATCATCGATGACGCGGAGGGACAATGACTCTCATCACCACCCTGAGGACGACATGAGCGATCTCGTACTGCGACTTCTCCCCGAAATCAATCTCATCAAGGACGAAACGCTTCGCGACCAGGTCATCGATTGCTGGGCCGAGGCCATCGCATTTCGTGGCTGGACCGAGGAATTATTGCGAAGCATTCCGTTTACCCTCCTCGCCGACAATGTTTCGATTCCTTTCATCGACCACGTCCGTGCGGTCTGCCTGATGTGCGTCGCCTGTGATGATGTGCTCGAACGCGTGCACGAAGACCGCCGCACACCGGTCAACCGTGATTATCTCATCGCGGGCGCCATGCTCGCCGATGTCGGCAAACTGCTCGAATTCGAGATCATCAACGGCGCGCCCGTCAAGTCCGATTACGGCAAGCATCTCCGTCATCCATTCAGTGGGGTGGGACTGGCGTTCAAGCACGGCGTCCCGTCGGAAGTCATGCATATCATCGCCACGCACTCGAAGGAGGGAGCCGGCGAGAAGCGTCTGCCCGAAAGCATCATCTTCCATCATGCCGACTTCATCGATTTCGAACTCGTGAAGTGAGGAGCGGTGCATCATGCCACAGAATCTCATTGAAATCATCGCGCAGCGTTTCGCCGTCGATCTCGTGCCGGGACAGGAAGTGCACAGCGGCGATTACGTGTACATCCAGCCCGCGCATGTCATGACACATGACAATACCGGAGCGGTCATTCCGAAATTCCGCGCCATCGGTGCGACACGGATCGCGAATCCGCGTCAGGTGGTCAATACGCTCGACCACAACGTGCAGGACCACAGCGAGAAGAATCTCGAGAAATACCGCAAGATCGAGGATTTCGCCCGGCAAATGGGGGTGGATTTCTATCCGGCCGGTCGCGGTATCGGTCATCAGATCATGTGCGAGGAGGGCTACGCCTGGCCAGGCACGATGGTCGTGGCGTCGGACAGCCACTCGAACATGTACGGCGGACTCGGCTGCCTGGGTACACCGATCGTGCGTACCGACGCGGCCGCGATCTGGGCCACGGGACGGACCTGGTGGAAAGTTCCGCCGGTCGCCCGTGTCACCTTGACCGGGGCGTTGCACCCGGGTGTGTCCGGCAAAGACGTCATCATCACACTCTGCGGCCTTTTCAATAATGATGAAGTTCTCAATCACGCCATCGAATTCGATGGGGATGGGATCGCGCAGCTCAGTGTCGACCAGCGTCTCACCATCGCGAACATGACCACGGAGTGGGGAGCGCTCGCGGGAGTGTTCCCGGTCGACGATGTCACCCTCGCCTGGCTGCGCGCCCGTGCCGCATTCGTTGCGCAACGCGGACTCGAGGGCGTCCCCTCGGACGCGGATGGAAATGGAAAGCATCCTCGCATGAATGAAACGCGAATCGCGCAGCTTGAGGCGAACCGGCCAACCGCTGATGCGACAGCGTATTACGCGAAACAGATCACGCTCGATCTCGGGAGTGTCCGGCCGTATGTCTCCGGACCCAATCATGTCAAGACCATGACCGCGGTACGATCGTTGCGCGACAATCCAATCAAGATCGACAAGGCCTATCTATTGTCCTGCGTCAACAGCCGCGTCGAGGATATTGCCGAGGCGGCAGCGGTCATGCGTGGAAATCATGTCGCCGACGGGGTGAAATTCTATCTCGCCGCCGCCTCGATCGAAGTCCAGAACGAGAGTGAGCGCCGCGGAGATTGGCAGGCGTTGCTCGATGCCGGCGCGATCGCCCTTCCGCCGGGTTGTGGCCCGTGCATCGGACTCGGCACCGGCCTGCTCGAAGCAGGCGAGGTAGGGATTTCGGCGACCAACCGCAACTTCAAGGGGCGCATGGGGGATGCCAGCGCACAGGCCTATCTCGGTTCACCCGCCGTCGTCGCGGCATCCGCGCTCGCGGGTGTGATCGCGATGCCCGAGGGAATGGTCGTGGCGGACGAAGCCGAACCGCCTGTTCCATCCGGGGGGATCGTCACGAATCGACGTGACGCGGTCGCACGGGGAGAGACCGTGATTGTCGAGGGGTTCTCCGAAATCGTGCAGGGCGCGCTGCTGTTCTGCCATCAGGACAATCTCAACACCGACGGCATCTACCCCGGGAAATACACCTACAACGATGAGTTCACCCCGGCGCAGCAGGCCGAGGTCGCGATGGAGAATTACGACCCCGCATGGCAGGCACTGGCGCAAGACGGCGACATCCTCGTCGGGGGATTCAACTTCGGGACGGGAAGCTCGCGTGAACAGGCGGCCACGGCGCTCAAGCACCGCGGCATCCGCATGGTGCTCGCGGGTTCGCTCAGTGAAACCTACGCCCGCAATGCCATCAACAACGGTTTCCTCGTGATCGAAGCGCCCGAACTCGTCCGGGATCTCGTGCGGCGGTTCGGCACCGAGCAACTCACGGTCCGGACCGAACTCCACGCGACCGTGGATTTCCGGCTCTCGGTGATCACGGTCGGCGAGACGCGCTACACGATCGATCCGGTCGGACCCGCCGCGCAATCGCTCATTCTCCACGGGGGACTCGAAGCGTGGGTCGCCGGAAAACTGGGTACCAGATCCTGAACTCTGAAAATCAAGCACAAAGGAATCATCATGGAAAAGAGCATCACCCGTCGGATCGCGGAATTCGCCGTCGGCCTGCGGTATGAGGACCTGCCGGACAACGTCGTGCACGAGGTCAAGCGTTACCTTTACGACTCGATCGGCTGCGCGTACGGCGCGACGCACACGAAGGATGTCAGCATCATCCACGAATTGTACCGCGATATGGGGGGAAAGGAGGAGGCGACCGTCATCGGGTTCGGCGACAAGATGCCCGCGGTCAATGCCACGTTGGTCAATGCGCTGATGGTACGCGCGCTCGATTTCAATGACATCTATTGGAAGGAGGATCCGTCCCACCCCTCCGACATCATCCCTGCCGCGCTCGCGGTGGGTGAGCGTGTCAATGCGTCGATGAAACAGGTGATCACCGCCATCGTTCTCGCGTACGAATTCGAGCAACGATTGTGCGAGTTCGCCGTGCCGGGGGTCCGCGAACGCAAATGGCATCACGCCACGCTCACCCAGTTCGTTTCACCGATTGTTGCCGGCAAACTGCTCGGTCTGGACGTCGATCAGATGGTGCATGCCATCGGCATCAACGGCTGTCACAATCATACGATCGGGTGTCCCACCGCCGGGAAGCTGACGATGATGAAAAACACCGTCGACCCGATGGCGGTGCAGTCCGGGGTGTTCGCGGCGCTGATGGCGGAGAAAGGCTACACCGGAACCGAGGCCGTGTTCGAGGGCAAGGAAGGATTCATGGATGTCTTCGGTCCGGATTGGAACCTCGACAAACTCGTCGGCGGTCTGGGCGAGTCGTACAAAATTCTCGAATGCAGCATGAAAGCCTTTCCGACCGAAGCGCTGACGCATACCCACCTGAGCTGCACGCTCAAGGTCGTGGTCGAGCATGACATTCCGTACGATCAAATCGAGGAAGTGCGCATCACCACCATCGCACGGGCCTGCGACATTCTCTTCGATCCGCACAAGTACCGGCCCGATTCGCGTGAGACCGCCGACCATTCGCTCCCGTACTGCGTCGCGGCCTGCCTGGTCGATCACAAGATCACGACCCAGTCCTTCTCCGATGAGAAACTCAAGGATCCGCGAATCTGGGAAGTGATCGATCGGATCAAGGGCGAGGCTTCGGTGGATTTCGAGAAGATGTTCCCGGCCAAGCAGCCTTCCCGCGTGGTCGTCACGACAAAGGACGGCCGGCGTTTCGAGGAGTATCTCGAATATCCGAAGGGCGATCCACGCGAGCCGATGACGATGGAGGATCTCGAAAACAAGTTCAACGCGCTCTCCGCCAAACTGCTGTCGACCGAGGCCCAGGCCTTGAAGCGCGACATCATCTTCGCGTGTGAGGAATACAGCGCACGCAATTTCATGAAGAGTATGATCGTGTGATGCTCGGTCATCGAGGAGGGGAGCGGATGAATATCCGTCCGGCTCTTCGCGCCCGGACGGCGGCAAGGGTGACCGGTGGTCACCCTTGTGTTTTCAATGGATTCGCGTAGTTTGGTCTCGTTGTCCCCGCATTGATTCAGTACCACGCACATGCCACGCCTCATCACCTTGTTCATCCTGCTCTCCATCGTGCTCGCCGGCGCGCCCGCGGTGGCGCAGCACGCGGTGGCGCAGCCCGCATCCTCGGCGCCACGGCGCGTGCAGTTTGACCTGCTGCGGGTCGAGCAGGGGCTCTCGCAAGGATCGATCAGCGCACTGCTGCAGGACAGCCAGGGTTTTCTCTGGATCGGCACCGATGACGGACTCAATCGCTTCGACGGATATGAGTTCCAGGTGTTCCGTCCGGATCCTTTGAGAAAACACGGATTGGCGAGCAATAGTATTACCGCCCTCGCCGAGGACGCCGACGGACGCATCTGGATCGGCACCGCCGGGGCGGGATATCAGAGCTATGACCCGGTAACGCGGAAATTTCATTCGTATCCCATGACCAGCGCCGACGGGATGTCGCTGGCGGGCAGCGTGATCACCACGATCCATCCCGACCGCGATGGCCGGGTATGGATCGGGACCGATGCGGCCGGACTGCATTTCTTCGATCCTGGATCCGGATCGCTCATCGCGCATCGCTTCCCGGGGAAGTATCCCCGACCTCCAATCCAAGATCTCGCCGCGACGCGCGCGGGGATGTTGCTCGTGGCGACAGGGGAGGCTGGACTCTGGCTGCTCGATCCCAGGACGAGCGAAGCGCGGTCCATCGATCTCCCCTTCGGTTCGGATGTGTCCGATCATCCACCGGATGTTCATCGCGTTCTCGTGCAGTCTGATCGCTACCTCTGGGTCGCGGGGGTACCGGGCGCGGTGCATCGGCATGACATTCGCACGGGGGCGTGGAAGGCCTTTCCATTATTCGCTCGGGAGCGGGATCCGTATTTCGGCCGCGTGCAGGGAATGGCGATTGATTCGGAGCAGAAACTCTGGATTGTCACGCCCGGCTTGGGTATCATTCTCCTCGATACGCGCAATGGCAGCGTGCGTCACATCACCGAAAACCGTCTCGTGCCCGATGGCCTGCCAAATAACAGTCTGCGTTGCGTGTATCATGACCATCTGGGGAATGTCTGGATTGGTTCGAATGGCAGCGGCCTCGCGCTGCATTCGCCCGCCGCGAAGGAATTCAATCTTATCTCCGCGGGAATGTTCGGGGCGCGCGACTTTCCGATATACAGTTTCCGCGCTCTGTGGATGGGACAGGATTCCGTGCTGTGGCTTGGCGGGTATGGCGGGCTGACACGATACGATCGCCGGACCCAGCGTCTGGTACCGCTCCCGGAGTCCGCGGCCGTGCTGAATGCCTCGTCGGTGTATGCATTGCACCCCGACCCGGTTGATTCGGCCCGCTTCATGATCGTCGGCACGGAGGGCAGGGGGCTGTATCGACTCGATGTGCGCAGTGGGCGCACCGAACTGCTGTGGCCGACGAAGGCCGACGGTCTCGCGGTCGATGAGGGACGCGTGTTCGAGATTACGGCGTCGCGGGATGGCGTTCTCTGGATCGGGACATCCCAGGGATTGTTGCGCTGGGATCGCCGCCCCGCGGGGACGCGTCGCCGTGCACGAGAGCGTCCCCGACTCGTGGCCCCCACGCGGATCGGTCCACCGCAGGGCGGTGTGTACGCGGTGTGCGAGGATGGCAACGGACTGCTCTGGATCGGGACCGCGCGCGGGGGACTTGCGCTGTACGATCGCCTCACCGGAGACGTGACGTATTTCACCCAGCGCGCGGGGGACCCCTCGTCTCTCGCCAGCGACAATGTCAAGTGCATCGTCGAGGATTCGCGCGGCCGTCTCTGGGTCGGAACGGCCGGTGGCCTCAATCTGGTGGACCGGCGTGACGGCACCTTCCGCCGCTACACCACGGAACAGGGTCTGCCCAACAACGTCACGTACGGTATTCTCGAAGACCATGCGGGTTTTCTCTGGCTCAGCACGAATGCCGGCCTCTCCCGCTTCCGTCCCGAGCGCGGTGTCGTCGCCACCTATGATGTGCTCGACGGGCTGCAAGGGAATGAATTCAACACGGCGTCGTATTTCTCCACACCGGCGGGCGAACTGTTTTTCGGTGGCGTGCAGGGCGTCACCTACTTCCATCCGGATCGGATCACGCGCAACACCGCCATCCCGCCGGTGGTTGTCACCAGCGTTCGCGCCGGCAATGCGGAGTTGTTGCCGCGAGGACGTGGAAGCGGTCGCGACACGGTCACGCTCGGGCACCAGGTCGAGTCCATCGCCATTACCTTCGCCGCACTCAATTATTACCGCCCGGAAAAAAACCGCTACCGGTATCGCATCGTCGGTATCAACCGCGAGTTCGTCGATCTCGGCACGGAACGGCTGCTCTCGTTCGCGGGACTGAGCCCGGGAAGTTATGAACTGCATATCCAGGCATCGAACAATGACGGCGTCTGGAATCTCGATGGACTCCGGCTCATTCTGATCATCGAACCCCCATTCTGGGCGACCTGGTGGTTCCGACTCCTGGGGGGGATGCTGATCGCGGGGGTGGTGATCGGGGGTCTGGGTTGGCGCATCGCGCGCGTCCGTCGGCAGGAAATCCTGCTTTCCGCCGAGGTCGAGCATCGCACGCGGGAACTGCAGCATGCGAATTCCATGCTGCTCCAGGAAATCGAGGAACGAAAGAAAGCCGAAACCGCGGCGTATCACGCCAACACGACCAAGTCCGAATTCCTCGCGCATATCTCCCATGAAATCCGGACGCCGATGAACGCAATTCTCGGTTTCACCGAATTGCTGCAGGACCGCATTCGTGACAGGGAGCTGCGCGAATACCTCCGTTCGATTTCCGTGTCGGGAAAAAACCTGCTCACCCTGATCAACGACATGCTCGATCTATCCAAGATCGAAGCCGGCCGTCTCGAACTCGAATACAAGACCACCAGTATCCGGGGGATGCTCGACGAAATCCGCCAATTGTTCGCATTCCAGGTAAAGGAAAAACATCTCACATTCGATGTCCGCATCGACGAAGCCGTTCCGCACCTGGTCTCTCTAGATGAAATGCGCCTTCGACAGGTCCTGCTCAATCTTGTCGGCAACGCCGTGAAATTCACCGACCATGGTGGCATCACCGTGGAGGTCACGTGTACCGACGCGCAACCCCTGCACTGTACCCTCTCCCTGTCGGTGCGGGATACGGGCGTCGGGATTCCACCGTCGCAGCAGAAGCGCATCTTCGAACCATTCCGACAGGCGGGCGGTCAATCACGGAACGCGGATTACGGCGGCACCGGACTCGGACTTGCCATCACCGAGCGGCTTGTCGTGATGATGGGTGGACGCATTCGACTCAGCTCGCGTCTCGGTGTCGGATCGACGTTCTCCATCACGTTGCCCGCGGTGCTGACGACCGCCGATGACGCGGATGTTTCGTTCGACGCGCACGGGATCATTGCTGAATCCGATACCACGATAGAAGAGGTGGCGTCACCCGTGTCGTACGCGACACGGCCGACTGCACGTCCGGAGGATATTGCTGCATTCGTTCGCGATCTGCGGACCACCGAGCTGCCGCGCATGGAACGACTCTCACGCACGTTCATCATCCATGAAATCGAACGGTTCGCGCTCGGAATCCGTGATAAGGCGATCGACGTCGGATGCACCTCGTTGATTGAATGGGCGGAACGATTGCTCCATCAGGCGCGCAGCTTTGATATGGAACGTCTCCCGATTACATTGGATGAATTACCCGAAAGGATCGCCTCGCTCGCCGCGCAGGCCGGTCTCGAGGACCATTCCATCGAGGGACCCGTTTCATGACCGAAACTCAGCCGCTCATCCTGATCGTCGACGATGTCTCGCGCAATCTCCAGGTCGTCGGGAGCTTCCTGCGGGAGGCGCAATGCAACGTATCCGCGGCGTCGAGCGGAAAGCAGGCACTCGCCATCGCGGCCGACGCCTCACCCGATCTCATCCTGCTCGATATCATGATGCCGGAAATGGATGGGTACGAAACCTGCCGCCGGCTGAAGGCCGACGAACGCACAGCGGACATTCCGGTCATTTTTCTCACCGCGAAAACCGCGCAGGAGGACATCGTCCGGGGATTCGAACTGGGCGCGGTCGACTATATCACCAAGCCATTTCAGCGACAGGAGTTGCTCGCGCGCGTGCGTGTGCACGTCGAGCTGCGGCGCAGCCGGCTCGCGCTTTCCCAGATCGTGCACGACAAGGACCGTCTCTTCTCGATCATTGCCCATGATCTGCGCGGACCATTGGGCAGCTTCATGACCATCACCGACTATGTTGCCGGGCACATCGACGAACTCGAGATCGATGAGCTGCGGCCGCTGTTCCGCGAGATGCGGAGCACCAGCAAGAGCGTCTATGGTCTGCTGGAAAACCTGCTCGAATGGTCACGCATCCAGCTCGGGACGATCGTCTATTCTCCCACGGTCTTCGATCTTGCAGCGGTCGTGGCAACAGTGGAAGGCGTCGTGCGTCCGCAGGTTCAGCAGAAGCAGCTCACGTTCGAAATGCTCGTCCCCGACCAGCTGCGCGTCCGTGCCGACAAGCAAATGATCTCCACCGTTCTTCGTAATCTCGTCTCCAATGCCATCAAGTACACCCCGCGTGCTGACCGTGTCTCGATCGACGCGCGCGTGGACGACCGCGCCATGCGCGTCACGGTGTCGGTGCGTGATACGGGACTGGGCATGAACGAGGAAACGCGTCATGCGCTGATGCAAGGTGCACCGGTCCGCAGCACGCAGGGAACGGAAAAGGAAAAAGGGACCGGATTAGGGGTAATGCTCTGCAGGGAAATGATCGCCCGTCACGGGCAGGAGTTCGTGGTCGAGTCGGAGATCGGACGTGGCAGCACGTTTTCCTTCACGCTCGAGCTCGCCGCATCGAACGCCAGCGAGGCACCGAACGCCAGCGAGGCACCCGCGCCCATGATCGGTGGCGTCTCCGCTTAGCGGCTGCTGTCCCGCGCCGGCGCCATCACGCCGTGGGTCCGGTATTCGTCGAAAAGCCGGCCCCATGATGTCGTCTCCCGCCAGCGATCGAAAACTTTGCGGTCGCGCAGCGGCCAACGGTAATAGTCGTGATACACTTCCGAACCCGCGACGAAGACATGCACCAGCGGGGTGTGGAAGAACAGCTTCTGTATACCCTTGAGTGGTCCGAACCACATGATGTCGCCCACGCGGCTCGCCCCGTTGTCTCCCACCTCGAAGTGCCAGTTCTCGCCACTGATGTCGTCGCCCACGATCTCGATCTCACGCACGTCGCCCGTCCCCAAGCCACGATCATGCGCGAGGCGCACATACTTCAGGTCCGCGAGCGGATCGAAGCCCATCATTTTCGCGGCCACGGCGTCGATCGCCACTTGGTCGGCGCTCGCGAGAATCACGTTCTTGATCTCCGGATACATCGTGCGCGGCCCCGGACCGTTGCCGGCCGTCGTCCCGTCCATCACCGCGAACACGCCCGTGTGGATTTCCTTCTGGATCGCGAGCAGATCCACGAGCGTCTCGTGAATCCAGCTGTGCGTGTAATGCCGACGGGTGTTGAGCAGGCCCCCGAAGGCGTTTTTCATCGCGCCCGTGGTTGTCGTGTAGATGTGGCATTTGACCGTGGGGAGGTGAACGATATTCTTTCCGAAAAAATACTCCGGAATGAAAATGCCCTCGGGGTAGATGCGCGGCAGGACAAGCATGTCCGCTTTCGGTTCGTAGCGCACCCACGTCATGTCCTCATCCTTGAAATTAAAGAGGACCGGAATATCGTATTCCTTGAAAATGGGAACGTAGCCGTTGAGATCCTCGCCCTTGAAGGCATCGGTGACCACGGTTTTATTTTGCACGCAGGTCAGGTCGGCGTAGCCGTTGCGACGCAATCCCCGCACCACGCCCTCGAGCTGCCACGGGGTCGTGTTCGCGCCCGGGAAGGGGAAATGCCAGCTGATATTGTCCTTGAGAATCGTCGTCGTGGACGGGTCCAAGGCCTGTGAAAGTCCGGCCAGTTCCATGAGCCGGACATAATCCTCGAGAATGGTCGAGGGGGTGGTATGGAGAACGGCGACCTTGCTTTTCATGAGTGCTCTCTACCGGAAATACAAAATGAGGATGACGGAAGCGGCCCACAGGAACACGTTGACGAGCAGCGGGGCATCGGCGAGAAATTCCGAGGTCGGATCGCCGCCGGTTTGTTTCTGATGGACGAGGTAATAATACCGGAACAATCCATAGAGGACAAACGGTGTCGTGTAGAGCAGCGCCTTGCTGCCGAATTTCGAGACCGTTTCCGCATCGACGGTGTACAGGATGTAGCAGATCAGTGTCGAGGCCGTGACCAGCGAAATCATCTGGTCGAGGAAGTAGGTGCTGTACTCAAGCAGCACCGGACGGTGCACATGCGCATCCTCGACGAGGACCGTGATCTCGTGGCGACGCTTGCTGAAGCCGAGAAACAGCGCGAGCAGGGAGGTGCAGATCAGCAACCATTCGGAGATCGGGACGTCGATGACCACCGCGCCCGCGACGATGCGCAGGACGAAGGATGCGGCGATGGTCATCACATCGATGATCACCATGCGCTTGAGGAAATGGGAATAGACGAAATTCAGACCGAAATAGGCCGCGAGAATCGCCGCGAATCCCGGATGGACATATACCGCCACGCCGATGGCGAGCAGCATGATCACGGCGACGGCGAAGACGGCGACCGGCACGGGCAGGGCGCCGGAGGCAATCGGGCGGTGCCGCTTGACCGGATGGGAACGGTCGACCTCGGCATCGACAATGTCGTTGAGGACGTACACCGCGCTGGCGACCAGGGAAAACAGGAAAAACGCCTCGATGCTGCGCAGCAGCGAGGTCGTGTCGAACAGATGTCGTGAGAAGAGAAGCGGCGAGAGCACGAAGACGTTTTTCGTCCATTGCCGGATCCGCATGGTCCGGATCAGCAAGGGAAGCAAAGCGCGCAACGTGGACGCGGCGGTGTTCATCAACCGCGGCCTTGCCGCCAGCGGTCAACGAAGGTGTCCACACCCCGGCGGAGTCCCGAGAGACGTCGCGCGAGTCCGGCGACGCTCGGTTCGATCTGATCCTGCAACATGGATTCGAGTCGATAGATGTTCTCGGTCACCTTGTGGACGAAGTTCGTGGCTGCCGCCAGCTTTTCACGATTTTCCTCGACCACGGTCAGCGCTTGCTTGGTCATCTCGATCGTCTCCTCGATTTTCACGAGCAGGGGAACGGTCTCGTCACTGAGCCGACGAATATCCGTCCCGATGGTCTCGAGCGTGCGGCGCATCGAGAGCAGCACGGAAATCAGCACGCCGATGAGCGCGATGCCCCCGATGAGCAGCACGAGAATCAGGATTTCCTGCAGTGTATCCACCAGTGCGTCCTCAGCCGTTGCCGCCGGGCAGCGGCGTGTCGCGCTCGTCCTTGTAGGCGTCCACGCCGGCTTTCATCGCGGTTTTCAGCCGGTCACCTTCCTCCGAGACGCGATGCTTGGCGCCGCTGAGGATGGTTTCCGCGTCCTTGAGCAGCGTATCGGCGCGGCGTTTCGCGTCCGTGATCAGTGCGCTGGATTTTTCCTTGCCCTCGTTGATGATGGTCTTGGCCTTTTCCTGCGCGTCCTGCAGATAGTCCTCGAGATCCTCGGCGAGTTCGCCGCTTTTTTTCCGCAGGTCGCTTCGGAATTCCTTGCCCGGTTTCGGGGCGTAGAGCAGGGCGACGATGCCACCGACCAGCGCGCCGGAAAGGAAACCCAGAAGAAGATTGCGGGATGATGCGTTGTCAGACATGATGTGCTCCTTGGGGAACGTGGTGGATATCAGCGTTCAGGGTCCGAAAATCGGACATCCAACCCGTCGAAGGCCTCGCGGAGTCGTCGCAGGGTATCCTCCATCGATTCCGAGATGACCTTCGTATCGGCGATAACAGGCATGAAATTCGCATCGCCATTCCAGCGCGGCACGACATGCATGTGCACGTGCTGGTCGATGCCTGCGCCACCGACCCGTCCGACATTCGACCCGATGTTGTATCCCTGTGGATGCATGGCAACGTCGAGCGCTCGCATCCAGTCTCGCAGCAGTTCGGTCATTTCCGCGTATTCCGCCGCTGACAGTTCGGCGTAGGACGCCACGTGTCGATTCGGAATCACCAGGAGATGGCCGCTGTTGTACGGGTAGAGATTCAGCATCGTGAAACAGGTCGCATGCCGGCGCACGAGATAGCGCGCGTCGTCGGAAGAAGACGCAAGGGCTTCGCAAAACACGCAGCCCTTGCCTTCGAGTTCAGTGCCGAACGTTTGAATATACTGTGATCTCCACGGAGACCAGAGTCGATCCATGGCTCAGCGCTTAGCGGTTTTTCTTCTTGTGCCGGTTCTTGCGCAAGCGTTTTTTCCGCTTGTGCGTCGCCATTTTATGGCGCTTTCTTTTCTTGCCGCAAGGCATGGATGTACCTCCAATCAAGAATATGAATGAATCGTGAATTGTCTCGTTCGTATCGGAAAACTCGTTCGTATCGGAAAACTCGTTTGCATCAAAAATGCTCGCGGAGCAGCTGGGCGGCGTTCTGGCCATGCGGGGTGGAGGGATCGAGGTCCCGCGCTTTTTCGAACCACTCCCGCGCCTTGTCCTTGTTGCCCGCATTCAGGTTGACAATGCCGAGATTGTAGTTCCCCAACTGATGATCGGGAGACTTCGCCACCGCGCGTTCCATTTCGGTGATCGCGGTTGCATAATCCTTGGTCTCAAAATAACAAATTCCAAGATCAACCCGCGCATCGGGATCGTCGGGACGAAATTCGAGATACCGTTTGTACTGCACGATCGCCTGCGCGGGCATGCCCGAGTCGTGCAGGGCGTGAGAATAGGCGAGCAGTGCGTCGGGATTGTCCGGATTCGCTTCCATCGCCGCGCGCGTTTCGGTGAGGCGTTGCATGTCGGGTTGCACGCCGTCGGCGGATGCCTGCTGTTCGGCGGTGCTTCCTGTCGACGAGCGTCCGCCGGGTGACACGATGGTCGCGGCGAGCACGCCGCCGAGGATGAATGCGGCGACGGTGATCGCGATCCATTGCGGCGTGGAGAACAGCGCCGCGCCCATCCCGGATGTTCCGGTCTTTTTCGCACGGGATCCGGCGGATCGCGGATTGCCGCGCCCCTGCTTCCGCACCGGAGCTTCCGCGGGGTGGTCGGGCCGTGGCGGCGCGGCAGCCGGGGATGGCGTCCGGGCATCGGTGCGGGCGTCGTGTCCGCAAATATCGCAGACGTCGTGGCCGTCGGGCTTGATCGAGCCGCAGGCGGAGCAGGTCGTGTTGCTGGTGCCCATCATTCCTTGGCTTTCAGATTCGCATCGACACCGGAACGGAGTTCCTTCGACACCTTGAAAATCGGGACATAGTGCTCGTTGACGAATACTTCCTCGCCCGTGCGCGGATTGCGCGCCATGCGGGCCTTTCGTTTTTTCACCTTGAAGCTGCCGAAGCCGCGGATTTCGATGGAGTGTCCCTCCCGCAGTGCCTGGCTGACTGTCGCGAGAAATCCATCCACGACCGCTTCGGTTTCGACCTTCGTCAGGCCAGTGGCGGCCGCGATGTTGTCGACGATGTCTGCTTTTGTCACGTCGTTATCCTGTCGTTGAAAGTTAATACTGCATGCGATATTCGAGCGGGGACGCGTTACGCAGCTGGGCCCCCATCTCCTCGATGGATTGCCGCGTGCGCGTGCCGACGAGCATGTCGAGCAGCGTGCGCTCCTCGACCTCGCGCATCACCCGCGGCTCTCCCTTGATCTTGCCAAGGTTGCCCGCGATGCGGACGGCGGTGGACAGTGTCCCGAGTGTGTCGACAAGCCCGTTCGCCACGGCCTGTTGTCCGGTGAAAATCCGTCCATCGGCCAGCGCGCGGACCGAATCCGCATCCATCCGGCGGCCGCGAACCACGATATCGACAAACTGCTCGTAAATATTATCGATGGTGTGCTGAAGGTATTCACGCTCGTTCGCGCGCATGCGCCGTGTGGGATTTCCGGTGTCCTTGTATTCCCCACTCGTGATCGTGGTGTTTTCAATCCCGATCTTCTCCAGCAAGGGCTGGAAATTGGCGAATTCACTCACCACGCCGATGCTTCCGGTGATCGAGCCCGGGTTCGCCACGATCCTGTCGGCGGCGCAGGCGATGTAGTAGGCGCCGCTGGCGGCCACCGATCCCATCGACGCGACCACGGGCGTGCCGAGCCGGCGCGTGCGGCGGACCTCGTCATGGATTTCATGACTCGGAACAACCGCGCCACCGGGCGAGTCGAGACGCAGCACGATCGCCTTGACCGAGGAACGCTGACGGTACTTGCGCAACTGGCGGATGACATCCTCCGCGTCGACGATCGCGTCGCGGATCTCCACGATCGCGACTCGTTCGGTGCCGCTGCCGCCGTAGCTCTCCTCCGACGCGCTCGCGCTGCTGTCGGTGGTCACCGCGGTCGCCAGCAGGAAAAACGCGAACGCCATGACGAGGAACGCGAAACCCGCGAAGCCCGCCACGATGCCCACTATCCATTTGCCGCTGTTGCCCATATTCGTTGGTACCCACTAACTTATTGTGGATCACCAAGTTACGAAAAGAATATCCGTGAGTCAATGATAAATGCCGTCGTAAGTGAAATGAATTCGCGCCGCTACGGTCCGTGGCAGTCATCCGCGGCGCGGCACTCATCCGCGGTGCGGCACTCATCCGCGGCGCGGCACTCATCCGTGGGATGGAGTGAAAAATCAGGGACGCCATGATCACGGATACCGGAATGCTTGGGAATCTGATCGATTCATGATGTATATTTTCGGAATGGACATGATGCTCACTGCAATCATCGCGGCGCTGATCGCATTTTTCATCGGCTCGGTGCCGACGGCGTACCTGCTTGTCCGTCGTCACCACCGGAAGGACATCCGGAAGGAAGGAAGCGGCAATGTCGGGACGTTGAATGCCTACGAGGTGACGCGGTCGAAGGCGCTGGGTATCGCCGTACTGCTGCTGGACCTCGCGAAGGGGGCATTGCCGCTGTTGCTGCTCCTCGTGCTGACGGACCGGAATGCGACGCCGGCCGCCGCTGCCGCGCTCGTCGGCGTGGTCGCCGGGCACAATTATTCGCCGTGGATCGGTTGGAAGGGGGGGCGCGGACTCGCCCCGGCCGCGGGTGCGGCGCTGCTGTTCTCGCCATTGTTCATCGCCGTGTGGTGTCTGTTCTGGCTGGGCGCATTCTGGCGCACGAAAAACGTCCATGTCGGAAATATCGCGGCGACCGTCCTTTCCCCGTTCGTCGTGCTCATCGTCCCCGCGCCATTTCTCGCGGTCAGCGCCTTCCGCTCTGCGTCCGCGCTGCCGCTGATCGTCGCATTCTTTCTGCTCGCGGTCCTGGTCATGCTCCGGCATCTTGAACCGCTGCGCGCCATGGTTCCCGTGAACCGCCATCAATGAAATTCATGATACGAGGTGAATGCATGTTTCGCGTTTTCCGTCATTCCGTCCGTCTTTCCGTTCTTTTCCTGATAATCTCCATGACCGCCTGTGGCGGGCAGGGCGGGGAAGAAAACACCGGGCCACGTGTCCCGCCGCCCTCGGGAGAGGACGACATCAGCAATTCGCGCCGCAACGCCATCACCCGCGCGATCGAGGCGGTGAGTCCCGCCGTCGTCGGTGTCAATGCGAGCCGCCTGCAGCGACGCGCGATGGATCCCTGGTTCCGTCTCTTTTACGGCGATCAGTATTCGCTCATGCCCGTGCTCGGCAGCGGTTTCATCATCTCACCGGATGGATACATCCTCACCAATGACCATGTCGCGGGGGGGAGGACGGAGGAGATCAGCGTGACGATGACCAATCGGGAAAAAATCCCCGCCCGCCTGATTGGATCGGATCCGGTCACCGACATCGCGCTGCTGAAAATCGATGTCGATCACGACCTGCCGTATATCAAGCTCGGAAACTCCGATGATGTGATCGTCGGGGAGTGGAGCATCGCCTTCGGCAACCCCTTCGGTCTGATGTCGACCAGCGCGCGGGCCACCGTCACCGTGGGCGTGGTCAGCGCCACGCATGTCGGACTCGAGGAGACCGAGGGACGCATCTATCGCAACATGATCCAGACCGACGCCGCGATCAACAGCGGCAACAGCGGCGGACCGCTGGTCAACGCGCTCGGCGAGGTCATCGGCATCAATACCGTGATCTACACGCCGAACCAGGGAAGCGTTGGTGTCGGATTCGCCGTGCCGGTCAACCGCGTCAAGCGGATCGTCGAGCTGCTCAAGGAAGACGGTGGGGTGAATCGCGAGTTCAATCCCGGCTTCCGCGCGCAGCCGGTCAACGACGCCATTGCCCAGGCCTACGAGCTCAAGCGAGTCGAGGGCGTCATCGTCACGCAGATCACCACCCGCAACGGCGTCGCCGCGCGTTCGGGGCTCGAGGTCGCCGATATCATTCTCAAGGCCAACGGGGAGCCGGTGTATTCGATCGGCGTGCTCGAGGGGCTGATCCGCTATTCGCTTCGCGGCGAGCGGATCCGGCTGCAGGTGCTGCGTGAGAATTCCCTCCGCGATGTCGTCCTGGAACTCGAATGACCGTGCACCGCGATATCCCATCCGCATCCCGCCGGGGTGCGGTGCTTGAAAACCATTTCCCGATCGTTTTTTTCCGGATCATTGACCGCCCGCGAGCGGGCCATCACATGAGGAGACCATGATTTCACGTTACACGCGCCCGGAGATGGGCACGCTCTGGACCGACGAATCGAAATTCCACACCTGGCTTGAAATCGAGATCCTCGCCTGCGAGGCGCAGGCAGAACTCGGACTCATTCCGCCGGAGGCCGTGTCCGTGATCCGCGAGCGCGCGGATTTCTCGGTCGCGCGCATCAACGAGCTGGAAAAGACGCTCAACCACGATGTGATCGCCTTTCTGACCAACGTGGCGGAGAATGTCGGCGAGGAATCCCGTTTCATCCATCTCGGATTGACTTCCTCCGATATCGGGGATACCGCGCTGTCGGCGATGACCCGCCGGGCGGGACTGCTGTTGCGCGAGGGGATGATCGCGCTGCGCGAGGTACTCGCCGCGCAGGCACGAACCCACAAGCACACGCCGACGATCGGACGCACGCACGGCATTCATGCCGAACCGATGACCTTCGGACTGAAGCTCGCGCTGTGGCATGAGGAAATGAACCGCAACATCGAGCGCATGGACCGCGCCATCGAGCGGATTTCCGTCGGCAAGCTTTCGGGGGCGGTCGGGACGTACGCGAACATCGATCCCTTCGTCGAAACCTATGTGTGCGAGCGGATGGGACTCCGGCCCTCTCCGATCAGTACGCAAATCCTGCAGCGCGACCGTCATGCCGAATTCCTTTCCACCATCGCCATCGTCGGCGGTTCACTCGAGAAATTCGCCACGGAAATCCGACATCTGCAGAAAACAGAGGTCCTCGAAGTCGAGGAGTTTTTTGCCAAGGGACAGAAGGGGAGTTCGGCCATGCCGCACAAGCGGAACCCGATCACCTGCGAGCGCGTGGCCGGCATGGCGCGACTGCTCCGTGGATACGCACTGGGCGGCTTCGAGAATCAGGCGCTCTGGCACGAACGCGATATCACCCACTCGTCCGTCGAGCGCGTGATCCTTCCCGACGCGACCATCGCGCTCGATTACATGCTGGCGAAGATGAAGGGGATTGTCGAGAATTTCCTTGTCTATCCCGAACACATGGCGCGCAATCTGAATGGTACGCGCGGGCTGATTTTTTCGCAACAACTGCTGCTCGCGCTCACGCGGAAGGGGATGCTGCGCGAGGACGCCTACCGCATCGTCCAAGGTCATGCGATGCGCGTCTGGCGTGAGGAGGTCCATCTCCGTGATCTGGCCCACGCGGATGCGGAAATCACCGCGCAGCTGGATCCGGCGGAAATCGACGCCTGCTTCGACGTCGCCCGCGGCATGACGCATGTGGACATGATTTTCGACCGACTCGGACTCGGCGGCTGAACATCCCGGCCGGAGGCCGCGATTGTGCGCGGCCTCCGGGCTCCTGCCTTCGGGTTCGGTCTTCTGCCTTCGGGCTCGGTCTTCTGCCTTCGGGTTCGGGCTCTTGCCTTCGGGTTCGGTCTTCTGCCTTCGGGTTCGGGGTTTCGCCGTCCGCGGGTCGCGGACGATTTCCAGAAAAACCCTACCTCAAACTCTTCTATGGAAACAATTCCGTAATTTCGCCGGAACCCGCCCCGGCGAAGGACACCCGCGGGGAGATCAGTCGACGTGTGGCTGTTTCGCATAGTGATTTCACTCCCGAAAACACCTTAACGTTTATTAATCTGGTATTCAGATTCCCGAAAGACACTCCGGGTATCTTGCCGTCAGTCGCGTCGTGAAACCGGAGCCCGGAAGCGGCTCCAACAACCTCCACCGCAACAGACAGCACATGATTGACGGCAGCATCCATACCATACTCTCGTTCAGAAGCGGCGGGCGACTGCTTGCAGCGCCCATCGAGGCGGTGCGGGAGGTCCTTCCGGCCTTCGAGATTCTTCGGACTCCCGGTCTCGCACCGGTGTCCCCGGGCGTGATCAGTCTCCACGGAGAGATTCTCCCCGTCATCGACAGCGGCCTGCTGCTCGGCGGCCCGGCGATCGTGTTGCATCCGCGATGCAAGTTCGTGGTCATCGATATCGCGCCGCGCGCGTTCGCACTGCTTGTCGAGACGGTGGACGATTTGATCGAGATCGAACGCAACCAGCTCGTGGAGTCCGCGCCGGGTCCATCGCGGCGCCTTGTCTCGGGCATCGTCGCCGTCGGCGACGAGATGGTGATGCTGTTGGACGTCGATGTCTGCGGCACGATGGAGAACCTCGGGGATGCGGGCGCGGGGGACGCGGGAGTCGGCGCGGAAGGATGGGCCGCATGAGTACCGAAACCGCCGCCAGACACCTCGGGACCACCGTCAGCGTCGCCGCGGTCTTCCAGAAGATCGACGCGCTGCTCGGACTCCGCTACCAGGCCCATCAGTGGTCCGACCTGCTCCGCCTGCTCAAACCAGCCGCACGTGAGCTGGGCTACGACGAGGTGGATGAATTCCTCACGAATCTTGTCCATGGCGAACAGGATGCGCGGCACGCGGATGTGCTTGCCCGGCACCTGACCATCGGGGAATCCTACTTCTTCCGGGAAATCGTCGTGTTTTCCATTCTCCGCGAACGCATCCTTCCCGAGCTTGTCGAACGGAAGGAAAGCCAGGGCGACCGAACGTTGCGCGTCTGGAGCGCCGGATGCAGCACGGGGGAGGAGGTCTATTCGATCGCGATCCTTCTCGAGGCGATCATCGCCGATCGGTCCGGCTGGCGCTACGAAGTGCTCGGGACCGACGTGAATCCGTCCGCCATCCAGCGCGCGCGTGAGGGCGTGTACCGGGATTGGTCGTTCCGCGACGTCCCCCTCGACCTGCACGCGGCGTATTTCGAACAGACCGCCGAGGGCAAGCATGCCGTGATCGCGCGGATCAAGGAGAATACAGAGTTTCGGGTCCTGAACCTCGTCAATACGCCCACGCTGTTTCCCTCCGGCTTTGACATCATTTTCTGCCGCAACGTGCTGCTCTACTTCACGCGTGACAAGGTCAACGGAGTCGTGCAGGGCTTCCGGCGCGCGTTGCGCGAACATGGCTGGCTGATCCCCAGCCTGACCGAAACGACCCTGATCAACAATCCCGGCTTCGAAGGCGCGCGCTTCGGGGATGCCACGCTGTATCGCAAGCAGGCGCATATTCCACGACTGTTCACCCTGCGTCCGTCACGAACGGAGGAAGATCGTGACGCACGATCGAGCGATGCCCCGCCGCCCGCGGGTCACCGGAATCCGTTCACCGCCCTGATTTCCTCGCGCGGCGCCGAATCGCAGCCGGACCCGAATCCCGTGACGGAGACCGCCGACCGCGTTTCCGCCGACCGCGTTTCCGCCGACCGCGTTTCCGCCGACCGCGTTTCCGCGGGTCACGGCATCGCGGAACGTTCGGCTTCCGGCGCGCCGTCGGAAGACATGGCGGCAGACGC
>JAVFAS010000018.1:0-10206 GCA_034002405.1 Bacteroidota bacterium | reverse complement strand
CCGCCGACCGCGTTTCCGCCGACCGCGTTTCCGCCGACCGCGTTTCCGCCGACCGCGTTTCCGCGGGTCACGGCATCGCGGAACGTTCGGCTTCCGGCGCGCCGTCGGAAGACATGGCGGCAGACGCGACGGACACCGCCGCCGTACTGAATGCCGGGAGAGAGGGCACCGCGCATGCGCTCGTGCTCGACGCGCGGCGGCTGGCGGATGCCGGACGCCTGGACGAGGCGTTCGCCACGGCACGCGAGGCCATCGAGCACGACAAAATGGATCCACAGGCGCATTACATGCTGGGGACCATTCTCCGCGCCCGCGGAGAGACCACGCAGGCACTCGCCGAGTTCGAGCGGGCGCTGTACCTGCATCAGGATTTCATCGCCGCGCATTTCAGTGTCGCGACGCTGTGGCATCAGCTCGGCGCCGACGCAAAAGCGCGGCGGCATTTCGGCATCGCGCTGTCACTGATCAATGCCGCGGGCGACATGGACATGCTGCTCGAACCCGGTGATATCAGCGCGCGGAACATGGCGGAGATCATCAAAACATTTCTCGAGCGGCGGATATGAGCACACCCACCAATCCGGAACGCCGTCAGACGGATGAATGGGGTGAGATTCTCCAGCTTCTCGATCAGGTGAAATCCGGACTTGCAGGACAGGCACGCGGGGGTGACGAAGAGCCGGACGAGATCCTGCGGCTGCGCGCGCGACAGTATGCACGGCAGGACCAACGGGCATCGACGCACGTCGTGGCACGCGAGGATCTGGTGGTCTTCACACTGGGGACCGACACCTATGGCATCGATTGCAGTGACATCGAGGAGGTGATCCCGCTCCAGAATCTTGTCGCGCTCCCCTATACCAACAAGGGGATTCTCGGCATCTCGAGCCTGCGGGGGATTCTCTTCGCCGTGGTCGATCTCAAACGCATCCTCAACATCCCCGCGTCGGAACTGACCACGATGCACCGCGTGCTCATCGTGCGGCATGCACGCTACAAGATCGGCTTTCTCGTCGACTCGGTGCAGGGCATGCGCAGCTACGACCGCGATGACATGCAGGAACTGCCATCCGAGGTCCATGGACATTCGCGCGCGTACCTGCAGGGATTGATCGAAGGAAGCGTGATGCTGCTCAACACCGGCATGGTGCTGCGGGATCCGATGGTCGCCGGCGAGGACCGGGGCGGGAATTGAGAACTGGAATCATCCACGAGGTGTGAATATGCGTTGGTTTACGAACCTGAAAACAAAGTACAAACTGCTGATCGGCTTCGGCGTCGTCATCGCGTTCCTGCTCGCACTCATTGCCATCGAAAGTACGCAATCGGGGCGATCGCTGAATGAATACCGCACGATGCAGGAGTACTATCTCCCAATCAATCAAACGGGGGATGATCTGATCGCCGACCTCCTCCGCGAGCGACTGCTGTGCACGCAACTGCTCGACGTCGAATCGGTGGAGTCCTCGAGCGCGCGGTTTCGCGAATTGCGCGAAGCGGTGTTGCAGCAACGGCGGGAGGCGGAGGCATCGGAGTCGCGCGTTCAAAGTCTTCTCACCATCGCGGAGCGGCAGACCGAGGGTGACGACATTCGCGACGCCCTGCGGAATGTGAATGGGCAATACGGCAAACTCGCCCAGGTCACCGCGGCATTCACCGAGCTTCTCGCCCAGGCACTGCCGTTCGTCGAGCAGGGAGACCGTGACGGTCTCCAGTCCCTGCACGCGGAACTCGCCGAGAACGCGTTGGCCTTCAACAGTGCCGCGGATCTGTTCGGGTACGAACTCGATAACCTCTTCACCGCGTCCCAGGCGCGCATCGAATCGATCGAGGACACCGCCTTGCTCGGCCGTGTGCTCATTTTCGGCATCGGCATCGTGCTGGTAATCTTCCTCGCCTCGGTCATCTCCCGATTGATTTCCCATCCGCTCAGTCTCGCCACGGAGATCGCCGAACGACTCGGCCAGGGCGACACCACGATCCCCATCCACACCGACCGGAAGGACGAGGTGGGCGAGCTGCTGCACACCCTGGAAAAACTCCGCGCGAATTCCGATCACGAGGCGCAGGTCGCGGCGCGTATCGCGGATGGCGACCTCACGGTCGAAATCACGCCGTTATCGGAAAAAGATATCCTTGGTAAGGCCCTGTCGGCGATGGTGCTCCGCCTCCGCACCCAGACGCGGGAGATGATCGAGGGGATCAACGTCCTCGCCGCGGCGACGGCCGAACTCTCCTCGACCATGGTGCAGATCGGCGCGGGCGCGCGGGAGACGGCGTCGGCCGTGAACGAGACCGCATCGACGCTCGTCGAGGTCAAGCAGGCATCGCAGCTCTCCAACACGAAGGCGAAGACGATTTCCGACAACACCCAGCAGACGCTGCGTGTCTCGCACGACGGCGTCGACGCGATCTCGAAAAGCATTCAGAGCATGGAGAACATCCGTGAACAAATGCGCGGCATCGCCGAGAGCATCATCAAGCTCAGCGAGCAGGGGCAGGCGATCGGCGAAATCGTGACATCGGTCAACGATCTGGCCGAGCAGTCGAACATCCTCGCCGTCAACGCGGCCATCGAAGCGGCGAAGGCTGGGGAATATGGCAAGGGCTTCACCGTCGTGGCGAAGGAAATCCGTAATCATGCCGAGCAATCGAAACAGGCGACATCGAAAGTGCGCTCGATTCTCATTGACACGCAGAAGGCCACCGCGTCCGCCGTCATGGTGGCGGAACGCGGCACCAAGCTCGCCGAGGACGGCGCGCAACTCTCGTCGCAGTCCGGCAAGGCGATCCAGACCGTCATGCAGGGCATCAACGAAACCGCCGAGTCGATGGTGCAGATCGCCGCTTCGGCGAAGGAGCAGGTGGTCGGCCTCGACCAGGTCACCACGGCCATCCAGCACATCAAGCTCGCCAGCGAGCAGAACGTGGAGTCCATCCATCAGGTGGAACTCACGGCACAGAATCTCAAGGAACTCGGCACGCGCCTGCAGCGCTTTGTCGAGCGCTACAAACTCTGACCGGCCGCACCGCGGAATGCACCGATGAATGAAGTCGAATTCCTCCAGAAACTCCGTGAGGCTTTCGCGATCGAGGCGGATGAACACTTCCGCACGATGAGCAAATGCCTCTCCGACCTCGAGGACCAACGCACCGACGACCGCACCGGCGTCATCGCGCTGATCTTCCGGGAGGCCCACAGTCTCAAGGGCGCCGCGCGCGCGATCAACCGCGCCGACATCGAAGCACTCTGCCAGTCGATGGAGAGCCTGTTTGCCATCTGGAAAAAGGAACCGTCGACGGTGACCCGCGCGCAGATCGACCTCACCGCGCAAGCGGTGGACGCGCTCGCCGACATGCTCGCCAGCGATCGGGAATGCAGCGCGCATGATCCCGCGCTCACCGCGTTGGTCGACCGCCTCAAGCAGGAATGCACGGTGTCCACCCACCCGGCGCACGCAGCGATTCCGCCCATCGACACGTCCCCCGACGGCGGACAGGAGACCAGTCACCTGCCCGCGCGTGGCGGAATGCCTGCGAATACCGGAGTGCCCGCGAACGGCGGAGTGCCCGCGAATGGCGGAGTGCCCGCGAATGGCGGAGTGCCAGCGAACGGCGGAGTGCCCGCGAACGGCGGAGTGCCCGCGAACGGCGGAGTGCCCGCGAATGGGGAGGGGCACACACACGATTCCGCTCCCGTGATCGGGGATGGCGGCGTTACCAGAGATGCACATGGGAATATCCGAATAGAGGACATGCTGGCGGAGCTGTTGGCTCCGGGCCGTCGATCCGCGTCAACCCCGGCCGACGTGACGCCTCCTCCAGCGGTCGTGTCGCGATCGACCGTTCCGGATCCGTCGGACGCTCGGATGCATGCCGTCCGCCCGGCGACGGACAGCGCCGCGAGCGACGGGGCGTTGTCGTCGGAAGATCGGCAAGCGGGGGAGAAGGAAACATCCGCGCTCGTGGGGGCGGGTTCGGCGATGCGGAGCGTCAAGGACACCATCCGCGTCCCGATCGCGGAACTCGAGGCATTGTACCGGCAGACGGAGGAACTGAGCGCGATCAAGTTCATGATGGGCCGGCACGGGGCGGATCTTCGTCGTGTGATCGATCAGTGCCGTGAATGGATCCGCGAATACCACCAGCAGCGGCAAAGCGCCCTCGAGGATTATGAAGCATCCACCGGAAGAGTGAAGGATGCGGATTTTTATGCCGCGCAGCAGGAGAAAGTGCAGAACTTCCTGAAATGGACCGCGCGGCAGATCGAAGGGATCGAGTCGGCGGTGGGGAAGAACATCGAGGACGGACGCAGCACGCTCTACATCATGGAGAGCATGTCCGAATCGATGATGGACAACGCCAAACAATTGTTGTTGTTGCCCTTCACCCTGTTGACCGACCCGTTGCCGTCGATGGTGCGCAAACTCGCGCGGGATCTGAAAAAAGAGATACGCTTCCAGATCACGGGTGAGGAACTGCGCATCGACAAGCGCATTCTCGAGGCGTTGAAGGACCCGATCGTGCATCTGCTGCGCAACAGTCTCGACCACGGAATCGAGGATGCCGTCGCGCGTGCCCGCGTCGGGAAGGAAGTCATCGGACAGATCACGCTGACCATTCGTACCGCGGCCGACAGCCGAATTGAACTGCTGCTCGAGGATGACGGACGGGGGATCGATGTCGAGCGCGTCAAGCGCAAGGCCATCGAGGAAGGTTGTCTCACCGAGGATGCCGCCCGGAAGCTCTCCGATCACGATGCGCTCGCACTGGTGTTCGAGGCCGGCGTCACCACGAGTCCCATCATCACCGATCTCTCCGGCCGCGGTATTGGACTCAATGTCGTGCGCGAGAATATCGTCGCGCTCGGCGGAGAAATCGACATCGAAACCGAGGCGGGACAGGGCACGCGCTTCCGCATCTCGTTGCCGCTTTCGCTGTCGAACGCGCGCGGCGTGCTGGTGCGCAGCCAGGGACGGCTCTTCGTCGTGCCGTTGCAGTTCGTCGAACGAGGGCTGAGCATTCACCGCGAACAGTACACCCTGCTCGATGGCAAGACGGTGACCGAGTACCATGGACGAATGGTCACCGTGCGGCGTCTCGACGAAATCCTCTCGGGCAACAGTACCGTCCGCCGCGAGGAACGACCCCAGGCCACGGTCCTCATGCTGCGACTGTCGGGGAACCTCATCGCCGTGGAGGTCGACGAAATCCTGTGGGAACAGGATGTGGTCATCAAACCGCTGCCCGCGCCGATCGGACGCGTGCGGACCGTCGCGGGTGCGACGATGCTGAGCACGGGCGAACTCGTGCTTGTGCTGCAGGTTCCGGACCTGTTCGATGCCGCCCGCAAGGTTTCGCCGTCCGGCCGCGGCGAACAACCGAAACCCGGCGAGAAGGTGCCGCCGCGTCTGCTCGTGGTCGACGACTCGATCACCTCGCGCGTGCTGCTGCACGACATCCTGGTTTCCTCCGGATACGAAGTCAAGACCGCCGTCGATGGCATCGATGCACTGACGCATTTGCGGGAGGCGCGGTTCGACCTGATTGTCTCCGATGTCGAAATGCCGCGCATGAACGGGTTCGAACTCACCGAGGCGGTGCGCAAGGACGAACGCATGAACACCCTGCCCGTGATTCTCGTCACCGGACTCGAGTCGCCCGAGGACCGCGAGCGCGGGTTCGATGCCGGTGCGAATGCCTATATCACCAAGAGCAGCTTTGACCAGAGCAATCTCATCACCGTCATCGAGCGGCTGGTCTGACATGGTGCGCGTGTTCGCCATCGCGTTCACACCGGGCTGGGCCGGCACCGTCACGCGCCTGCTCGAGCGCCGTGCCGATGTGCGGCTCGTCCACACCGCGTTCGGTGATGACGGCACGATGGCGTTATTGAAGAGTCATGCATCGGATATCGTGGCGATCGAAGGAAGCACGCACTGGGAGGCGGTGCGGGACATCACGCAGCGCATCATGCGCGAACAGCCCATGCCGGTGGTGATTCTCACCTCCGTCAACAACGCGCACGGCGTCGACAACGCGCACGGCATCGACCACTGCGGCGCATCGCTGGACGCCGGCGCCCTCACCCTGATCACCATCCCCGACGATCGAAGCGAGGAAGCACGGACGGCGACCGCCGAACAGCTTGCGAAGACCTTGCATCTGATGGCCGAGGTGAAGGTCGTGCGGCGCTGGGATGGCAGTCGTCTCGAGGCACTCTCCCGCGCGCAGCAGGAGCTTGCCGCATCGGGACGCCATCGGCACGCCGTGGACGTGGTATGCATCGGTGCGTCGGCGGGGGGGACGAAGGCCCTGCAGCAGGTGTTTTCCCAGCTCCCGGCATCCTTCCCGCTCCCGATTCTCGTCGTGCAACACATCTCCTCCGGCTATGTCGGCGGGCTCGTACGTTGGCTGGGCGAGCAGACTGCCCTGCATGTGTGCGTGGCGGAGGATGGCATGGCACTTGAAAGCGGCACGATCCATATCGCACCCGACGAGCGGCATTTGACTGTCGACGAAAAACATTGTATCCTGCTTTCCGACGATGAACCGGTCAACGGGTTCAAGCCCTCCATCGCCAGGCTTTTCGGCAGCATTCATCACGCATACGGCGGAAATGCCGTCGCGGTGTTGCTCTCCGGCATGGGCAGCGATGGCGCGATGGAAATGCGCACGCTTCACGACGCGGGCGCGATCACCATCGCACAGGACAAGGATACCTCGTTGATCCATGGCATCCCGGGCGAAGCCATCAAACTGGCCGCTGTCACGTCCGTCCTGCCCGTCCAGCACATCGGTGCCGCGCTCTTCGCGATCGCGAACCGGTGGCGCAACTCCTCCGGACCCGACGCCGTGTCCGACATCACCAAGACAGATCCCTGACAGGAACCGAATGTCCACCGGAATTGAAATACTGGTCGTGGAAGACAGCCCGACCCAGGCCCTCAAACTCAAGTACATACTCGAAAAGCAGGACTATCTCGTCCGTCTCGCGACCAACGGCGTCGAGGGACTCGAGGCCATCGCGGAAAAACGACCGACCCTGGTCATCTCCGACGTGCTCATGCCGGAGATGGACGGGTATGAGTTCTGCACGCGCGTCAAGAACGACCCCGAACTGAGCGCCATCCCCGTCATTCTGCTCACCACGCTGAGCGACCCGCAGGACATCATTCGCGGCCTCGAAAGCGGCGCCGACAACTTCCTCAACAAGCCCTACAGCGAGGAGGCCCTGCTCTCGCGCATCAAGTACATCCTGATCAACATGGATGTGCGCACTCGCATGCGCACGGGCATGGGCATCGAGATCTATTTCGCCAACAAGAAGCATTACCTCACCTCCGAGCGCATCCAGATCATCGATCTTCTGCTCTCCACCTATGAGAACGCAGTCGAGAAAAACCGCGAACTCGAGCAGGCCAACAAGAAACTGCGCATGGTGCAAGAGGAGATCGAACGCAGCAACGAGCAGCTCAAGCGGCTCAACGAGCAGAAGAACATGCTGCTCGGCATGGCGGCGCATGACCTGCGCAATCCGCTCTACCTGATCGAGGGGTACAGCGATTTCCTCCTCAAGGAGAATCCACCCACGCTGTCCGACGACCAGCGGACCGTCATCGCCGCCATCCACGGCAGCAGCACCTTCATGGTGGGTATGATCAACGATCTGCTCGACGTGCACAAGATCGAAACCGGAAAAATGGAGTTGAAACTCGAAGTCGGAGATTTCGCGCAGGTCCTGCGCACCGTGATCGAGCGGCAGGGGTACGCCGTGCAGGCGAAGGGCGTGGAGATCAGTCTGGCGCTTCCCGAGGGCATCCCGCATTTCCTCTTCGATCCCGCCCGCATCGAGCAGGTGATGGGGAACCTGATCGACAACGCGATCAAGTTCTCCTTCGCGGGCGCGCGGATCGAAGTGATGGTGCAGTATGACGACACCGAAGTCCGATTTTCCGTGCGTGATTACGGACCCGGGATTCCGGAAAAGGAATTGGGGCGGCTCTTCAAGCCCTTCAGCACCACCAGCGTCAAACCGACGGGCAACGAGAAAAGCACGGGGCTCGGACTCGCGATCGCCGAGAGCATCGTCACGCGGCATCACGGCCGCATCTGGGTCGAGAGCGAGCAGGGGAAGGGCTCGCAGTTCTCCTTCGCGCTTCCCGTGCAGCAGAAGGTCCACTGAGCGGGAGCCGGTGGATTTGCTTCTTGTCCCCGCATGAAGTAACATTGTCGCGAGCCATGCAATCACACCGGATTCGTTGATTATGAGACTTCTGATCGTCGAGGACGAGGCCAAGGTTTCCCAATTCCTGCAGAAGGGGTTCGAGGAGGAACTGTTCTCCGTCGACACCGCGGCGGATGGCGAACAGGGGTTGTTCCTCGCCCTGACCGAAAGCTATGACGTCATCATTCTTGATTTGATGCTGCCGCGGATGAACGGGGTGGAGGTGCTCAAGGAACTGCGCAAGGAGAAGTCCACGCCGGTGCTCGTGCTGACCGCGAAGGGACAGCTCGAAAGCAAGGTCGAGGTCCTCAACATCGGCGCCGACGATTACCTCACCAAGCCCTTCGCGCTGGCCGAATGCATTGCCCGGGTCCGTTCGCTGCTGCGTCGGGCGCAAATGGACAAACCGAGCAACGTCCTCTCCGCCGACACGCTCGAGCTCGACCAGATCCAGCATGTGGTCCGTCGCGACGGCAAGGTCATCGACCTGACGGTGAAGGAATTCAAGCTCCTCGAATACCTGCTCCGCAACAAGAACACCGTGCTGACCCGCTCGGCCATCATCGAACATATCTGGGAGATCACCTTCGACACGGGCACGAACGTGCTCGATGTCTACATGACCCGGCTGCGCAAGAAGGTCGACGACGAGTATCCGGTCAAGCTCGTGCACACCATCCGCGGCGTGGGGTACATTCTGAAAGTCGACGAGGACACCACGGCGTGACGCTCCTGCGCATCGCTCCGCGGCCGAAGGCAATCCTGATCTACTCCTCGACGATTTTCGGGGCATTCGTCTTTATTTTCCTCCTCGTGCTCACCATCCTGAGCAATCATTTCCAGGCGCTCAATCTCTTCGATGCCAATGTTCTCGAACGCATCAGTTCGGCGTTCACCGGTGTCGGCGTGCTGTTCGTCCCCGCGGGATTGCTGTTCGCCGTCGCCATCGGCTGGATCATCTCGCAGGAACTGTATCCGAGCCGGAACGCGGCGGCGGGGACGATCCTTCCAACGGGTGACGGCGCGGCGGAGGAGATCCGCGACACGATGCACACGGTGCACAGCACGATCCGGAACATGCAGACGGCGTATGACCAGATCCAGGCGTTCTCCGCCAACGCCTCGCATGAACTGCGCACGCCGCTGACCATCATGCGCGGGGAAATCGAGCTCGCCCTGCGCAACACGAAGAAGCCCGAGGAATACCAGCAGCTCCTCGGCAGCCTGCACGAGGAAATCATGCGCCTCTCACGCATTCTCGACGATCTGCTGCTGATCGCCAAGACGGAGATCGGCGAGCGTCCGATCGAACTGCAGCCGGTCGACCTGCGCGAGATCGTCGAGGAGATCGCCGACGAGGCCGAGATGTTCGCCGAACAGGCCGGCGTGACGTTCACGGTCGAGGCGACCTGCGAGGCCTTCATCGAAGCCGAGCCGCTGCGCATCCGTCGCGTGCTGCTCAACCTGATCGACAACGCCGTCAAGTACAACCGCAAGCACGGCACGGTCACCCTCGGGATGTTCCTGGAAGGGGACACCGTCGCGGTGTGCGTCCGCGACACCGGCATCGGCATCCCCGCCGAGGCGCTGCCCCGGCTGTTCGAACGCTTCTACCGTGTCAACGACTCCGATCGCCACGGTCCGAAAGGCACCGGCCTCGGCCTCTACCTCGTGCACTGGATCGTCAAGAACCACGGCGGCACCGTCACCGTCGAAAGCCAGCTCGACCGCGGCACCACCTTCACCATCCGCCTCCCCCTCCGCCTCACCTGAAACAGAAAACAAGACCACATACTCCGAAAAGAAACGCATCTCCCCGCGCCTCCACTCTTCACCCCTTTCCCTCTTCACCCCTTCACCCCTTCACCTCTTTACCTCTTCCCCCATCCTTAACGACTTGTAATCCCGCATTCAGCCGTTTGTAAGAATCCCCTCCTAGATTGGCATCTGTTGATCATGCACGGGCACGAAACGGATGA
>JAVFAS010000017.1:36548-51349 GCA_034002405.1 Bacteroidota bacterium | reverse complement strand
TCCGTCACGGTGTGTCCAACATCAGCGAAACCGTGCGCGGATCGCTGCAGTTCGTCCTGCACACCGATCGCAATTCCATCTGGAGCATCACGCGATGGACGGATCTTCCGCTGGCGGACGAAACCAGCTGGAGCGACTGGAAAGGCCGGTTCGCGAATTGACGCGCACAAGGAACACGGGCCCATTCCGGCGGCACCACCCTCTCCCGCGTACCGCGGCAGCCACGCGGCCACGCCCTGCCGTGCCGTCGAGCCCTGCCGTGCCGTCGAGCCCTGCCGTGCCGTCGAGCCCTGCCGTGCCGTGCCGCGGACATGGACGCGGCCCCTTCTCCATCATTGCCATCATCCTTTTGATTGTTCTCGCTTCCGCCTGCAATCCCTTCGCGCCCGCGTTGCAGGATGATCCTTCCGGCGATACGAGCCTGATCACCGACCAGACCACCGTGGAGGGACTGTTCGCGAATTTCCGCTACGCCTACACGTTCAAGGACAGCACGATTTACGGCGGGCTCCTCGCGCAGGAATTCATTTTCACCTATCGCGATTACGAGCGAAAGATCGACGAGAGCTGGGGGCGGGACGAGGAGATGCGCATCACCTGGCATCTGTTCCAGAACGCAAGCAATCTGAACCTTGTGTGGAACAACATCCTCGGCTACTCCGGGGACTCCTTGCGGGCGAGTGTCACGCGCAGCTTCAATCTCACCGTCACCTTCAACCCGAGTGATGTGCTGCGCGTGGATGGCCGCGTCAGCCTCGACCTCCGTCGCGAACACGCCGGGGCAGCCTGGAAAATCACCCAATGGCGGGATGAATCGAACTACTGAAAAAATCGTTTTGAGGTGAAAATCCTTCACGCTCCGTCACCCTTCTTCACATCAACGCGGCCCCGACATTCAAAAATCGGCTGGAATTGAAACATCCGTCTCTGGTATGGTTTTTGCAGTTGTAGGAAGTCTCTCGCGTTTCACCCTCTGACGGAGGTTTCAGTGGTCGGTCAACAGATGATAATGGAAGCACGCGAACGCACGCGTCAAGGCCAACACACCGTATCGACACGGCCTCGCACGACCAATCGACACCGCCAGACCTCCCCTTCCCTTGCCTACACCATTCTCAAGCCGATTCTTACGTTTGGCAGCGCGCTTCGCAGCCGCCTGCGTCTTCCGGAATAGCATTTCATCCACGATGTGATTTCCTCGAAACCTCCGGTCACGGGGGTTTTTTATGGCACGCCGAGATATCACGATCGGGGCTTTTTTCTTCCTGTCCCGCGTTTTTCCTTGCTCCTGGTTTGGCGTCCGGCTATTTTTCCATGAATGTACCCGTTATCACCGCAGGGAACCGCCATGGACAAGGAGCTGAATGAGTTTTTCGAGGATTTCGACCTCAGCGGCGAGGAGGATGAGGAAATCTACCGAAAACAGGCCCGACAGGTACACGAGAGCTTCGAGGAAAAACTCGATCGCGTGGGCGGGAAACTCCGCTTCGCGCAGGATCTGGTCGCGCTCTTCCGCTATTTCATGGATCCGCGTGTCGCCTGGCAGCGGAAAACCATCGTCGTTGCCGCGTTGCTGTATTTCATCATGCCGATCGATGCCGTGCCCGATCTCGCACCGTTTGTCGGGTATCTCGACGATTTCGGCGTGATCATGGCCGTGACGAAGTTCATGTCCGGCGAACTCGCGCCCTATTATGGTGCGGAGACCCCGGCGGAATTCGTCGACCGCGTCCCGCGTCCCGCGGCGCACTGATTCACCAATCGGGGCGATGACCGCGGCGCGGATGCAATACAACGGGATGGCAGCACCCCAATCGCCGGGACGGGGACCATGCGACACCGCTGTCGCGCGACCCGGAGAAGCGGTACCGCTTTCCTTTCATCCTTCATCGTTCAATCAGGGAGACTGAACATGCAAACACCATCATTCGACGACGCGCTGGTCGCGTTGAAAAACCATTTCGGCTACCCGGGCTTCCGCGCGGGGCAGGATACCATCGTCCGTGCGGTGCTCGAGCGGCACAACGTGCTCGCCGTCATGCCCACCGGCGGCGGCAAATCGATCTGTTATCAAATCCCCGCCGTACTGTTCGACGGCCTCACCATCGTGATCTCGCCGCTGATTTCGCTGATGCAGGACCAGGTCGCCGCACTCGACCGCGCGCGCATCCGCGCGACCTTCATCAACTCCATGCTCGATTTCGGCGAAGTGATGGACCGAATCGGCAAGGCGCGCAGCGGGTGGTACAAGCTCATGTATGTCGCGCCCGAGCGCTTCGAAAGCCGTTCCTTCGTCGAACGGATGAAGGGCATTCGCATCGCGATGTTCGCCGTTGACGAGGCGCATTGCATCAGTGAGTGGGGGCATGACTTCCGTCCAAGTTACACGCGTCTGCGCGAGGCGATCGCGACGCTCGGCACACCACAGATCGTCGCGCTCACGGCGACGGCGACACCCGACGTGCGGCAGGACATTCAGCAGCAACTCGGGCTTCGCGACCCGAAGGTCATCGTGCGTGGCTTCAACCGCGAGAACCTCGGGTTTCGCGTCCTGCGCGGCGTCAATAAACGCGATGAGATCGTCCGCATCGTCTCGTCGGGAGAATGCGGGATTGTCTATGCGGGCACGCGTAACACGGTCGAGGAACTGGCCATCATGCTGCGCACGCATGGCATCGCGGCCGAGGGCTATCACGCCGGACTCCAGGCCACCGAACGGAAGCTGGTGCAGCAGCGCTTCATGGACGGCCGCACGCGCGTGATCGTCGCGACCACGGCCTTCGGCATGGGCATCGACAAGTCCGATGTCCGTTTCGTCGTGCATCATGACATGCCCTCGACACTCGAGCAGTACTATCAGGAAGCAGGGCGCGCCGGCCGCGACGGCAAGGAGAGCGTGTGCACGATGCTCTTCCACCCCAAGGACCGCGGATTACCGGAGTTTTTTATCCGGAACACCTATCCGGATCGCATGCTCATCCAGAAAGCGTACACACAGCTGCATCACATCGCGGGCACGCAACCCGGGCAGATGTTCGAGGGACTCATCGCCCACACGGCCGCCTCTCTTGCCGCGCACATGGGCAATGTTTCCGAGACCGCGGTGCGGGGCGCGCTCGACGTGCTCGAACGCGACGGCTACATCCGCCGCATCCAGGACTCGTACGGAGAATCCTCCGTCCGTTTCCTTCTCTCCCCCGACCGCATGCGCCTGTGGCTGATCGAATCGGCGATGCCCGATGTCCAGCCCGTGGCCACCGCGCTGCTGCGCATGGCTGGCGGCGCGGCGTTTTTTGATCCGGTGCCGATTTCCCTCGACGAACTGGCGCAACGCAACGGATTCCGCACCGACGACCTGCTCCCCGTGCTGCGGCAACTGCACGAGGACGAAATCATCGATTTCGTTGCCGGACGGAAGGGAACGGGCATTGTGTTGCTTGGTGTCCGCGTTCCGGCCCAGGATCTCGCGATCGATTATGCCGCCATCGAGAAGCGCATGCGGCATCAGCTCGAGAAACTGCGCGCGGTCGAACGCTACATCAACGGTAGCGCCTGCCGGCGGAACATGATCCTCGAATATTTCGATGAAGCGGATATCGTCGGGACCTGCGGCAAATGCGACACCTGCACGGCAACCGTGATCGATGTGGGAAATGGCGTGGCCGAGGACGCCTTCGATCGCTTTCACCCACTTGTGCTGCACTGCGCGGCGGAGACGGGCGGACGGTTCGGGCGCATGACGCTGACCGACATTCTTCGGGGCGCGGCGACCCAGCGCATCAGCCAGTTCCGGCTCTACGAGGCCAGCAGTTACGGCAAGATGAAAACCGTCGACAAGCGTATCGTGACCGAGACCATCGACACGCTGCTCGGGTTGGGATGGCTGGCACAGTCGGCCACCTCACGGCCGACGATTTACATCACCGAGGCGGGACGCGCGCATCTCGGCTACGACGTGCAACCGATGCGCATTCCCAGCGCCGCCGAGGCCGCCATGGCCGCGACGCGGGATCCGGTTCTCTACGAAGCCCTGCGCGGGACGCGCCGGCGCACCGCCGCGTCGCTCAACATTCCCTCGCACGCGCTGCTCGGCGACACGGTGCTGCGCCGCATCGCCGATGCACGACCGCGCACCCGGCAGGAACTACTCGCCATCGAGGGGATGGGACCGGCCACCGCCGAGAAATGTGGTCGCGAGCTGCTCGCCACGATCGAGGATCACTGCAACGAGGAAACGCTGGCGAAGGGGATGGCGCGGGAAAAGGACGTGCTGCACGACTTGCCCGCGCCGGTGCGCGGCACTTGGGAACTCGCGCAGCGCGGACTCACGCTGGCCGACCTTGCCGTGCAGCGCGGACTGACCGACGGCACGGTGTCGAATCATCTGACCGAGATGATCCGTCGCGGCATGCAGCTTCCGCTCGATCCTCTGGTCCCGAAAGCGCATCAACTGCAGATTCGTGGCGCCGTACGCCGTCTTCGCGACCTGAATCTCAAGAAAATAAAGGGAGTTGTCGATCCGGAAATCAGCTTCGCGGAAATTCGGATCATGCTCGCGGTGCTGGAGCAGGAGAAACGTTCGGCCGAATAGACGATCATGCACTCCCGTATGCTCTCCACCGCGGCGATGAGCGCCACGTCGTCCTTGTCGCGACGCGTGATCACCGTCGGTTCGCGGGAGGAGATCACTTCGTCGCACAGCGTGGCGAGTGTTTTCCGTGCATGGGTATAGGTAATGGAGCGTTTCATGGGATCCCTGATATATGTACAGGTCCCCGGAATCACGTTCAAGCCCTTTCGGGAAAACGTTCCATCCCGGGCACGTCCCCGTTCCCCGCGCGGAGGGTTCACTCGCGACCGCGTCCCCGACCGTTCTCGTGGTCCGGCACCGGCAGTCCTTCGAGCCGCATGATGGTGAGGGCGTTGGTGGTGGGACAGGGTCCCTCGCGCAACACGTAATCGAAGACCATCCGGTCGTCAACGACATGCTCGCGGAAATGCAAGTTGACGACATCGGGCAAGGTATCGGCGAGCCGGGTCAGATCGATGTCATGCGTGGAGACCATGCCGCAGCCACCGCCGCCCGCCAGCGCCTCCACGTAGGCCGCCGCGCCGATATTCCGCTCGATGTTGTTGGTGCCCTTGAAGATCTCGTCGATAAGGAAGAGCACCGGACGCCCGTCCGGACGCTTCGTTGCTTCCAGCAACTCGCGCAGCCGCCGCACCTCGGCATAAAAATACGACACACCTTCGCGCAGGGAATCAGAGATCTGGATACAGCTCTGGACGCGGAAAATCCGTGTGCGCAGGGCGCGCGCGGCGACGGGTCCGCCCGCGTAGGCGAGCACGAGATTGACACCCACCGTCCGGAGGAACGTACTCTTGCCCGACATGTTCGAGCCGGTGACGAGATACACCCGCCCGATGCGATCAATGGAAAAGTCGTTGGAAACACGCGAAACATGCGGGATGAGCGGATGTCCCATCGCAACGGCCGCGAGCAACGGCATGTCGTCATCGGGATGGCCCACGGGTTCGACGGTTCCCGCATCGGTATTGTCCCGGGTCGCGCTGCCGTGCTCCTCGACGATGTCGGGAAAGGAGTATTGCGGATGCAGCCATCCGAAATTCGCGAGCGACTGCAGCGCCTCGAGGCGTTGCAGCGCATCGAGCCAGCCGGGCAGCAGACGTTCGAGACGTGCGCGCTCGCGCTCCAGGCGTGCGGCGAAAAGGAAATCCCAGGGCAGGGGAAGGTTGAGCAGCACCATCATCACCGGATTCATCGTCAGTCCCGCCGCCACCACGTCGCGCAGCACCCGGCGGATGTGTCGCGACGGACGATCCCGCGGATCGAGAAACGGCGCGACCAGCGAACGGAGTTCCTCCGACGCACCATAGCGATATTCCTCGAGGAAACGGAACACCGTCTTCAGCCTGCCCAGTTCGTCGTCCAACCGCACGGCCGCCGCGAGAAAGGCCTCGCGCACGCCGGCAAAACGGAAGTACAACGCGCTGTAGATGAACACGCCGAGAAGGAACCAGGGGCCGAGTTGTCCCATGCCCCAACCGGCGAACAGCAGCAGGTTCACCGCGGCGAGGACGGACATCAGCGGCAGCAGCACACGGATCACCGGGGGAATACGCGCCGTGCGCAGCCAGGCGAGGAAGGCGTCGCCGTCGAGCTTGTCGCGAGAGACGAGGTCGAATTCCAGTCGCAGGTGTTCGCGGAAATGCCGTGCGGGCACCAGCGCACGCACGAGCCGCTGACGCGGGATGACATCACCGACCTCGGGTGATCCATTGCCGAGCCACGACGCCAGCAACGCACTGCCGCGCAGCGATACGGTGAAATCGAGCAGCCGGTGCAGCGAGGCGGGTCCTTCGAGATCGAGATCCCCGGCGAAGGGATGGTGAGGGGGGAAGAGTCCCGGGGCCGCGGGCGGAAGCCCGTCCCAATTCAGCTCCCTGCGCGCCTGTTGCTCGCGTTGCAGCCGCAGCCAGGCTCGGGCGCGCTCGATGCCATGGTCAATGCGACGATGCACGACGGCCACGGCAACAAACGCCGCGGCGACGATCGTGAGCAGCGCGATGCGCACGCCGCCGGACACGGGCAAGGGCAGGATACCGATGAACAGCACGAACAGCGCCACGCGCCAGCGAAAGCACCGGGTGCTGCGCCGCGACAATCGCGCGATGCGCTCCTCGAAACGCCGGTCGAGCGGGCCGAGCGACCGATCATCATCGGAACTCACCGTCCGCCCCTCCCGATCCATCGCGCAAGCCATGCGTCGAACTCGCCATACCAGTGCATGGAATTCCGGGCGGAGAGAATCCAGTGATTTTCGTCGGGATAGATTACGATGCGCGCGGGCACGCCCTTCGCCTTGAGCATACCATAGATTTCGAGACCCTGTCCATACGGGACCCGATAGTCCTTTTCTCCATGCATCACCAGGGTCGGGGTGACATAATTCGCGGCATGCTGGGAGGGACTCCACCGCAGCACGTTGTCTCGTCCTTCCCATGGTGTTCCGCCGTAACTGATCTCGCGATGGAAGGTGATATCGGAGCCGAACTGCGCCATGAGATTATACACGCCGGCATGATTGACGATGCAGGCGAAGCGGTCGGTCTGGGATCCCACCCACGCCGAAAGATAGCCACCGTAGCTGCCACCGCCCGCGGCCATGCGCGTCGAGTCGATGAAACCGCGCGCGAGCATCGCATCCACCGCTTTCATCACGTCGATGAACGGCAGGCGCGGATGTTCCCCGTTGATGCGATCGGCGAAATGCTCGCCGAAGCCGGTCGAGCCGTGGAAATTCGGGGTGATCGCGACATATCCGCCCGCCGCGAAGATCTGTGCGTTCCACCGCGGATGGAAGTCATCGCCGAAGGCGCCGTGCGGACCGCCGTGCAGCAACACCGCCAGCGGCCATTTTTTCTTCGCATCGAAATTCGGCGGATAGATGATGAACATCTGCACGCTGTCGCCTTCCGCGCCCTGATACCAGACATCCTCGACGCGTCCCATTTCGATGCCGGTGAGAATGTCGTCATTGAAGTGAGTCAGCGGACGAAGGCCGCTGCCATCCACATTCATTGCATGCACGGCCGACGGCGCGGAGAGATGCTCATGCGAAAACACGATCTGTCCCGCACCCGCCTGCAGTCCGCCGTTCGACCCGTTGTGCAGCACGGTGGTCACGGCGCCGCCCGACATCGGCACGGAGAACACACTGGTCTTGCCGAGATGGTCGGCGGTAAAATACACGGTTGTCTCTTTTTCATCCGTCACCCACCCCGAGGGACTCCGGTCGAAATTCCGGCACAGTTCGAGCAGCGCGCCCGAGCCGCGGTCGAGGCGGGTGAGTTTCGTGTTCTCCGCGTTTTTATCCGTGCGCAGTTGCCGGCCATAGAGCAGGTATTTCCCGTCGCGTGTGTAGAGCGGGGAGAAATCGTCGGACGGATTGTCGGCCGTGAGATTGCGCATCGCACCGCTGCCGTCGGTGGAGAGCGCATGGATGTCGGTGAACAACGTGTCATACGGCGGACCAGCGATCAGCGCTGTCACGGCGATTTCCTTGCCATCCGGCGCGATGTCATAATCGACGCCACCGGTATAGTGGAACATGCGGTACAGTTCCGGAGTCAGGTCGGTCACCGTTTCCGTCTGCAGATCATAGCGATAGATATGCTGCACGTAGCCGTCGGTGAGGTAGTGGTCCCAATACCGGAACACCCGGTCCTCGCTGACCAGGGCACTGACCTTGTTTTCCTTGCGCCGCGTGATTTCCGCCTTCAGCGAATCGAGATCGCCGCGGTCACGGGGAAGGGTCGACGAGACAAAGGCCAGTGACCTCCCGTCCGGAAACCACTTCACGCCCGACACCCCCAGGGGCATCTCGGTCAGCCGTCGCGCCTCGCCGCCGGCGAGCGGGATGATATAGAGCTGCGCGCGCTCGTCATCGTTGCGTTTGGCGGTGAAGGCCAGTTGTGTGCCGTCGGGACTCCATTGTGGCGAGCCCTCCGTGCTGGGACCCGTGGTGAAGCGCCGGGCCGCGCCCGTCGCGACGTCGACCAACCAGATGTCGCCGTTGCCCTTGTTTTTCGTGATGTCGTATTCCGTCACCACTACCGCGGCCGTCGCGCCGTCGGGCGACAGCGCCGGTGCGCCGACGCGTTTCATCTCCCAGAGCTTCTGTGCCGACATCGGCACGCGCTGCTGCGCGGTGAGAGGGATGGCGAGAAGAACAATTAAAAAGAGAGGAGTGTATCGTTTTCCATGCATCGGAGAACCCCGGAACCTGTGGGAAGGATATTTTCTCTTATTCCTCGTTTTCCAGCTGCACGCGGATGCGTTCCAGCTCGGCGCGGTGTGCATCGCTGACTTCGGGATAGCGCAGGTCGAGCGACTCGAGCGTGTCGATAAGAATGCGCGCCACGGCGCCGCGCATGAACCACTTATGGTCGGCGGGGATGATATGCCACGGTGCCTGCTTCGTGCTGGTGTGGTTGAACATGTCCTCGTACGCGGCCATGTAGTCGTCCCAGCGCGCGCGTTCCTTGATGTCGTTAGCCGAGAACTTCCAGTTCTTCTCCGGCCGTTCGATGCGCTCGAGGAAGCGGCGCTTCTGCTCCTCCTTCGAGACATGCAGGAAAAACTTCACCACCCGCGTGCCGCTGCCGTGCAGATGTGCCTCGAAATCGTTGATCTCCCGGAAGCGCCGTTTCCAGATCTGCTCCATCGACTCCGGCGGGAGCTTCTGGTATTGAAGCAGTTCCGGATGCACGCGGGTAACCAGCACTTCCTCGTAATACGAGCGGTTGAAAATGCCGATACGGCCCCGCTCGGGCAGACGCGTCATGCAACGCCAGAGATAGCTGTGGTCGAGTTCCTCGGCCGAGGGTGCCTTGAAGCTGAAGACCTGGCAACCCTGCGGATTGATCCCCGACATCACATGCTTGATCGTGCCGTCCTTGCCCGCGGCGTCGAGCGCCTGGAAAATAACAAGAATGGCGTAGCGGTCATCGGCGTACAGAATGTCCTGCAACTCCGCCAAGCGCTCGATATCCTTCCTGAGCTGCTTCTTGGCTTCCTTTTTGTCCTTGTACTCCCCGGTGAAGGCGGTATCGAATTCGGCGAGATTGATCTCCCCGTCATGCGGGACGCGGAAATGCTTGCTGTTCATGTGCTCCTCCGTGATGCGTGTGTGCCGGCCTTTCGAATGCCTCCAAGATAACACAACCACGGCAATTGCGGGCGCGCGGAATCGTGGTCGGTTGTTCCCGCATGGCGGATGATCCAGGATCGGTTTCACCCGCGCGCGGCATGGGAACGGAACGGCCCGCCTTCGTGATGGAGACGGGCCGCTGTCTTTCCTCTTGCAGGCGATGGTTGATCACCGATGCTCTTGTTCCCGCAGACGTATCGATGCGATGCGCACGCCGTTGCCTTTCTTTTCGATCTTGTGCACGACGTCCATGCCGTTGACCACCTGGCCGAACACGGTGTGCTTGCCGTCGAGCCAGTCGCAGCCCGATTTCTTTGTGACGATGAAAAACTGCGAGCCGTTGGTGTTGGGTCCGGCATTGGCCATGCAAATCGTGCCGTACGCGACCTTCGCCTTCAGCGCGCCGCGTGCGCGCACCGGCGTGTCGCTCCCGGTTTTCTGTTTGTACCATTCGACGGGGTGGATCATCAACGGACGGCCGCTCTGCTGCTGCTCGCAGTCCTGGACAATCGCGGTCAGCTCGGCGTCGGGCTGTTCGGTGTTCTGGAAATACGGCAACAGGAGTTGCTCGAACACCATGTAGGCCTGCTGTTCATCGGCGAGGTCTCCGGTAAGTTCGGGTCCGATTTCGTAACATTCGTCCTCGAACGCGTAGCCCGGACCACCGGAGCCCGTCCCGGTCGGATCACCGCCCTGGATCATGAAGTCATCGATGACACGATGAAACGTAACCCCGTCGTAGAAGGGCCGCGTGACCTTCTGGCCTCCGCGCGGGTCGGTAAATTCCTTCGTGCCCATGGCCAGACCGACGAAATTCTCCACCGTCTTCGGCGCGATGTCCGGCCAGAGTTCGATGGTCACGTCCCCGAGTTCGGTTTTCATCACGACGACCGGGTTCTTTTTTCCGGCCGTGGCCGCGGTCTGCGCCGGAAGCGCGTTCGTGGCGACGAGAAACAACGCGAGACAGAGTGTGGTGAGTTTCATGCATTCCTTGGAAAAAAGTGTGACGAAACACGAAAATAGGGTTATACCGCGCGCGATACCACCGGTTCCCGGTGAATAATTCCGTGCGAACCGTGTATCATTGTCATGGAGCGGAACAACGCATGAACACCGAAACACATGACGACGAACTCATCCGCCGCGCGCAGCGGGGAGAAACCGAGGCCTACGGACTGCTGGTGCGCGCCTACATGCAGCCCGCGTATTATTCCGCGCTGGCTCTGGTCGGCGAGCATGACGAGGCGATGGACCTTTCGCAGCAGGCCTTCATCCGCGCGTGGACGGCGATCCGGCGCTTCGAGTCCGGCCGCCGTTTCTTCACCTGGTATTACCGCATCCTGCGCAACCTCTGCCTCAACCGCCTGCGCGACCGCGCGGCGCAGGCGACACCGATGGCCCGCATCGATCGCACGTTCGACGTCGTCGACGACGCGCAGGACCCCGCGGCCGCGACCGACCGCGCATTGCTGCGCGTGCGCGTACGCGAGGCGCTGGGCGCGCTGCGGCCGGAGGAGCGGGAGATCGTCGTGCTGCGCGATATTGATGGATATTCGTATGCGGAAATCTCGGAACTGCTCGAGTGTCCCCTCGGCACCGTCATGTCGCGTCTGTATTACGCCCGGAAACATATGAAGGACATGCTGGAGGAATGGTCATGACGGACATGGAACGCGAGCGCTTCCGCATGCTGATGATGAAGGCCCTGGATGGAGAACTGGCCGGAAGCGAACATTCGGAATTCGAGAATTTCCTTCGTACCCCCGACTGTGCCGATGAATGGGCACGGTACCAAACGATCAAGGAGGCCACCATGACACTCAAACCCGTTTCACCCGCACCCGAGGTGTGGGATCACTACTGGACCGGTGTCTCCAACCGGCTCGAGCGCGGCCTGGCCTGGCTGCTGTTTTCACTCGGCGCCGCGGCGCTCCTCGCCTGGGGAGCACTGCGGGCGGCCGAGGCGGTCTGGACCGACAGCGATGTGCCGCTGCTCATCAAGATCGCGATTTATTCCGTGGCGGGAGGACTGCTCCTCCTGCTCTTCTCCGTCATCCGTGAGCGCTGGTTCATCGCGCGCCACGACAAGTACAACGAGGTCATCCGATGATCGTCACCACATCGTCATTCATCGCCGGAAAGAAGGTTGTCAAGACCCTCGGCATTGTCCGTGGCAACACCATCCGCGCACGGCACCTGGGCAAGGACATTCTCGCCGCGTTCAAGAATATCGTCGGCGGCGAGATCCAGGAATACACCAAGCTCATGGGCGAATCGCGCGACCAGAGCATCGACCGCATGATCGCCGATGCCGAGGCACTCGGCGCCAACGCCGTCATCGACTGTCGCTTCTCCACCAGCTTTATCATGCAGAGCGCCGCGGAAATCCTGGTGTATGGCACCGCCGTGCGTGTGGAAGACGAATAGCATGTGAACAACCGCGCACGCGATCGCGATGCTGTCGTTGACGCGGAGATCATTCGTGCACACGTACGGGAACGCATACGTCCCGCATTGCCGGACGTACTCGTTCCCGTACTCGTACTCGTTCCCGTTCTCGTTCCCGATTTCTTTACATTAGGGAAACACTTCGCCCAACAACTCGCAGCATCGCACATGCACCGCCCCCTCATCCTGGTTTCCAACGACGACGGTTACGATTCTCCCGGCATTCATGCGCTGGTGATGTCCCTGCGACGCATCGCCGAGGTGGTCGTCTGCGCGCCGGCCACGCAGCAGAGCGCGGTCGGACACGCCATCACCGTCCAGACTCCGCTGCGTGCGCGACCAATCGAACGCGGCCCGCATTTCACCGGCTGGGCGGTCGAAGGCACGCCGGCAGACAGCGTGAAACTCGGCGTTTCCACCCTGCTCACGCGCAAACCCGATCTCGTGGTCTCGGGCATCAACCATGGTATGAACACCTCGATCAATGTCATCTATTCCGGCACGGTGTCGGCCGCGACCGAGGGCGCGATCCTCGGCATCCCCGCCATCGCCATGTCGCTGGCATCGCATTCCGTGAGTGCGGACATGAGCGCCGCGGCCGCATTCGCCCGGAAAATCGCGGCCGAGGTTCTGCGACGCGGCTTGCCCAAGGGCACGCTGCTGAATGTGAATGTGCCGCATGTACCACGGGAGGAAATCCGCGGCGTGGCGGTGACACGGCAAGGTCGATCGTGGTGGGATGACGGCTTCGAAGCCCGCCGCGATCCGGTGGGACGTGATTACTACTGGCTCGTGGGCGAGTATGTGTGGGACGACAATCCTCTCGCCGACGATGTCGCGCTGAAAAACAACCTGATCTCCGTTACCCCGCTGCACTACAGTCTCACCGACGATCAACTCTTTTCCGACATGCAGACCTGGAATATCGGCACATTGCATCCGAGGAAGCGGTGAACGCGGATCGGACGGTCGTGACGGATACACACCGATCAGCTGCGTTCGTGTCACCGACGACGCCGTCCCCGCGACACTGTGTTTTTTTCCCGGGATCAACCACGCGATCCGGGCAACTCCCTCCGTTCCACCATCGGCCACCATCATGCTTGATCAGTTCGCCCGAATGCTCATCGACGTCGTCGCGGGGCAGGAGGAATTCCGCCACGCCTGGATTCCCGCGTCCGACGATCCTTCCCTGCACATCGACGATCAGCGGCTGCGCGAGGTCCTGCAGGCACTGCAAGATCGGCTGCGCGACAACTATCCGTTCTTTCACCCGATGTACGCGGGTCAAATGCTCAAGCCGCCGCATCCGGCCGCGGTATTGGGTTATCTCGCCGCGATGCTGATCAACCCGAACAACCATGCGCTGGATGGAGGGCCGGCCACGGGCCAACTCGAGAAGGACCTCGTCGCCGATCTCGCGCGGATGTACGGATACGACGAACACCTCGGCCATCTCACGTCGAGCGGCACCATCGCGAATCTCGAGGCGCTGTGGATCGCGCGGCAGCTGCATCCCGACCGCGCGGTCGCGTTCTCCGCGCAGGCGCATTACACGCACGCGCGCATGAGTGAGGTGTTGGGACTGCATGCGGTCGAGGTGCCTTCGGACCACGACGGAAGGATGGATCTCGACGCGCTCAATGCGCTGTGCCTGTCCGAACGCATCGGCACGGTGGTGGCGACACTGGGCACGACCGGCGTCGGCGCGGTCGATCCGCTGCCGGACATCCTCGAACTCGGCATGCGACACGGTTTCCGCGTGCATGTGGACGCGGCCTACGGCGGTTTTTTCCGTCTCATCGCCGACGGCACCCCCGATGGCGTGGCGTCCGACGCCTTCGCCGCGATGGCGCGGGCCGACAGCATCGTCGTTGATCCGCACAAACACGGACTGCAGCCCTACGGCTGCGGCTGCGTGTTGCTGCGCGATCCGTCGGTGGGACGCTTCTACAAACACGATTCCCCCTACACCTACTTCACTTCCGACGAGCTCCATTTGGGAGAAATCAGTCTCGAATGTTCGCGCGCCGGTGCGTCGGCCGCCGCGCTGTGGATGACGCTGCAGGTGCTTCCGCTCGAGGCGCACACCGGACTCGGCGCGGTGCTGCGCCGCTGCCGCCGTGCGGCACGTGACTGGGCCGAGCTGCTGCGCACCTCGACGCGTCTTTCCCTCCTGCTCGAACCGGAACTGGATATCGTGGTCTTTTTCCCCGATACTACCGCGCGCACGGCGTCCGCCATCTCGCGCGGCAGTGATACGATCTTCGAACACGCGATGAACGACACGGAGAATCCGGTCTACCTGAGCAAGCTGCGGGTGAAAACCTCCATGCTGCGCGCGCGGTATCCCGATATCCGCGATGACGCGGAATGGACGACCGTCCTCCGCAGCGTGCTCATGAAACCCGAGCATGCGGACTGGGTGCCCCGTATCCATACGCGGGTGGAGGAGATCGCCTCCGAAATATTGTTGGACTGAGTCCGATCCCTCGTCTCGCGGGAAGCGGGCGGACCGGCACCCCGAAGGGGTGCCACATCATAGCCCGGGGCTTCAGCCCCGGGATCGGCGATGCGCCCGCCCGTCCTCCGCTCGCCCTGAAAGGGCGACACGGGATT
>JAVFAS010000017.1:0-36448 GCA_034002405.1 Bacteroidota bacterium | reverse complement strand
TCGTCTCGCGGGAAGCGGGCGGACCGGCACCCCGAAGGGGTGCCACATCATAGCCCGGGGCTTCAGCCCCGGGATCGGCGATGCGCCCGCCCGTCCTCCGCTCGCCCTGAAAGGGCGACACGGGATTCCGCCGCGGATCGCTCGATCGCGTGAGGTATTATTCGGAATCGAGGAGCATGATTTTTGCCGTCCGCGTGTGCCATGCCGTACGTAGCACGACGAAATACACACCGGCGGCTGGCGCGCGCCAGTGTCGGGAATGCATGCGTCCCCCTTCGAGAACGCCGGCGGGGACGTCGACACGGCGACCGAGCAAATCGCGGATTTCGAGATAGCCGTCTTCGCCCGGGGGAAGTCCGGCACGGATCGTGACCATGCCACGGGCTGACTGCCAGACCCCGAGTTCAAGGGAAAGCGGCAGCGTTTCATCGCGGACGGAAATCGGTGCGGCGGTCCAGCGCAGGACATGCACGGAATGTGGCGGAAGGGTGAGTGCGTGGCCGTCGTTGAAATCCTCCACGCGCATCGAATCGATACGCACCATCACCGAGTCCTCGTTGTTGTCATGGATCGATGCCGACGCGAGTTGGTAGAGCATCGCACTCCCGGTGGAGGGTTCGCGGAGCCGCAGCTCGACCTCGCACGGCGTATCGAGACGAAGATTGAAAAGGACAATCGATCTCTCGCCGCCTTCAGCGAATGCGAAGGATTGCACCGTCCGCACGGCAATCGGCTCGTCGATTCCGTTGATCGGAGGCTGCATCCAGCCACCGATGTTGCCCGTCTGTTGGGTGAGCAGTGTGTATCCCATGACGGCCTTGTTCACAAGTTCGATACCGAGCCAGGTCGGACGCTTGCGGCCCGTCACCGCGACGTCGCGCAGCATGCCCCAGAGCCGGGCGTATTCACCGTTCTCGAGACGGAAGGAAAATCCGAGCGAGGAAAACGCGCACTGATCGATGGCACCGAGGTCGCGCTGGTACACGAGCATGCTCAGCGGCAGGGCGAGCGCGCCGCCCATGCCGGTAAGGAAATCGTTGCGGATGTCGATGGGCGCGTTGCCGTGCGTGGTGTGATAGTTGATTTCGTAGATCGACATATCCGTTTTTCCGTCCTCATCGAGATAGCCGCGGCTTTCACGCATTCGGCCTCTCGCGACCTCCTGGAAGGGCATGGCGAACAGCGGTCCGTAGATTTCCTCGTCGGTTGCCCACGTATCGAGAATGCCGAAATACGGCGCGAGTGCCACGGCGTCGTGCGCGCTCGCGTTCTGCTGGATTTCGCGCTGCCGGCCGGCATACCCGGCTTGTCCACCGATCACGAGACGCATGACGTTCGCATCGAAGAATGGTGCCCCGCGCATCAGGGAGAAGCGGTCATGCGCGATGGCGCCGAGGCGTTCCCCGCCGTTGACCGACGAACCCATGAACGGATCGCCACCTCCGCCCGAGCCCCACATCTCATTGCCGAATTCGATATGCACCCGTGCGAAGGCCTCGGTCCATGGTGCGGTGCGGCCGAGGGCCGCGCGCCGCCGCGCCCAGGGATGTGCCTCATTCGCGGGGGCCGCAAGATATTCCACCAGCGCCGCGATTTCGTCCGGTGAAAACGTCGGCGGCATGACATACCACGGATCCGCGCCGACGAAGGCGCAGAGTTCGAGGAATTCATGGAGGGAGTACGAAAACTCATTCGGCATCCGTCCCTGCGGCGACCAGCCGCTGGTGCGCCGCGCATGCGGCGGGGCGATCTGGCTTTCGAAGCGCGCGCCCAGCTGCGCGCCCCAGAAGCGCAGAACGCCGGGGTGCAGTTCGCGCAGCCGATCGACATAGCGATCGGTGAATGCCGTGGGATTCGCATCCGCGGCAGCGTGGAGTTCGACATCGTCGACCCAGACCTCCGCACCGTTTCCTTCCGCATCAAGTTCGAATGCAAGAATCGGGTGATATTCTCCGTCAGAATACACCCGAAGCGGATCGGCGCCATCAGGCACGGTCACGATCCGCTCGACGTGCTGCCACTGCGTTGTGAGTGAAACGGTCTCATCGAGAAAACTTCCTTCTCCCTCGCGGTGGAAGCGCACGCGCAGCCGATCGCCGTCACGCGCGGCCTTCGCCCAGATGCGAAACTGGTAGGTGCCGTTGATCACGAGAAGCTTGCCCGCGCTTCGGTCGCCGTCGCGCCAGTAGCTGTCCATGTACTGCCGGAAATTGATGCCGCCCGCGGTCAGTTTCATCGACTGGACGCCCGGACTTCCCGGTCGTTTCTCCCCCGGATCCGCCGCGGCCGTGCTGCCCCGCACGCCCGCGACCCGCCGACGCAGTAGCATGACGCTCATGCGCTGCGGCGCGGGACCACTCCCGTCGAGATCGAAGACATGCCGCCCGCCCGCATGCCCGTGTCCGGTGACGACGCCGCGGCGTCCGTTCGCGTTGCCCCACAGTATCTCGTATTCCGCGCCGGTCCAGAATCCCTCGGGCCATCCGATACCATACTGCTCGTTGTTCCATGCGACATCCCAGTTCGCCATCGGCACGCTCGTTGCGGTGGCGCCGTCGTCGACGAGAATGATCGACGCGAAGTCTCCGGCCTCGAAGCCGGGATTGTCGATCAGGTTCTTGATGTGCTGGGCCGCGCCCCACCAGGAGCGGGCGCCGACATTGATGCCGAAGCGGCGCACGTCCTGTTGCAGCACGCTGTCGGTGATGACGATGGTGGTCTGGGAGAGAAGGGGTCCGGCCATGAGTGACAGGACGGCGAAAAGAAATGCTCGGATACGCATGGGGAACCGTGTTGCTGGAGAAGTGGATGCGTGAATGTATGACGGGAGATCGTCATTCCACAACATCGCCGCGGCACGGACGTTTCCGTGCGGGCCAAATCCCCGGGAACAGGCAGGAATGTGCGTCGATTTGACCTGCGTCAAATCTCCGGTATCCGCGCGGCGTTACCTTTCCTTCCCACGCACTCATCAACGATACACGGAGTCTTCATGCGAATACGATATTTCCCTCTTGCCGCCCTGATGGTCCTGTCGGTGTTTTCCACTGGAACGGTTCGCGCGCAATGCGAGCATGGCAGCGATGCGAATCGAAAGACCGGTGCCACGACGCAGGCCGCCGTGGAGCACGCGCATGCCCCGGAGCACGCGCATGCCGCGGAGCACGCGCATGCCGCGGTGGATGCGCATGCATTCGAAATCCCGGAAGGACTCGTTCTCGAGCACGATGAAATCCACGAGCGCCTCGTCGCCCTGCTCGACGCGCCGGCACCGGTGGGCCCCGCCGCGAGGACGCTTGCCGATCTGCTGCATCACCACTTCCCGCTGGAGAATGAAATCGCGCTTCCGCCTCTCGGCTGGCTGATGCCGCTGGCGACAGGCGCGGCACTGCCGGATGCATCCGCGACGCGCGAACAGACCGCGCGGCTTCGCGAACTGCTGCCCTCCATGCTCGAGGAACACAGGGAAATCCACCGCGCGGCCGAGGCACTGCACGACGCCGGGGTGTCCGTCGGCTCCGAAGCCGCCGTGCGTTTCGCGCGGGACCTCCAGGCGCATGCGCGGCATGAAGAGGAAATCCTCTATCCCGCCGCGATCCTTGTCGGCGACCTGCTGCGGCTTCGCGCGGAGTAAAATCATAAACGACACAAAATTCCTTTGATAGGCGGACATTTTTCCGTTCATTGCATGATCCGTTCGGCTTCCGGGCCACGACATGCAGACGAACACCGGAGGATGCGCATGACCCCATCCGAATATCTCACCCGTGATCACCGCCGTCTCGAGGCATTGTTCGACGCGTCCACCCGCGACGGGGAACTCGACCTGGCGCGCTATGACGAATTCCGCATCGGTCTGCTGCGGCACATCGGCATGGAGGAAACCATCGTCCTTCCCCTGCTCCGCGAGCAGAACAGTACGTTTTTCGGCGAACGGCAGCTGCGGGCGGAGCACGGCGCCATCGCCGCGCTGTTGGTGCCGCCGCCCACGCCCGAACTCCTGTGCGCACTGCGCACGCTGTTGAAGAAACACAACCTTCTCGAGGAGACACAGCGCACGCTGTACGACATCCTCGACACCTGTTGTTTCGAACAACACCCCACGCTGGTCGAACGCATGCAGCAGCATCCCGCACCGCCGCTGTCCCGTCACATCAATAATCCCGACGCCTACGAACCCGCCCGACGCGCTGTCGCGCGGGCGGGCTACGATTTCGACACGCTCGCGGCGGAGTAGGGCACGTCCCGCCTTCCGTCGCTTCAGAACTCCCACTCAATGCCGAAGATGGGAAGCAGTCCCCATTGAAACAGCGTCTTGACGCGCTGATGGCGTTCGTCCCAGATATACCCCGCGACGTTCTTGCGGTTGTAGGCATTCCATACACTCAGGTACACGACGAGAGCCGAACGGTCGAAATGGCATCGGTGATCGACACGAAGGTTGAGCGCGTGATAATCCGGATGCCGCTGTCCATTGATGCGCGTTGCATCGAGCACCTCCTGCCGGGCCGCGGCGGAGGCGACGACGTCGAGCGGGGTGTACGGCGCCCCGCCCGCGTACAGCCACCGGAGGCTGACTTCCCACGACGCGTTCGGCTTCCAGCCGCCTTCGATACCGAAAATCAGACGGTTGTCGTAAACCCGTGGACGTTCGACTCCCTCGCCGTCGGTATACCGGGCAGCGGAATAGGAGGCACTGGCGATGCCATAAAAACCCTGCGCAAGCTTTTTTTGCACGGTACACTCGACGCCACGCGATACGGCGGTGCCGGTGGAACGCAGGGCGCCGTGCGGCATGAAGAATCCGTAGCGATACTGCAATTCGTCGACGAGAAACAACGCTGACTGATCGGGATCGACAGGGAATCGGTCGTATTGCTTCAAATACCCCTCGATCGTCAGGCGCGTGCTTTCGCCGAGCAGATACGAAAACGACACGACACCGTGCACGGCACGGGGGTTTTCGAGCGTGCGTGTCGATTCATCCCGCGCCAGCAGCAGCAGCGGCAGGGACTGCGTGTACAGCCCCGCCGAGACGCGTACGCTGCCGCGCCCGTTCACCTGGAGCGCAACGGAGACACGCGGCTCGAGGGAGCATGCCTCGTTCCATTCGACGTAACCGGCGCGGAGTCCGGCCGACACCGTCAGGACGGACCAGGGATTCACCACCGCTGTTGCATGGGCTCCTCCGACCACACCGCGGACGTCCTGCTGAAAAAGGAATTCCGGGTGCGGATTTCCGAGTTCATCGGGCACGCCGCCATAGCGGTTGTCGTAACGGCCGCGCAGCGCTTTCACGTCGCCGCCGAATTCGAAATGCAGCGCCGACGCGAGACTCCACCGCGTTTCGCTGCGAAGCCGCACCCAGCGTTCATGCGAATCATTGAACAGCAGCGGCGCCCCGCTGCCCGTTTTGAAAAACTCCTCGCCGAAATCCATGCCGGTCCATGACACCGATGTGGTCGTGAAGACCTGTTCGTTCCACAGCGCGCGCCAGGTGAAACCGCCGGTGTAATTGTAGATGTCCTGCCGCCCGTAATACTGCATGTCGTTTTCCGCCGCGGTGGTCGCATCGGGATTGTTGTGATCGTCGCTCCAGAGTCCGACGAAAACCAGTCGGTGTCGCGATGAAAGGTCAAACGAGACCTTGGCCGCCGCGTCACCGTACCGTGGAGCGACCGACGTCCCGATATCGATGGCCGAGACCAGCAGGTCGAGATAGCTGCGGCGGGCGGAAAGCAGCCAACTCCCGTTCGTGCCGAGCGGTCCTTCGAGCAGTCCACCGAAACCCGAGAAATTCAGATCCGCCTGTCCGAGAATTCGCTCCCTGTCCCCTTCGCGAAATCTGATGTCCATGATCGACGAAAGCCGGTCACCATGACGCGCGGCGAAGCCACCGGCGGAAAAGGTCACGTCGCGGATGAGATCGACGGGGAGGAGTCCGAGCGGACCGCCGCTCGAACCCTGCGCCGGAAAGTGGTTGATGTTCGGCACCTCGATGCCATCGACGAAAAAGGCATTTTCGAGCGGGCTCCCTCCACGCACGATGAGACTGTTCGACTGGTCATTGACCTTGGCCACCGAGGGCAGCACCATCATGATGCGGCTCACATCCCCGGCCGAACCGGGCGAGCGGCGGATTTCCTCGCCCGAAAAAGCGGCGACACTCACATCCTCCGCCTTCAAGGTCGTGAAATATCCCGCCGTCACTTCCACTTCTCCGGCGGTATACGCGGCCGGATGCAGCGCGGCATCGATCATGGTGATTCGTCCGGGACGCACTACGGCATCACCAACAACACGCGTCTCGTATCCGATGAAACTCACGCGCAACGCATAACTGCCGGGCGCGAGACGGTCGATGAAAACACGCCCATCGGCGTCCGCTGCCGCGCCGTGTCCACCCGTCTCCGTGGAATCGCGCTCACGTCCAGTTTCCAGGGGACGCAGCAGCACATTCGCCCCCGGCAGCGGTACCCCCGTCGCCGCATCCGTGACCGTGCCGCGGATACCGCCGGATTGTCCAAAGGCATGACACCCGACGAGGAACAGGAACAATGGAAACGCCACGAGGATCGGAGAGGATTTTCGTCGCATTACAGGCAGCTCACGATTGTCGAACATGCGACCGCAAGGTAGGTCAATACGACACCCGACACGCTTCTCCCCAGCGGGAGGAACCTCATCGGGAGGGACGTCCCCATTGGGAGGGACGTCCCCATTGGGAGAAACCCCGGGAGCATGACACTCGTCGCGCATCGATGCACGAATCAAAACAACGGGAGACGACAGGACATCATCTTCCGTATACCGAAACGATCCCTGCGGCATGAAGCCGTGCACGAGAACCACGGATCCAGGAAGACTCACCCCGCGCGGTATTTCGAGGGGGTCATCCCGGTGTGTTTCTTGAAGATCGTGTTGAATGCCGTCTTCGAATTGAAGCCCGCGTCGAAGGCGAGGGCAAGAATCGTGAACTGCTGTTTGGCGGGATCGCGGAGGTCGGACCGCACCCTCCGCAGACGATAGGAATTGACGACGTCGAAGAAATTCTGTCCGAATCGTGTGTTGATCACCTCGGAGAGGTTGTGCGGACTGACGCCGACCATCGCGGCGAGACGCGGGAGGGTGAGTCCGCTGTCGGTATACACATGCTCCTCGTCCATCAGCTGGAGCAAGCGCGCGGCGGCCTCTTCGGCGCGCTTGACGCCGAGGCCGGATTTCGCGTAGCGCGATGCGACAGCGGTACGGTGATCGGGATCAACGACGTGCTCGACAACCGTGGTCGCGGCCCCGCTTGCACGCGGGAGCGTCCGTCCCGACTCGATTTCACGATACCGCGAAAGATCGCGCATCGAATCGTGCACCGCGGGCGCTTCCAGCACTTCGGAGCGAGAGAGTCCGAGATAGCCGAGCACGTAGACCAGCGCACCGCCGAGCATACCCGTGACGCCGAAGCGCGGTCCGATCGTCGTCCCGCCGAGGTAGAGCACGTACTCGACCAGGAATAGCAGCCAGGCGACGAGTGTGAGCAGGGTGATGTTGCGCAGCCAGCGCAGCCGCAGGTGTTCGAGCGAGGAGGCGAGATCCTCGAGTCCCGTGGCGTGCCGGCGCAGCAGCAGGAGGGTGGCGGACATGTAGACGACCGACTGCGCGATGATGCACCAGTTAAAAAGAAAGAACCGGAGTGGAATATCCATCGTATCGGATCGCGCGAGCAGCGTGGCGACAGCCGAGGATGGTCCAAACAGCAACGGCACTTCGGTCAGCTTATAGAGAACGAAAGGAATCGCGTGCAGCCATTCGAACTTCGCCATCCGTTTTTCCGGATGAATCAGATGCCGCGCGTAGAGGTAATGCAGCGGGGCCGCGGTGAGGGGAAGTCCGCTCAGTGCGATGTACAGCAGCGGACACTGGCGAAACACCCCGAGATCCTGCAGCAGCAGCTGTGTGAGCACCACGCCGTAGACCAGCAGCAACGCGGCGAGAAAACGATTGGCCGACAGCCGGCGATGCCTCCGCACGAGAATGCCCGCAAGAAAGAGGCTCTGCGCGATGCCGAGTCCCAGCGCGATGTTGTTGATCTCTGCGTACATATTCTCAAAATACGGGGAAATTTCACATCATTTTTCCATCGTGTCATTTTGTCATTTTATCATCCCGGCCCCTGAGGGGCACGTATTCCTCCCTCCCTTCTTCCCATCTTTTTTCGTACTTTATAATGATGTGATGTATCCGAATTGCGAACGAGATGGATTCGAACACCCTGCATTTTCTTAACGGCATCGCGGAAGTTTTTCTTCCGATCGGCTATGTGATGGCCGCGTTTCTCTATGCGATGGATTTCCGGCGCTGCGAGTCCATCGCCGGACACTGGAAGACGCGGGTACTGCAATCGACCGTGACGCTGCACTTTCTGTATATCGGCATGCACACGGCCGAATACGGACGCTGCATGGTGACCACGCCGTTCGAAATCATGTCGTTGATCGCCTTCACGATCGGGACCACGTACATGATCATCGAACTGCGCACGGGGGAACGCGGCACGGGGCCGTTCGTCGTGGCGCTGGCCACGCTGTTCGAGCTGACCTCGGCCGTGGTGATGAAAATGCCGACCTCGGGCGATCCGAATCCGGTGCTCAGCAACATGGGCATCGGCCTGCATGTGAGCTTCGCAGTGTTCGGGTACGCGGGTTTCGCCCTCTCGGCGGTGCATGGACTGCTGTACCTGCTGATGTACCGTGAACTCAAGCGCGGCGGCACGGGCTCGATTTACAAGAACCTCCCCAGCCTCGAGTCGCTCGAGCGCATGACCGTGCTTTCTTCCCTTGTCGGTTTTGTATTTCTGACGGTATCGATGATTATCGGCGGCGTCTGGCTGCCGCGGATTTTCGAGAACTATTCCTATCTCGATCCGAAGCTGATCGCCACCGCGCTGGTGTGGCTGATGTATGCCGTCCTGCTGACGGCATTCTACGCGATGAACGTCGACGGCAAGCGCATCGTGCGGCTGTCGATCTGGGGCTTCGTGTTCTCGATCCTCTCGATGACCCTTGTCAACATGTTCCTCAGTCAATTTCATCGTTTCCTCTGAGAAAGGACGCGCGCCTCATGATGCTCACCACGACGGAGAAAGGGCTTTCGGCATGATTTACGCGGTCGGCGTCAATCATCATACCGCGCCTGTCACCGTTCGCGAATGCCTGCATCTGACGAACGAAGAGATCGCGAACTTCCTGCACGCACACACGGGCGTGCTTTTCCGCGAGGCGGGCATTGTCTCGACCTGCAACCGGACGGAGCTGTATGCCGTGACTGAAGATGAGGTCGACGGCGAGCGGTTGATCGCCGAACTGCGGACCCTTCGTCCCGCCGAGAAGCTTCGCGACGAGCATTTCTTCCGCCTCTTCAGCTGCGGCGCGGTTTCGCATCTGTTCAAGGTCGCCGCGGCGGTCGACTCGCAGATTCTCGGTGACATGCAGATTCTCGGTCAAGTCAAGCAGAGCTACGAACTCGCGAACGGGAGCGACGCCGTGGGCAGCGTGCTCAGTCACATGTTCATGGGCGCCCTGCATGCGGGCAAGCGCGTGCGCGCGGAGACTGGCATCGGCATCGGCGCCGTGTCGGTGAGTTTCGCGGCGGTGGAACTGGCGCGCAAGATTTTCTCAGACCTGCATCGCAAGAGCGTGCTCATCATCGGCAGTGGCGAGACCTCGGCGCTGGCCGCGCGCCACCTCGTCTCGAAGGGCGTCGAACGCTTGACCATCACCAACCGCACGTATGAGCGCGCGCTGCCCCTGGCCGAGGAACTGCGGGCGAAGGTGCTCCGCTTCGAGACATTCAGCGACGTGCTGGCGGATTTCGACATGATCGTCAGCGCCACCGCGGCCACCGAGCCGGTGATCACGCGCGAGATGGTGCGGGTCGCCATGAAAAAACGACAAAATCGTCCGCTTCTCATTCTCGATCTCGCGGTACCGCGGGACGTCGACCCGACGGTCAACGAACTCGACAACGTCTTTCTCAAGGACCTCGACGCGATCCAGGGCATCATCGACCAGAACCTCGAACAGCGACGGCAGGAAGTCCCGAAGGCCGAGGCGATCGTGACCGAGGAGGTCGTGAACTTCTTCCTCTGGTACAACACCCTCGACGCCGCGCCGACCATCGCGCAGTTGCGGGAAAAATTCGAACAGGTGCGCGCCGCGGAGTTCGAACGTTTCCGCAACAAGATCGACGAGAACTCGCTCGAGAATGTGGAAATGCTCACCCGGCGCATCATCAACAAGCTGCTGCATCCGACCATCATGGGGATGAAGAAGCCCGCGCATGACAGCAGTGCCCTCAATACCCGCATCCGCCTCGTGCGCGACCTCTTCGATCTCGAGGAACGGCGCGACGACACGGACGATCAGGAATTCCCGGCCGATGCGACCCCCGGCCGTCACGAACCACAGGACCGGCAATGAAGAAGACTCTCGTCATCGGCACCCGCGGCAGCGCCCTCGCGCTCTGGCAGGCCGAACATGTGCAGGCACGGCTGCAACACCACTTCCGCTCCCTGACGGTCGAGCTGAAGATCATCAAGACCAAGGGCGACAAGATTCTCGACCAGTCACTGTCGAAAATCGGAGACAAGGGTCTTTTTACCCGGGAAATCGAAAACGCGCTGCTGAAGCGAACGGTGGACATTGCCGTGCACAGCCTCAAGGACCTGCCGACCGAAACCCCGGCGGGACTGACCATCGCGGCGATCAGCGCGCGCGAGGATGTCAACGATGTGCTGATCTCGACGCGATGGAAATCCTTGGCCGACCTGCCCGAGGGAGCGGTGATCGCGACCGGCAGTCTGCGCCGCACCGCGCAGCTCCGGCATCTGCGGCCCGACCTCGAGATCGTCGACATCCGCGGCAATCTCAATACGCGCATGCAGAAATTGGACGCATCCGCGTGGGACGGCATGATGCTCGCCTACGCTGGCGTCAAGCGCCTGGGCTGGGAGCATCGCATCGCGCAGGTGATCCCGGCCAGTCTCATTCTGCCCGCGGTGGGCCAGGGCGCGCTGGGCATCGAGATCCGTGAAGACGACAGGGAAACCGCGACCTACGTCGCGGCGCTCAACGACGACGAAACCGCCGCCGCCGCACGTGCCGAGCGCGCGCTGCTGCGCACGCTCGAGGGCGGCTGTCAGATTCCCATCGGCGCCTATGCGCGGCGCATCGGTTCGCGGCTGACACTGGACGCAATGGTCGCATCGATCGACGGCACGATCCGCCTCGACACGCGCGGCACCACGACGGATTTCACCCGCGCGGCGGATCTGGGTGTCCGTCTCGCCGAGAAGTTGCTGGCCAACGGCGCGCGGGAGATTCTCGACGACATTCGCGGCGCGACGGCCTGACCGTGTCGCGACGCATCCATACCGTACTCGACACGCGACCCGCCGCTTCGCCCGCCTTTGCCGCGATCCTGCATGCCGCGGATATTTCCGTGCTGCACATTCCGCTGATCCGCATCGAGGTGGTCGGCATGCACGACGACGCTCGTGCGGTCCTCGCCGCGTTGCCGCGGTACGACGGCGTGCTGCTCACGAGTATGAACGGCGTGCGCGGGTTCGCCGCGCTGCTACGCGCCGCATCCATCGCACCCGAACTGCTTCCCCCCGTGTTCGTGGTCGGACCGAAAACCGCCGCGCTCGCGCGTCAGGAGGGCTTTTCCGTGCAGGCCCTCCCCTCTTCATCCTATGGCGCGACCATGGCGGCCGAACTCCCCGACGTCACCGATCGGCGCTTTCTGCATGCCTGCGGCAATCTCGCGCGCGAAGAAACCGGCGACGGCATCCGCGAACGCGGTGGCACGGTGGACGCGCTGGTCGTGTACCGCACGCTCGGTCCATCCGATGCCGATGCGGTCCGCCTCCGGGAAGCCGCGGGCCGCGGCGCCTACGACTGCGCGGCGTTTTTCTCTCCCTCCGCCGTGCGGCAATACACCGACCTGCTGGGCGCCACGGAGCGACCCGCCTCCATCATCGCCGTTATCGGCGACACCACGGCGGCGGAAGCGAACACCCGCGGACTGCATGTCGACATCATTCCCCCGACACAGACCGCGGAAGCCCTGGCGGACGCGGTCGTCGCGTGGGAAATGCTCGGACCGGCACCCCGAAGGGGTGCGACATCGTAGCCCGCGTTCGGAGCACGGAACGGTGCCGCCCTTGCAGGGCGGAATGGACGTTTCGCGAGGCGCCTTCCCCAGGGCTGAAGCCCTGGGCTATGATGTTTCGCGCTTGCAGCGCGAAGAATGCGCCACCTGCGTTTTCTGCGCCAAGAACCTTCTGCGCCAAGAACCTTCTGCGCCAAGAACCTTCTGCGCCACGAGCGCGAACAGGAATTTCCAGATCAACATGAATAAAAAAGAAAAACCATGACGAAACTCCAGAATGACCTGCTCCTCCGCGCGGCCCGGCGCGAGGCGACCGAACGCACACCGGTGTGGATGATGCGCCAGGCGGGACGCTACCTGCCCGAATATCGTGCCGTGCGCGCCCAGACCGATTTCCTCACGCTGTGCAGGACGCCGGAACTCGCGGCCGAGGTGACGATACAGCCGGTGGATATCGTCGGCGTCGATGCGGCCATCATTTTCTCGGATATTCTCGTTGTGCCCGAAGCCATGGGCATGGAGCTGATCGTCGAGGAAGGCAAGGGCGGCCCGCGCTTCCCGCGGCCCCTGCGCACCGCGGAGGCCGTTGCGACGCTCGCCGTCGACGGCGCGGCCGACCGCCTGCGGTATGTTTATGACGCTCTCGCACTCACGAAAACGCAACTGGCCGGCCGCGTGCCGCTCATCGGCTTCGCCGGTGCGCCGTGGACGCTGGCCTCGTACGCGATCGAGGGCGGCGGATCGAAAAACTTCGAGACCATCAAGACCATGATGTACGACAACCCCGCGCTGTTGCACACGCTGCTCGGCAAGCTCGCCGGCGTGGTCGGTGAATACCTCGTGCGCCAGACACAGGCGGGTGCCGACATCGTCCAGATCTTCGACACCTGGGCGGGCGCGATGAGCAAGGACGCCTTCCTCGAATTCTCCCTCCCCTACATGATGCAGATCATCGAGCATGTGAAGGCCAACAGCAGCGTGCCGGTCATCCTCTTCGCGAAGGGCGCGAATGCCTGTTTCCCGGAAATGGCCGACAGCGGCGCCGATGTGTTGGGACTCGACTGGACCGTGGACATCGGGGAAGTGCGCGCGGCGGTGGGCAATCATGTCGCATTGCAGGGAAATATGGATCCGGTGGCGCTGTACAGCAGTCCCGAGGCCATTCGCGCCGAGGTGCGCCGCATTCTTGAATATTTTGGCAACCACCCCGGACACATTTTCAACCTCGGACACGGCATTCTGCCTACCGTCCCGGTGCCCCATGCCAAGGCCATGATCGACGCCGTCAAGGAACTCTCCGTCGAATTGAGAAACGAAGAACAGGACTGAGAACTCCGATATCAAGGAAAGGAAACCCATGAGTACGGCCATCCGACAATTCGATCGCATCGACACCGCGCTGCTGCAGAAATATTCGCGACCGGGTCCCCGCTACACCAGTTATCCCACCGCGCCGGTGTTCACTCCGGATTTTACCACGGCGCGGTACGTCGAGGAAATCCACCGCACCAACGCGGCGGATTCGCCTCCGCCATTGTCGCTGTATTTCCACATCCCCTTCTGCGATACGCTGTGTTATTTCTGCGGCTGCAACATGATGATCACGCGCGACCGCAAGAAAATCAACACCTACGTGCAGTATGTGAAGAAGGAGCTCGATCTGATCCGTCCGATGATCCGCGCGGACCGCGAGGTCGTGCAGATCGCCTGGGGTGGCGGCACGCCGACCTACCTGCATCCGGATGAAATCCGCGAGCTCGCCGGCTACACCCAGCAGCTGTTTCCCTTCGCCGCGAACATCGAGGCGGGGGTGGAAATCGATCCGCGTGAGATGACGCGCGACCATCTCGTCGCGCTCAAGGAAGGCGGCTTCAACCGTATCTCCATGGGCGTGCAGGATTTCAATCCGAAGGTGCAGCAAGCCGTCAACCGCATCCAGCCCGAGGGCATGACACGTCAGGTGCTGGACTGGGCGCACGAGGTCGGCTTCGACAGTGTCAACCTCGACCTGATCTACGGCCTTCCGCATCAGACGATGGAAACCTTCGAAGACACGCTCACGCGCATCATCGACATCGATCCCGACCGCATCGCGGTGTTCAATTACGCGCATGTGCCCTGGCTGAAGAAGCATATGGCGCTGATCCGCGCCGAGGACCTACCGACACCCGAAGAGAAGCTGCGCATTTCCGTCCGCACCATCGAGATGCTCAACGCGGCGGGATACGTGTACGTCGGGATGGACCACTTCGCCAAACCCGACAACGAACTCGCCGTCGCGCAGCGGAACGGCACGCTGTACCGCAATTTCCAGGGCTACACCACCCATGCGGGCGCGGACCTCTACGGCTTCGGCATCACGAGTATCGGACAATTCGATCGGATGTATGCGCAAAACGTGAAGACCCTGCCTGAATATTACGAGGCCCTCGACGCGGGCCGGCTCGCCACGCACGTCGGCTACCGTCTCTCCGATGACGACCTGCTGCGCCGCGATGTGATCATGACGCTGATGTGCGATTTCGCCATCGACAAGCGCGCGATCGAGCGGAAGTGGAACATCGTCTTCGACGACTATTTCCCCGACGCGTACGCACGCCTGCGAGAACTCGTCGACGACAATCTGGTCTCGATCACCGATGACCATATCACCGTCAACGGCATGGGCATTCTCGTCATCCGCAACGCCGCCATGGCCTTCGACTCGTATCTGCCCGCGCAGATGGAGAAACCCGTGTTCAGCAAGACGGTGTAGCAGCAGCATGGACAACCTCGGAGTCATCCTTCTCAACATGGGCGGACCGACGTCGCTGGACGCGGTGCGGCCGTTTCTGCAGAACCTGTTCCTGGACCGGGAAATCATTTCCTTCGGTCCGATGGAATTCGCGCGCGCGCCGCTGGCGAAATTCATCGCGAAGAAACGGGCCGAGATCGTCAAGAAGAATTACGCGATGATCGGCGGCAAGTCGCCCATCGCCGAGCTGTCACGCGCGCAAGCCGCCGCGCTCGAGCGGACGCTCGCGGCGCGGTACGGTTCCGCCGTGCGTGTGCGGGTGGAGGTCGGATTCAGTTACTGGCACCCCTTCATCGCGGAAGCGATGGACGCGCTGAAGAAGGACGGCTACACGAATGTCTTTCTCATGCCGCTCTACCCGCATTATTCAAAAACGACCACGGGGTCCTGTTTCAAGACCTGGCGCGACCTGCACCGCGCGCATGGCAACCGCGTGTTCAAGGTACAGAGCGTGAAGGCCTATCCGCTTGAAGACGGCTTCGTCGACGCGATCAACGAACGCATTGACGAAGGCATGCGTCTGTTTCCCGAGGAGCGGCGTGCCGGGGTGACGCTGCTGTTCAGCGCCCATGGCACACCGGTCAAGCTCGTCGAACAGGGCGATCCCTATTCCTTCCAGATCCGCGCGACGATGGAGGAGGTCATGCGCCGGCGAACGGACGGCCTGCCGTACCATCTCAGCTTCCAGAGCAAGGTGGGTCCGGCAACATGGCTGACACCCGATACGGTGACGAAGACGAAGGAACTCGCCGCCGCGGGCGTGCGCGATCTGCTGGTGATCCCGATCGCCTTCGTCACCGATCACATCGAGACGTTGCACGAACTCGGCATCGACCTGCGCGAGGACGCCATCCACGCGGGTATCGAGTATTTCCATGTCATGCCCGCGTTGAATTCCTCGGAAAAATATATTTCCGCATTGGCGGGACAGATCGTGCGCCGCATGGACCGCGTCCGCATGCTCCGCGAAGGCGTGAAATAATGCACCGGACCGGATCGCGACGACGAACGGAAATCTCCGAATTCACGACATTGGCATTTGGCCGTTGGCAATTCCTCCTCTCATCACGTCGAACGCGATTCCAACAGCCAACGTCAACAGCCAATGTGGTTGCGATCGAACAGCATTCACTGAGCGAATGAAGCACACACCACGCACATGAATCAGAAAAACTACGACACCATCGTTCTCGGCGCGGGGATTTCCGGTCTGACCTGCGCATTCATCCTGCAGCGGCGCGGGCGGCGCGTGCTCTTGCTGGAGAAGGCCGCGCGCTTCGGCGGAGCGATCCGCAGCGCACGCGACGACGCGTGGCTGATCGAGGCGGGACCCAACTCCACGCTCGAAACCAATCCGCTCCTCACCCAACTCATCGTCGATGCCGGCGTGGAGGACCGGAAGCTCTATGCCTCGGACGCATCGAAAAACCGCTACATCCTCCGCGACGGCCGGCTCACCCCCCTGCCGATGTCGCCACCGGCATTTTTCACGACGAAACTGTTCTCGACCGGAACCAAGCTCGGGCTCTTTCGCGAACCATTCATTCCGGCCGCGCCGCCGGATGCGCAGGAGACCGTGGCGGAATTCGTTCGTCGCCGGTTGGGACGCGAATTCCTCGACTACGCCATCAATCCGTTTGTCGCGGGTGTGTACGCCGGCGACCCCGAGTTGCTGAGCGTACGCGCCGCGTTTCCCAAGCTGTATGAACTCGAACAGAAATACGGCAGTCTCATCAAGGGTACGATCAAGGGTGCGCGCGAGCGGAAAAAACGCAACGAGGAAAGCAAACAGTCCGCCCGCATGTTCTCCTTTCTCGACGGCATGCAGACCCTCACCGATGCCCTGGCGAACACCATCACCGACAAGCGCCACGGCGTCGACGTGCACGCCGTCACCCCGGCAACGGCGGATCCTGACAACGGCACGGCCGGCGACGGCACGGCCGGCGACGCGCGCTTCGCGGTACGCTTTGTCCACGATGGATCCGAGCACACCGTCACCGCGCGCGATGTGATCATCGCGACGCCGGCGGAAGCGGCGGCGGCGCTGGCGAGGGACGTGGCCCCCGAATTAGGGACAGTCCTCTCCGAAATTCCCTACCCACCCGTCGCGGAAGTCATCACCGGCTTTACCCCGACCGCCGACATGCATCCGCTCGATGGTTTCGGTTTCCTGATCCCGAAGGTGGAGAAGCGCCGCATACTCGGAACGATTTTCTCCAGCACCATTTTCCGCGAACGCGCTCCCGCGGGACGCGTGCATCTGACCACCTTCATCGGTGGCATGCGGCAGCCCGAAGAGGCGCTGAAATCCGATGATGATATTGCGCAGACAGCGCTCGCCGAACAGCACGCCCTGCTGGGTACGCCGATGACACCCGATTTCATCCATGTCACTAGTTGGAAGCATGCCATTCCGCAATATGTGCACGGGCACCTCGCACGCATGGCAGCGGTCGACGCGGTCGAGGCCGCGCATCCCGGTCTGCATTTCTGCGCGAACTACCGCGGAGGAATTTCCGTCGGCGACTGCGTGAAATCCGCCCACGGCGTGGTGGATCGCATCGTCGCCTGATCACCCGTCGATGATTTCATTCAACCCTTCGACAATGAGCGCCATCTGCTCCGGAGACACGCGTCCCAGGCGGCGGCCGATGCGTTCGACGGACAGCGTGCGAACCTGGCTGATCTTGCCCCAGGAGGTTTTCGGCAGCGTCTGGTCCTCCAATCTGAGCGTCAGCAGGAAGCCGGCACGTCCTTCCTGACTCGTGATCGCCATCGCGATCACGGTGCCCGAACGTTCGTTGAACACATCCTGGCTCAGGATGAGTACCGGACGTTTTCCCGCCTGCTCCTGTCCACGCACCGGATCAAGATCCGCCCACCGTATCTCCCCTCTCAGTATTCGGGCCATTCCTCACGCTCCAGTCCCATGCCCTCCTCGGCGAGGGCCTTTTCGAATTCCGGATCGAGCTTCGCGCATTCCCGCGCGAGGCGGGTGCGATCGAGACGCCGGAGTTTTTCCTCGATCGCGGCCTCCACCGCCTGGCTGCGACTGGGGTCGCCGCCCTCCGCCACGACGGAATCGAGACGTGCAAGCAGTGACGGACTCACCGTGATGGCTATTTTTTTTTCGCCATGTGAACCTCTGGTATGTAGATTATTCATACCGCCTCGTTGATGCAAGTGCATGCGGGAATGCGTTCGGGGGAAAAACCCGTCCTGCCCTTTCCCCTTTGCGCGGGGAAGCGTACTTTTGATTGATACGAGCTCTTCCGTTCACCAAAATCAGTGATACCCATGCAGACCGGCGAATCCATTTTCACCCCGTACACTGAATTCATTCGTACACGGCGCACGCGCATGACCGAGGGATTACGCTCGATGGTGCGCGAGACCGTGCTCACGCCCAAGGATTTCATTTACCCGTTGTTTGTCGTGCCCGGCACGGGCATCCGCAAGGAAGTGAAATCCATGCCGGGCGTCTTCAATCTCTCCGTCGACGAGGCGGTGAAGGAATGTCGCGAGGTGTTCAAACTCGGCATTCCTGCCGTGATACTGTTCGGTATCCCGAAGCACAAGGATGAAATCGGCTCCGAGGCCTGGGACGCGCATGGCGTTGTCCAGGAAGCCGTGCGCAAGATCAAGAAAGCCGTGCCACAGCTGGTGGTAATCACCGACGTATGCATGTGCGAGTATACCTCGCACGGCCACTGCGGCATCGTGCGCGGCGAGGAAATCGTCAATGACGCCACGCTCGAACTGCTCGCGAAGGAAGCCCTTTCGCACGCGGAAGCGGGCGCCGACATGGTCGCGCCATCGGACATGATGGACGGCCGCATCGCGGTGATCCGCGCCACGCTCGACGATCACGGGTTCACCACTCTTCCGATCATGTCCTATGCCGCGAAGTACTCTTCCGGCTACTACGGTCCCTTCCGCGACGCGGCGGATTCCGCCCCGGCCTTCGGCGACCGCCGTTCGCATCAAATGGATCCGGCCAACAGCAACGAGGCCATCCGCGAGGTCGCCATCGACATCGAGGAAGGCGCCGACATCGTGATGGTGAAGCCGGCCGGTCCGTATCTCGACATCATCCGCCGTGTGAAAGACGAATTCGGCATGCCCACCGCGGCCTATCAGGTCAGTGGCGAGTATGCGATGATCAAGGCCGGCGCGCGCAACGGTTGGATCGACCACGATCGCGTGATGATGGAATCGCTCGTCGGCATCAAGCGGGCGGGTGCCGACATGATGCTCACCTATTTCGCCAAAGAAGCCGCGAAGCTGTTGAAATAACCGAGGTCTCCATGTCCCAACCGCTTCCCATCCTTACCCCCGAGGAAGTCCGCGTGCTTGGCGCGCTCATTGAAAAAAGCCAGGCGACTCCGGAATACTACCCGATGACACTCAACGCGCTGACCAACGCCTGCAATCAGAAAAACAGCCGCGATCCGATTGTCGAGTATGACGAGGATACGGTCGAGGACGCGCTGACCCTCCTCCGCGGCAAGGGGCTGGTCGCGTTCGCATCCGGCACGGGGCGTGTACTCAAATACATGCATCGCGCCGGACAGAACGGACTCGGGCTGTCCCCTGCCCAAGCCACGGCCATGAGCATCCTCATGCTGCGTGGGCCACAAACCACCGGAGAAATCCGCGCGCGCGCGGGCCGTCAGTTCAATTTCCCCGGCATGGAAGCCGCGCAGCAGACCATCGACAGCCTGCTGCAGCGCGAGGTCCCGTACATCGAAGAGTCCCCGCGAGTCGCGGGCCAGAAGGAAACACGCTACCGTCATCTATTCCACGAATACGACGACGCGGCGCAGGATCCCGGTCAACCCGTTGACACCGGTGGTTCCCTGCGAAGCGAACTCACGGAATTGCGGGAGACGCTTCGCCAGTTTCAGAAGGAAATGAACTCGCTGCGCAATATTGTCACCGCATTGCAAGGCGATGTGATGGTCATGAAAGAAGATCTCTACCCAGAAAACAATAACGCATGAACAGAAGCAACACGCTCTTCACCGAAGCTCTGACCCTTCTACCAGGCGGAGTCAACTCGCCCGTCCGCGCCTTCCGCGCCGTGGGTGGACAACCCGTCTTCATGGACTCGGCCGCTGGTTCGAAACTCCGTGATGTCGACGGCAACGAATACATTGATTACATTGGCAGCTGGGGTCCCTTTATTCTCGGCCATTCCCACCCTAGGGTCGTCGCGGCGCTCCATGCGCAGCTGGACAAGGCCACGAGTTTCGGCGCCCCGACGGAACTGGAAAATCTGCTCGCGAAAAAAATCGTCGAGATGATACCGAGCATCGAAATGGTGCGCATGGTCAATTCAGGCACCGAGGCGACACTGTCGGCCATCCGTCTTGCCCGTGCATTTACCCGTCGCGAGAAAATCCTGAAGTTCGAAGGCTGCTACCATGGACACGCTGATTCCTTCCTGATCAAGGCCGGCTCGGGCGTCGCCACGCTGGGACTCCCCGATTCCCCGGGTGTGACACCAGCCACGGCCGGCGACACGCTCACCGCACGATACAATGATCTCGAGTCCGTCGAGGCATTGGTGCAGGCATTTCCAGACCGGATCGCCTGCGTGATCCTCGAACCCGTGGTTGGCAACATGGGCTGCGTGCCCGCCGCCGAGGGCTTTCTCGAAGGATTGCGTGCCCTCTGTACCCGTGAAGGCATCCTGCTCGTCTTCGACGAGGTGATGACCGGCTTCCGCGTGTCCCCGGGTGGCGCCCAGCAGCTCTTCGGCATCACGCCCGACCTGACCACGCTCGGCAAGATCATCGGTGGCGGGCTTCCCGTCGGCGCCTATGGCGGCCGTCGCGACATCATGGAAATGGTCGCGCCCGCCGGGCCGATGTATCAGGCGGGAACGCTCTCGGGCAACCCGCTGGCGATGACGGCGGGTCTGGAAACACTTCGCATCCTCGGCGAGGATCCCGCACTCTATGCGACACTGGATGCCCGCGCGGCCTCGCTTGTCGATGGGATTCAAAAAAACCTCGACGACCTCGGCCTTCCGTACGTGAGCAACCGGGTGGGTTCGATGTTCACTCTCTTCTTCACCGATCGACCCGTCACCAACTGGGATGATGCAAAGACCTGCGATACCGGGATATACGGGAGTTACTTTTCCGAAATGCTGCACCGCGGGATCTATCTCGCGCCATCACAGTTCGAGGCCGCGTTCCTCTCCATGGCTCACGACGAGGAGGACATCGCACGCACGATCGAGGCAAACCGTGAAAGTCTCCGCGTCATTGTGAACAACGCCTGAGTCGCGCCATGTCCGAATACACCGGAGACATCCTTTCCGCCTTTCGTCCGTTCGAGGAGAAGCTGCGCGCGGCGGGCAGCCATCCGCTGGTCACGGGGATGTTCAAGCGCAACTTCCTGCAATTGCTCAGCGGCTCGACGGGTGCCATCAGCCGTTCGCAGATCGATCCGGTCGACGCCGTGCCCGACGCGGAGGAACTCAGCGGGTACGGGGAGCAGGGCAAGGGCGCCCTCGGACGCGCGGTGGTGATCAAGCTCAATGGCGGACTGGGCACGAGCATGGGCCTCGAGCAGGCGAAAAGCCTGATTCCGGTCAAGGACGGCCAACGCTTCATCGACATCATCGCCCGGCAGATCGAACATCTGCACGGACGCGACGGCCACCCGGTACCGCTGCTGTTGATGAACAGCGAGCACACACGCCCCGACAGCCTGGAAGCGCTCGCGGCATATCCCGGGATCGCTACTGGCCTGCCCTTCGACTTCCTGCAGCATCGCGTGCCGAAGGTGCTGGCCGCGGACTTCTCGACGGCGGTGTCGGAAGCGCATCCCGACCTCGAATGGTGTCCCCCGGGCCACGGCGATATCTACACGGCGCTGGTGACGTCGGGACTGCTGGATCGGCTCCTGGACAACGGATATGAATACGCGTTTATCAGCAACGCCGACAACCTCGGCGCGGTGATGGACCTGGAGATCCTCGGCTATTTCGCGAAGGAGCGGCTGCCGTTCATGATGGAAGTGGCCGACCGCACGCCCGCCGATCGCAAGGGCGGACATCTCGCGCGGCTCAAGGACGGACGGCTGACGCTGCGCGAGTCGGCGCAGTGTCCCGAAGAGGAGCGCGACGAATTCCAGAACATCTCGCTGTACCGGTATTTCAACACCAACAGCCTGTGGGTGCATCTCCCCTCGCTGCGGGAAACGCTCGACCGGTATGACGGCATCCTCCCGCTTCCGTTGATCCGCAACGCCAAAACGCTCGATCCGCGGGATCCGTCCTCGCCCGCGGTGTATCAGCTCGAAACGGCCATGGGCGCGGCCATCTCGCTGTTCGACCGCGCGGCCGCGCTGCGCGTGCCCCGCGGCCGCTTCGCGCCGGTGAAAACCACCGACGACCTTCTGGCCGTCTGGTCCGACGCCTACGTGCTGACGGAGGATTTCCGCGTCGTGCCCAATCCCGCCCGCGCGCTGCCGCATCTCGACGTGACGCTCGACACGCGGTACTACCGTTTTGTCTCGCAGCTCGAAGAGCGCTTCCCGCACGGAGCGCCGTCGCTGATCGATTGCGCGTCACTGCGCATCGAGGGTGATGTCCGCTTCGGCGCGAACGTCACCTGCCGCGGACCTGTGCACCTGCGGGCGGAGGACGGCATTCTCGAGGTGAAGGACAATAGCGTGCTGGAGGAACAATGAAACGGGCCCTGCGTGTCGTGTTGCTGCTGCTGGCCGGCGTGTTCGTCGTGATCCAGTTCTTTCAACCCGACCGGTCGAATCCCCCCGTCCGCGCCGAAATCGCGGCGCCGCCCGAGGTGAAGGCGGTGCTCCGCCGCGCGTGCTACGACTGCCATTCCAACGAAACAACGTGGCCGTGGTACAGCTACGTCAATCCCATGGGCTGGTTGGTATCGGGGCATGTGAACGAAGGCCGCGCGCATCTCAATTTTTCAGAATGGGAGTCGCTCGACGCGCAGAAGCGCTATCACATGAAGCAGGAAATCCTCGAGGTGCTCGAGGATGGTTCCATGCCGCTTCCCTCGTACCTTTTGGTACATGGCGACGCGGCGCTGCGTCCCGAGGACGTCGCGACCATCATGCGCTGGGCGAACGAGGGAGAGCCGAACGCTCGCGGCACGTCAGAGCGGAATTGATCGCCCGGGACACCGAACTTCCACCGGTTATCGAACGACCATGATTTTCCGCGTCACTTCCGACCCGCGCGCAACGACACGCAGAAGGTAGGTTCCGGTTTCGGCCATGCGCCCATCGGACCAATGTCCATCCCACACCAACAAATGCCGGCCGGCGGGGAGCGTCTCGTCACGCAGCACCGCGACGCGGCGACCGATCAGGGTATAGACCTCCGCACGCAGGGCGCCTGCCTCGGGGAGATCGATCACCAGGGAGGTCCATTCCGTCAGCGGCATGGGAACCGGCCGGGAGACCATCGCATTACCCGTGGATTTCCTGCTCCGTGCCAACAGTACATGTCGCGGATTGAAGATGAAGAGATCCGCATCCGATACCGGATTTTCTCCCTTCCCTTCCTGCGTGATGGTCCCGCGCACGACGCGGAATCCGTCAACCACGGGCGCCGGACCGCGAAAGACATCCAGACCATACCCGGTGAAATATGGAATGCCGCTCGCCGAATCGTGCAACGTCAGTTGACGGTCGAGCGCTCCGCCACCGATGGACGCGACGTACCATTTGTCTTGCAACGCCGCCAGATCCAGCAGGCGGACGCCCGGCCGCTCGTCGGAGGATCCGCGGATTTGCGTCATCAGGACATCATACCATTCCCCCGCGGTGCTGTCGACCGCTACCCAATGGTTCCGTTCCCACCAGACATTGCGGCCGGCATCATACACATCGTACCGAACGAGCACGCTGTCCCTGCCGAACGCGAGGGAATCGGCATACAGCGTCGCATATCCATGTTCCGGCGACCAGGCCCGTTCAGCGGAAGGAAACACTGACCGTGGCGAGAAGCCGGGAATCCGGAGGTCCTGTCCCGGCGGGAGGAAATGCGATTGCGCAAGGATGTCATAGGGAAAATCCGCGTTGCTGACGAAACGGGGAAACCATTTCGCATCATCCTCCGGAGCGACACGTCCGTTTCCATCGCCTTCCTCGAGCAGCGCGATGCCATCGAGGTCGATGCTCCCACCAAGTGGAACCGACACGCGGCCGGGAATCCGCACCGTTCTCCCATTCCATTCCGCGACAAAGGATACGTTCACACCATCCTGTCGCGGTGCGAGTGCCACGGTCTTCCGATACACCCACGCATCCTCCGATGTGTAGCGATCAAGCTGCGTGTCGGCGAGAACCGTGCCGTTATTGTCACGGACCTCCGCACGCAGGTCCACCGGCACTCCGGCCATGCGCGCCACGACCTCGATGTCCGCCGGCGCACTCTCGCGGCTCGGGACGCGCACGAATGCGCCGCGATAAGCCGTGGCCGTGGGTTCGCCCCGAAAATCCGCGTGCAGGAAATCCGCGCGGTCGCGAAGATCCCGCACCGCCGCTTCCGGTGTAGCGCCACGTGTCGCGATGAAGGCATACGTCACTTGTTGCGTGTCACCGGGCGCAAGATCGAAGGGTCCGGCCGAAATCAGCAGCTTCTGATCGGCCGCGTCCTGCGCAAAACTCGCACCATCGGAAACGCGGATGCCATCCGCCGGCAGCCAACCGTCGCGCGTCACCGGGTCACCCGAATACCAGAAGCGCGACGGTTCGCCCGTGCGTGGATTCAGCGCGTCGGTCTCACGGCCCTTCCCCTGCATGAGTGCCAGCCATTGCCGCGTGTCGTCACGTCCCAGCACCGGCTCGCTCAACGGCGTCGTCTGCTGTTTGAACGGTGCGACGGCCGCCGTCACGGGAATATTCCGCATGCCGGATTTCCATCCCGAAAACCACCGGGCACTATCCCCCGGGGCCGTCACGGCCGGCGTCTGCGGCATCGCGATACCAAATGCCGCGGGCATGCCCTCCTCGCGTGGCAGGACGCTTCCTTGATAGACATACACCATCGCGCGGGTGGAGTCACTGCCGGGAAGATCGTTCAATCCGTCCCGCAGATCCGCGTCGGCGAAATACCCGGCGTATGCGTCGCGAATGCTGTCCTGTCCCTTGTTGATATACGTCACCTGCAGCATCAGCGTCTGATCCCGCGCGTCGCCCGGCCAGGGTGCGTAGAGCAGACAGCGCATCTCGAGTCCCATCGGCGCGCAGCCGTTGTGCGCGTGCGCGGCCACGGGGTCGAGATCGTTCATCACCCAGAACATCTGCGACGCGCCATAGAAATACGGGACATTGCCGTCATCCACCGGCGCCCCCATGCTCGCCGGCCATTCGGCGTAATCGACCTCGCCCTCATTCATCCAGCTGATGCGATAGGCGCGAAAAAACGGATCGGTGGGATCCACCACCGGCTTGCCGCCAAGAATCGGTCCCGGCACGAAGGTGTCGCGATAGAAGCTCGCGGAAACGCGCAGCGTGTCGCGCACCCGGCCCACGAGCACGGGCGTCGACGAGAACATCAGTCCTCGGGTTTTCGGATCCGATATTCCGTTACCCGGCCAAAACATCCCATGCCCGGTGCTTTGCGGCGCAACGCCCATCTGTCCCCGCATCGAGACGCGCAGGGACACGCTGCCCCGGTCGAAGGTCGGGAAGGGATCGAACACCGCCGTCTGGCCGAACGACCATCCGGGGAAGAACGGAACCATGAAAAGGAACACGACGACGCGGGGAAGGGCGAGGGCTCGGGGCATGGCAATGACCTGCTGCGGTTGGATTATCGGAGGAATAGTACCGAAATCGTTTCAGACTTTCAATGCCAATGCATCGATCCCGAAGCGGAATCCGCCATGATGCGTTGTATTTTGGAGTATGGAATCCAGGCAAACACGCGTCGCGCATCACATTTCCATCGCACTCATTCCGCCCACGATCGCGGCCGCGGTGTTCGCCGTGCTGGTCCTCGCCTACGAACACGGCAGCACCTTCCACCAGGTCGTGGTCTGGATCGTGGCCACCCTCTGTGCGGGGGGATTGCAGATGCTGTACGTCTTGTCGCTCCGCAAACGTGAGGAAGTCACCGCGTACGATGTGCCCGAACGGCTGCAGCGCACGAAGCCGTATGCCGTCAGCGTGGGGATTTCCTTCGCGGGACTGTTGATCCTGCACTACCTCAATGCCTCGGTATTCGTCTGGGGCCTGATGTGGTGCTTTCTGGTCAACACGCTGATCCTCGGTGCCATCAACCTGCGCTGGAAGATCAGTGCGCACATGATGGGGCTCACCGGACCGCTCGTGTTCCTCTTCCCCCTCTTCGGCTGGACGCTGCTCTGGCTCCTCCCCCTCGCCGCGCTGCTCGGCTGGGCCCGCGTCACGGTACGCGCCCACACCCTCTCGCAAGTCCTCGCCGGCGCCGCCGCCGGCATCCTCCTCACCCTCATCCAGTCCTGGGTCATTCTGGCGTTGCTCCTGCCCATGCTGCAATGACGGTTCCTGTTCCCTGCTTTTCCCCTCAACTTTTCCTCCCTTTCTTCGTAGATTATAAATCTGTAGCCGATGTTGTGACACATCCTCGCGACCCATGATCAAGGCGGTATTCTTCGATCTCGACGGCGTCATCGCCGATACGCTCCACTACCATTATCTGGCCTGGGAAAAGCTGTTTCAGGAACTCGGCGGCAGTGTGTCCGAGCATTCCGTGCTGCTGCATGAGGGACGCGCGTCGCGCGAGATTCTTCCTACCTTTCTCGCCGAGGCGGGCGTGTCGCTTCCACCCGAGGAACATGCGGACTTCATCGAGCGCAAGCGCGCGTATTATCGCTCCATCGTGAAAGTGACGTACTATCCGCATGTCTTCGAGGTCATCGCGGAGCTTCGCGCACGCGGTTTCCACACGGCGCTGGTGACAGCCTCCTCGAAGAAGAACATGGAAACCGCGCTTGGCGCGGAGCATCGCGCATTGTTCGATTTTCTGATCACCGGCGACGAGGTGCATCGCGCGAAACCGCATCCCGATCCCTATCTGGCGCCGATGCATCATCTCGGGCTCTCACCCGCGGAATGCGTGGTCGTCGAAAACGCCCCGTTGGGCCTGGAATCGGCCCGGAACGCGGGAATGACCTGCGTCGCCGTGGAGACCACGCTCGATCGGACCTACCTCGGACTTGCGGACCATATCATACACGAAATCCGCGAACTGCTCGCGCTCCCTCTCCTTCGAAATGCCTCATGACCCCACGGGTGAATCCGATGCCGCCATGGGTGAATCCGATGCCGCCATGGGTGAATCCAATGTTGCTCCTGGAGAATCAACGCGCGGCGCATCGCGCCATCGAGCTCGACTCCCGCATCTCTCCACAACGAACGATACGATTCCTAATCACCATAATTCACGTTGAGGTTTTTCCATGAAACGATGGATGATCATTCCGGTCCTGCTCATGCTGGCGGCCGGACTGCAGGCACAGAGCTTCAAGCCGATTACGTACGAGGAATACAAACTCGACAACGGCCTGACCGTGATCCTGCATATCGACCGCACCGCACCGACCGCGATGACGTACGTGCTCTACCGCATCGGCTCGAAGGACGAGGTCGAAGGCCGCACCGGCTTCGCGCATTTCTTCGAACATCTGATGTTCGAAGGCACCAAGAACATCAATCGCGGTCAAATCGACAAGCTGGTCACCGCCGCGGGCGGCCAGCTCAACGCATCGACGAGCTTCGACCAGACCGATTATTTTTTCAAGGTGCCCATCAACCAGCTTGAACTCGCGCTGTGGATCGAGTCCGAGCGCATGATGCATCTTGTCATCGACTCACTCGGCGTGGAAACGCAGCGCAAGGTCGTCAAGGAGGAGCTCAAGCAGCGCTACGAAGGCCGTCCGTACGGAACGATCGGTGACAATCTCTTCAAGACCACCTTCAAGGGCACCCCCTACGAATGGATGCCGATCGGTATCGCGCAGGACATCAACAGCGCGTCGATCGAGGAATTCCGCCAGTTCCACGACCGCTATTACCTGCCGAATAACGCTTGCCTCGTCGTGGGCGGTGATCTCGACGTACGACAGACCAAAAAGTGGATTCAGGATTATTTCGGCTCGATTCCCCGCGGCGTGGATCCCGATCGGCGCGAGGTAGTCATTCCCGAGCAGACGGAAGCGCGCACCGTGATTGTCGAGGAAGAGGTCACGCCGCTGCCTGCCTATCTGGAAACCTACGTCACCGTCGATTACCGCAATCCCGACGCCTACGCATTATCGATGCTGTCGGACGTGCTTTCCAACGGCAAGAGTTCGCGTCTGTACCAGCGAGTGGTGGACAAGGAGCAGCTCGCGATCCAGGCCTCGGCGTTCGGCATGCCGCTCGATCAGGCCGGCATGTTCGCCTTCATCGCCATCGCCAATCAGGGAGTGGAATTCGACGCCATCGCCAACGCCATCGCCGATGAAATCGAGAAAGTCCGCAGCGAAGGCATCACCGAGGAGGAGTTCGCCAAGGTGCGCAATGCCACCGAGGCGCAGTTTACCAGCAGTCTTCTTTCGCTCGACGGCAAGCTGCGGCGGCTGGCGCAGTCATCCCTGTTCTACGGCGAAACCGGCCGGGTGAACAAGGAACTCGAGCGCTACATGGCGGTGACGCGCGAGGATATCCAGCGCGTCGCGAAAACGTATCTCGCGCCCGAACGCCGGAACGTCATCAAGTATGTCGTCATGGATAAAAAAAGCTGATTCTCCACGAAACACAGGAATGTAGACAATGAAATCGCTTCGTTTCTTCACGCTGCTCGCGCTCCTGCTTTTCGTCGGAGCATCGGCGCACGCGCAAATCGACCGGTCGAAAAAACCCGCGCCGGGTCCCGCGCCGAAGGTCTCGTTTCCGGAATTTCATGAAACGACACTCGACAATGGTCTGAAAGTCTTCATCATCTCCAATCATGCCCAGCCGGTCGTCACGTTCCGCCTGCTGGTGAAATCCGGATCGGAATACGACGGCGAGGTATCCGGAATCGCCAACGCGGTAACCGACCTGCTGACCTCAGGCACCACCACTCGCGACATGCTCGCGTTCGCACGGGAAGAGGATCAACTCGGCCTGAGTATCGGCGCCGCCGCGGCCGATGACCAGATGTCGGTCAGCGGATCGGGATTGAAAAAGCACATGGACAAGCTGCTGACTCTGATGACCGATGCGCTGTACAACCCGACATTTCCGCAAGAGGAACTCGACAAGCTGAAAAAGCAGTCTCTCTCCGGACTCCAGACGGTCAAGCGCAGTCCGGATGAGGTGATGGAGCGTCTGAAACTCACTGTCGGCTACGCGCCGCATCCGTACGCGAATTTCGGCACGGAGGAGGATGTGGAACGCACGACGCGCGAGGCGCTGGTGCAATTCCACAAGACCTACTTCATCCCGAACAATGCCTCGCTCGCGATCGTCGGCGATGTGACACCCAAGGAAATCCTTCCAGTGGTGAAAAAGTACTTCGGCAGGTGGAAGAAGGGAACGCTCCCCACCAATACCTTTCCGAAGCCACGGCCGATCAACGGACGCACGGTGCATCTGGTGGATCTCGGCAAGACGCAGTCGCAGACGTCCATCACCGCCATGGTCACCGGCATCGAGCGCCGTGACGCGGATTACCTCTCGGCCACGCTGATGAATTCCATCATCGGGGGCGGCTTCTCCGGCCGCCTCTTCGCCAATCTCCGCGAGAAACATGGATTCACCTATGGTGCATACAGTTCGTTCGAAGCGCGTCGCAGCGCGGGCGTCTGGGCCGCATCGGCCGATGTTCGCCGCATCGCCACCGATTCGGCATTCACACAGATCCTGCTCGAAATGGAGCGCATGCGGAACGAGGCAGTGGACGGAGAAACGCTCGACATGCACAAACAATACGCCGCCGGACGCTTCCTGCTGGGGCTGGAGAACCCGTCGACGGTGGCGACCATGGTCCAGAACATCGACCTCTACGGCCTCCCCAAGGATTATTACCGGACATACGTCTCCAATATCATGAAGCTCACGCCGGCCGACCTGCAGCGCACGGCACGCACGTATTTCACTCCCGAGAACATCGCCCTGCTCGCGGTCGGTGACGCGAGCGTCATTCGCGAACCGCTGTCCGCCCTGGGCGACGTTCACATGTATGACACCGACATGAATCCAGTCGCCGCGACCACATCGTATGCGGTCGATATCGACGGCCCCACCCTGCTCGAGAAATACATCACGGCAATGGGCGGACGGGCCGTGCTGGAGAAAACCACGACCCGCATCACCGAAGGAAATGTCACCATGTCGTTTGGCCCCGCATCGGCGGAGGGGACGATGAAGCAGATCGGCAAGGCTCCGAATAAAAGATACCAGCTGCTGACCTTCGCGGTCGACATGGGCGGTGGCCCGCAGATCATGGAAGTCGAGGAGTGGGTCAACGGCGAGCAGGCCTGGCAGCGACAGCCCATGCAGCAGACCGTGGAGATCACCGGCGACGAACTCGCGCAAACCCTCGAAGAGGACCGCTTCAATGGCCTGCTGTACTGGAAGGAACTCGGCTTTGTCCCGACCGTCACCGCCAAGAAGGACATGAATGGCACCGTCGTCTACGTGCTCGACATCAAGAAGAAACACGGGAACGATGAACTCTATATCGATGCCTCGAATTATCTGCTTGTCGGAAAATCGGAAAGCAGCGAGACGCCGCAAGGTCCGGTGGTCAGCACGACGACCGTGGGTGACTATCGTCCCGTCGACGGCATCATGTTGCCGCATGCGATGACCGTCGAGAATCCCGGCATGACGATGAAGATGACCATCACGTCCTACACTCACAATGTCGATGTGGCGGACGAGCAATTCTCCCCGAAACAATAGTCGTTCGTTTGGAAACGAAAGCGGGCGGTCGCGCATGCGACCGCCCGCTTTTGTTTCATCCATGCTCGGCGATGGTCGCACCCCTATTTCACAAGCTTCGAGATCGCCTTGAACTGGTCCGTCCCCGCACGTTCCAGCATTTCAAACAGGAGCATCTCCGTGCTGGTGCGTTTCGCACCGAGCGCGGTACAGACTTCGACCCCCAGTTTCCAATTCTCCTCGGTCCTGCTCGAGACCGCATCCGTGACGAGATGCACGGTATATCCGAGGCCGATCAAATCACGCACGGTCTGATACACGCACACATGCGTCTCGATGCCACAGACAATGATCTCCGTTTTGTGCAATTCCACCAGTTTCGTTTCGAACGCGAATTCCCCGCAGCAGCTGAAGGTGTTTTTTTCAATCGGCGCGGCGTCACCGAGCAGCGCGGCGATCGGTGGCACCGTCGGTCCGAGTCCCTTGGGATACTGCTCGGTCGCCACGACGGGAACGTCCAGAACGTTCATCCCCTCGAGCAAGATGCGGATGTTGTTCTGGATGATGTCCGCACGCCAGACCAAGTCGGCCAGGCGTCCCTGAACGTCGATCACCAGCAAGAGGCTGTGGTTTGGTGTGGGCATGATGGTACTCCGGGATTATTGCGATTGCTCGCGTTGTATGCGTTGCTGGAGCGCACGCACTTTCTCGTCGAAATGCTCCTGACGATCGGGGAAAAGCTCGCGGAGGCGCTCGTAACCATCCAGTGCCTCGAGAAGCCGCCCTTGCTGCTCGTAAATCGAGATCAGCGTTTCCGTAACCGGCCGCGACTCGAGATCGACGGCCTCGATGGTCCCGTCGCCGCCCGCCTCCTCGATGATCTCGCTCTCCGCGGGCAGGGAAGGGATTTTCGCGCCTTCCAGACGGAGTGCGAGCGCGGCGATATCCAGCACGGCCGTATCGCGCCGATCGGTCTCCGTCGGTACGAGGTCGTCTGATTTCAGACGCGTGGGTGCGAACCGTTCGATACCGGGAAGAATGTCGTCCTGATGGCTCCACTGCTGCCGCCGATCCGGTACGGATGTCCTCGCCATATCCTGCCGCGCGACAGCGGCGCCCGCCGATGCGGCGTAGGGAGGATACTCGAGTTCCAGCTCGGTCATGCGCGTGAGCAGCTGTCGTGCGGCTCCGCTCGATGGAAGGATGCGAAGCAGAAGCTGCAGGGTCTGCCGCGCGTCGGTGTATTGCCGCAGCATGATCTGCGCGCGGGCGGTCATCAGCAGGCCGGTGGGATAATCCGGATGACGTCGAAGTCCCTGCAGGCAGAGTTTAAGCGCCTGTGCGGGACGATCGCCCTCGATATACAGCGACGCCAGGCGCGCGAACAGCGGCGAGGCGGGATGGGCGGCCAGATGGCGCTCGAGGGCGGCGATATCATCGAACATGGACGGTACGGTCGCTTGATGCAGGGAAAAGAATTCGCCACATCGGCGTGAGCCTCCGTGGCGAATTCAAGATCAGAAATGTTCGGCGTGATGTCAAGTCTTCACGCGATGCGGCGATCGCGGAACGGGTCAGGCGCCACCGGGATTGATGGCATGGCGAATCGAGAGGAACCCGACGATACCGAAGCCGCAGAAAAAGAGCAACTGGAACGGCAACGCGGCGATTTCGAGAAACCAGATCGACGCCACGACGCCGACGAGACAGTACAGCGCAAGCACAAGTTCGAAAATCACGGCAAGGGAGATTTTCCTGCTGGCGGCACGGTACTTCTTGTCCTTCCACGTGTCCTTCTCCGTCTCGATCCGGAATTTCGGTGTGCGGATGAACGCACTCTTCCGGTTGAGCAGCCCCTCGATCACCGCGCGCGAGTTGTTCACCGACAGTCCCATGCTCCCCGACATGAAGAGCGGAAAAAGAAAAATCCGCTTTTTCCAGTCGAGATACACATCCTTCTGCGAGTACAGGTAGAAGAGGAAGGAACTGACGAAGGCCAGGACGAACACCGACATGAACGCGAAGAAGGTCTCGTGCCGGCCCGCGTGTTTGATGAAGACCAGGGGCACATTGAGAATGCCCGTCAGAAGAATGAACGGGAAAACAAGATTGTTGGTCAGGTGAAACGTGGATTGGATCTTGACGCGGAAGGGCAGCTTCGCCTTCCAGACGCGCGGGAGGATTTTCCGCGCGGTTTCGATCGCGCCTTTCGTCCAGCGGAACTGCTGTGACTTGAGCGCATTGATTTCCGAGGGAAGCTCGGCCGGCGAGGTCACGTCGTTGAGATAGACAAATCTCCATCCGCGGAGCTGGGCACGATAGCTCAGGTCGAGGTCCTCGGTCAGCGTGTCGGCTTCCCAGTTGCCTGCGTCCTCGATGCACGAGCGGCGCCACACACCGGCCGTGCCGTTGAAATTGATGAAGAAACCGGACTTGTTGCGCACCTGCTGTTCGATCACGAAATGACCGTCGAGTGCGATGCCCTGCGCACGGGTGAGCAGGGAGAATTCGTTGTTGAGGTGTTCCCACCGCGTCTGGACCATGCCGATCCGCTCGCTGGTGAAGTGCCGGAGCGTCTCGTTGAGGAAACCGGGGCGGGGAACAAAATCGGCGTCGAAGATTGCGAGGAATTCGCCCTTGGCGAAATCCATCCCGTAGCGGAGGGCCCCGGCCTTGAAGCCGACACGATTCTCACGGCGAATCTGCACGATGTCGAAGCCGTCCTCGCGCCGTGCGGCAACAATGGCGGCCACGACGTCGACGGTCTCGTCGGTTGAATCATCGAGCACCTGGATCTCGAGCCTGTCCTTGGGATAATCGAGGGCGCAGACGGCATCGATGAGCCGCTCCACGACATACAACTCGTTGTACACCGGGAGCTGGACGGTCACCATGGGCTTGTCGTCCAGCGTCGTCTTCCCGACGGGCTTCTTGTCCTTGTTCTTGAAGTAGTAGTAGATCATCACGAAGCCGTGTGATCCGAACAAGAACAGGATGCTCAGCGAGAATACGTATGCACCCAGTATAAAATCTTCCATAATAAAGGTTTCACCTCGGAGAGTGAATGAAAAACAAAATTACCACGCGGAGACCGTTTCCAGCAAGAGGTCATCGGTCATGTTTTCCGTGGCCGTCTCGAGTCCTTGCCGACGGCCGTCCGGACCCGACGCGGCCGCGTAATCGCCCGTGGCGGTAAATTCCTTGTTCCAGATTTCCTTGTTGGTCGTGTGGTCGATCAGTGTGACTCGTGTCCGCAGGGTGATTTGCAGTTTCGAGGCCTGCGCACCCTGGGCGACAGCGATGGGTTGATCCGCGATGATGGAGATGATGACACCTCTCAATTCGACGTTCGCCGACTGTCGGTCGGCCAGCTGCAGGGTGTTGTCCTGCTGGAATTTCTGTATCAGTCGATTGGTCAGATCCTCGCGCAACGAGGGCTGGCCGAAATTACTTTCGTCGTCGAACAACGGGATGGCGATGGTTTTCCAATGCGCCGGCACCGAGGCGCCCGTGAACGAGTAGGCGCAACCCCCGAGCGCGGCGGCGCAGAGGAATACAGGACAAAGATACAAGATAATCCAAAGTGAACGCAAGTTGATCTTCACAGGCCGAAGTCCTTGATTTTCCGGTAGAGCGTTCGCTCACTGATATTCAGTGCGTCCGCCGCGAGCCGGCGGTTTCCATGAAATTTCTCGAGCATGTGGGAAATCAGCGTCTCCTCCATCCCGCGCAACGTCATTTCGCCCAGATCCACGGTGCCGGTCGTCCTGCCGTCCCCCGGAGGAAGCGAGAGCGGGGTGCGATGCTGCAGATCGCCGATCATCGATCGCAGTTCGTTGATATCGGATTTGATCTCCAGCAGCAGACGAAACAGCAGCTCCCGCTCCGCCTGTTCGGGTGCCTTGCCGAACGGGATCGGCAAGGAGCGGTCGTCGACGGTCTCCTCGGTATAACGGAGATACTTCGCCACGACATGGGCATCGACGACGTTGCCGCGCGCGAGCACGGTGATGCTTTCGATGACATTGCGCAGCTCACGCACGTTCCCCGGCCAGCTGTGCCGCATCAACGCTGCCATGGCGTCGTCGGTGATCAGGATGTCATTGCGCGGGGACGCTCCGTCTTTCTCGCCCAGGACGCGGAGGAATTCCTCCACCAGCAAGGGGATATCGCCGCGACGGCTGCGGAGCGGCGGAATGCGGATGTTGACCGAGCGCAAACGGAAAAAGAGATCCTGGCGGAAGCGCCGCGCGCGCACTTCCTCCTCGAGATTCTTGTTGGTCGCGGCGATGACGCGGACGTCGGTCACCCGCGGCTCGGAACTCCCGACGCGCATGAATTCGCCGCTCTCGAGCACGCGAAGCAGCTTGACCTGCGTGGAAATCGGAGTGTCGCCGATCTCATCGAGAAAAATCGTTCCGCCGTCGGCGATCTCGAAATACCCCTTGCGGGAATCCACCGCTCCGGTGAACGCCCCCTTTTCGTGACCGAACAACTCGCTTTCGAGGATGCCCTCGGGGATGGCGCCGCAGTTGACGGGAATGAATTTTCGTGCCGCGCGTTTGCTGGCGTGGTGGATGGCCTTCGCGATCACTTCCTTGCCCGTGCCGCTTTCCCCCGTCACGAGCACGGTGATGTCCGTCGGAGCCACTTGCATGATGGTATCGACGACCTCACGGATCTCGGTGCTCTTCCCGATGATGCCGTGGCGTCGCTGAAAGCTCTGGCGATCGCCCGGAGCGATACCCATGGCGCCGCTTGTCACTCCGTTCATTTCTTCGTGTTCTCCACCATCGAGAATTACGTTGCCGTGTGGTGTCATCGGATGTGGTATCATGAGAAGGGGCAGGCCGTCAGCCCGCTCAGCGTCGTACCACGATACCGTCGATGTTCTGCTGCTGCTTCAGTTTGCGGGCGTATTCACCCGCGCGGGTGGAATCCGGGAACACCCCGATCCAGACGGCGAAGACCGTCTTCCCCGCGACGGTTTTCTCGCGGAGAACGGTGGTATAGCCCTTGCCCGCCAGCTGATCGGCCAGTTTCCGTGCATCGGGCTTGCTGCCGAAGGCCCCGACTTGCACGGCATAGGTGCCGGACCGCGGCGCGGACGAGGAATTCGAGGTCTTTTTCTCTGGCATTGACTCCCGCGTCGGCGTTTTCCCCGGGTTTTCCGATTTCCCCTGGCCGCGAGCGGGTGCTGCCGCGCCGGCGACATCCGCCGCGGGCGCGGATGTACCCTGTTCACGGGTACGGAGGGGTGACCGCGGATGCTCCTTCGCGATGCGTTCGGTGTACGAGCGCGCCGTGCGATAGGCACCGACGGCATAGCTGTACTGCGAAAGCCGATAGAGTGCATCGTCGGCCCACGCGCTTTCCGGGTATTCGTCGGCGACACGTTGATACAGCGTCAGGGCAACTTCGGCATCGCTCTCGAGCAGCGCCTCGAGAAACAACACGCCACCCTTGTCCGGATGCGATTTCTTCAGCGACGGCAACAGTTTCGCGACCGCGCTGCCGTCGCCTGCCTGAGCCTGTGCCATCAATTCGGCGAGCTCCCGCCCTTCCTGCGCCAGCGCGGGTGGTCCCCACGCC
>JAVFAS010000016.1:34741-54003 GCA_034002405.1 Bacteroidota bacterium | reverse complement strand
GTTCCGCGGCCAAACGGTCACGGACGGTTTGCTGCTGATCGGGCGCGGTGATCACGATCATGCCGATCCCGAGATTGAGCGTGCGGCGCATGTCGTCTTCCGGCACGTCGCCGAGTTCCTGGATCAGGCTGAACAGGCGCGGACGCGTCCAGGCATCCCAGTCGATCTCGAGCGCGAGGCCATCGGGCACGACGCGCATGGTGTTGCCGACGATGCCACCACCGGTGACATGCGACAGTGCGTGGACCAGCCCGTCATCGAGAAGAGGGAGAATCGGATGCAGATAACTCCGATGCACGGCGAGCAACGCGTCGGCGAGCGTGCCGCCCAGATCATCGAAATGCGCGTCGAGGGAGAAGTGCGGCAGAAGCGCCGCGCGCGCGAGTGAATAGCCATTGGTATGCAGGCCGGTGGATGGAAGGGCGATGAGCACGTCACCGTCACGGACGTGATCTTTCCCCAGTATCCGGCTCTTTTCCACCACGCCGACGATGGTCCCGGCGATATCGTATTCCGTCGGCGCATACATGCCCGGCATTTCCGCGGTCTCGCCGCCGATCAACGCGCAGCCGTTCTCCCCGCAGGCGGTCACGAACCCGGAGATGACGGATTCGGCCACATCGGGATCGAGGCGCCCCGTCGCGAAATAATCCATGAAAAACAGCGGCCGCGCCCCGGTCGTGAGGATGTCGTTGACGCAGTGATTGACCAGATCCTGTCCGACCGTGTCATGTCTGTTGGCGAGCGCGGCGACTTTCAGTTTCGTCCCCACGCCGTCGACGCTCGAGACGAGCACCGGTTCGCGGTAGTCGGGGAACGAGGCGTCGTAGAGCGCACCAAAGCCTCCGATATTCGTCAGCACGCGTGGACCATGCGTGGATTTTACTTTCGCGGCGATGCGGCGGACCACCTCCTCACCCGAGTCGATGTCCACCCCAGCATGTTTATACGTAAGACTCACGGAGCACTCCGGAAGAAATGGAAAAACCTCAAGTTATCGCACCGCGCGCTGAGAAACAACGTTTGAGCCCCCGCGACACGCACATCCGGGATCGCGCCCGGTGGAAATGTGTTACGGCGTACGAATAGACTTGACACTCAGACAGAAGCTGTGTATTTTCCTGCTTATTACGTTTATGTGCTGACTCTCTCTCAAACTCATCCACGGTTTTTTCAGGAGTGTCCCATGAAACATCGTTTCCGTTTGTTGCGGAGCGCGTCCGTTGTTGGATTCGCTTCGCTGCTCTTGACAGTGGCGGCCTTCGCGCAGTCACCGACACCAAACATCGCGACCAGTGCTGTCTGCACGCACAGCGGAGGTGGCTCCGGTGCGTATGCCCCTGCTGCGTACAATGACGGAATCATCCCGGGCAATCCCGCCCCGAGCGCGAATTGCGCGACAGCCGTCGCGGCCCCCCTGCCATGGGGTTGGACTTCGACGGGTGACGGTCAAAACGGTTCCAATTACTGGATCCAGTTTGACTGGACGTCGGCCCAGACCTTTGGCGAAGTCACCTTCTACTATGGTTCGCTGTGCTACCGCTACATGGCGGGCGCGACAATCCAGATCTGGGATGGCGCGAACTGGGTCGACGTGCACACCTTCGTGTTCCCCGCGCCGGCCTACGACGTTCCGGTCCGCAGTGTGCAGTTCCCGTCGGTGACCGCCGCGCGGATGCGGATCACGAACATGCTGATCACCTCCTCCGGCACGCTGCAGGCGTCCAACCCTTCATTCCGGGAGATCGAGGTCCGCAACGTCTGTGTCGATCCGATGACGGAAGTGGCGTTCACCGCGCCGGCCTTCGTCGTCCAGCCGGAAGCGATCACCATCCACTACAACGTCGGCCGTCCGATCGGTGAGTTCGATGCCGCGATCACGTTCAATTTCCGGACGCCGACCGGTGTGCTCGTGCACAGCGAGAATACGGTTGTGCATATCAACGCCAATACGGTGTTCGGAACGCAGGTTGTCAACTCGAACATCCTCCCGCCGGGATACTACAATGTCGAGGTGGTGTTCAATGTGATGGACGAGTGCAACCAGCTCGCCGACGTGATCCTCAACCGCGTGGTCATGGTGCTCGCACCGGGACAAACGCTGTGCGAGGTCTGGCCGGGTGATGTCAACAATGACCGTGTCGTCAATTACGGCGACCGCAGCGATCTCAACACCTACATTCACGATGCGAATCTCCGCAGCACGTGGCTGACGGGTCCCGCCCGCTACCGCTCGGATGCCGCGGAGAATATCTTCACCTACTACACGTGGGAACTGCAACCGGGTGTGCCCTGGAATACGCCCGAAGGCTGTTACATGGACGCCGATGGCAATGGCGTCGTGAACAATTTCGACTACATTGCCATCAAGCTCAACTGGATGCGCACGAGCGAGGAACTCAATGCCAAGCGCCGCGGTGGCTTCGACACGCGGACCTTCGACATGGATCAGAACTTCCCGAACCCGTTCAACCCCGCGACCAGCATCCGCTATAACGTTCCCGAGCGCAGCCGCGTGACGCTCACCGTCACCGACATGCTCGGTCGCACCATCACCACGCTCGTCGACGGCACCGTCGAGTATGGCCTCCACTCCGTGGCATTCGACGCCTCGAACCTGCCCTCGGGCAACTACATCGCCACGATCAGCATGGTTGGTCTCGAGTCGGGTCTGTCGTTCACCAAGACGATCAAGATGGTCCTGAATAAATAATCAGACCGCATTGTCTTTACTCCGGGTCCCGTCCGCGTTCGCGGGCGGGACCCCTGTGTATCCGGGTATGTGGGACAGCGGCGTGGGAGAAACAAAAAACGTCCGCCGGGGCGGACGTTTTGATGCGGGAGCGGGAGACGGGATTCGAACCCGCGACATTCAGCTTGGGAAGCTGACACTCTACCAACTGAGTTACACCCGCAGAGCTTCCGAAATATAGATCGCCGCACGCACAGTGTCAAGAGGGGAGGGCGCCGACGAGACGATAGCCGGCGGTGTGCACGGTGACGATGTACCGCGGCGCTGATGGTGTGATCTCGATTTTCTTTCGCAATGCGAGGATGTAGTTGTCGACGGTGCGCGTGGTCGGATACTGATCGTATCCCCACACCTCGTCGAGCAGCATGTCTCGCGTGACGAGTTCATTGGCGTGAAGGATGAAATACCGCAGGACGTCGAACTCCCGCGCCGTCAGATCGACGGCGCGATCCCGCAGCCGGACCTCGCGCGTGCGCAGGTTGATCCAGAGTTCGCCGACGGCGTACTCTTCCGGTTCGCGCAGGACGGGCGCGCGTCGAAGCAGGGCCTTGATGCGCGCCTGCAATTCCCGCAGGGAGAAGGGTTTGGTCATGTAGTCGTCGGCCCCCAGCTCGAGGCCGAGCACCTTGTCGGTTTCCGAACCCTTCGCCGTCAGCATGAGGATGGGCATGACGCAGCCGCCTGCCCGAAGCGCGCGGCAGATTTCCTCGCCGTTGAGCGACGGAAGCATGAGATCGAGGATAATAATATCTGGATTCAGCTTTCTCGCGCGTTCGAGACCGCGGGCGCCGTCCGACTCGGTGGTGACCGCGTAGTGTTCGGCGCGCAGACCCGCCTCGAGTCCCGCCAGGATGGCGGGATCGTCTTCGATGATCAAGACCGTTTTCATGCATGCTCCAGCAATGGGAACGACAAACGGAATGTGCTCCCCCCATCGGGATGGCGTTCGACGGTCACGCGTCCCCCGTGCGCGTCGACGATGTGCTTGACGAGGGCGAGTCCGAGTCCCACACCGCCGAGTTTCTGTACGCGATCGCTGGACGACCGGAAAAACGGCTCGAACAACTGGGGCAGTTCTTCCGGGGCGATCCCGATGCCGTGATCCCGCACCGCGAGCACGGCGTGCCCGTGTTCCCGCGCGGTGCGCAGGGCGATTTCCCGGCTCTCGCCTGAATACTTCATGGCGTTGCCCAGCAGGTTGCCGACCGCCTGCTGCACGGCGTCGGCATCGACCATCACCGGCAGCGGGTCCGCGCATGGCTCCAACCGGCATACGTAGCCACCGATGCGAAGCTGATACGCCATGGTGTCGCGCGTGCGCGCCGCGAGCAGGGTGAGATCCTCGCGTGCCATGTGGTATGCCACCGTGCCGCGCTCGATCCGCGTGAAATCGAGCACGTTGTCAATCAGACGGGCGAGTCGCGCGCATTCTCCCTGAATGATGCCGAGAGATGTTCGTGCGTCGTCATTCCGTGCCGGCAACTGGGACTCGAGTAATTCAGCGAACATGTTGATGGAGGTCAACGGGGTTTTCAGATCGTGTGACACGCCCGAAACAAAAAACGACTTCATGCGATTGAGCTTGCGTAACCGATCCGCCTCATGCCGCTGCAGCAGTAGATGCTGCTGAAGGAGAAACCGCTCGAATTGCAGCGCGGCCTGTGTGGTGACGGCGTGCATGAGATCGACGTCCTCGAGCGTATAGCGCGCCCCGGATTTCCGTTCGCCGAGAACAAGCAGGCCAAGTATGGCCCCGTCTTCGGCACGAATGGGGAACACGACGCGAATGCGGAAACGTCGGGCGACGGCATTTTCCGCGTGGGAGGCGGTCGTGCCCGGCTCGAGAACATCGTCGAATGCGAGCGGACCCGGCGGCAGCGCGCGTAGCCGGGCACGGTGCACGGTCAACGACGCATACTTCCATCGTCGGAATCCGCGCTGGCCGAGCACCTGAAGGGTGCTGTGCGCTCGATGTCCGTTCTCGTTTCGCACGGCAAGAACCATGACACCCGTCGGCTGCAGCAGGGCATCGAGTCCATCGACAATCCAGCGCGCCGCGTCCTCGGCCTGGACACTCGAGAGCACTTCGTCGCTGATGCGCCGGAGCGCCTCGCGAAAGTTGTACTCGACGCGAAAAAACCAACGGTCGATCGCTCGCTGGATCAGATCGCGCGTCGGGATGAAGAGCAACATGTCGATGCTTAACGCAGCCATGATCAGGAAAAACGTCCCTTCCCGCTCACTGCCGGTCCGATGGATCCAGAACGAAAGAATCACGGCGTTGACGAGGATCAGCACAACGAGCAACAGCGCGTAGACGGTCCCGCGCTTGAGCAGCAGCTCGATGTCGAACATCCGGTACCGGATGATGCCGATCACCATGAATCCCGCGGTGGCCAGAAGCGCGGCATTGAGCACGATTTCATCCATGTGCACGTCGCCGAACAGATCCGTCACGCCCGCGGGGAGCAGGGATTGCACAAAGCCCGAGGTGCTCAACTGCCACGCGACAAAAGCGGCGGTGCCGATCGAGGTTCCCGTCATCGCCCAGGCGATCTGCCGGCGGTAGCCGCTGTCGCGCTCACGCGCGAAACGCACGGCGAAGATGACCACGGATGCGAGTGTGCCGGCGCCCAACAGCGCCTTCCCCGCGGTCATCGCCGCATAGAACACGGGGGCGAACGCGAGGTCGAACGGGACGGTCGCGCGCATCGATGCGATGAACCCCCAGGTACCCACGGCCGCGGCGATCAGGTAGAGCAGCATGGCCAGACCGCGGGAGCGGACTCCGCCATGCGGGAATGTGAGCGCGAAGAGGACGAGCGCGCTTCCGACGAACGCGTTCGCGAGCGGATACAGCGCCCGCAGGACATGCCCGAGTCCATGCGGTTCGAGCGTATACCGCCCCATCGTGAACGCCATCAGGCAGGCAACTCCAACGACGAGGTGGTGGAAGGGACGGGAGACCGGATCCTCCGGACGCAGCCAGACCACGAGCAGTCCCATGAAGAAGAATACGCCGATCGCGGCCGCGATCACGATCACGTCGGGACGGGAATAGTACGGGGTCAAGGTGACGGGTGTCGTGATCGTGGCATCGCCGCGACGCAGCACCACGGGCTGTACCGAGCCGACGGCGAATTGGTCGAGGATCTGTTCGGGATCCTCGGGATTCCGGATGGGATACTCCGCAATGCTGACAAGGATATCGCCGATTCTCAGCGGTGCGTTCGCCACCGTGACATGCCGGACGCGCAAGACTATTCCACACGCACCGATGCTCCCATCACCGCGGGTCGTGTCGGCCGTGCGCACGCTCGACGGTGGCGTCAGCGAGTGAAGATCGACACCGATCCACGCCTTCTGACGGATCTGCTCGACGCCCACGACGCAAAGGACGAAGACGACCAGGTCGATGAACAGCAAGAGCGAGCCCGAGGAACGCGACGGCATCATTCTCACCCGGGGAACATGGGAATAAAAAAAGAGAATCGGCTGTCATGATGTGGAATGCATCGCTAACATAGACAGCAACGAAGGAAGATGCAACGGACACCCCGACAATCGAGATGTCCGTTGCGCGAGAACGTCGGCGCCGATGCAATGAACCACGCGCCGTGGATCGACGGGCGTCATGGGAACGTCATCGGACCTTGATGATTCTTGTGGACTGGACACTCCCGTCGTGCAGCGTCAGTCGGCATTCGTACATGCCACAGGGAAGGGCACTGCCATCGAACGCCAGCCGGTGCTGACCGAGGGCGAAATCGCCGTCGCGCAGCGTGGCGACTTCGCGACCGAGCATGTCGTACACCCGTACGGTCGCGGAAATGACGTCGGTCGCCTCGACGACGATGGTCGAATGATCGGTGAAGGGATTCGGTCCGGCGCTCGCGATTTTCGCCATCGGCGCGGACGAGCCAGGTTTGCGCGCGGTCATCGGCGCCACCGCCACCACGCGTCCCGGCGTCCGCCGACCACCCAGCACCTGGAGATTGGTCACGTACCCAAAGACGAGCGCGAACTCCCCGAGCGGTTGTTCCGCGTACTGCAAGATCGTCATACCGAGATTGTTGACCGTGTTCAGCATCTCGACGTATTGTGCCACCATCCAGTTGGTCCCGATGGTGTACACCGCCGATGGATCGACAGGCTGACCTTTGAAATAGGCCGCCACAAGCCGTGCGTCCGGACTGTTCGATGGATCATAGAAGTACGTGAGATTCGAGGAGACCTGCATGAACAGTTCGTCATCGGTTTCGATATCCGCGAGCGCGACATTGAGTCCCGTGAGCAGATCCTGACCGGTGAGCGCGAAGGTCACGACGGGAAAGCCCGCCCCGTCGGTCGTGTTCGCGCCATAGCCGATCATGCGATAGAGATCGTTGGCGGTGATGGGGCCCGGATACAGTGGTTGCGCGGTCGAGCCACCGGGCACGAGACCAATGTCCACGCCGAGCATGTTCTGATACGCATCGGCGACGAGATTTCCGACATGTGTGTCGTGGTGTCCCGGTTGCCCGAGATTCGTCGCCTTTTCCGTCTGTGTCGACGCGCACGCGGCGACCGCGGAGGAGAAGACGTGGGAGAATGGCGCGTCCGCCTCGGCCAGCGCTGCCTCGATCCCCGTGGCGATGCCGTCGACAATGGCGCGCACGGTCGCATCCTCCGGGATCTTCGCATCCAGATCGATCAGATCGTATTTGTGGATGGTGATGGTATTGTTCTGGCGCTTGAGCTGCAGGCGCCCGATCTGGGAATAGAACCCCTCGGTCTGCACGATCGAGACGACCGTACCCAGGGGATTGATCACACGCACGGGATGCTTCGTCGCGATGTGGTCGTGTCCGCTGACGATCAGGTCAATGCCGGGCACATTCGCGGCGAGCGCCTTGTCGGCATTCATGCCCATGTGCGAGAGAAGAATGATATAATTGCATCCGCCATCGCGCAGGGCCGCCGCGGTGGAAGAGAGCAGCGCGCCGAGCAGGGCCTCGTCCTCGACGAAACCTACCGTACCCGGGTCGGAGAGGTAGCTGGTCATCGGAGTGGTCAGGCCGATGATCCCGACAGTGAAGCCCGGGTAGGCCTTGACAATCGACGGCTGCACCCAGTTCGCGAGAAGGTGGGCGTCATCCTCCGGATCCGTGGGCAGGATGATATTGGCCGAGAGGAGGGGAAATGCCGGGGGCTGGCCGAGGGAATTCGTCAGGGCGCCGACGAGCCCCGGCGAGGAAAAGTCGAACTCGTGATTACCGAGCGTCATGGCGGCGCACCCGAGACTGGCGAGAATTTCCAGTTCCGGGAGACTCGGTGCGTCCGGATCGCCCGCCGGCAGCAGATGCATGAAATCGCCGACACTGGCATCACCGGCGTGCAGCAGCAGCCACGGGGTTTCGTTCATCGCGGTCTGGCCGATAACGGTCGCGGCGCGTGCGATACCGCCGCGGGCACCTTCCAGCATGGCATCGCGCGGCGTGCCCGGCAGGAGATTCCCATGCGTGTCGTTGAGATGGAGGATCGTGAGATACTGCGCCGGTTGCGCGGCCAGAGGCAAGCTGCACAGAAGGCCGAGCAGGGCAAGAATGATGGCGTGTCGCGTGATCATGGCGGTTCCTCGTGGTGTAAGGGTGAATGGATGCGTCGTGCACGTCGTTCGCATATGAGAATCGGATCCGAAACTCTTGTGATTGCTGCATTCACCTGCAAAAGTATCGCCGCCGGATTTCGGCGCTGTCATGGAAATGTCATGCCGCTGTCAAAAGCGTGTCCCCACCCATTCGCGAATCGGACGCGTCTTTCGCATATTGTCCTATCGCCCCCTGGGCGATCACTATCCCCGGTGTATTCCCTGGAGTGCGTCATGTCCGTTGAAATGTCTCCCGAACAGCTTGCGGCCGCGGTCGCCGGATTCCGACAGAGCCGTCTCATTCTCACCGCGGTCGAACTCGGCGTGTTCACCGCTCTCCGTGATGGCGCGCGATCCTCTTCCGCGATCGCGACCGCGCTGGGTACCGAACCCCGCGCCACCGACCGTCTGATGAATGCACTGGCCGCGATCGGATTGCTCGGGAAAGCCGAGGGCGCGTTCACCAATACCACCGTCGCCGCGCGGCATCTCGTGCGTGGCGTACAGGGATACATGGGGAATATCGAGCATAGCATCCACCTGTGGGATTTCTGGAGTCATCTGACCGAGGCAGTGCGGACGGGGACCGTCGCCGACCGGGTCCGCCTGGTCGAGCGGGGCGAGGAGTGGCGGGAAGCCTTCATGGCCGCCATGCATTACCGCGCACGGACGCAGGCCCCGGCCGATATCAACCTGATCGATTTTCACGACGCCGTGCGCGTCCTCGATGTGGGCGGGGGGACCGGCGCGTATGCCATGGCCATGATGCATGTCAAACGGGACCTTTCGGCCACGGTGTTCGATCTGCCGGGCATCGTTCCGATCACGCGGCGATATATCACGGAGGCAGGTTTTGATGGTCGGATCGAGGCGGTCGCCGGTGACTATCATACCGACCCGCTGCCCGGTGGGTACGACATCGTTTTCCTCTCCGCGATCGTGCACAGCAACAGCGACGAGGAAAACGCCCGGTTGATCCGGAAATGCGCGGACGCCTGCAACCCCGGCGGTTGCGTGATCGTGCAGGATTTCATCATGGATGACGACCGGGTCACGCCACCCCATGGCGCACTCTTCGCGATCAACATGCTGGTCGCCACCGAGGCGGGGGACACATTTACCGAGGCGGAGGTTCGTGCATGGATGCACGCCGCCGATCTCACCGCGATCACGCGTCGTGACACACCCTCGGGTGCGGCGCAGATCGTGGGCTCCAAGGAAAGAGCATAACAAAAGGAGTACCGTCGCTCATGAATCATTGCATCGGCATCAGAAAGGAAACCAAGGACAGCACCCAGCGGCGCGTGCCGCTTTCACCGGAACAGGTCGGTACGCTCATTCACGACCACGGCATTCGTGTCCGCGTCCAGCCCATGCCGAAACGTGTGTTCGCGGACGCGGACTACAGGGCGGCCGGCGCGGAGGTGGGAGAAGATCTCTCCGAATGCAGCGTCGTCCTCGGCGTCAAGGAAATCGATCCGCGATTCATGCAGGACGGAACGGCGTATGTGTTCTTTTCTCACACGATCAAGGCGCAGGCCTACAATATGCCGATGTTGCGGTACATCCTCGACCACGACATCACCTTGATCGATTACGAGCTGATCAAAAATGACGAAGGCCGGCGCACGGTTTTCTTCGGGAATTATGCCGGACTTGCCGGCATGATCGACTCGCTCTGGGCCATGGGCCGGCGACTGGCGCACGAGGGTGTCGAGAGTCCCTTCGCGGAGATCCAGTACGCCACCTCCTACGAGACGCTGGCCGATGCCGAGGATGCCTTTCGCCGCACGGGGGACCGTATTCGCACGGAAGGACTGCCTGACGCGATCACCCCGTTCATCTGCGGCTTCACCGGCTATGGCAATGTCTCGAAAGGTGCGCAGCATCTGTACGATGTGCTCCCGTCGGTCGCGCTGCGACCCGATGAACTCGAGGGCTTCCTCGCGCGCGGTGCGTTCTCGAACCACGTGGTCTACCGCGTGGAATTCCACAAAGAGGACATGTTCGAACCCGTGAACACCGGCGCGGATTTCCAACTCCAGGAATTCTTCGACCATCCCGAACGCTATCGCTCCCGTTTCGAGAAATACCTGCCGCAGCTCTCGATGATCGTCAACGGCATCTATTGGGAGCCCCGCTTTCCGCGGCTCGTGACGAAAGACGCGGCCCGCGCTCTGTGGAGCGGTGCGCAGCCGCCCCGCCTGCGTGTGATCGGCGATATTACGTGCGATATCGATGGATCGGTGCAGTTGACCGTAAAAGAGACGAATTCAGATAATCCGGTATTTGTCTATGAACCCGTGACCGGTGCGGTGCGCGACGGGGTGGCGGGGGACGGTCCGGTGGTGCTGGCGGTGGACAAGCTGCCGACCGAACTTCCGCGCGAGGCGAGCGCGGCCTTCGGTGCATCGTTGCTGCCGTACGTGCCGGCGTTGGCCGCGGCGGATTTCACCGTGCCGTTCGATGCACTTGCGTTGCCGGCGGATCTCAAACGCGCGGTGATCGCCCATGCGGGAGTCCTCACGCCGACCTACGCATATTTGCAACCACATGTGGATGCCGTCGGCTGAGTGCCGCGGGGGCGGGTCGAAACGAAAACGAGGAGGATACGCGGCCGTGCGTATCCTCCTCGTTGTGCGAGAAAACGGACTCAGAGATTCTGTTCGCGTTCGATCAGGCGGATATCCATGGTTCCGAGTTCGCGGAGCACGGGCTCGTAGATCTCGGGAAGGACGGGAATGCGCACCCCAGTCAGATTGATTTCCCCGTTCAGGATCAGTTTGGTCGCGATCGCGGCGGGCAGGCTCACCGTACGGGCCATGGAGCTGTCGCCGTCGGGGATGCCGGTGTCGACCATGGTCGAGGTCAGTTTTTTTCGTCTGCCGTCGGGGTATTCGGCGATGAATTCGTGATGTTGCACCAGCAGATCGACCTCGTGTTCGCCATACACCAGGCGGTGTTCGAGGATGAAGGCGAACATGTCGAACACGCTGGCCTCGCCGATCGGGAGCTTCTCGTCCGCCAGAAGGCCGAGCCATTCAAGTTTCTTGATCGTCACCGAATGCTTCGGGACGTCGAGGAAACGGGCGACGTCGGCGACGAGATTGTCGCCGTTGCTGTCGACCAGCGCGGCCATGACCTGACGGGGTGATGTGACGGAGAAATCGAAACGGCGTTCCTGGTCGAGCAGGCCCAGTTGTTTGAAATAATTCCACGACTCGCAGTGGCCGATATTGCGCAGCGTGCCGCGGTACATGCTTGTCGCGTCGGTGATGCCATAGACCTCGAGATACGGGAGGGCATCACGATTGACATACGCCTCGAAGGTGCCGCCGCCGGGCACGTCGAGCAGCCAGTAATGCTCGAACAGCTGTTCGGGCGCGATGCTGATCGTCTCGCCGTCACGAAGATAGCGCCCGTTGTTCTTCGCCGCCAGCATGACGCCGACCGGACTCCAGGAGAACTTGTAGCCGAGAGGATTGTTGTTGTCCCGGTGCGCCGGCAGACCACCGCAGTAGGAATAGAAACTGCTGATTCTGCCGCCCTCGGCCTTCACACGATTGATCACACTCATCGCGGCCATATGGTCGATGCCGGGATCGACACCGATCTCATTGAGGAAAATCAGGCCCTTCTCGCGCACCGCCTCGTCGAGCGCCTGCATCGGCGGCTTCACATACGAGGTCGTGACCATGTTCTTGCCCAGTTCGACACAGAGTGTCGCGACGTTCATGTGGTACATCCACGGCACGAGACTGATGACGATATCGGCCGGCGCGATGGCCGCGCGCAGTGCCGCGTCGTCCTGCACATCGATCGGCATGGCAACGCCGCGGGGATGGTGTTCGATCAATTTCTCGGCCTTGCTGACCGTGCGCGTGGCGACGGTCACCTGACATTCCGGCTCGTTTAACAGATACCGCACCAGTGGACGCGCCACCAGTCCGGCACCCAGCACGAGGACCTTCTTCATGGGAGACTCCTTTGCTTCTCGGATGAGAATGTTGGAAAAATGGTATGGAGGGCAGTCGAATCGATATCGCTGGAAGGGAGGATCGGCGTCGGCCGGGAAGTCGTGCGTGTGCGCATGGACGTCGTGGCGGTTGTGGCTTCAGCGCCGCGTTTGCGGTCGCCTGTGCAATATGTCGTTTTCGTTCGTGAAAAAAAAAGCATCTCGCTTGTTTCCGAAACAACTATTCGCTACTTTCGTAACGAATAGCCTCTCCTGAACCTTCCTTGACAATGAGGCAACATACCCGGCCGGCTGGGCATACCGGCCGGGTATGATCGTTTTCGGGGCCTCTCACCGCAATACCGACACCATGATCGTCATCATCGCACCGTCACTGGACGATAAACGCATGTATTCCATCGGACAGCTTCATCCCGGCGGGGTGCATCGCAGTCGCGGGGTGATACGGCATGCATCGGGCAAGGGCGCGAATGCGGCACGCGCGGTGGCGCGAAGCGGCGGGGATGTCCTTCTCTGCGCGCCGGCCGGCGCGGCGCTGCGTCACCTTCTCGAGGATCAACTCGCATCGCTCGGAATCCGTCTCATGTTGACGCCGACACGCGCGCGGACGCGGTGCTGCGTGACGGTGCTCGAGGACGATGGCCGCGCCACCGAACTCGTCGAGGAAGCGCTTCCGCTCGAAACAGAGGAAGCCGTCCGATTTCTCTCCGAGGCCATGCAGGCGGTGGATGCGGCGCATGCCCTGCTGCTCGCGGGTTCGCTGCCGCCGGGACTCCCTTCCGATTTCCATGCCCGCTGTGCGCGGCGTGGCGCGGCGCGTGGTGTCCCGGTGGTGATCGATGCCCAGGGGATGGCCTTGCTCGACGCCCTGCCGGCGTCGCATGCCGTCGTGAAAATCAATCGCGAGGAATTCGAGGCGTTGCGTTCACTGGCCGGCGATCCCGACCGCGACGATGACACGCTCGCCGCGTATCTGCGTCATCTCGGAGCGTCGGCGGTGGTGGTGACCGATGGGGGGGCGCCGGTACGGGTGTGGACCGACACGGGACGGACCGACATCGCGGTGCCGGGTGTTCGCGTGGTCAATCCCGTCGGCAGCGGTGATGCGATGAGCGGGGGACTGGCCGCGGCGCTTGCCGCGGGTGCCTCCATCGGGGAGGCCGTCCGTGCCGGCATCGCGCTCGGGAGCGCGAACGCGCGGAGCCTGCTCCCCGGGGAAATTTGAACGGCCGCGCTACAGCGCGTCGTCGCCCGACTCCTCGGTACGGATGCGAATGGCGTCCTCGACGGGAAGCACGAAGATCTTGCCGTCGCCGACCTGTCCGGTCGCCGCATGCCGGAGGATGGTATCGATGACCGGCTCCACCATGTGGTCGGCCACCACGACCTCGATCTTCAGCTTGGGAAGGGTATCGATCTGATATTCCGCACCGCGATACGTTTCGGTGTGTCCTTTCTGCCGGCCGAATCCGCGCACTTCGGATATGGTCATGCCGTATATCCCGATTTCCTGCAGTCCGTCACGGACGTCGTCGAGTTTGAAGGGGCGGATGATGGCTTCGATTTTTTTCATGGTATGGTGATGTCGGGCGGATGGGGAGTGGAAGAGCGGAGAAAATACTTCGCGGGACAGGGAAATGCAATCGTTGTGCATCTCGGCGCTGTTTCGTAACATGCGCCATCCGTCCGGCCGCATCCGCGACGGATGCATTTCACTTCTACCGACGGAGCTCTCGCACATGTATCCGGCGACGTTTCTCCTCTCGCAGCCGGCGGAATCACGCCGCCTTCTCCTGATCCTGCGTCCGTTCCTCTTCCTGCCCCATCTGATCTGGTCCGCGCTGTTCGGTATGGCAGCCGGCGTGGTGCAGTTTTTCTCGTTCTGGGCAATCGTGATCACCGGGCGGCATCCGCGCGGTTTGTGGAACGTGCTCGAGGCGTATTTCCGGTACTCGATGCTCGTGCAGGCCTGGGCGATGTACCTCACCGACCGCTATCCGCCGTTTTCCGGCAATGCGACGACCGCGTATCCGATCGGCGTACGCGTCGAGTTTCCCGCACGCATGTCACGGGCAACCGTGTTCTTTCGATTCCTGCTTCTCGTTCCACACCTTTTGTATGCGCTCGGATTCTCCTTCTTCTATGGCATCATCCAGTTCCTGACCTGGTGGACCATTCTCTTTCTCGGACGCATGACCGACGGACAATACAACATCGCCCGCGCATTCTTCGTCTACACCGGCCGTCTCACCGCGTACAGCGTACTGCTCGTCGACGAGTATCCGCCCTTCAATGGGGCCCAGCCCCGGGCCGCCGAAACGCTGTTCGCCACGCCCGCCGATCCGTCCGCCACGCCGGAGATTAAGGGTTAGAGAGCGGTTTGTCAGGAATGTTGTTCCTGTCGGATTTTTTCCGTACTTTCATCAAGATTTTATTGTCTTTAGCAACTACTGATAGAGACAAATGCTAACAGAATTCGGAAATGCCCTTCTCTTCATCATCCTCGGACTGGTGTTCGTGTTCATGGGCTTGCTCGTGGCGAAGATTCTTCGTCCGCACAATCCCACCGCCGAGAAGACCTTGCCGTACGAATGCGGCGAGGATCCCATCGGTCCGCAGTGGATGCGCTTCAACCTGCGCTTCTATGTCGTCGCGCTGATTTTCATTCTCTTCGACGTGGAACTCGTGCTGCTTTTCCCGTGGGCGTTGGTCTTCGAGAAGCTCGGCATGTATGCCTATGTCGCGGGCGCGATCTTCATCATCATCCTGTTCCTGGCCGATTTCTATCTGTGGGCGAAGGGAGATCTCGAGTGGATCCGGCCCCAGCCGAACCGGCCGCGGCTTGACGACCTCGTCGACCGCATGCCCCTGCGCACGCCCACGGGCGGACGTGCCGACGGCGCGGCCCCCGCCGTGGCCGCTTCCCCAGCAACGCAAAGCGAGTGAGATCGAAAGGAGTATTCATGGGTCTTCTCAGTCAGCAATACGACGACGGCAACATCGTCCTGACCTCGGTCGAGGGCGTGCTCAACTGGGCGCGGCTCTGTTCGCTGTGGCAGATGTCGTTCGGCCTCGCCTGCTGCGCCATCGAGATGATGGCGGCCAGCGCCTCGCACAATGACATCATGCGCTTCGGCGTCCTGCCCCGGCCGAGTCCGCGTCAGTGCGACGTCATGATCGTCGCCGGCACGGTCACGCTCAAGATGGCCACGCGTGTCAAGCGCCTGTACGAGCAGATGGCCGAACCGCGCTATGTCGTATCCATGGGCAGCTGTTCGAACTGCGGCGGTCCGTACTGGGAGCACGGCTATCACGTGCTCAAGGGAGTCGATCGCGTGGTGCCCGTCGACGTCTACGTCCCGGGCTGTCCCCCGCGTCCCGAAGCCCTGCTCGAGGCCTGGATGCGCTTGCAGGAAAAAGTGCGGAATTTCACCACGGTCAAGGAGAAGGTGTGATGGCCTGGAATACGGCGGAAATCTTCGCGCATCTCGAAACGCTGTTTCCCGGGGACGGGCTGCAGCTCGATGAAGCCGTGCCCTGCATCGTTGTCCCGGCGCCGCTGATGCGGGAGGTCGCGCTGCACCTTCGTGACGACGCGCAGCTCCGCTTCGATGTGCTCATGTGCCTGAGCGGCGTTGACAACGGCGACGGGACGCTTGGCGTGGTCTATCACCTCGATTCGATGACACATCGGCACAAGGTCACGGTGAAGGTGGGGGTGCCCGCCGATCATCCGCATGTTCCATCCTGCGACCGTGTCTGGCGCATTGCCGACTGGCACGAGCGCGAGGCCTTCGACCTGGTGGGGGTGATCTTCGACGACCATCACGATCTCCGCCGCATTCTCCTGCCGGAAGACTGGGAAGGCCATCCCCTGCGGAAGGATTACCAGGTTCCCGAGTTCTACAATGGCATGAAAGTCCCGTACTGAAAAGGATACCACCGGTATGACAGAGAGCATGGAAGTCCTGAAGGAAGGCATCGCCTCGGGACGGCTGAAAACAGACGAACTTGTCCTGAATATGGGGCCCCAGCATCCCTCCACGCACGGCGTGCTCCGTCTCGAGCTCGTGTTGGACGGCGAGATCGTGGTGAAGGTGATTCCGCAGATGGGGTACCTGCACCGTTGTTTCGAAAAACATGCGGAGTCGATGACCTATCCACAGGTGGTGCCGTACACCGACCGCATGGATTATCTCGCGGCCATGAACAACAACCACGGCTATGTGCTCGCGGTCGAGCGGCTCATGGGCATCGAGCTGCCCGAGCGCGTGGAATACATCCGTGTGATCATGGCCGAACTGCAGCGGATCGCCTCGCATCTCGTGGCGATCGGGACCTTCGGCATGGACATCGGCGCATTCACGCCGTTCCTGTATTGCTTCCGCGACCGGGAGTACATCCTCGACATCTTCGAGCGCACCTGCGGTGCGCGCCTGCTTTACAACTACATGTGGGTGGGAGGACTCTCGCATGACGTCTACGACGGCTTCGAGCGCGACGTGGCGGATTTCATCCGGAAATTCCGTCCGACGATGACCGAGGTCAACAATCTGCTCAATTACAACAAGATCTTCATCGAGCGGACCGCGAATGTCGGCGTGCTGCCGGCCGACGTCGCGCTAAGTTACGGATGTTCGGGTCCGATGCTCCGCGGTTCCGGCGTGGACTGGGATCTGCGCCGCGATGATCCGTACTCGATCTATGACCGTTTCGAATGGAAGGTCATCACGGGCGATGGCGCGGCGGGCACGCTCGGCGACTGCTGGGACCGCCATATGGTACGGCTCTGGGAAATGGAGGAGAGCTGCCGCATCATCGAGCAGGCACTCGAGACCTTCCCCGCCGAGGGTGATGTGCAGTCGGCGATCCCGAAGCGCATTCGTCCGGCCAAGGGCGAGATCTACACCCGTGTCGAGAATCCACGGGGCGAACTCGGCTATTACGTCATCAGTGATGGCTCGGCCAACCCCGCCCGCGTGAAGGTCCGCGGTCCGAGCTTCGTGAATCTGAGTGTGATCGACGAGCTCTCGCGCGGCCATCTGATCGCCGATATCGTCGCCATTCTCGGAAGCATCGATATCGTTCTCGGAGAAGTGGACCGTTAATTCCGAAACACTGAACGCACAGGCCCATGGAATCACTGCTACAATCCTTCCTCGGCGACAATCTTCTGACCACGGTGCTCTATTGCGCCCTGCCGCTGGTGGTCATTCTGCTCTACGCGCTGCTCGCCATTCTCGGCGAGGTGAAGATTTCCGCGTGGATGCAAGACCGGCTCGGGCCGATGCGCACGGGTCCGTGGGGCGTCATCCAGCCGCTCGCCGACGTGCTCAAGCTCTTGCAGAAGGAGGATATCGTCCCGGCCCAGGCCGACAAGTTCCTCTTCAATCTCGCACCGTACCTGTCATTCATGAGCGCCTACGCCGCCTTCGCGGTCATTCCGTTCTCGAGTGCGTACGTGGGCGCGGATCTCGATCTTGGTCTCTTCTATTTGCTTGCGATCAGTTCGCTCAACGTGGCCGCCATCATGATGGCCGGGTGGGCGTCGCACAATAAGTATAGTCTGTACGGATCGATGCGCGGCGTGGCGCAAATCGTCAGCTATGAGGTCCCGGCGGCGATGGTGCTGGTCATCGTGGTGATCTTTCTCGGCACGCTGAATTTGCAGGACATCATCACCGCGCAGTCGGGACCGGTGTGGAATTGGCTGATATTCGGCGGACCGAAACAGGATGTCACGCTCGCAAGCGGCACGGTGCTGAGTGCCTCGTGGATGAACCTGGTGTTCGCTCCGCTCTTCATCGCGGCGTTCGTGATGTATTACATCTCCGGATTGGCCGAGACAAACCGAACCCCCTTCGACATTCCCGAGGCCGAATCGGAGCTCGTGTCGGGATACCACACCGAATACAGCGGCATGAAATTCGCCATGTTCTTCATGGCGGAGTACACGAACATGTTTCTCGTCTCCATCGTGACGGCCGTGCTGTTTTTCGGCGGATGGAACAGTCCCTTCGGCGCCTATCTCGGCGATGCGCTGGGGATGTCCTGGCTCACGGCCGTCGAGCAGTTCGGTTGGCTCATCTTCAAGGGACTCTTCTTCGTGTTTGTCATGATCTGGGTACGCTGGACGCTGCCACGCCTGCGTGTCGACCAGCTGATGTACATGTGCTGGAAGGTGCTCATCCCGTTTTCCTTCGGCGTCGCGCTGATTGTCGGTTTCCTGGTCGTTATCATCTAATTCTTCCGGATTGAAAGAAGTCACGACATGAGCGGATATTTCAAAGATATTTACGACGGTCTCGCCACCGCGCTGGTGGGAATGAAAATCACCTGGAAGCACCTGTTCGTCAAGAACGTGACCATCCAGTATCCCGACGAGAAGCACGACATCCCCGAGCGCGTGCGCAACCGCCTCTATGTCAACATGGACGACTGCATCGGCTGCGACCAGTGCGCGAAGGCCTGTCCGGTCAACTGCATCACCATCGAGACGGCCAAGGCGCTGCCCGACGAGGAACTCGGCGAGACCTCGACCGGCAACCGCAAGCGGCTCTGGGTCACACGCTTCGATATCGATATCGCGAAATGTTGCTTCTGTGGACTCTGCGTGCCGCCCTGTCCGACCGAGTGCATTTTCATGACGCCTGTATTCGAATTCTCCGAATACAACCGCGACGAATTGATCTATCGCTTTTCAACCCTCACACCCGAAGAAGCCGCCGAGAAAACCGCCAATGCCGAGCGTGCGAAGCGGGAAGCGGAGGAAAAGAAGGCCGCGGAACTCGAGGCGAAGAAGAAAGCCGCCGCGGAAAAAGCAGCGGCCGAAAAAGCCGCCGCGCCGGAGAAGCCCGCCGCGCCGGAGAAGCCCGCCGCGCCGGAGAAGCCCGCCGCGCCGGAGA
>JAVFAS010000016.1:18529-34641 GCA_034002405.1 Bacteroidota bacterium | reverse complement strand
CCGCCGCGCCGGAGAAGCCCGCCGCGCCGGAGAAGCCCGCCGCGCCGGAGAAGCCCGCCGCGCCGGAGACGGGGACATCCTCGCCAGAACAGAATGGATAACCTGCGAACGCGTCCGCACGTGGCACGTGCGGCGGCATCCCGCAACCAATACGACTGAGCCCATGGAAACCACAATCCTTTTTTATGTCTTCGCGGCGCTGACCATCGTCCCGGCCTTCTTCGTGGTGTTCTCGCGCAGCCTCATCTATGCGGCCTTTTCGCTGCTCTTCACCTTTCTTGGTGTGGCCGGACTCTACGTCCTGCTCAGCGCCGACTTCATCGCGGTCGCGCAGATCATGGTGTATATCGGTGGCATTCTCGTGCTGCTCGCCTTCGGTGTCATGCTGACGAAGAAAGCTGTCGATGTCGAGATCCAGGCGAATGTGGCAAGGACCATCCCCGCCACGATCGTCGTCGCGGTGACATTCGCGACATTGTTTATCGTTCTGGTGCTGCCTGGCTACAGTCCGTGGGTCGAGACCGCCTATCAGCCCGAAATTGTTGGGACGTCGATGGAAATCGGCGAACTGCTCATGACTTCCTTTATCCTCCCGTTCGAGGTTGCGGGCATTCTGTTGCTCGTCGCCGTCATGGGAGCGGCCCTCATCGCACGCAAGCCGAAGGAGACGCAGCAATGATGGAGATCGGACTTTCGCATTACCTGTTCGTGAGCAGTGCGCTGTTTTGTCTGGGTCTTCTCGCCCTCGCGACACGCCGGAACGCCGTGCTCATGCTGATGGGCGTCGAGTTCATCCTCAATGCCGCGAACATCAACCTTGTCGCCTTCTCCCGATATCAGGGTCTGAATCTCGACGGACATGTCTTCGCACTGTTCGTCATCATCCTCGCCGCCGCGGAAACCGCCGTGGCGCTCGCGATCGTCCTGCATATCTATCGCTTGAACAACACCGTGGACGCCGATCGAATCGCCAGCCTGAAGGAATGACGCGCACCTGTTCATATCGTCGATTCCCCGCATCGGGCTGCACACCGGAGATGGCGCCGCGCGAGCGTTCGCGCGTGCGTTCGCGCGTGCGTTCGCGCGTGCGCGGCAACAGCGCGACGGCCACGGTGGTCGTGATCGTCCTGCTGTTCGCGATTCTTCCGGCGCTGCCCGCGTCGGCACAGAAGATTGTCTACACCTGGGATCCCGAGAGCATGCTCATCATCGGTGGGGGAGGTGGTGCGACGAAGTACTTCGGGGAGTTCACCGACCAGTATTACGGCGCGATGTTCCATGGCTACGCGCGGTATAATTTCCTCTCCGAACTCGGAGTGCAGCTCGACGGTGGATTCGGCACGTATGTCTACAACCGTCGGCTGCGCGATGAATTCAAGCAGTTGTATATCCGGCAATTCTACCGCGACACACGGCTGGGCGGAACCCTTGCCTATCCCGAGAATATGGAAGAACGTCTCCAGAACGAGCAGGCCGAATTCCCGCGGATGCGTACACCGGTGTTCGAGGAAGACAAACTCTGGTTCGGCGAGGCGCGCGTGTACGTGAACCTCTTTCCGAAGCGCTGGGTCAATCCGTATGTCTCCACCGGCGTCGGCTTGTTTCGTTACGAGAACGCCAACGCGAACATGACACTCGAAGACGGCCGCGGATTGCTCAACGTCGGTTTCGGCGCGGATCCCTTTCGCATCGATGTCGACAATGCCGTCGTGGAAAAACCCTCCAGCCTGGCCGCGGATGCCAACACCATGGTGATCATCCCGGTCGGACTCGGCTTCGACATCCTTCTGACCGACGTCGTCGCGCTCAACCTGGATTTGTCCTACCGTTTCCTGCTCGGAGACGGCAACGACATGATGGACGGACTCGGCCAGGTCGTGCAGGAACATTTCAATCTCGCCGGAACAGTCGACCGCACCAAGGCCGCGGAAGGAGCCGATTCGTGGGGGAGCATCACGCTCGGCATCCAGTTCTATCTCTTCGGCCACAGCGACCGGGACGGTGACGGCCTGTCGGATACGTACGAAGAGAGTATCGGAACCGATCCTCTCAATCCCGACACCGATGGTGACGGACTCAGTGACAGTGACGAACTCAATCTCCACCGCACCGATCCGCTCAAGACCGATAGTGACGACGACCGCTTGACGGACATGGAAGAAGTCACGAAGAAAACCGATCCGACCAAACCCGATACCGACGGCGATGGACTGACCGAGGGCGAGGAGTTCGCGCACGGGACCGATCCGTTCGACCCCGACTCGGACAAGGACGGGCTCACCGACGGTGAAGAGGTCCACACCTGGCATTCCGATCCGCTGCGCAGTGATTCCGATGCCGACGGCATCAGCGATCTCGAGGAAATCCGCGTTCACAAAACCGATCCCCGCAGTCAGGATTCCGACGATGACGGACTGAGCGACCGGCGTGAACTCGAGCTCCGGACCAATCCCGCCGTGGCGGATTCCGACGGAGACGGACTCTCCGATGGGGAGGAAGTCAACCGCTACAAGACCGATCCCCTGAAGGCGGACAGCGATGATGATGGAAGTCCCGACGGCATGGAAATCAGCGCGGGCTCGGATCCGTCGCGACGGGACAGCGATGGTGACGGCATCGTTGATGGCGTGGACGGCTGCCCGGATGCTGCGGAAACCATCAACGGGTATCGGGACGACGATGGATGTCCCGACAGCGTGCCGCTGACCACCGAGCCACTGCGCAGTGGAATGACCATGGTGATCGACGGACTGAGTTTTTCCGAAGGGTCGGCCGAGCTCGACGTGACCGCCCATGCGGTGCTTGCCGCGACCATTCAGACCCTGCGTGACCATCCCGCCGCGGTCGTCGAGATCGCCGCCCACACCGACAGCAAGGGCGAGGCCGCGGCGAATCTCGCGCTCTCCCGTCGGCGGGCCGAATCGGTGATGCAGTACCTGACCGCGCAGGGGATTGACGACACGAGACTGCGCGCGCGCGGGTACGGCGAATCGCAGCCACGCGCGAATAACGCGACCGAGGCGGGGCGTGCGCGCAACCGCCGTATTGAACTGAAGGTGCTGACGGTGGAAGAGACACCGACGCGCCAATGACATGAAACTGGCGAACACAACACGAGTGCGAATACAGCCATGACAGCTGACACACTACTTACCCTGGTCCTGATCATTCTTTTCATGCCCCTGTTTTCGTTTGCCTTGCTGCTTGCATTCGGCAAACGCCTGCCACGACAGGGTGATGTCATCTCGACCGGTCTTATGTTCCTCAATCTCGGTCTCGCGTTTGTCGTGCTCTTCGGCGTGTATGCCTTGCCGGAGACGCCGGCGATTCATGGCTTCGCGCAGACGCCGATCCAGATGAACTTCACGTGGGTGAATTTCGGAACGACCATCGAGGTGTTTGGCCGTACGATCCCATTGCAGATCGAGCTCGGACTGCTGCTCGACCGCGTCGTCGCGATCATGCTGGTGGTTGTCATGCTGATCACCGCCCTGGTGCATCTGTTTTCGATTGGATACATGCACGGCGATCCGAAATACCATCGCTTCTTCGCCTATCTCGGCGTCTTCGCCTTCAGCATGCTCGGGATCGTGGTGACCAACAACTTCCTCATGATGTATGCCGCGTGGGAGCTGGTGGGACTCAGTTCCTATCTCCTGATCGGTTTCTGGTACGAAAAACCGCGACCTGCCTACGCCTGCACCAAGGCGTTCCTGATGAACCGCGTCGGTGATGTCGGGATGTGGATCGGGATACTGATTCTCTTCACCAGTTACGGCACGTTCCGCTTCGACCAGATCTTCGCGCACATCGCCGCGGGGAATCTCCCGTTCGGTTCCGAGGCATGGCTGACCGCCGCCGGCATTCTTATCTTCATGGGCGCCATCGGAAAGAGCGCGCAGTTCCCCCTGCACACCTGGCTCCCCGACGCAATGGAGGGTCCGACACCCGTCAGCGCCTTGATCCATGCCGCGACGATGGTCGCGGCGGGCGTCTACCTCGTGGCGCGCGCGTTCCCGATGCTATCGGGCGGCGCCCTGATGTTCATCGCCGTGATCGGTACCATCACCGCGTTCGTCGCGGCCACGATCGCCCTCGTGCAGAACGACATCAAGAAAGTGCTCGCCTACTCCACGGTCAGCCAGCTCGGCTACATGATCCTCGCCCTTGGCGTCGGTGCATATACCGCAGGGTTCTTCCATCTCGTGACACATGCGATGTTCAAGGCCTGTCTGTTTCTCGGATCCGGATCGGTGATCCATGCCATGCATCACGGCCTGCACACGATCCACGATCACGATACCGATGCGCAGGATATCCGGAACATGGGGGGGCTCGCGAAGAAGATGCCGGTGACCTTCGCGACCTTCCTGATCGCCACGCTCGCGATCTCTGGTGTCCCTCTGTTCTCGGGATTTCTCAGCAAGGATGAGATCCTTGCCGGTGCCTGGGCGTTTGGCAGCCTCAGCGGCGACATTGCCGTCATCATTCCCTACGTCGGGTTCGGTGTTGCCGCGCTCACGGCCTTTTACATGTTCCGTCTCGTGATCCTGACCTTCCTTGGCGAACCGAAGCGCGCGGACATTTACGCGCATGTGCACGAATCGCCGATGACCATGAAGATCCCGATCATCGTGCTCGCCGCATTTTCCATATGGATTTTCTACTCCTTTAATCCGTTATCCGGACCGAGCGGCTGGTTCGTGAAATCCCTTCCCGCCCCGGCGACGGTGACCGGCGCGCACTGGTATCCGTTCGGCCACGGCACGCACGATGGGATGCATGACGTCACGGCGCATGATGCCGCGACGGCGCATGATGCCGCGACGGCGGATGATGCCGGCATGCATGCCGCGAGCACCGATGCGTCGCCTGCCGCACCGGCCGTGGTGCCCGTGACCGCGAACCCCGCGCAGCAGGCCTACGAGCACGCCGTACACGAGTCGCATCTGCCGGCGATGATCACCTCGCTCATCCTCGCGCTCAGTGGCATCGCGATCGCGTTCGGGGTGTACAAGAGAAAGCTGATCGATCCCGACCGCGTCATGGAAAAAACAGGACCGTTGTATCGGTTTTTACTGAACAAGTGGTATTTCGACGAAATCTACGAACAGTGGGTCGTGCTTCCCGGCGTGCATTTCGTCGCGCGCATGATGCACTGGTTCGACGCGCACATCGTCGACGGCGCGGTCAACGGCGTGGCGTCCATCACGACCTGGCAGTCGCGGCTGAGCGGGCTGTTTGACAAGTGGGTGGTCGACGGCGCGGTCAACGGCGTCGCCTACGTCGTGGGCTTTTTCGGAATTCTGTTCAAGAAGACGCAGAGCGGGCGCATCCAGGCCTACATCGCCTTCGTGCTCGCCGGCGTGATGATTCTGTTTTATGTGTTCCGCTGAGGAACCCTCGGTCCGATAAAATACGCAAGCAAATGTTCGAAGTAACAGCATACATCCCGGAGGATTGATGCAATTCCCGATACTCACCTTGATCACCTTCCTGCCCGTGCTCGGCATGATCATCGTGCTTCTGCTTCCCAAGGACAACAAGCGGGCGATCCAGACCACCACCGTGATTGTGACGGGCCTGCAGGTGGTGCTCGCGATGCTGATCTGGGCGGCATTCGACACGACGAAAACCGGCATCAACGACGTTGCCACCATGCAGTTCGTCGAACGGCTTCCCTGGATCGTCATTCCGGAAACGCCATGGTTCGGCGAGATCCGCATCGAGTACTTCATGGGCATCGACGGACTCTCGATGCCGATGGTGTTGCTCACCGCGCTGATCAGCTTCCTGGCCACGTTCTCCTCGTTCAGCATCACGAAGTCGTTCAAAGGCTATTTCGCGATGTTCCTTTTGCTCGACACGGGAATGATGGGCGTGTTCGTTTCCCTCGACATGTTCCTCTTCTACGTCTTCTGGGAAGTGATGCTGCTGCCGATGTACTTCCTGATCGGAATCTGGGGTGGCCCTCGCCGCGAATACGCCGCGATTAAATTTTTCCTCTACACCCTCGCGGGCTCGGTGCTGCTGCTTCTTGTCATGATCGGACTGTATTTCAGCACGACCGATCCCGACACCGGACTCCACACATTCAGCATCATCGCGATGATGGATCCCGCCAATGTGTCGAGCGGCGTTTTCGCGACCATTGGCAGTACGGCACGCATGCTTGCCTTCGTCGGACTGTTCATCGGTTTCGCGATCAAGGTCCCGATCTTTCCGTTCCACACTTGGCTGCCCGACGCACACGTCGAGGCACCGACGGCAATTTCCGTCATTCTTGCCGGAGTCCTGCTGAAGATGGGAACGTACGGACTGCTGCGCATCAGCTTCCCGATCTTTCCCGAAATGACGCACTATTTCCAGATCCCGATGATGATTCTCGGATTTGTCAATATTGTGTATGGGGCGCTGTGCGCGATGGCGCAGACGGACTTCAAGAAGCTGATCGCGTATTCCTCGGTTTCGCACATGGGCTATGTCCTGCTCGGCATGGCGGCGCTGAATGTGCAGGGCATGACCGGCGCCGTGTTCCAGATGTTCAATCACGGCACCATCACCGCGATGCTCTTCCTCTTGGTGGGTGTGCTGTATGATCGTGCGCACACGCGCGGACTCAACGAGTTCGGCGGTGTCTACAACAAGATGCCCGTGTACTCCTTCCTGACCGTCATCGCATTTTTCGCGGCCATCGGTCTGCCTTCGATGAGCGGATTCATCAGCGAGGCATTTGTCTTCCTCGGGGCCTTCCAGGCGAACCGGCTCTGGACCATTCTCTCGACACTTGGTATCGTGCTGGGTGCGGGGTACATGCTCTGGACCTTCCAGCGCGTGTTCATGGGCACGCTCCCCGAGAAGTGGGATGATGTGCTGACCGATGTCAACGGTCGCGAGCTGTTCACGTTGGTGCCGCTTGCGATCATCATCATTGCCCTCGGCATCTATCCCTCGCCGGCGCTCAATTGGATGTCGACGTCACTCGGCCATCTGGTCGACTTCGTCAACGCGAACGCCGCACCGGTTCTCTTCGGTGGATTCTAAGACACGCTTGTCGACACGAAAACGAGTACAGTCCTCATGATCGAGAACATTTTCAGCAGTATCCATTCGTTCTGGCCCGAGATCACGATGTCGCTGACCTTCGTCGGAGCGATGGTCGTGGAATTCATCACCGGGCGACAGGGCAAATCCTCGACGGGCATGATCACCGGATTTTTCGTGCTCGCCGGATTCATTCTCACCATCCTGCAGCTGCCGTTTCAGAATCCCGAGGCGCGTCTGTTGTTCGGCACGATGTACACCATCGATCCCTTCGCGCTCTTTTTCAAGTATCTGATTCTCGCCACCGGGATCGTGATCATCGTGTTCTCCATGCAATCGGAAGAGCTGCGCCGGCAGGACACCGTCGGTGAATTCTTCTGCTTCATCGCGGCGGCCACGTTCGGGATGCTTCTCATGACCGGCGCGTCGCATCTGCTGATGATTTACCTGTCGATCGAACTTGTCAGCATCAGTTCGTATGTGCTGGCGGGTTTCAGCAAAAAAGAACATCGATCCGCCGAAGCCTCGCTCAAGTACGTACTGTTCGGTGCTGCGTCGTCAGGCATCATGTTGTTCGGCATTTCCATCATCTACGGCCTCACCGGGGCATTGGATATCTATACCATCCAGCAGGGGCTCGCGAGCGGCACCGCCGCGCACCACACCTTCGCCCTGTGGCCGCTGCTGATCGCGGTCGTGATGATTCTCGCGGGTTTCGGCTACAAAATCTCGGCCGTCCCCTTCCACTTCTGGACGCCCGATGTGTATGAAGGCGCACCGATCACCGTGACCGCGTTTCTCGCCGTGGCCAGCAAGGCCGCGGGCTTCGCGATCATGCTCCGTTTCTTCCACGCGACATTTTTCGATGCGCTGGTGGATGTGGGGAAGTGGGTGAGTCTTCCGCATGTGGAGTGGAACCTGCTGCTTGCCGTGCTCTCGGTGCTGACGATGACACTCGGAAACATCATCGCGGTCTGGCAGGATAATCTCAAGCGCATGCTCGCCTATTCGAGCATCGCTCATGCGGGGTACCTGTTGATGGGCGCCGTGGTGATGAGCGATCTCGGGATTTCCGCGATCTTGCTGTATTTCGTCATTTATTTCTTCATGAATCTCGGTGCGTTCTACATTGTGATGGTCGTGGCGGACAAGATCGGCAGCGAGCATATCGATGACTACCGCGGGCTCGGCAAACGCGCGCCGATCGTGGGAGTGGGACTCTCGGTCTTTCTCGTTTCCCTGACCGGCCTGCCACCGCTCGCCGGATTCGTCGGAAAGTGGATGCTGTTTTCCGCGGTGATCGAAGCGAACTTCATCTGGCTCGCCATCATTGGTGTGATCAACAGCGCGATCTCACTGTATTACTATGCCCGTGTCTTCCGGAACATGTATCTGCGCGCGCCGGTCGACGGTGACGAAAGTCCGATTACCTTCAGCCCGCTTGTGATTGTGATGACAATTCTGTTCATTGTGCCAAACATCGTTTTCGGTCTGTATTTTGGTCCGCTGGTCAGCATTGCCCAGCAGTCCGTGCGCATGTTCCTTCCGTGAAAGTGCTTGCAGAATAGTTTCGGAGTGTGTACTTTTGATACAAGCAAGTATTTTTTCCCGGTGCACGAATCGGGAACCCTCGAGGCGGGGCTTGCGTACCATCAGTCTCGTTACGATTGACGTCCGGAGAACCAGTCATTTTCGCATACAGTAGCCATTTTCTCCAACACTGAGGTTTTCACAATGAAAAACGCAGTATCATTTCTCGCTCTCGCGCTTGCGTTTACCACGCTGACCGCATTCACCTTCTCCGGCAACAACGAGTACATCGGCGCATCCCAGTGCAAGGCCTGCCACAGCAACGCCAAGATGGGCGGCGTCTCCTACAAGACCTGGGAGAAGTCAGCGCATGCGAAGGCCTTCAAGACCCTGCAGACGGCAGCGGCCGACAAAATCGCGACGGAAAAGGGCCACAAGACCAAGGCCGCCGAGACCAAGGAATGTCTCACCTGCCACGTGACCGGCATGGATGTCGCGGGCGCGAAGTTCTCCAAGAAGTTCAAGAACGACGAGGGCATCGGTTGCGAATCCTGCCACGGTGCCGGTTCCGCCTACAAGACCAAGCATGCAAAGGATCTCGCCGGCGCGAAGGCGCTCGGTCTCGAGACCCCGAAGGTTGCCGATGGCTCCGCCGAGAAGCAGTGCAAGACCTGTCACAACGAAAAGAGCCCGACCTTCAAGGGTTTCAAGTTCAAGGAAATGTGGCCGAAGGTCGCGCACGCCAAGAGCTGATCCCATCGACGAGGAAACGCGGGTTTCCCCGTCGCAGCATCGCTTCCAATTGTGATTTCTCCACTTGACATGTAACATTTCGGCACCGCGTCGTCCGTCGGACGGCGCGGTGTCGTGCCATTCATTCACCAACCTGAGGGAAGCATCCATGAAAATTGCGATCAGGTTGCTCGTGGTCACGATCATCGTCTGCGCGGGGAGCATGGTTTCGACCCTGCATGCCCAGACACTGAACGGTCGATTCGTGACTTCAGCGTACGGGTGGGAACGGCAGATGCACAACGGCGAGTCGACCTCGCATCTCCGTGCGTATGAGAATGTCCAGCTCAATTTCGGCACGGAGGACATCTCCTTCCACACCTACCTCCAGGGATACACCGATCTCGGCGACGGGATCGACGGTGATCCCGGTCTGCGCGTCTTCAACGCGTACCTTCGTCTCAAAAACCTCTTCGATGTTCTCGACGTCAAGCTCGGACGCCAGGCGATCTTCGCCGGCGTGAGCTATGGCACGATCGAGGGTGCGCAGGTGAAAGCCCGCGTGACCGACGGGGTCGAGGTCATGGCCTATGGTGGTGGACTCACACCGCCGGGACAGACCCTCGAGTATCAGTACCTCGGAAATCTCGAAGACAACTGGCAGGTGGGTGGTCAGGTCCTGTTGTATCTGATCGAGAACACCAAGATCGGTCTCAGCTACATGAACCGTCACCGCGAGACATCGGCGTTCTATGCCTGGCGTCCCGACGCACAGATGGATCTGCAGGAGACCCTCATCGATTACGGTTCGCGCGCCAACCAGTACGCGAGCGTGAACGTCGCGCACAGCAGCGGCCATCTCTGGCTGTACGGACGCGCCGACTACGATTTCAATTTCGAGCGCGCCTCGCGGGCCGAAGTCGCGGCGAGTTACCGCGTGATTCCCAAGCTCGAACTCTCGCTGAACCTCGCGCATCGAGAACCGGTGATCGCGTGGAATTCGTATTTCGCCCTGCTCGAAGCGAGCGCGCATCAGGAAGCCGTGCTCGGCGCGACCTACGACATCCATCCACGTGTCTCCCTGCTCGGCCGGGTCTCGACCGTCATGTATGAAGATGACAACGCCCTCCGTGTCTCGCTCGGCGCGATGAACAAGTACGCGTCGATCATGTACACGAAGGATGTCAGCTATGACGGGGACCTCGACGGGTTCAATCTGCATTTCACCTATCCGCTGATGGACGGCAAGCTCGTGCCGCATCTCGGCGCGGTGTACAGCACCTATGCGCTGGCGGAGAATCTGACGGACGCGACAAATTGGAATGAACGCGCGTCGACCTGGGTCGGCGTGGTCGGCGCCACCGTGCGTCCGATCCCCGCGGTGTCGTTCGATGTGCAGGGTCAGTACATGACCAATCGGATCTATGCCTCCGATATGAGGGCCTTTGCCCGGGTCAATTACTGGTTTTCCAATCCATTCGGCTTCGGAAAGTAGGAGGCAGCCATGAAAAAGACCGTACTATTCACCAGCCTCCTTCTCGCCGTCGTGGCATGCATCGCACTGCTGTTCACTCCGGCACGCGATCTCACGGCGGGCGGTGACGAGGTCATGTTCTCCCATGCGATTCACAAGGATCAGGTCGAATGTGCGACCTGCCATCCCGCCGCGGAGAGCGAGCTGGCCACCGATAACCTGCTTCCAAAACCGTCGATGTGCGTCGATTGCCACGATGAAGCGGATGTGCGCGGCTACTGGTCGCTGGAGGAATCCGTCGATCTCGAAACCTATGCGCGCCCGGTCAAGGATGATCGGCTGTTCTTCTCCCATAAAGGTCACGCCGCCGACCTCGAAATGGCCTGCGTCGAATGCCATGTCGGGATCGAGGAAGATGTGGCCGAGGGCGTGCCCGCGATGGCACTCTGCGCGCGCTGTCATAACAACGCGGATGCCACCGCGCCAATCGTCGCCAGCGCGGCGAAACACCCGCGGGTGATATCCGCCACGAATCAGTGCGAGGCTTGTCACACCACGCTGGCCGGACTGCATCCGAAGAATCACCGCGTACCAAATTTCATGCAGGATCACGGGAAATTCGCGATGAACGGCGAGGCCGACCGCGATTGCGCCGTTTGCCACTCGCAGAGCTTCTGTCAGGAATGCCACACGCCGACCAATTCCGCGCCGGGCGCGATCACCAACGATGTGATGTTCATCGACGGGTGGCCACGCGGCGAGAAGATCGATGATGCCCGCGTGTTGACGGTGCAAAAGGCGCATCCGCTCGGTTATGCCTATACGCACGGGTTTGACGCACGCGCGAAATCCACCCGCTGCGAGACCTGCCACGAACAGGAGAGCTTCTGCGCTCCCTGTCACGAGACGGGCTTCGACGCCGCGGGCGTCCGCGTCGTACCGCAATCGCATCAACTCGCGGGCTTCGTGCTCGTGGGCGGCGGTGCGGCACAGAACCGGCACGGAAAACTCGCGGTCATGGATATCGAATCCTGCGTGACCTGCCACAATGTCGAGGGCGGTGATCCCGTCTGTGCCGCCTGCCATTCCACCGGAGCAGTCACAGGAGGTATGCGATGAACATCCTGCGTCACAGCACCCTGCTCGCCGTCCTGTCGCTTGCCCTGCTCGCGGCCTGTTCGAGCGAACTCAAGGATGCCAACGAACTCCCGATGCAGCCGCGTCTGCTTGGCGCGCACGGCGAAGGGTACGCGCACATGACGTCCGAGAATTTTCATGGAACGGACATCCGGCAGAATCTGGGCTGGGACATGAGCGGGTGCCGCAGCTGTCACGGCATGAATTTCGCCGGCGGCAGTACGGGACAGAGCTGCAGTGCCAGTGGCTGCCACGAGGCCGCCGACGGCGGTCCGGAAGCCTGCTACACCTGTCATGGTGATCGGGTCACGAAAAAGATCTACCCGCAGTGGTACGCGACGCATGCGACGCATCTCGAGGGCGGCACGCTCGCGAATGTGACCATCGCCTGCGGCGACTGCCACAACCTGCCGGAGAACCACTTCGATCCTTCCCATGTCGATACGGATACCCCCGGCATGGCCGAGGTGCAGTTCGCCAATGCGTTCGCTGCCATCACAACCCTCGGTACCGTGGGCACCCCTGCGTTTGATGCGACCGCCGGCACCTGCGCCAACACCTATTGCCACGGCAATTTCACGAACGGGAATAACAAAACCGTCATGTGGAAAGGAACCGAGCAGGCGAAATGCGGAAGCTGCCACGGGAATGAAGCAACCGGCAATCCCATGCCCAAGGCGCCGCATCCTCAAAGCACGAACTGCGCGGGCTGTCATGCGGGCATTGTCGATGCCAATGGCGCCATCGTCGATCGCGACCGTCACATCAACGGCATTCTCAATGTCTTTGGGTCAGAACGCACCGATTGGTGAGATACCGACATGAATATCCGATGGACACAGCCCCCGGCAACCCCGGGGGCTGTGTCGTTCCGTGCCGGTGACGCTTGGGGGGACCGGTACCATGGGAGGCCCGTGCACGAATAAGAAAACCCCCGGATCGCTCCGGGGGTTTGCCTGTTCGAATTCCGTCGAGGGATCGAGCGGTCAGTCCTTCTTCGCGATGGCGTCGACGACCGCGATGGCGATCATGTCGACGATCTCGCGCACTTCCGCGCCGCGCTGCAGCACATGCACGGCCTTGCGCATGCCGTTGAGGATGGGACCCACCGGCTGCATGCCGCCAATGCGGCTCAGCAGCTTGTACGCGATGTTGCCGCTGTTGAGGTCGGGGAAGATGAGCACGTTGGCGCCACCCTTGAGTTCGCTGAACGGGAAGGTGCCGGCGATGATGTCCGGAACCACGGCGGTGTCGGCTTGCATCTCGCCATCGACCATGAGATCGGGCCGGCGCTGCTTGATGATCGCGAGGGCGTGACGCACCTTGTTCGGCGAGGGGCCGAGATTGCTGCCGAAATTCGAATAGGACAGCAGCGCCACACGTGGCACGACATCGAATTTCTCCGCGAGTTCGGCAGCCTGCAGGGTGATGTCGGCCATTTCCTCCGCCGTCGGATCGATATTCACCGTGGTGTCGGCAAGGAAATACGGTTCGAGCTTCCGGTTCGAGAGCATGTACAGGCCCGACACCTTGCTGTAGCGGCTGTCGCGCCCGATGATCTCCAGCGCGGGACGGATCGTATCCGGATAATGCGCGGTGTATCCGGAAATCAGTCCATCCGCGTCGCCCATGTGCACCATCATCGCGCCGAAGTAATTCCGGTTGCGTGGGATGGTCTTGCGGGCGCCGAACATCGTGATACCCTTGCGTTGGCGCAGCCGGTAATATTCCCGCACGTACTCCTCGGTGCGGGAATGCGTGAGGGGATTGATGATGTCGATGCCGTCGAGTTCGATGCCGTGCTCCGCGGCCGCGGCACGAATGTCGTCTTCCACGCCAAGAAGAATCGGTTTCGCGATGCCTTCGTCGAGCGCGACCTGCGCGGCCTTGATGACGCGATGCTGGTCGCCCTCGGGGAATACGATACGCTGGGGTGCGCGGGCGGCCTTCGCGTACATGTGCGCGATGATCGGCTGCGTGCGACCCATGCGGATGTTGAGCTGCATGCGATACTCGTCGAAATCCTCGATCGGCCGACGTGCCACGCCGGTTTCCATCGCGGCCTTCGCCACGGCGGGCGCGACCCAGGTGAGCACGCGTGGGTCGAAGGGTTTCGGAATGATATAATCGCGTCCGAAATTCATTTCCGTCACGCCGTAGGCGCGCTTGACCACCTCGGGCACTTCCTCCTTGGCGAGGTCGGCGAGCGCCTTGGCCGCGGCACGCTTCATCTCCTCGTTGATGGCCGTCGCCTGCACGTCCAACGCCCCACGGAAAATGAAGGGGAAGCCGAGCACGTTGTTGACCTGATTCGGATAGTCGGAGCGGCCCGTGGCCATGATCACGTCATCGCGCGCGGCGGTGGCGTCTTCATACGTGATTTCCGGATCGGGATTCGCCATGGCGAAAATGATCGGATAGGCATTCATGCTGCGCACCATGTCCTGATTGACGCAGCCGCCTTTCGACAGGCCGAAAAAGACATCGGCGCCCTTCATCGCTTCCTCGAGCGTCCGCGCATCGGTCTCCGCCGCCATGTCTTCCTTGAATTCATTCATGTGCTCGGTGCGGCCCTTGTAAATCACGCCGGCGGTATCGCACATGATCACGTTTTCCTTCCGCACGCCGAGACTGATGTGGAATTTCGCGCAGGCGATGCCCGAGGCACCGGCACCGTTGTAGACGACCCTGAGTGTGCTGATGTCCTTCCCGCCGAGTTCAACCGCGTTGAGGAGTGCGGCGCCGGAAATGATCGCCGTGCCGTGCTGGTCGTCGTGGAAGACCGGAATGCTCATCGTGCGCTTGAGCTCGTCTTCGATGTAGAAGCAGTCCGGTCCCTTGATGTCCTCGAGATTGATGCCGCCGAAGGTGGGGCCCAGCACCTGACAGGTGCGGATGATTTCCTTGATATCCTTGGTGTCGAGTTCGATGTCGAACACGTCGATGTCGGCGAAGGTTTTGAACAGCACGCCTTTTCCTTCCATGACGGGCTTTCCGGCTTCCGGACCGATGTCTCCGAGTCCGAGCACCGCGGTGCCGTTCGAAATGACGGCGACGAGATTTCCCTTCGCCGTGTACTCGTAGGCGAGCGTGACATCCCGTTCGATTTCGCGACAAGGATCGGCCACGCCCGGCGTGTAGGCGAGGGAGAGGTCGCGCTGTGTCACGCAGGGCTTGGTCGTGATGACTTCGATTTTGCCCTTGCGTCCCATGCTGTGGTACTCGAGGGCGTCTTCCTTCCTGATTTTCATGGAGAAACTCCGTACGTGAAGTGCAGGGGGTTGAATGACGACTATGCGAGGTCGTGTAACGCGAAATGTACGAAAAAGGGGGGATGGAAAAAATGGAGAAAAAGCTCTTTTATGATGAACCATCGGCCCGGGCCCGCAGCCGGTCGATGGCGTCGAGCACGCGGGTGGCGGGAATGTCACGCAGGCAGGAAAAGTGTCCTCGGGGACATGCCGCGCGGCCGATGTGCGTGCACGGGCGGCAGGAGAGTCCGGAGATCTCGATCACCTCCGCGGGAGCATGGGAGGGAAAGAACCCGAACTCGCGGACCGTGCTTCCAAACAGTGCCACGACGGGAGTGCCGACCGCCGTGGCCATGTGCATCAGTCCGCTGTCGTTCGCTACCACCACGGCGCAGGACGTCATCGCCGCGGCGGTCTCCATCAGGCTCAGAGCGCCGGTGAGGTCGACGATGCGGTCAGGCACCCGGCGCAGGATGGCCGCCGCCGTGTTGCGATCCTCCGCGCCACCGAGCAGGAGAAGGTGCGCACCGCGGACGTGCAGCTGTTCGGCGAGTTCCTCGAAGCGCTCGACGGGCCAGCGCTTCGTGAAATGCTTCGCGCCGACACAGAGTCCGATGCCGGGGGAGTCCGGATCGACATCGCGTTCGACCAGGATCCGGCGTGCGTTCTCCCGCGCCGTATCGGAAGGGTGGAGCACCGGTGGCGCGCCATCGGGCCGCAAGCCATACCGCCGCGCGGTTTCGATGTAGCGCTCGGGCACGGGCGGAACGTTTCGCATGGTGTTGATGTGCAGGCGGGTGAGAAGGAGCCGGCGAAAGCTCCGTTTGTGGATGACATGGACCCGGTTGCTGAGTCCGTTGCGCAGCACCCGGCTGCGGAAGTTGTTGTGCAGGTCGAACACGGCATCATAGCGTTCGGCCATCAGTCGGAGATTGAGCGCGCGC
>JAVFAS010000016.1:0-18429 GCA_034002405.1 Bacteroidota bacterium | reverse complement strand
GCGGCGGCAACGTGGAACAGAAGTTCGAAAAACTCGAGCGACCGGGTGTCCCGGAGATGGATGCGATTCTTGGAGAACCCTTCACGGTTCTTGACGACGGCTTTGTCCGTGTGGTCGACTACATGGGCACCGATTCTTCCATCGTACAAGCCGCGCGCGTTTCGTACGGGAAAGGGACGAGGCAGGTGCGGCAGGACCGCGGCCTGATCCGCTATCTTCTCCGGCACCATCATACCACTCCGTTCGAAATGTGTGAAGTCAAACTGCACGTCCGCGTGCCGATGGATACGTGGCGACAGTGGATCCGCCATCGTACGGCGAACGTCAACGAGTACTCGACGCGCTATTCGATTGCCATCGACGCGGCACAGCGCACGGCGCCGGACGAATGGCGCTTCCAGGCGGTCAGCAACCGGCAAGGCAGCGAGGGTGCGGTCGATCCGGGACTCGGCGCGCATTTCACGGAACAGGAGACCGAGCTCCACAATCTCGCGCGTCGAATTTACAACGAACGCATCGATGCCGGCGTTGCCCGGGAGCAGGCGCGCAAGGACCTCCCGCTCGCGACCTACACCGAGGCCTATTGGAAAGTCGACCTGCACAATCTCCTCAACTTTCTGTTCCTTCGCATGGACCCGCACGCGCAGCGCGAGATCCGCGCCTATGCGGAGACCATCGGCGAGGAGATCGTGCGCCGCTGGTGTCCGATTACCTGGGAAGCGTTTCTCGATTACCGGGTCCACGCAACGGAACTCACGCGTATCGACCGTGAGATCATTGCCGCGATCGGGGCCGGGGACGACGCGCGCGCGATTCTGCTCGCCCGGGCGAACGAGATTCTTCCCGAGGAAGGCGAGGAAATGAAACGCAACATGGAACGCGAGGAACTCGAGGAGAAGCTGCGCCATCTGGGCCTGCGCATCCCGTGGGGCTCGTGACGCTCAATCGTGACCTCCATGGTCATCCGTGACCTCCATGGTCATCGCGATCGCTGCGATGAAGCACCGTTCCCGCCCGGTCGATGAAGAGAAGTACGGCGCGTCCCGCGGGCAACGCCAAATCGACATCGCAGTCCGGTGTCCGGAGGGAAACACGGACACGGACCTCCTCTGATATTTCCGACACGATCGTGAGCAACACACCATCGCGGTAACGCGAGACGAGACTGAGCACGCCGGGCAGGTCCGGACGCAGGCGCACGGGCGCCTCGATATCCGCCTCGTGCAGCGCGAGGCGGTAGACTGCTTCTGACGCGCCGGGGTCTTCGGCCATCTCCACCGGAACCGGGCACCAAATCACACGTCCCGCGCCGTGGCGCACAATGAAGATATCCTCATCCTGTTTTACCAGCGGCATCGCCCGTTCGACGCGTTGGAGATCGTCCCCGCGGAACACGACGGTATGGGAAGATTTTCCGAGACGGACGATCTCATGCGCGGCGACCGGACGGACGACTGAGTCGAGTCCGAAACGTGCGCTTCGCGGAATCTGCTGTCCGTTTTCGTCACGATCGAGCAGTCCGGTGACCAGCACGACGGATCCCGCGTGCGCGTACGCGAGCAGCAGCTGCCACGCGTTTTCCGTCAGCACGCTCGGAGATGGAAGCACATACAACGCGGCCCGGGCATGATCACGCCGCAGGGCGTATTCCCCGACCGCACGCAGGGGAACCCGGCAACGGGAGGCCATTGCCCGTACGGCAGTCCGCGTCGCGCGGATGCCGTTGCCACGGACGGAGAATTGATCCGCCTGGGGAAGAACGAGGACAACATTTTCTTCCTCCCGCGCGACGAGTGACGGTCCGATGACGGCGAGGAAGCGGCTCATCGCGCGCAATACGGCGAGTTCCGGCTTCGCGCTCCCGTCCGCGCGCAGGGCACCGATCCCGGCTTCGTTGTCGGAGGGCATGTACGGATTGCTGTTCCATAGCCACTGCACGAATCCCGCGCTGCCGGCGCCGATGGCAATCGCGAGCTTTCGTTCGATCAGGCGCGCGGTCTCCGCCTCGCTTCGCCAGGGCGTGCCGTCGAAGGCTTCGTAAAACATCGCACCGGTCTCCTGCACAAGATGCGGCCGGCCGGGTGCGCGCGTGACGACGCTGTCCCACAACAAATCGTCATTGAACCACCAGCTGTGCACGCTCGTGATGTCGACAACGTCGGCGAAGAACTGCGGATTGGGACGATCGAGTGCACCGCCCTCGTCCTGCCCGACCATGATCATCCGGTCCGGACGGTCAACGGCGCGGATGGTGTCCGCGAGCGCGCGCACCCAGTCCGCGAACGCATCCTGGGCGAACAGCCGGTAGTCGCGGGCCTTGAGCGGTTGCCGGTCGCTGAACAGATGGCTGTCATCGAAATCCTCCAACCGGGGAAGCGCGGCACTCTCGTCGGTGTCCCCGCGCCAGCGGTCGGTGAGGACACGCAGACGCGCCGGGTCATCCATCCCCGGAAGCAGGGCGCGCAACCAGTTGCGCCACGCCGCGATTTCATGCCGGTCGTAGTTGGGCCGGCAACGCCAGAGCTGGGATGGGGACGAGAACGAGGGTTCGTTGATCAAGTCCCAGACCAGGCCCGGAGTGGATCGATACCGCTGCGCGAACGCCGCGACGAACAGCCGCTGCGCGGCCACGGCGCGCGGGTCGAGATACGGATTCTCGCCACCCCAGGCCTCCGGGAGAAAGGCGAAAAAAGAAAAAATGACCGGGATATCCTGTTCAATCGCGGTGAGCAGGAAGGCATCCATCGCGCGCAGGGCGGCCTCATCCACCTGTCCGGGTTCGAGCATCATGCGTTTCCAGCCGTACCATATGCCCGTGCGGAGGAGCGTGATGCCGGCCTTCCGCATGGCGCGGAAATCCGTGCGCCAGATCCATGGATTCGGTTCGAGCAGGAAATTCCGCTGCACGTCGCCCGCCATGTAGGTCGTCCCCGCGGCCGTGAACGGCAGCCCCGCCTTCAACAGCTCGTTCCCACGTCGCGTGACCGCGCTGCCCGATGCCAACGCGGCATCGTCCGCCAGCCAGAACCCCGAGCGTGTCTCCACTGTCCCCAGACCCGCGGCACCGGTGAAGGTGGTGCGCACGTGCACGTCGATGAATCGGGCGGTGTCCAACGCGGGGAGGACCCCAAGCGGCAGCGTCAACTGGGCGAGCGGCGCGGCGCTGCTCCAGCGAAGCGTACGGCGCTCGGTGACAACCGTGCGTCCCTGGTCCAGCACGTCGATGATGCATTCCGCCTCGCCGGCACTGCGCGGACGATGCAGACGCACGTGCAGGGTGGCGGATTCGGCCGGTCGATAGCGCGCGAATTCCGGTGTCACCGCGAGTTCGGTCGCGCCGTTCCCGGCGAGCGCGGCGAGCTGTGCGATCAGTTCCTCGCCCGGGGCATCGTTGCCGGTGTAGAACACCCAACGTCCCCCGGCATAGTCGCCGTGGAGCCAGTCCACCTGCACCGCGACCGCGACCATCGGCACACCGTCGGGCGCGACGCCGTGAAGCAACGGAAGCACACGCGCATCGCGCGTGCCGGCGCTGCCATCCTCGTGGGGAAAATACTTCGTCGACGTCAGCCGCCAGGTGAACGCAAAGGCCGAATCGGCATGGACGTCCGCGGCGGCCTCCGCAAGTTCGGTGCAGCACGGCGACGCCTCCCAACGCGCAAGATCGCGGCAGTCCACCGCGACGCCCTGCGTGATGCACAGCTTCCGATGCCAGCGCGTGCGTCGGGGGGCGACCTCCCAGCCGGCCGGTCCGCGACGGACAGGGACGGCCAATGGCACGCCGCCCAGCTGCAGCCAGGCACACCCGCGCGCCAGGCAGCCCAGCACGGCCATCCCGGCGTCCTCGGGGAAGGCGGACGCATGCGCGGTCACCAACAGATCAAACCCGCCATCGTTCAGCGCCGCCGCGAGTCCCGCCGCGTCGACGGTCCGTACCTGCGCGGCCTGCAATCCTTGCGCCAGACCGGCCGCGGGAATCCCGACACCGTCCACCGTGGGAAACGTCGGATCATGAAAGAGCAGGACCCGCGGACGTCCTCCACGAGGCACGGTCTGACGGATCGCGTCCTGCACCAGCGGCAGTCCTGCCCCCGTCGTGAACGTGCCCGCCGCACCGGCAACCGCCGCCATCATGCCGCCCTGCCGGAGAAATTCTCGCCGGGTGTATCCTTCAGCCATGCCGTGCTCCTCTCGCGTTGATGTGTCCGTGTCAACCCGCATCCGCATTCGCGGTCTATCCCGCATTCGCGATTCGATTCAATCATGCGTCGTGCTTCCCTCCCGCGGATGCATTCGCTCGAGCATCCGCAAGACCTGCGTGCCCACGCCGATGGAGTACCCGCGGGATACGAAGGTGATGTTCCCGGCGGCATCGCAGACAACCAGGAGTGGAAGCTCCGTGTCGGCGGAGAGATGCAGCGCGGTCATGACCGCGGCGCGCAGCGTCCCGGCGCCGTCGGATGCGATGCGGGTCCCCGCCGGCAACGCGCGGCGCGCGATCGCGCGGAGTTCGTCGGTGGTGAGATCTGAACCCGCGAGGAGGACGCCGACCGCGTGTGCATCCAAGGACTGTCGCTCCGCGGCGAGATCGCGCAGGGCGTGGGACACCGGCTCGGTGTCGCGTGCGATCCAGAGGAGGATGTGCGCCGGCGCGGTGCGTTCCGGAAGCAGCGCCGCATCGATGCGACCCAGCGGAAGCGGCGGCGCGTCGTCATCGCGGATAATCAGATCGTGTTCTCTGATGGAAGTATCCGGAAGGGAGAGGAACTCCAACGCGGCCAGCACCGAACCGTCCGGCTGGCGGTTGCCGCTGACGAGCATGTATTCACCCGCGGGCAGGGGGACCTCCGCGGGCCAGCTGCCGAAGAATGGTGCGTGTTCGAGATCGAAGGTACGGTAGACACCACGATCGAAACGGGCGAGCGTGAAATGCGTGCCGTACACGGGGGACTCAACCCGCTGACCCGCGCGTGGACGCAGGACCAGACGGCTGTGTCCCGTCGGGGCATCGGCACCAGGCACGATGCCGGCGTCGATCCACGACCCACCGGCATGGTATTCCGGCGCACCGGTCGCCGGCTGAAGACGCGCGGGAATGCCCATGGCACGACACATCGCGACGAACAACAGGGAGCGCGAGTACCGGTCGCCGGCGCGTATGGCCGCCGTCGCGGTCACGGGAATCGGAACCCCGCCCCAGTTGCCCTCCCCGTCGATGCGGATGCTGTCGCGAATCCATGACGCGAAGCGTCGTGCGCGCGCATCGTCATCTCCGGCTTCACCGAGCAGCGGATGCGTGACAATCATCGCGTGAATCGCCTCGCGCCAGGGTCGTATTTCCTCGCGTCCGATACGCGGCGCGCAGACATGGTCGAGGTACAGGTCGTCGCACCGATCTCCCACCGCACGACGCGCCATCGCGTCTTGGTACTGCGTACGCAGCACGAAGGCGGAAGCGTCCTGAAGATCCTTTTCACTGAGAGTGCGCAGGAAGCGGAGTGCAAGCACCGGTTCGATTCGTGTCGCGGACGTAAGGAAATCGAGGATCTCCTCGCCGTTCCCGCGTGCGTGGGACAGCACCAGCCAGCAGCTGTCGATGGAATAGCCGTGCGTACGTGCGAAACCAGCGACGGCCGTGGAATCAACGAACGTTGCTTCGTACCGTGCCCGAATGCTGTCGCCGCGCCGGATTCGTGCGGCGGTCCGTGCCGCGTCGGGATGCGCGGACACGGGCAGCACGGTCGCGGGTGGAGGATGGATGTCCAGTGCGATGCGTCCGTCCCTGCGCACGTGATCGGAGAGCACGAGTCGAAGCGTGTCGCCACGTTCGTGGGTGGAGAGGGCGAAGACGTGTCGAGCGGAACTGTCGTGAGCCCAGACGAGCAGATCGCCGGAACCGGTGCGCAGGCTGGCGATACCGGAGCCATCGGTCGTGATTCTTGCGAGCGGGAAGAATTCCGCATAGTTGAACACGGAGAAATCCACCCGTGCCTTCGCCACGGGATTCCCGTGGGGATCGCATACCTGCACCGTGAGCACGCGCGTCGGCGCGTAGACAGGAAGCGTGTTGATGCGGGTGGACAATCGCGTGGTGAAAAGAACGTCTTCCGCGCCGGTGTAGCGGCCCTGCGTCGTCGCGGCCGTCAGCATGGCGCGGCGTGCGGGCTCGGTGAACCAGGCGCGGTCGAGATCGGCCTCGGGTTCGCAGGCGCCGAGAAAATGCCACACCCCATCGACCCACACCTCGACCCAGGCATGATTGTCATCCGCATGCGCCCAGCGGGGGACATACACCTGTCGCGCGGGAATCCCCGCGGCGCGCAGGGCGGTGGTGGTGAAGACCGATTCCTCCCCGCAGCGTCCCTTCGCGTTGCGCATGGTCGCGAGCGGCGCGCGCGTGCGTGCGTCGCTCGGCGCGTAGGTGACGTGCTCGTGGCACCAGTGGTTGATCTCGAGCACCGCCGCGCGCATGCCGCGCGAACCAAGTCGTGCTGCCAACATGGTGGGGAAGACCAGGCGTGATGAATCGATGGCCTCGCTGCCGACGCGCGGCGGAAGCACGAAATGCAGGAAAATCGGGTCCGGAATATTTTTTCCCCACGGTGCCGTCGCGCGGGTACGGAGCGCGACCCGAACGGTGGAGAGGAAAAAATCGCCCCCTCGATCCGCCAGATCCGCGATCGGCGAGGTGGCCAGCAGGAAGAGCATGGCATCGGTTTCGTCGGGCGTGCGCGTCCGCGTGAGGGCGGAGAAGACTTCGGCCTCGAGTGCGGCATAGCTCCGACGGCGCTCGTCGAGCAAGCCGCGATAATACGTGCGGGTGGAATCCGGAAGCAATCCCTGCGCGCGGACCGCGCCGCAGGCCAGCGTGGCGATGGTCGAGACCAGGAGAAGAATGATGGGGAGACGTCTCATTCCCGTACCTCTGCGTGCGCGGTGAAGGCATCCCACGCCAGGGCGGCCGCACCGAGCACGGCGGCGTTTTTCCGCATGAGCGCCGACAGCATCAGACGCGTGCTGCCCTTGAGAATCGGGAGTGTGTTCCGTTCCATTGCCTCGCGCGTCGGATCGAGGAGCAGGCGTCCGGCCTGTGCCAGACCGCCGAAAAGGATGATTGCTTGCGGACTGCTGATGGCGATGGTGTTGGCCAGTGCGAGACCGAGCGTCTGCCCGGTGCGCAGGAAGGCCTCGCGCGCGAGCAGGTCGCCCGCGGTCGCGGCGTCGGCAATGTCGCGCGCGGTCATGGCCTGCATTGCGACGCCGCACAGCCGGCTGTCGCCGGGATCCTCGGCGAGCAATTCCATCACGGTGCGGACGAGCCCGGGGGCGGACACGTATGTCTCGAGACATCCGCGGCGTCCGCAGCCGCACGCGCGCCCATTCTCGTGGACGATCACATGTCCAAGCTCACCCGCGAAGCCACTCCACCCGTACTGCACCGTGCCGTCGACCACGAAGCCGCTCCCCAATCCCGTCCCAAGCGTGACCACCACGAAATCCTTCATTTCCGTGGCGGCACCATAAAGCATCTCGCCCATGGCCGCGGCATTCGCGTCGTTGGTCAGCACGGCCGGGACTTTCATGTGCGCCGAGAGGATGTCGGCCACTTCCAGCGTTCCCTGCCATGGGAGATTGGGCGCGTCTTCGATCGTGCCGCTGAAATAGTGGCCGTTGGGTCCGCCGATACCGGTCCCGCGCAAGTCCACCGCCGTGTCGGCATGATCCGCCAGCACACGCACATGCACGGCGAGCGATGCGAGGAAATCCTCCGCATCCTCGAAGCCCGTGGTGGACATGTGTCCCTCGGCGAGGATGGTGCCCGCGCGATCCACCAGCCCGTACACGGTGTTTGTCCCTCCGATGTCGATGCCTGCCATGACCTCTGTCATTGTCAGCTCCTTGTGGAAACGGTGGATATGGTCAACGGAATCACGGGTCCGTTACTCCGGTACCGCCTCGCCCGGATCCGCAGCGTAGCCGCGCCATCCGTACCAGGCGATATACACGTAGGCGCCCAACGGAACGAAGAAGGACGCATGCACGCCGTAGGCGTCGGCCGCCGCACCCTGCAGCACGGGGAGGATCGCGCCGCCGACGATCGCCATCACCAGCAGCGAGGATGCCTGACTCGTGTCTTTTCCCAGGCCGGCGATGGACAGCGTGAAAATGTTCGACCACATGATTGAATTGAACAGGCCAATGCCGATGACGGTCCACATCGCGACGCTGCCGCTGCTTGCCAGGGTGACGATCAGGAGCAGAACGCAGGAGAGGGCGAAGACCATCAGCGTACGCGCGGGCAGTGAACGTCCGACGAGGAACCCGGCAAGGCTGAGTGCGAGAAAGATCCCGTAGTGCTGCGCATGCTGCCATCCCTGGAGCAGGATGATCGCAACGAATGCGACGACGGGAATGGCGATCATCAGAATGTGTTTTCGCATCCCGCGCACGCCGCTGAGCGACACCGCCCCGAGAAAGCGGCCGATCATCAGTCCTCCCCAGTAGAAGGAGACGTAGGTGCTGGCCGCGGCCGCGTCGAGTCCCGCGATCTCCTCGAGGCCGAGAAAACTGATCATGATACTGCCAATGCTCACCTCCGCGCCGACGTACATGAAGATGGCCAGCATGCCGAACAGCGTGTGCCTGTGCCGCAGCGCGCCGGTGCCGCGCTCGACACCGCGACTGCCGGTGAAGTCCGGCAGATGCACGACTCGCATGACCAGGGCCATGAGGAGAAAGAGGCCGGCGAGCATGAGGTACGGTACCGTCACCGCATCCGCGCCGGTGACGTCGGGACCCGCGAAATAGCGGAAGATGAAATAGCCACCAATCACGGGCGCGATGGTGGTGCCGAAGGAATTGAATCCCTGTGCGAGGTTGAGTCGGCTTGATGCCGTGCGCTCGCTGCCGAGAATGGCGACGTAGGGATTCGCGGCGATCTGCAGCAGGGTGAATCCCAATCCGAGGATGAACAGCGCGGCAAGAAAGAAGCCGTACGAGACCAGTTCGGCAGCGGGGTAGAACAGCGCGGTCCCGAGTGCGGAAAGCAGCAGCCCGAGCACGATGCCGTTGCGGTAGCCCATGCGTCCGATGGGATCACCGTGGCGGGCGGAGATGAGAAAGTAGGCAAGGGACCCGACGAAATAGGCGCCGAAGAAAGCGAACTGCACGAACATCGCCTCGGTGTGGCTGAGGTCGAAGACGCCTTTGAGATAGGGGATGAGGATGTCGTTCATGCAGGTGGTGAAGCCCCACATGAAAAACAGCCCCGTCACCACCGCGAAGGGAACGCTGTACCGCTGCCGGCTCTCTGAATCAGTCATGCGACCGCCGTGAATGGAGATGATTCTCGTGACATCCGCCTCGTGCCCTCAGCGGACAATGAATTCATCGATGAATATCCATGCCTTTCCGCCCGCGCCGGGATGCCAGTCGGGACACACGCCGATGGTTTCGGCACGGAGACGCACGTAGCGAGCGGACACCCTCGCCGTCGTTGCACGGAAATCGCGGGTGCATGCGTGCCCGTCGCGGTCGGATGCCTCGTTCGCGATGGTGGCGACATCGGTGTACCGCTGCCCGTCACGGGAGACGCTGAAGCTCACCTGCCGCGGCATGAAAATCCATGCAGGTTGGTACTGCAGGAATCCGGCCGCCAGCTCCGTAATCATGCGCTCCGCGCCGAGATCGAGCGTGATCTCGACGTCGGTGTCTTCATAGCCCTGCCAGCGTCCGTCTCGGAAATAATCCGTACCGCGCAGACCGTCCACGACCGCGCCGGCGCCGCCGGCCGCATAGGAAGTGTGGAAGCGCTGCCCGAGTGTTACCGTGGCGTCCACGCCGTCGTGCCAGTCGTAGGACAGCGCGAGTGTGTCGCTGCGCAGCGTCCCGCCCGCGCGCGCGGTGTCGGTTGCCTCGGCGACGGCGCGCAACACTCCGCGCCCGCGCAAATGGACCGGACCGTCGTACGCGCGGGGCGTGGAAGGGGCGGCGGGATCAATATACCGGAAACGAAGACCCGATTGTCCGGAAATCAGGCGCACGGTGAAACGGCGGTCGGTGCTGTCGCGCGCAATATCGAAGGACACGGCCGGGGCCTCGAAGCCGTACCGGATGCCGAGGGAATCGAGGCGGGGATAGAATGCGTCCACGCGCCGGTGAAACGCGCTGTATTCCCGCTGCCGGACGGGGGTCCACAGCACCTCCGCCATGGCGAGGATGCGTGGGAAGATTTTTCCATCGACGAGATGCTGTGGTGCATGTTCCGTCCACATGTTGCATTCACCACCGAGAATCCGCGATGCGTCAATGGTGGTCAGTCCGGCCGGGATGGGTTCGAAGGAATAGACCCGCTCCAGATCGATCGATGAGACGGGGTAATCGAAGTACGCATGACTGGTCGGGGAGACAATCGCGTGCTGACCGGCACGGACGGCCGCGGTGGCGCCGTCCATGCCACGCCAGGACTGTACGGTCGCGCCTTCGGGCAATCCCCCCTCCAGAATTTCGTCCCAGCCGATCAATCGGCGTCCGTGTTCGGCGAGAAATCGTCCGACGCGCGCGATGAACCACGACTGCAGTGCGTGTTCGTCCTCCAGTCCTTCCGCCGTCATCCGCGCCTGGCACTGGACGCAGCGCTCCCAGTGGAATGTTGGCGCTTCGTCCCCGCCGATATGGATGTACTCGGATGGGAACAGTTCCATCACCTCCGAAAGCACGTGCTCGATGAAGGTGAACGTTTCCTCCTTGCCCGCGCAGAAGATGTCCTTGAACACCCCCCAGTCGTTGGCCACGGAATACGGACCACCGGTACACCCGAGTTCCGGATGCGAGGCCAGGGCGGCGAGTGCGTGGCCGGGCATTTCGATCTCGGGCACGATCGTCACCTGCCGTGCGGCGGCATGGGCGACGATCGCACGAATCTGCTCCTGTGTGTAGAATCCGCCATGGCGGGTGCCGTCCTTTTCCGTGCGCCAGGCGCCAACGCGCGTCAGTGCGGGATAGCGCTGGATCTCGATGCGCCAGCCCTGATCGTCGGTCAGATGCCAGTGCAACCGGTTCATCTTCAACTGCGCGATCAGGTCGATGGTCCGCATGACGAATTCGACGTCCATGAAATGCCGGCAGCAGTCGAGCAGCAATCCCCGCCACGCGAAACGTGGCGCATCCTGGATCATGCATGCCGGAAGATCCCATCCGCGCACCGTATCACGGCGGGTAGGGTGCTGCAACGCGGGGGATTCGAAGCGCGCGGGGAACAGCTGCCGCAATGTCTGCGCGGCGTGGAACACCCCCGCACCGGCGGATGCGCGGATGAGGACCCGCCGCGGATCGACGCGCAGCATGTATCCCTCGGGGTGCATCCGCTCCCCGCGGCTCTGGATGGAAAAAAGGATGCTGTTGTCCGGTTGACGAAGTCCGTCATGGACGGCCACGTCCGGCTGGAAGGAAGAGACCTGTCCGATGAGCGCGGCGACATAGCGCGCGGTCGCCATGGCCGCACCGGTGTCCGTCTCGGCGAGAATGACGGTACGCGCATCAACGTGAAACGTCCCAGGCTGCCAAACCACGCGTGCGGGGAGGGGAATCAGCGGGGGCGGAAGGTCCGGCTGCGTGCGCGCGGGGAAGGGCAGTACGAGCGCGAACAGCATTGCGAGCACGAATATGCGTGCAGCAATGGGCGCACCTCCTGGCCGGCGAATCCACCGGAGAAAATGTGGGCTGTCGTTCACGGAATGTATGCGGTTGTTCACGGGGTGATCTTCCGGGTCAGCAGGTGGGAGCGCTCATCGATCGTGAGGTGAAGTTCGGAACCGTCCGGATGTTCGATGACGCACCGAGCGGTGAACTGCGGTCCGCGCGCGCGAAGGTCCAGCCGCGCCTTGCCGAGGAGTGCCTGAAACGGGGACGGCAACACCAGTTCGTCCAGCGTCGCCGCGTAGTGTTTGTGTTTCCTGACATGGGCCTTCTGGGCTTCATACAGCCGGAACAAGGCCATGTGGGAATCATACCGTGGTTCCGGTCGTACCGCACCGCACGCCGCGGCTTGATCCAGGAAATAGACCCAACCCCATTTTTCCGGGCGGTGCATGTCGATCACACCCTGGGGCGACCAGACCCAGTTGTCCTCCTTCTGGCCCGCGGGCTTCCGGTATGAACCGCTGGCGGCATCATGGCGCCATTGGACGCGGGAGAAATTCACACGCATCGACGTTCCGGTCACGGGCGGCGCGGGTGGAACCGGACGCGATGTGCCGTCGACGCGGATGGGCGTGCGGTCGAATGCCGCCCAGGGAATCGCCACTTCGACACTCCATCCCTCGTCGATGTCGGTTGGATCGTTCAACGTGCCGTGCACGAACACGGCGGACCGCAGACCGCGGATGTCCCACCCGTTGTCGGCGGGCCCCCCGTCGCGGTATGGCTTCAGGAGAAAAAGATCCCATACGGTGTTGTAGGCATTGACCTCGTATTCGTAGTACGTATGATTTGTCCCGGTCGGACATACGAAGATCTCGAAATCATTGTCGTGGAAGATCACCGTGTCCCGCTGCAGCAGGCGTGCCCACACGTGCGGTTCCTCGAGTTCGGCGAACACGTAGAAGAAGGTTTCGTCCCACAGCATTTTCACCCGGGTCCGGAACCGGGGTGCCGGACGCCCCGCACCTTCGATGTCGACGAAGTCCGCGGTCCACGGCGCACGGTGCCAGTCGGCGTCGTCGGCCTTCCCGTCGACCACGATCGGCGCCGAGGCCCGAAGACAGCAGTAGCTGTGCGGGATGATGCGCCAATAGGGAGAATTCTCCGGCGTCTGTGCCGCGGAAGGGAGGAGGGGCAGGAGCGCGATCAGGATGATGATGCCGAATGTCTTCATGGCATTGCCTCCGTGTGTTGTCAATCCATGGTCCACAATGCCGACGGGTTTGGCCCCATGCGCAGGCGCAGTTCGCCGCCGCGTTGAATGTCCGCATGCCGCAGGAGGGGACGTCCGAGAGGCACACCGTCGAGCGTGGCGTGCTGCACGTAGACATTTTCCTCACTGTTGTTTTCGGCCACGATCACGAAACGGCGTCCGTCGCCGAGATCGATTTCCGCGCGGTCGAGCAGCGGACTCCCGATTTCGTACTCGCCGCCGCAGGGATTCAGCGGATAAAACCCCATCGCGCTCAGGACGTACCAGGCGGACATTTGTCCGCAGTCCTCGTTGCCACAAAGCCCGTCGCGTCGGTCGTGATACATCTCCCGGAGAATGCGCCGCACGTATGCCTGCGTTTTCCAGGGCTGACCGGCATGGTTGTACAGGTACGGGATGTGGTGACTCGGTTCGTTCCCGTGCGCGTACAGGCCGATCAGACCGGAGACGTCGGCGGTCGCGCCCGTGTCCTCGAGATCCGAACTCTGTTCGAACAGAGAGTCGAGCTTCCGCGCGAAACGCTCGCGTCCGCCATGCAGGTCGATGAGTCCCGCGACGTCATGCGGCACATACCACGAATACTGCCATGCGTTGCCTTCGGTGTATTCATGCTGCTTGAGCGTGGAGAAGCGCGGATTGAACGGTGAGCGGAAACTGCCGTCGAGATTGCGTCCCCGCATGAAGCCGAGATCCGTGTCGAACAATTCACGATAGTACTGCGACCGTGCGGCATAGCGTGCGGCGTCATCCGTTCGCCCGAGTTTCTTCGCGACTTCCGCGATGCACCAGTCGTCGTAGGCGTATTCGAGCGTCTTGGAGACAGATTCGTTTTCCACATCGGCGGGGACGTAGCAGGGGGCGGCCGTGGCGCGCGGCGCAACGGTGTAGGCCACGGCAGCGGCCCCGTCGATGGCGAGTTCCACGCCGAGCACGGCGGCGTCGGGTTTTTCCTTGATCGGCACTTCCACCGCGGTGAATCCCGGCATGAGCGTCCCGTCAACGGTCATGGCGTCGGTCACGGCATGGAAGCGGACCGGGAGTCCCATCCGCTCGACCTGGAGGCGCAGGAAGCGGAACTGTTCCGCCTCGCGCCGCGCGACGCCATGTCCGTTGACGACGGTCACCGACGGCGCGAAGGAATGCGTGAAGGTCATGACCCAGTCGGAACTACCCGCGTGCTCGCCTTCGAGTCGGAGGTGCAGCGGCCGGCCCCGATGGCACAGCTCCGGCGGCAGCGCGAGCATCATCGTGCCGAAGTGATCGCCGAAGTGATCCGTCAGGGACGCAAGAAAACGGAGTTTCATGCCGTTTTCGTCGATAACCACGGCAACGGTATCCCGGGTCCCGGGGGTGCGGAACGCGATCGTGTGTGTTCCGTCCACGGTGAGCGTGAAACGGTGGCCGCCTTTCGCCGTCGACATGCCCGCGGGCCAGACGAGGACCGCGCCTCCGGTATGGTTGTCGGGAAGTGGGGCGCTCAGCCATTCGACGGGCATCGGCTGTTCGCTTGCGCGGGTGATCAGCGCATGGTTGACGCTGGGGATGGCGGAATGGTAGTCGATTTCCTGTCCACGAACCGTCGAGGCATAACCGTTGACCGCGGCGGTGACGCCGTCCCAGATATCGCGGAATACCAGGGAAGGTGCGACGTTCGGCTCGAGTGCCTCTTTGATCGAACGTGCTTCCCGCATGGTGTAGAATTTCAGTCCGCCCTTGTCCTGTTCGGCGTTGCGTTTCATCGCATCGAGTGCGTCCTCGGCGGAGAATCCGCCGATGCCTTTGAGGATGGCGTCGGCGATGACGGGCACGGCGTGATAGCCGATCATGCAATTGGTTTCATTCGCGTGCAGCGTCCACACCGGCAGCAGTCCCGTCTCCCGCCGGAACGCGAGCATCGACGCCACCCAGTCGGACACACGTTTCGGATCGAGGATGGTGAAGAGGGGGTGAAGCGCGCGGTAGGTGTCCCAGAGCGAAAACACCGTGGCGTGCTCGAAGCCGCTGGCGATGTGCACCGTGTCGTCGCCGCCGCGGTAGCGTCCGTCGGTGTCCATGTACAGGTTCGGCGCGATCATCGTGTGGTAGAGCGCGGTCAGGAAGGTGCGGCGGTCCGTCTCGCTGCGTGCGGCGATGCGGATGCGCGAGAGTTCCCGGTTCCACGCCGCCCGCGCCTCCCGGCGGTAGCGTTCGAAGTCCTGATGCGGCGTCTCGGCGCGCAGGTTGGCCAGCGCGCCCTCCTCGCTGACGGAAGATATGCCGGTTCGGATGAGCAATTCATCCCCCTCGCCCGCGAAGCCGAAATGCAGGGCTGCGAGCACGGCCTTGGCCTCGACGGTTCCCGAGGGAAATTGCCACTCCCCATCCGCGCCGCGCCAGTGTTCCAGCGGACGCGAGAAGGCCATGGCGAAAAACACCCGCTGCCGCGCGGCCCAGCCGGTGGAGGAGCGAGAGCCGGTAATCAGCGTGTCGTTGACAACCGTGAGGCGGCAGCCGGTGGGACGGTCATCCTGTCCATACCCGAGATCCAGGATGACCAACATGGAATCCGCTTCGGGGAATGCATACTTCTGAACGCCGCAGCGTCGCGTGGCACCGAGTTCCACCTCGATCCCGCCCGAGAGCAGGACGCGGTAGGAGCCCGGCGCGGCGTCCTCATGCGCGTGGTCATAGGGCGTGCGCCACTGGCGGTCGAGCGCGTTGGTCGATGTTGTCGGCAGTAGCAGCACATCACCCAGGTCCGCGCACCCCGTGCCGCTCAGATGCGAGTGACTGAAGCCGATGACAGCGGAATCCGATGCATGATAGCCCGAGCACCAGTCCCACCCCGATTTTCCCGCATCCGGACTCACCTGCACCATCCCGAACGGCATCGTCGCCCCGGGGAAGGTGTGCCCGTGCGCTCCCGTGCCGAGGAACGGATCCACGAACGCCGCGGGATCCTCCACCTGCTGCGCGGTCAGTCGTGAGACGCACAGCAGCCCCAGTGTCACGAGCACAAGAATTCGCATTGTTTCCGTTCCCGGCGTGGTAATCATGCCCATTTGATCGAGATCGCAATCGCAATCGAAATCGAGATCGAGATCGCAATCGCAATCGAGATCGACATCGAGTTCGAGATCGCAATCGCGTTCGACATCGAGATCGCAATCGCGTTCGAGATCGATATCGTAACATGCGAAAAACAGCGGCATTTCGGAATAGTCTATCCAGTATTCTCCGCAAGATTTTTCCGCTTCCCGCGTTTCCGTATCTTTCGAACTGGAATTCACCACGACGAATAAAAGGACCATGATCGACAACAAGATAATTTTCTCGATGGTGCGAGTGAGCAAGATTCACAAGCCCAATCGAACGGTACTCAAGGACATCTCCCTCTCCTTTTTTTACGGCGCGAAAATCGGCGTGCTGGGACTCAACGGCGCCGGCAAATCGACTCTGCTGCGCATCATCGCGGGGGAGGACAAGGACATCCTCGGCGAGGTCACGGCGAACAAGGACATCACCTTCGGTCTGATGCCGCAGGAGCCGCAGCTCGATCCGACCAAGACCGTGCGCGAAATCGTGGAGGAAGGCGTGCAGGAGACCGTGAACCTGCTGCGCGAATACGAGGCCGTGAGCGCGGCCTACGGCGAACCCGACGCGGACTTCGACGCGCTGCTGGAAAAGCAGGGGAAGTTGCAGGAGCGCATCGAACAGCTCGACGCATGGGATCTCGACAGCCGTCTCGAGATGGCGATGGACGCCCTGCGCTGTCCGCCACCCGAGACCCCGATCAGCGTGCTCTCCGGCGGCGAACTCCGCCGCGTGGCGCTGTGCCGCCTGCTGCTGAAGAAGCCCGACGTGCTGCTGCTCGACGAGCCCACGAACCATCTTGACGCGGAGTCCGTCGCCTGGCTCGAGCAGCATCTCGCGCGCTACGAGGGCACGGTCATCGCGGTCACCCACGACCGCTATTTCCTCGACAACGTGGCGGGATGGATTCTTGAACTCGACCGAGGCGAGGGCATCCCCTTCAAGGGGAATTACTCCTCCTGGCTCGAGCAGAAACAGGCACGGCTCGCGGTGGAAGAGAAGCAGGAAAGCAAACGGCAGCGCGCGCTGGCCGAGGAACTCGAGTGGGTGCGCATGAATCCGAAGGGACGCCATGCCAAGAGCAAGGCCCGTATCGCTGCCTATGAGAAATTGCTCGACGAGGATCACGAAAAAGCGCGCGAGGACATTGAGATCTTCATTCCGACGGGTCCCCGCCTCGGCACGACCGTGGTCGAGGCCGAAGGACTCACGAAGGCCTACGACGACAAGCTGCTGTTCGAGAATCTCACCTTCTCGCTTCCCCCGGGTGGGATCGTTGGCGTGATCGGACCCAACGGCGCCGGCAAGACCACGCTGTTCCGTCTCATCACCGGCGAGGAGCAACCCGACGCGGGCGACATCACCATCGGACAGACCGTGCAACTCGGATATGTTGATCAGAAACGTCCGTTGGACCCCGCGCGCACGATCTGGGAGGAAATCTCCGGCGGAGAGGAAACGATGAAGCTCGGCAATCGCGAGGTGAATTCCCGCACCTATGTCGCGCGCTTCAATTTCAGCGGCACCGACCAGCAGAAGCGCGTCGACATGCTTTCGGGCGGCGAGCGCAATCGCGTGCATCTCGCCAAAACCCTGCGCGAGGGATCGAACGTCCTGCTGCTCGACGAACCAACCAACGACCTCGATGTCAACACCCTGCGCGCGCTGGAAATCGCCTTGCAGAATTTCGCCGGCTGCGCCGTGGTCATCTCCCACGACCGCTGGTTCCTCGACCGCGTCGCCACGCACATCCTCGCCTTCGAAGGCGACAGCCAGGTGATCTGGTTCGACGGCAACTACAAGCTCTACGAAGAAAACCGCAAGCAGCGCCTCGGCATCGAAGCCGACCGGCCCCATCGGATCAAGTACAAGCCTCTCACCCGGGGATGATCCTCAGCCATCAGCCATCAGCCATCAGCCATCAGCCATCAGCCATCAGCCATCAGCCATTAGCCATTAGCCATTAGCCATGGTACATTCCGCCTGCAAGTTTCTCATTCTCGCCGTGCTGATTCCGCTGTCCACGATGATGGCACAGCGGCCGCGCACGCTCATGGCGGGCGACACGGCGAAGGGGATATTCGTGGGCACGTGGGTGAAGGACGCGCCGGAAGGGGGCGAGGCACTCCATGGCAGGCCGGTAGTGCTGGAGTTCTGGTCGACGTGGTGCAATCCCTGCATCGCGGCGTTTCCGCACATCAACGAACTGGCCGACACGTTCTCCGATCGTTACCAATTCGTTGCCATCACCCAGGAAACACGTCGTACCGTCGAACCCTTTCTCGAGACGCACGACCTCCGCACGGCCGTCGCCGTCGACACCGAACAGGGCACCACGCACAAGGTCTTCGGCGTCTGGGCCATCCCCCGCACCTTCGTGCTCTCGCCCGAGGGTGTGGTTCTGTGGACAGGGCATCAACCTCTACCGATACCCCTGCCGCCAC
>JAVFAS010000015.1:3746-55991 GCA_034002405.1 Bacteroidota bacterium | reverse complement strand
CACCCGGAGATGCGAGGGTGATGGAGATGTTGCGGTGGATTCGTGAAGGGGTGAAAGGGTGAAGGGGTGAAGGGGTGAAGGGGTGAAAGGGTGAAAGGGTGAAGGGGTGAAAGGGTGAAGAGGGGAAGAGGGGAAGAGGGGAAATGAAGACGGGCGGATGAGGGTCCGCCCGTTGGTGTTGCTGTTGGGAAGAATCGGGGAGGCGGGTATTATTCGCCGGCGGGAGTTCCGGAGATGGGGTCGACCAGGAAGCTTGCGATCGCGCGTTCGATGGTTTCGAAGGACTTGAAGACCTTGATCAACTGGGTGATCATGAAGAGACTGTTGATCTTTTCGGTCACGTTCGCGATGCGCAGGTCCCCGCCGGCATTGTTAACCGTGGCCAGCGCGGAGATCAGGGCGCCGAGTCCGGAGCTGTTGATCCACTTCACCTTCGAGACGTCAAGGACGATTTTCAGGAAACCGTCGCGCACGAGGCTCTTGATTTTGTCGCGGAACTCCGTCGTCTCCGGGTCGCCCATGAGATTGCCCTTGAGCGCGAGCACGACGACGTCGCCGTCGATTGTTTCCTTGATCTGCATTGGATGCCTCTGGACTGTGTATTGTTATGAACGACGTTTTTTTGCGCTGTGCGCGAGATGCGCGAATTCGCAGTTTCCCTGCCAGGTGCAACTGCCGCAATTTGTCTCGACACGTGCGACGGGACTGAAACAGCGCGGACAGCGGTCGGTCAGGGGATTGAGGATTGCGTACCCACAGCGCGGGCAGTGCCGTTCCTCGCTGCGGAGTTTCTCTTCATGCGTGGCGGCTGGATTGTCCTGCGCGTCGGGCGCGTCACTCATGACACTTCGCCGTTCCGCGCCTCCGCCAATGCCGTGGAGATGAGCCGCACGGCCTCCTCCTTGCTGCAGTGCATCCGGGGCTGTGCGATATGCACGGCCTCCGCGACGTCGGGGAATTCGCCCTTGAGAAAAAGAAAGATATGATACCCGAGCCGGTTGCGGTCGTTGTCCTCCAGCACCGGCACCGAGCGCACCGCGTCGTAGGCAATTCGTTCCATGCTCGTTTGCGGCCACTCCTTGACAACAGGCGCCATGCAACTCTCCTTTACCAGTTTCAATCACCCTTCACGCAACGGTGAAGGCCGGGAATTCAGAACCGCAATATCGGGGAATTTGGCCTGAGAATCAAAGGGGTGCGAGCGGGAGGCACCGCGGCGGGGGTCCGTGGGAATGTATAATCCGCGGAACCCCGCCACCGTGACGGACTATTTCCTTTTCGCCACCGGTTTTTTCGCGACCGGCTTTTTCGGCGCCGTTTTGGGCGTGGGCACGGCCTTCTTCGCGACGCTCTTTTTTGCCGCGGCCGGTTTCGTGGTGGTGCCGCGCGCCTTGGAGGGCGCGGGTGCGTCGTCACCGAGCAGTCCCCGCGCGTCGATCGCGCGATGGCCGCCGGCGATTTTCCGGATGTCGTCGTCATATTCATCGGCGAAAAAGGCGACGGTGCGGATGCTGGTGCGGAGCTCGTTGAGATCGAGATTCGCACCGGAAATCGAGTGGCGGAAAATGATGGTGTCGTCAAACAGCATGCCGAAGGCCCCGACCGGGTTGGTGGCGTTGAGTCGCATGAGCATGCCGAGCAGTTTGGGACCGATCTTCGCGCCTTGCACGACATAGGCCTGCGCGGTGACCAGGCAGTCCTCCTTGCTCAACGGCCGTACGAACACGGTGATCGCCGCCGATCCGCGGTGGATGACCATCGCATCGTCGACTTCCTGCACGCTGGTTTTATAATTCTTTCCGTAGATCTCCTTGAGATATGCCTTGACCTTCTTCTGGGTGGCATTGACAATGCTGGCCATGCGTGATGCTCCTTGGAATGTGGTGCGTGAACAGGACTATTCGTTGTTGGCCGCGGCCTTGAGCAGCGCGAGTTCTTCCTCGACCGAACTGCCCGCTTCCAGCTTCTTGAATTCCTCGTCCAGCGATGTCGAATCGCCGGCGATCTGCGACATCGCCTCGGCTTCGGATTCCGCTTTCAGGACTTTCTGCTCGTATTTATCAAAATTCGCGAAGGCGCCGTCGCCGATGCCGGCGAGCGACGAGGAGATCTGCTTCTTCGCCTTGGCCGCCTGGTGGCGCGCGATGAGCGTTCCCTGGCGTACGCGTGCCTCGTCGAGCTTCACCTTCAGCTGGTCGAGCTGCGAACGCATCGTCGTCGCGGTTTGCTGCGCCTCGGCCAGCGGCATCTCGAGATCCGTCGCCGCTTTGTCAAACATGTTCTTTTTCTCGAGCGCCTGCCGGGCGAGATCGTCACGTCCGGCGTTCACCGCCTTGACCGCGCGTTCGTGCCAATCCGCGGCAAGCTTTTTCTTTTCCGCGTGCTGCTTCTCGAGCATTTTTTCATTCGCGATCGCCGAGCCGACGGCCGTGGTCGCCTTGTTGACAGCCTCTTCCATTTCGAGGACCATCTGTTTGATCATTTTTTCGGGATCTTCCGCCTTGTCGAGCAAATCATTGATGTTCGCCTTGAAGATGTCCGAAATACGTGCGAAGATTCCTGCCATATCAAACCTCCGGTACTGGATAAAAATGTCGACTCGTGAATGCGTCAAATATAGCGAAATCCGTATGGAAAAAAAGGAAGCATCGCCCGGCTGCGGCCCCGTTCCGGGAAGGACGTGCTCGCGGGGACGGGACGTGCGTGACGCCGCTTCACCCGGATGCGCTGTTCGGCCTTGTATCGTGCGTGGTGGGGGAACTATCTTGACAAATGTCGGATTTTGCAGTTCGGGGCGCGTGACAATGTTCGCGCCACCCGCATGAACCGGAACGATCCCAGCTACTTCAATGGACGTTGTGCATATGAAACGTTTCCACGTTTTTCTCCTGAGTCTTCTGTTCTCGCCCGTCTCCGTGTTCGCGCAGACCACGGCCACGCTCCCGCCGCCACCATCGCCATCCGTGCCCGCCATCACCGCGCACGAGCTGCGCGCGCATGTCTCGTGGCTCGCCTCGGATGAACTCGAGGGACGCGGTACCGGCACGCCGGCGATCGAACGTGCCGCCGAATATATCGCGCGGGAATTCGCGCGCTATGGTCTCACGCCCGCCGGTGACAACGGGACGTTCTTCCAAAGTTTTCCGGTCATCACGGGTGCCCGCACGCAGGAAAACATGCTGGCGCTGCTGCAGGGTGGCAGCAAGGAAGCAATCGAGCCGCTGCAATTCATGCCATACACGTTTTCCGCATCCGGCGAATTCACGGGTCCCATCGTCTTCGCGCGCTACGGCATCGCCGATCCCTCGGGCGAGCGGGATGATTACGACGGCCTGCAGGTCGCGGGCGCGGTGGTCATCGTGCGCGCGGGGTATCCCGACGACACCGATCCGCACGGCCCGATTCCCATGTTGTCCACCGCGCGGGCGAAGGCACTCGCCGCCCGTGAGCGCGGCGCGGCAGCCCTGCTCATCGTGCATGAAGATGAACACGCGGTGCGTGATTTCACCTACGACCGTTCTCCCAGCGATGCGGGCCTCCCCGTCGGGAAATTGCACATCGACGCGGCACGCATGATCTTCGATCGCGCGGGTCTCGGCGCCCACCGTCTCGACGAACTGGGGTCCGCGACGGCGGATGAGGGGAATCGATCCGCGGTGGCGCTCGTGGTGCATGACCCGCCCATGTCGGATGCCGCCGCGGCGGATCCCGGGGCGGCGGAGGCCGTCACGCTGCATGGCAGCTTCATGGTCGAACTCGAACGCAAGGTGACGCGCAACGTGATCGGCGCGGTCGAGGGGCACGCGCCGGGCTCGCTCGTCGTCGGGGGCCATTACGACCATCTGGGGTGGGGCGGGGAAGGCAGCTTGTACCGCGGCACCGAACCGATGATTCACAATGGCGCCGACGACAATGCTTCCGGAACCGCCAGCGTGCTCGAACTTGCCCAGCATTTCGCCACGCAGCGTCCGAAGCACACGATGCTGTTCATGGCCTTCAGCGGCGAGGAAATGGGGTTGCTCGGATCGGCGCACTGGGTCGAACATCCGACACGGCCGCTCGGCGATGTGCGCGCGATGTTCAATCTCGACATGGTGGGGCGGCTGCAGGATTCCACCCGCAGGCTCAATATTCAGGGTATCGGTACCTCGCCGATCTGGAAGGATGCCGTCAGCCGGTATAATGACGAGGAGAAATTCAATCTCGGACTCATCGAGGACGGACAGGGGTCGAGCGACCATTCCTCCTTCTACACGAAAAACATCCCGGTACTCTTTTTCTTTACCGGCCTGCATACCGACTACCACCGGCCGAGCGATGACGCGGACAAACTTACCTACGACGGGCAGGAAACCGTGACCCGGTACATCGCGGAAATCGTCGCCGATGCCGATGGCCGGGACGAAATCCCCTTCGTCACGGTCGCGAAGAAAGAGAATCAGCGGGTCTCGCGCTTCAACGTCTACGTGGGCACGATTCCCGACTACTCGGCCAACGAGAAGGGATTCCGTATCACCGGCGCGAGTCCGAACAGTCCCGCCGACAAGGCCGGGATGAAGGAAGGAGATATCATTGTCCGTTTTGGTGAAACCGAGGTGCGCAACATCTACGACTACATGACCGCGCTCAGCCGGCATACGCCGGGCGAGGACGTCCCGGTTGTCGTGTTGCGCGGTGACGACCGCCTCACACTGACGGTGTCGCTGGTGAAAAAATAATCACCACCGCGCGGTCGTGACCACCGCGTGCGGCGGTTGCGTGTCGCTTCGTCCCCCGTGATGATGCCACGCGCAGGATCACGGATATTGGGGATCTGAATAAAACGTCGTATGTTTACGGATCAGACCGGCTTGAGGAGGCCGGTCGGGGAGTGCGAAGGATGTCAACACCGCGGACGGCACCGCAGCCGCCCGCGTTCCCGCGTGACACGAATGTGCCACCGGCCTGTTGCCATCCGAACTTTTGTGAGGTTGATCATGTCCCGCCCGGTCTTTTTCTCCCTTCTGCTCCTTCTTCCCTTTCTTTCATATTCACTGACCGCGCAGACCACGCGGATTTCCGGTGTGGTTGTCGGCCAGGATGGTCGTCCTCTCCCGGGCGCGCATGTGGCGGTGCGCGGCACCGCGCTGGGGACCACGGCCGGCACCGACGGTCGTTTCCATCTCGACCTGACCATCGCACCACCGGTCACGCTGCGGGCGACGCATCTTGGTCATGCGGCCGTGACGCTCGTGCTGGAAAACAGGAATGCCGCATCTGAAAATCTTGTGCTGACGCTGCCAGAACTGGCGCTCGACATGGGCGCGGTCATGGTCACCGCCACGCGCATCGATGATTTGTTGCGTGACGTGGCATTGCCCGTGTCCATCGTTGACGGGGCTGGACTGCGGCGCACTTCGGCGGTGAGCCTGCCCGACGCGCTTGAAACCGAGCCGGGGATCGCGCTGATCCGCGATGGGATCTGGGGCACGGATGTCAGCATCCGCGGCCTGGGACGTTCGAATGTCGTGACGCTCGTCGACGGCGCGCGGATCGAAACCGCGACGAATCTCGCGGCGGGACTGTCGATGATCGACATCCACGATATCGATCGTGTCGAGGTGATCCGCGGCGCGGCCTCGACGCTGTATGGCACGGGCGCGACGGGGGGCGTGGTCAATGTCGTGAGCGGGGAGGGAAGATTCAGCGACCGACCGCGGCTGCACGGTTCATTCGGCAGCGGCTACAGCAGCGTCAATGACGGCGGCAGCGGTTCACTCGCGCTCGAGGCGTCCGACCTGCGCTGGTTTCTCCGGCTGCGCGGAAGCATGCGCGGGGCGCGGGATGCGCAAACGCCCGCCGGAATGTTGCGCGACAGTCGTTTCCATGATCGCAGCGTGAGCGCGAACGCGGGGGTGCGTCTCGCGGCCTCCCACGAGCTGCGGGCGCGCTATCAGCGCTTCGATGCCACCGATGTCGGCATTCCCGGTGGCGCGTCGTTTCCGGAATTCGCGTCCGCGCGATACCCCGACGAACAACGCGAGATGATGCAGGTCGAATACCGCGGACTGCAACTCGGCGCGGGACTCGATCGTCTGTCGTTGAGGCTGACCCATCAGCGCATCGACCGCAATACCGAAATCGTGCCGAATCCGTCCGCCGTCCTGCGCCCGTCGGCGGAGCATACGATGAACGCCGCGACATTGCAGGGGGATTGGACGCTGGGCGCGCATCGCCTGATCGCCGGGATGGATGCGTGGCAACGGGAGTATGACGGGCGCCGGCTGCGCGAGGTGAAAGCGACCAATACCGTGATCGCGGACCTGCCGCTGCCGAACGCACGCTTCCGCAGCGTGGGGGCCTTCGTGCAGGATGAATGGGCACTCGCGGACGAGCGCTTGCGTCTGTCCTTCGGCGCGCGTGCCGATCAGATCCATGTCGAGAACGACGAGGCCTATGATCTGTTGTGGATCGAGGTGAACGGGACGCGGAACACACAGCCGCCGAACCGGAAACTGCTCTGGCCCGCCGCATCCTCCGACGATGTCTCGTGGAGTGCCTACGCCGGCGCGCTGTACGCACTGCTGCCGCGGCTCGACCTGACACTCAACGCCGCGCGTGCCTACCGCGCCCCGTCGCTCGAGGAGCGTTTCCAGTTCATCGAGCTGGGCGGCGCCACCTATCTCGGTGATGTCGCTCTCGAAGCGGAGAAAAGTAGTTCGCTGGACCTCGGCATGCGTTTGCGCGGCGAACGTGTCTCGATCACCGCGAACGCATTTCTCAACATGATGGATGATCTGGTGGTCGATGCGCGGCGCAGCGACACCCTGTATGTGAAGGAAAATGTCGGCGAGGCGCGGTTGTACGGTATGGAACTGTCGGCCGCCTACCACGCCTTCGAGATGCTCACCCTGCACGCGCAGCTTGCCGCGGTACGCGGCCGGGACACCGGCAGCGACCGCGACCTGCCGCAGGTGCCGCCGCTCACGCTGCGGGCGGGAATCCGGATCCCCTTCTCCGGAATCGGCAGCGTGGAGTTCCTGCTCGACGCGGCATCGGATCAGGATCGTGTCGCCGCCGGAGAGGATCGCACACCGGGATACGCCCTCTACCATCTGCGCCTCCGCGGCGAGCACATCCGCCTCGGCGGTGTGTCGGTGGCACTGTCGGGCGGCATCGACAATCTGTTTGACCGCGCGTGGCGCCGGCATCTGTCCACCCTGCGCGGCCTGCACGTGCTCGAACCCGGGCGCAATGTGTTCGTACGTCTCCAGATGTTGTTCTGACGGAACTCGATGATGTCGTGGTTTCTTCTCGCCTTCGCGTCCGCCGTCTTTTCCGCGGCGGCATCGATCACGGAGAAAAAGGCACTCTTCGGCATGCGTGCCGTGGATTTCTCCATCGTCATCTCGCTGAGTAATGCCGCGCTCGCGCTGCCGTTGTTCCTCTTGGCGGACTATTCCTCCGTCACCACCGACGCCCTGCTGCTGCTCGCAGGGAAGAACCTGCTCGGTGCGCTGGCATTCCTCTGCGTGATGACCGCGATCCGGAACCTCGAGTTGAGCCGCGCCCTGCCGCTGATGGTCCTCACACCCGGTGTTGTCGCGATCGCCGCGTTCCTTTTTCTCGGGGAGACGATCACACCGCTCGAGATCGCCGGGATCGTCCTGCTCATGGTGGGGACGTACGTGCTCGAGATGCAAGCGGGCGATGCGATTGCCCCGTTCCGCGCATTCTTCGCCTCGCGGACGCACCTGCCGATCATCGCCGCGCTGTTGCTGTTCACCGCGACCTCGGTGCTCGACCGGCTGCTGCTGGTTGACATCCGCCTCCAACCCCTGCCCATGATGGCGTTTCAGCAGAGCTTCTACGCCGGCTGGTTCCTCCTCTTCGCGCTCGCCGTACGCCGCACGCCGCGCGCGCTCGCCACCGCCACGCGCGGCAGCTGGCACTGGATCGCCATCGTCGCCCTGCTCACCTTTGTCTATCGCTTCGCGCAGATCGAAGCCACCGCGCTCGCCCCGGTCGCGCTCGTGCTCGCCGTCAAACGTCTCTCCGTCTTCATCGGCGCAATGGCGGGAGGGACGCTGTTCGCCGAGCGGCATCTCGTGCGGAAGGCGGTGGCGATTGTCATTCTCCTCGTCGGTGCGGGATTGGTGGTTGGATGACAGGATGGGAGGATGGAAAAGATGAAAAGATGGAAAGATGGAAAAGATGGAAAAGATGTGGGGGGATGTTGTACTTTGGGGGCAATTCTGATATGATGGTTCCGGAAGGAGTGCGTGATCGAAGAGATGAAAAGCAGGAACACGCAGGAGGGAGGGAAGTCCGGGCATGCCGGGCACTCGCATGTCCATGACAGTGCGGGCGATATCGGATTTGCCTTTTTCCTGAATCTGGGATTCGCGATCGCGGAGATCGCGGGCGGACTGTGGACGAACTCGCTGGCGATCCTTTCCGACGCGCTGCATGATTTCGGCGATGCCTTGATCCTCGGTCTGAGCTGGATACTCGAGCGGGTGGCGGGGCGCGAGCGCACACCGCGCTATTCCTATGGCTACCGCAGGCTCTCGCTGCTGGGCGCGATGATCAACGCGGTGGTGTTGATCGCCGGATCGGTCTTCATCATTATGGAGGCGCTGCCGCGTCTCGCCGACCCGACCGAGCCGCATGCCCAGGGTATGATGTGGTTTGCCATCGCGGGGGTGCTGCTCAACGGCGTGGCGGCGCTGCGCCTGCGCCGGGGTCGCTCGATGAACGCGCGTCTGGTGTCGTGGCATCTGTTCGAGGACGTGCTCGGCTGGGCGGCCGTTCTCGTCGCGAGCGTCGTCATGCAGTTCTGGCACGTGCCGGTACTCGATGCGATCCTGTCACTGCTCATCGCATCGTACATCCTGTACTACAATGTGGTCGTGAACATCAACAAAACCATTCAGCTCTTCCTCCAGGCCGTGCCCGAGAATGTCGATGCCGCGGCGATGGAGCAGGAACTCTGTGCGATCGACGGGGTGCGCTCGGTGCATCACCTGCATGTCTGGTCGCTCGACGGCGCGCATCATGTCGTCAGCGCGCACCTGGTCCTTTCCGCGGCACGCACGCGCGAAGAGGTCGTCGACATCAAGCAGCGTGCGCGCCGCCTCCTGCTGGCGCACGATATCGAACACATCACGCTCGACATTGAATTCGAGGGGGAGGATTGCCTGATGGGCGGGGAATGGAACGCGAACGAACACACGCGCGAGGATACCGCGCACGGAGCTCACCACCATGGATAGTCCCTACATTCTTCTGGCCTTTGGATTGACGCTGTTCGCCGGGCTCTCGACCGGGATCGGAAGTGCGCTCGCGTTTTTTGCCAGCCGCACGAACACGAAGTTTCTCAGCATCGCGATGGGATTCAGCGCCGGTGTCATGATCTACGTGTCGATGGTGGAGATCTTCGCGAAGGCGCGCGAGAGCCTCGTCGCGGCGATGGGACCGGTGGAAGGCAGCTGGACGACGGTGGGTGGATTCTTCGCCGGCATCGCCCTGATCGGCATCATCGATCGCATGGTGCCATCGGGGGAGAATCCGCACGAGATGCGCCATGTCGAGGATATTCCGCACTCGAACGGGGAGAAGAAGAAGGATATGTCCGGATTGTACCGCACCGGGGTGTTCTCGGCCATCGCCATCGCGATCCATAACTTTCCCGAAGGACTCGCCACCTTTCTCTCGGCCGTGCAGGATCCGATGCTCGGCGTCCCCATCGCCGTCGCCATCGCCGTGCATAACATCCCCGAGGGCATCGCGGTGTCCATTCCCATTTACTACGCCACCGATAGCAGGCGCCGGGCATTTCTGCTCTCCTTCGCGTCGGGACTGGCGGAGCCCGTCGGGGCGCTGCTCGGTTACTTCATCCTCCTGCAATTCTTCAGCGACATCGTCTTCGGTATCGTGTTCGCCTCCGTGGCCGGCATCATGGTGTTCATCTCCCTCGATGAACTCCTCCCGGGTGCACGTGAGTACGGCGAGCATCATCTGTCGATTTACGGACTCATCAGCGGCATGGCCGTCATGGCGCTGTCGCTGCTTCTGCTCATGTGACCGACGGGACGGAACGGGTCCGGGACGGACGCCGTCGTACCGGCGGTCGAGGATGTATCGGACCAGAGGCGGTGGAATCCCGTGTGGTTTTTTCGTACTATCGAAAATCAGACTATCAGATCGGGAAACCGGCAATCAATCAGAGGTGCGCGCATGAAAACCCCGTTGGAAGAATATCCGCTGTATGACGTCCCGGAAATCCGCGCGCTGCGCGACATCCTCCTGCGCGGCGCGGCGGTGCATCCCGACAACCTGGCGGTCGCGGATCTCAATCCCACCCCGTTGCCGCGGTTGTCGTATGCCGCACTGGCGTCCGCGGTCGCACGGTTCGGCGCGGCGCTGTTGACGCGCGGGCTCTCGCCACGCGATCACATCGCGGTCATTTCCGAGAACCGCGTGCAGTGGGGTGTCGCGTATCTCGCCGCCGTGTGCCACAATCTGGTGGTGGTTCCCATCGACGCGAAACTACGGGAAAATGAGATCCTGACCATCCTCCGCGCAAGCGGCGCGCGTGCCGCCGTGTTTTCGGAGAATTTTCGCGACATGTTCGACGGCTTCCGCCACTCCACACCGCGACTCGACGTTCTGATCGACATGGATCTTCCGGTGCATCGCGACCATCTGCACAGCATGATGGAAATGATCGCCGGCGAGAAGGATCCCGGTGCCGGCGTGTCCTTTCCGGACACGGACCCCGACGCGATGGCCGTCATCGTGTTCACCAGCGGTTCGATGGGGAGTGCCAAGGGGGTGATGCTGTCGCAGACGAACATCTGCGCGAATCTCCGCGGCATGTTGCAGATGGTGGATATCCCGCCGACCGACCGCTTCCTTTCCGTGCTTCCCATCCATCACACCTACGAATGTACCTGCGGCTTCCTCTGTCCGCTCGTCACCGGCGCGTCGGTGCATTATGCGCGCTCGCTCAAATCCATCGCCGACGACATGGTCAGCGTCAAACCGACCATCGTGCTCGGCGTCCCGCTGTTGTTCGAGAAAATGTATCGCCGCATCATGCAGGCCATTGCCGAGAAGAAGGCCGTGGCTCGGCTGCTCCGGCCGATCATGACCGTCGTCACGGTGCTGGAAGGAATCGGACTGGCGGGTGCCCGGCGCAAGCTCTTCCACGAGGTGCACGAGCGCTTCGGCGGCGCGATCCGGCTGCTGATTGTCGGCGGTGCGGCGCCTGATCCGGAAATCGCGCGCGGGTTCCGCATGCTGGGGTTCGGATTCATTCAGGGATACGGGCTGACCGAGACCGCGCCGATCGTCGCGCTCAACCGCGCGCGCAAGTTCCGTGACGAGGCGGCCGGCTTGCCATTGCCGGGCGTGACCGTGCGCATCGCGGAGCCCGATGCCGAGGAACGCGGGGAGATCCTGGTCTCGGGACCGAATGTCATGCTTGGCTATTACAACAACCCCGATGCCACGAACGCGGTGCTGCGGGAGGGGTGGTTCAACACCGGTGATGTCGGGTCGATCGACCAGCACGGTTTTCTCCACATCAACGGTCGCCGGAAGAATGTCATCATCGCCCGCAACGGGAAAAACGTCTTTCCGGAGGAAATCGAGGAGCATGTGAATAAAATCCCCTGCGTGCTCGAGAGCATGGTGTATGGCGACCGCTCGGAAACGGATGACGAAATCATCGCGGTTCTGATCGTCCCCGACGCCAATGCCGTCTATGACCGCCTCAATGCCGATGGCACGGCCGTCACCCCGGAAGCGGTCGCGCACATGTTGCAGGAGGAAATCACCCGCCTCAACAAGCGCCTGCCGGTGTACAAGCAGATTCGCAAGGTGCGCATCAAGGACACCGAATTCGAGAAGACCACGACACAGAAAATCAAGCGATATCTGGTCGAAAAGGTGGACACGGAATGACGCGGACAGGGGCGTGGATCCCATGACGGTTTCGCGGGGGAATTTCGTACCTTGCACGAATCATTCTCAACGACAGGAACAGCAATGAATCGGATATTTGTCCCCGTTATTCTTTTCGCGGCCCTCGCGCTGGGCGGCTGCATCGAAACGCAGCTTCTGGTGAAGATCCGCACCGATGGCAGCGGAACCATTCACGAGACGATTCGCATGAAGAAGGATGTCGGTGCGATGTTCCAGGCCATGGTCATGGGGATGAAGGAAGGGCTCGAGGAGGCTGGCATGGAGGTGGAGGAGAGCGACGCCGCGGCATCGTCCGACGACGCGCTTTCGGGATCCCTGCTCGAAATGTTCAATGACGAGGAGATCCGCGCGCATGCCGAAAAAATGGGCGTGGGTGTCCGCTATGTCTCGCATGAGATGATCGATACGGACGAACACGCGGGCTATCAGGCCGTGTATGCGTTCGATGACATCAACGCCGTCAGTGTGAGTCAGGACCCCGGTGCGAATCTTCCCGAATTTCCCGGCAATGAAGGCGAGGGAGACACGCAGGATGATCTCGTCGCCTTTTCGTTCACACCCGGCAGTCCCGCGCGTCTGGTCATCCGTCCCCCGCAGGACGATGAGGATGATGCCGCGCAGGACGAAGCCGAACCGGAGTCCGACATGACCGCCGAGGAGGAATCCGCCGAAGGCATGGAACAGATGAAGGAGTTCTTCCGCGACATGCGTCTGCGTGTCGAGATCGCGGTGGATGGCAGCATCCAGAAGACCAACGCCTCCTTTGTCGACGGGTCGACGGTGACGTTGATGGACATCGATTTCAACGCGCTGCTCGACAACCCGGAGCTGTTCAAGCAGATGCAGCACGCGGATCAGATGGGACCATCCGCGGTCATGGATATGATGAAAAAAATCCCCGGCCTGAAAGTGGAGACCGAGAAGGAAATCACCGTGACCTTCCGGTAGGAAGAAACCACGAAGACACGAAAACACAGAGGAAATCACGAAGGGTAATGAATCACGCGCCGAACGAAAGCCGACGCGTGATTCCAAACCTTCGTGCCCGTCGTTGTGCCTTGGAGTCTTGGTGGTTTCTTCTTACCCCGCGCTGGGGCAATGGGAACGGATGATACACTCCTCGCAGCGCGGCCGTCGGGCGATGCAGGTCTCGCGGCCGTGCAGGATGAGCCGGTGACTCGCGTCGGTCCATTCCGCGGTCGGAGTGATCGCGCAGAGGTGTTCCTCGATGCGGTCGGGATTTTCCGAATCCGTCAGCTGCAGCAGATTGGCGATGCGCCGCACATGCGTGTCGACGGGGAATCCCGGCACGCCGAAGGCATTTCCCAGCACGACATTCGCGGTCTTTCGTCCCACCCCCGGAAGCGCCGTGAGTTCCTCCATCGTCCGCGGTACCGTTCCCCCGTGCCGCTCGCGGATCGCCAGGCAGCAGGCCTTGATGTTCTTCGATTTGTTCTGGAAAAATCCCGTGCTGCGGATGATATCGGCGATGTTCTCCACCGGTGCCTCCGCCATGGCATGCACGTCGGGGTATTTCGCGAAGAGCACGGGCGTGACCATGTTCACCCGGGCGTCGGTGCATTGCGCCGAGAGAATGGTGGCAATGAGCAGTTGAAAGGGATTCTCGTGCAGGAGGGCGCAGGCGGCCGCGGGATACCGCGCGGCCAACGCGTCGAGGATGCGGCGCATGCGTGCACGCCGTCGTCGCGGCGTCTCGGATTCGAACAGGGAGGCGGGCCGGAGTGGTGGGGTGTTCTTCATTGCGGACCTGTCGCATTTTCCGTATACTGCCCTCTTCCACGCGAAGAATCTGGCAGTGCGTCACGGTTTTCCCGCGACGCGATGTCTTCAATGTACGGGTTTTCCATGAAACGCATTCTCGCTCTTTTATCCCTGCTCCTGTGTGTGCTCGCCGTCGACGCCGCCGGGCAGATGCGCGGGTTGCGCAATGCACCCCGCGAACGTTCGTGGCGCATCGGAATCGAAGGGGGGATCGTCACGCTCGGCGGTGAGCTGACACGGAACACGGGCGATCATTTCCCCACACCGTATGGCAATATCGAGCTGGCGCATATGCTGCATCGAAATGTCGTGGTGGGCCTGTATGGCGGTGGCGGCAGGCTGCTCTCGCGCGAGGACGGGCTGGAGTCCGATGCCGTCTTTCTCGGCGGGGGCATCCTGGTCGAATTGCGTATCGCGCTCGCCCGGGGCAGTGTGTTTCCCTTGCTGCAGCTTCGCGGCGGCGGCCTGTTGCTCTCGCCCGAAATCCGTGCGAATACGCACAGCGTCACGCATGATCAAATTCGCCACATGTCCTACGGTATCGCGGCGGGTATCGAGGCCGTGTCGTGGCGGCACATCGGCATCCGTCTTCTCGCGGGCGTGACCTACACCACCACCGACAATCTCGACGCCATCATCCGCGGTGACGACAACGACGGTTTTTCCTTCGGCACGGTGTCGCTGCACTACTACTTCGGGGGCGGACGGCGCTGACGCGCCTGCCCCTCACACATCCGTTTGATCCCCATGAAACGAAGACGCATCCGACGCGACGAGCTTCGCGACCTCATCACCCGCTACGGTTTCTCGACGAAGGATATCAGTCCGCACGACCTTGATTTCAAGGATCTGATGCGCTTCCGGGTGAACAACATCCTTCTCGTCTCGAGCCGCTACGATTTCTACACGCTCGTCGACGACGGCCAGCTGACCGAGGCGATTTTCAGCGAGTATCTCGAACTCAACCTTCATTATGCGCCCTCGATCACGCGAGTCTATTCGGGCGAGGCGGCGCTGGAAGTGATGGCGGAAGGTCGGTTCGATCTGGTCATCACCATGATGCGGCTCGGTGACATGCGTCTGCAGGATTTCTGTCAGGCGGTGAAGGAGCAGTACCCGGACGTCCCGGTCGCGCTGCTCGGCTATCAGAGCCGCGAACTGCAGGTGCTGATGAACCAGGGCGCGCTCGACCGCTTCGACCGCGTCTTCATCTGGTCGGGGGATCGGAGACTGTTTCTCGCGATCATCAAGCTGCTGGAAGACACGGTCAACGCCCGCGTCGACTGCAAGGAATTCGGCGTGCGCGCGATCATCCTCGTGGAGGACTCGCCGCAGTTTTATTCTTCCTACCTGCCGCTGATCTATACCGAACTGATCAAGCAGGGACAAATGCTGATCGAGGAGGGAAAGAACTTCGCCGAAAAAATGCTGCGGCAGCGCGCACGGCCGAAGATCCTCCATGCCACGGATTTCGAACAAGCGTGGCGGTATTTCCATAAATACCGGCACGAGCTGCTCGGGATCATCACCGACCTGAAATTCCCGATCAACGGGGTGGAGGACGAGCACGCCGGGCTCAAGTACATCCGCCGCGTCCGTGAACACAGTCCGGAACTGCCCGTGCTGGTGCAGTCCTCGCGCCAGGACCTGCGTGACGAGGTCGCCGCGCTCAACGCCGCGTTTTCGGTCAAGAGTTCACGCACGCTGCTGCAGCAGGTGCGCGAGTTCATGCTCGCGAATTTCGGTTTCGGCGAATTCGTCTTCCGGCGTCCCGACGGGACGGAAGTCGATCGCGCGCGTACCGTCCGGCAGCTGCGTCAGCGCCTGCACACGATTCCGGATGAATCACTCCTGTATCACGCCTCCCACGATCATTTCAGCAACTGGCTGCTCGCCCGCACGCGGTTCCGCCTCGCCGAGGAACTCAAGCCGGTGAAGATTACCGAGTTCAACACCACCGAGGGCTTGCGTCGCTACATCATCCGGAAAATCGACGAGCTGGTCATTTACGATGAGCGCGGCATGATCGCGGACTTTTCGCACGAGGACGTCGACAGCCGCGCGACCTTCCTGCGCATCGGAGGGGGATCGCTGGGTGGCAAGGCGCGCGGACTCGCGTTCATCGACAACATTCTCAAGAACTACCTCAAGCCGACATTCTTTCCGAACGTCCGTATCCGGATTCCCCGCAGCATCATTCTCTGCACCGAGGTGTTCGCGCAGTTCATGGACATGAACACCCTTCTCCCCAAGGTCATCGAAAACAATCCCGACGAGGAGATCATCCGGCTGTTCATGGCGGCGCGATTCCCGGCGACGGTGGAGGATGATCTGCGCGCCATCGTCGAGCGCAATCAGCATCCCCTGGCGATTCGCTCCTCGAGCTTGCTCGAGGACACGTTGTACCAGCCCTTCGCGGGCATTTACGCCACGGTGATGATTCCGAACAGCAATCCGGATGCGAATATCCGATTCAAGGAGCTCGAGCAGGCGATCAAGTATGTCTATGCCTCGACCTATCTCCGCGGCGCGAAGAATTACATCGAAGCGACCGGGCATCGGCTCGAGGAGGAGCAGATGGCCGTCATCATCCAGGAGATTGCCGGGCGGCGGTATCGGCACCATTATTACCCGCACTTCTCCGGGGTTGCGCGCTCGTACAATTACTATCCCTTTGGCGACGCGCGTCAGGCCGACGGCATCGTCAACCTGGCCGTTGGTCTCGGGAAGACCATCGTCGACGGCGGTGTCAGTGCCCAGTTCTGTCCGCGCTTCCCGACCATCATGCCGCAGTTCGCGACCCGGCGGGATTATTTCTCCAATTCGCAGCGGCAGTTCTACGCCTTGAATCTCGAATCGCAGCCGCTCGAGGAGAAACCGAGCGAGGAGGAAAACCTCGATCTGCTCGACATGAAGACCGCCGAGGAGCATGGGACGATCGAGTACATGGCATCGACGTTCTGCAGCGAGGACGACTCGTTGTATGAAGGCATTTTCCGGAAGGGGACGCGAGTGATCAACTTCGCCCCGATCCTGCAGTCCGAATATATCCCGCTGGCGAAAGTATTGCGTCTGTTGCTGGACCTGTGCGAGACCGCGATGAACTGTCCGGTGGAGATCGAATTCGCGGGTGTGCTCGGCAAGAACTTCGACGACGTGAGCGAATTCGATTTCCTGCAGGTGCGTCCCATGGTCAAGGAAGAAGGCACGGTCGAGATCGACCTCACCACGCTGCCGCGGGAGGATGTACTCTTGCGCAGCGACCGCGTGTTGGGGAATGGCATCGTGCGCCTTGCCGATATCGTCTATGTGCGACCGGACACCTTCCGCAATTCGATGACAAAGGAAATGGCGACGGAAATATCCGAGATCAATCGCGGGCTCGTAGCGGCGCATCGTCCGTATCTTCTCATCGGGCCCGGGCGCTGGGGTTCGGCCGACCCGTGGCTCGGGATTCCGGTGCGTTTCCCGGGCATCTCGGGTGCGCATGCGATCGTGGAGACCTCGTTGCCGAACATGCTACCGGATCCGTCACAGGGGTCGCATTTCTTCCAGAACCTGACGTCCTTTCACATTTCCTATTTCACGACGCGCCATTTCAACGAGGAGGATCGCATCGATTGGGAATGGCTCGATTCGCTCGAGGTCGTCGCGGAGACGCCGTGGATCCGGCATGTGCGCGCTCCCGAAGCGGTGGAGATCCGTGTCGACGGACAGACCGGCGCGGGGGTGATCCTCAAGCATCTCGTCCCGCCGCACGTCGATCACGGCGAGTGATCCGTCACGAGAAAAAAACACCCGGCCGGATGGCCGGGTGTTTTTCTCTCTGTGAAGGAGAGGGATTATACGATGCCCTGCGCGAGCATGGCATCGGCCACTTTCGTGAATCCCGCGATATTCGCACCGGCAACGTAATTCCCTGCCATGCCGTATTGTTCAGCGGCACCGAGGCAGGATTGGTGGATGTTTTTCATGATGCGATGAAGGTGCATGTCCACCTCCTCGCGTGACCAGCTCATACGGATCGAGTTCTGCGACATTTCCAGACCCGACACCGACACACCGCCGGCGTTGGCCGCCTTGGCCGGACCGTAGAGCATACTGCTGTCCATGATGATCTTGGCGCCTTCCGGCGTGGTCGGCATGTTGGCACCTTCGCAGAGGCAGGTGCAGCCATTGGCGACGAGATTGCGGGCATCGGCCTCGCCCAGTTCGTTCTGCGTGGCGCAGGGGAGGGCGACGTCGCATTTCACTTCCCACGGACGCTTGCCGGCGTGGAATTCCGCGCCGAAGCGCTCGGCGTACGGGGCGACGATGTCCTGATTCGAGGCGCGCAGCTCGAGCATGTAATCGATTTTCTCACCCGAAATTCCCTTTGGATCGAAAATGTAGCCGTCGGGACCGGAGATGGTCACGACCTTGCCGCCGAGTTCGGCCGCCTTCTGCACCGCGCCCCAGGCCACGTTGCCGAAGCCGGAGACGGCCACGGTCTTGCCTTCGAACGACTGGCCGCGCGTGGCGAGCATTTCACTGGCGAAGTACACGACACCAAAACCGGTGGCTTCCGGACGGATCAGCGAACCGCCCCAGCTGAGGCCCTTGCCGGTGAGCACGCCGTCGAAGGAATTCCGCAGTTTCTTGTACTGCCCGAACATGAAGCCGATTTCCTGACCGCCCACGCCGATGTCACCGGCGGGGACGTCGGTGTTCGGACCGATGTGCCGGAAGAGTTCGCTCATGAAGCTCTGGCAGAAACGCATGATTTCGTTTTTCGATTTGAACTTCGGATCGAAATCGGATCCGCCCTTGCCACCGCCCATCGGCAGCGTCGTGAGCGAATTCTTGAAGATCTGCTCGAAGCCGAGGAACTTGAGAATGCTCTGGTTGACGCTCGGATGGAAGCGCAGACCGCCCTTGTACGGACCGATCGCGCTGTTGAACTCGATGCGGTACCCGCGGTTGACGCGCACTTCACCGCTGTCGGTCACCCACGGCACGCGGAAGGTAATCGTGCGCTCGGGCTCGACGATACGCTCGAGGATTTTCGCCTTCCGATACTCGGGCTGCTTGTCCAGCACCGGGAGCAGGGTCTCGACAACTTCTTCAACTGCCTGGTGGAATTCGGCCTCGCCGGCGTTCTTGGCTTTGACTTCCTGCATGAAGTCGTTCAGTGCGGTAGACATTGAGAATCCTTCTCAAAAGTTTCTGGAAACCGTGGAAGAGAACAATATTCCCTACTCCCAAATTACGAAGTATTCCGATAGGAAAAAAAGAGAATCGGACCGAATTGAGAAAAAAATCGCGTTACAGCGTGATGGTCTCCCCGAATTCCATCACGCGTCCGGTGTAGCCCTTCGCCGTCACCCCCGCGACGAAGGCATGCGGATCGGCTTCGATCACGTCGAAGGTGTTGTAATGCATGGGAATCGCCAGACGGGGCTTGACGAAGTCGACGGCGATGACCGCGTCATCGACCCCCATCGTGTAATTATCCCCGATCGGCGCGCACATGCAATCGATGCGGTCGCGCTGGCCGATGAGCTGCATGTCGAGGAACAGGCCCGTGTCGCCGGTGTGGTAAACCGTGTGTCCGCCCATGGTGATGACCACGCCCGCGGGTTCGCCCATATACAAGCCCTCGGGCGAGGCCGATCCGTGATGCGCGATGGTGAATTTCAGACGGCCGAATGCGAAATGAAACGCGCCGCCGATGTGCATGTTGTGTGCCCGCGCACCCTTGTCCGCGACATAATTGGCCAGTTCGTTGACCGCGATGATGAGCGCGTCGTGCCGGGCGGCCAGTGCGACGGCGTCGCCGAGATGGTCGCCATGCGCGTGCGTGAGGACGATGAATTGCACCGCGACGTCATCGAGGGAACGCGGACAGGTCGGATTGCCCGTGATGAACGGGTCGATGATCAGGCGATGGTCGCCGTCGTCGAGGATGAAGGACGAATGGCTGAGATAGGTGAGCTGGAGCATGGCATCCTCCGACTGTGGGTATTACAGCCCGGGCGCCCCGTGCCGGATGTTCGCGAGCAGGGCGCCGGAACGTTGGAGACTGTCGAGTATCGTTTCGAAGGCTTCCTGATGGCCTTGCCGGCGGGCGTCCTCGAGCAACTGCCGCTTGACGACCTTGGCAAACACCGTCGGGGAGATCTGCGCCTCGCCCTGGGTGACGAAGGTGCCGAACACGCCGTCCTGATAATAGAACCAGATGTGGAACCCTTCGATGATATCACCCGTCAAGGCCACGCGTGCGACAAGCGAATCGGCGGCACCACGCGCGAGTCCGTGCTCCCGCGTCAGGTAGCGCATCGAGAGCGTGTAGTGATTCTCCCCGGAACGCACGCGATGCGGTGCGGGCAGGCGCGCGGTGATTTCATCCAGGCGATCGGCGTGTTCGTCCATCGTCTCCTGCAACTCCGCGATGCGTTCGAGCAGTCCGCGGCAGGAGGCATCGCTCTCGTCGTCGATGCGCGTGGCGAGCGCGGAACGCGCCGCCGCGGCCAGACCCCGCTCGGGCTGAAAATCCAGATGCAGCAGGCGATCGGATGACACCGTCTGATTGTAGGACTGCAACAGGGCGCGCATCTGCTGCTGCACGTCGGCGATGGAAGTGGAATGCCGCTCGGCGTCGTTGGCCAGCTCATGGAATTCATCGATGCCGAGCTGCCGACCGCCGCAAGCGGTGAGAAGAAGAAGCGCGGCGAAAAGAACGGAACGAGGAAATACCGCGGTCGCAAAATGAATCATGCACGATTCTCTTGCCTGTTTGCATGCACTGTTTCTCCCCGGGGGACGGGGATATCAAAGATGCGAAGAATTTGTGTCAGTTCAAATGGGGAGGGGAATGAGGGGAATGAGGGGAATGAGGGGAATGAGGGGAATGAGGGGAATGAGGGGAATGGGGGGAATGGGGGGAATAAAAACGGCCCCGGTGAGGGGGCCGTTGAAGCTGCGATGGATGCGGGCTTACTTGCTGAGCATCATCTTGCGCGAGGTGTTGAACGCGCCGCTTTCGAGGCGGTAGACGTACATGCCCGAGGGCAGGGACGATGCGTCGAAGGTCACGCGGTGCGTACCGGCATTCCGGAATTCATTGACGATGGCGGCGACTTCCTGACCGAGCAGGTTGAAGACGCGCAGGGTTGTCTGACCGGATTGCGGAAGCGTGAAGGTGATTTCCGTGCTGGGATTGAACGGGTTGGGATAGTTCTGTGACAGCGAGAAATCACCGGGGGTGTTGTCGAGCTGCTCGACCGCCGCGACATCCGAGACCGGGATGCTCACGTCCTGCAGGTACCAGATGGTCTGGTCCGAATTGACAGGGTCGTCATCGCGGGTTTCGCCGATGCCCCACTCGGTGAAGATGATGTGGAGCTTGTCGGAGTTGTCGGCGTAGTAGGCGATCTTGGTCAGCTTCGCCGAGAGATCCTCGAGTGCGGTCCAGCGCATGAGGCTGTCCATCTCGTTGGTGACGAGGTCGGGATAGCCAAAGGGCCAGCCGAAGGTCCACGACGCCACCGAGCGGCTGTCGGCATGACGGCCGTTGGCATACACCTGGAGGAGGGTATCCTGGAACAGGGTCGGCGTTCCGGCGACGAGTGCCACGCTCCACGAGGTAACCGGGGAGATCCACTTGGCGAAAATCTTCTTGCCGTCGTAGCTGCGGGCCCACTTCGGTTCGTTACGGATCAGGTACGGTGCATCGGTGTCGGAGGAAGCGGTAAAGGAAACGCGGTCGGTACGGACGCGGCGCGCGGGACCGATCGGGAAGATTTTCCAGTTCGCGGGATTGCTCGGATCGTCATAATAGGTGATTTCCGTCGCGAAGGTGGAATCCACGCTCGAGAGGCTGATGGTCGAATCCGTCGGTGCATCGTCAAACGGGCTGAACGGATTGATATCGGCCGCGGCCACGGTCAGGAAGTGCGGACGGTCCTGATAATCGAGCACCATGTCGAAATCCCATGCCATCGTCCACTTCGCGTCGAAGGGCTGCGGCTTGTTCTGGATGTCGGCGGGACGGAAGCGCTGCAGGTCACCCCAGGACATTCCCTTGTCGGTGGAAACGCGCCAGGCGACTTCGTGATTCTCGTCGAGCAGGAAGGCGCGGCCGGGCTCGCTCTCGATGATGAGCGCGAAGCCAAGAGCGATGACGCCGTTCGGACTGATATCGAGGCGCAGGTTCTGCGCGAAATAGCCGGCGGGAACGAGGTCCTCGGTGAACACCGGACTGTCGAAGGTCACCGGGGCGAAGTTCGCGCCGCCATCGGTCGAACGGAGCAGGTAGATCTCGCCGGTCGAGGCGCCATTGGCGGGCTCGAGTCCGAGCGCCATCGTGTAGAGATCGCCCGTGGTCTGATCGAGATGCGTCGTGTAGGGAATCGACCAGTACGGCGGATTCGGAACGATGCCATATTGAATATTGGTGTTGTTCACACCGCTGCGCATCAGGTAAATATCGCGCCAGCTGGAGGTTCCATCGCCGAAGCGATCGACCTGCGGCCACATCAGGGAGGTGGTCGCGGCGCCGCCGCGGTTGCTCAGGAAGATGTTCGGGTAACGGGGACCGAGCGAGTTGGCGACGTTGTCACCTTCCTGGCCCCAGGTCTGCCCATTGTCCGTCGAATACCGGACATAAAGCGTGTTCCCGTCTCCACTGGTCGAACGGTCGTTGCCGCGGTAGACGACGGCCACGGTTCCCGACTGCGGATCGCAGGCGATCTGGTTGCGGCTGTCACCGATCGTGGCATAGGTATTGGCCATGAAACCGATTTCGGTCATGCCCTGCTTTTCGGCGGTCTTGGTCATACGACCCACGCGGCCGTCGCGATGGATGGTGGTTTTCTCGTCCACGGGGATGAACTGGCGGTACAGCGACACGGGGGAAGCCTGGTCCTGGTTCACCACCGCGGGCGATGCGATGTCAGGCGTCTTGATGACGGCCTGCTGCGCCTGCACCGTCCCGATGCCGAGCACCAGGAAAGCCAGCAGAAACAGTTTCTTCATAACACGTAACTCCTGTTGATGTGAGAGAGCATTGAATGTTGTGTGTAATCTTTTCATTCGGGTGATACCGATCCAACCCCCGTTTGTCATGCACATTCGAGAGGTAGACACGGAAATGGCTCCGAGGTAACAATCTGGTAGGCAATCGATGCACGGGTGATGCGCCGGTCCGGACTCTTCGGTCCGGTGCATCCATGTCTCCAATGTATGAGATTTTCGGGAAAAAGCCCAATGAGCCGCGTTGTGATTCGGGAATTTATGGTCGAATAAGCCATTGCGTGCGGTACGTCGCCTTCTGTATGAGATGCGGTTCCCGGCGGGTGGGATTCCGTGCCGCGATCGAGTCCGGACGTGATCGGGAGTACCGTTCAGTCCGCCGCGAGGTTTACCGTGTACGCGTCATTGCCATGGGTCACGTTCAGCAACTGCTGGTATCGATCGGCATCGGCGCGGTCGGAGAAGGGACCGACGAGCACGCGATACCAGGTCGTTCCGCCGACGTTCTTGCGTGTGATGAACGAAGGATATCCCTGCTGCAGCAACATGCGGGCCTCGTCTTTCGCGAGCGCGACGCTTTTCAGCGACGACACCTTCACCGCCCAGCCGCTCATCGGTTCGTCGATCACCTCGAAATTCCGTCCCGGAATTCGTGTCCCGTTCCCGGCGGTCCGTGCTCCGTCTGATGGTGTGCCGCGGTTTTGCTCGTGTCGCGTGGGTGTGGGACCCGCGGCCGCGGGATTCGCCACCGCGGCTTGGTTCGCCGCGGCTTGGTCCTGCATGGGCTGGTCCTCCGCGAGGCGGACACTGTCGACATATGCACCCGTGGGCAGGGCGTCGGCGTGTGCGACGAGTTGCGCGCGGGCATCAGCGGCGCTCTCGAACGGTCCCAGCCGTACACGATACCAGGTGCCACCCTTCGTGGGAAGGTATTCGCTCTCGACGATGGTCAGGAAGCCCTGGGCGCGGAATCGCTCCGCGTCGAGATCCGCCTTCGTCAATTCCTTCCACGAGGAAACCTGGATGAAATAATCCCATGACCGCATGGGAGGGAGTTCGGGCGAGGTGGCATCGGCGACGGGCACCGTTTCGGGGTCGGGGGACGCCGATTTCGAGAACAGTCCCGAAATACCGTCCTTCAACGGCGGCCAGGGATTGACGTGCCAGATGAATGCGACGAGCACGAGAAACAGCACGATCGCGAGAATCGCGGCGAGTGGTCCTTTCCCGGAAGAGTTTCGCATCGGTTTCTCCGCAACGGTGTGTGAGGGGTCGTCGGCGTCTCGCGCGGACGCCGCGTCGACATCCTCCGCCCGTGTCTCCGGCGCGATGGATGCCTGCGGGGCCGATGCCCGCGGGGCGGAATCGCCGGCCGTTGCCGGGGGCGTGCCCGCGCCGGGGACGGATTGCGACATTGCGGCATTCCCGGACGCGGCGGCATTCCCGGACGCGGCGGCATTCCCGGACGCGGCGGCATTCCCGGACGCGGCGGCATTCCCGGACGCGGCGGCATTCCCGGACGCGGCAGCATTCCCGGACGCGGCAGCATTCCCGGACGCGGCAACATTCCCGGTCAGATGCGACAGGTCCCGGGGCGGATATTTGTCGAGAACACTCCCGCCGGCGTTGGGCGCGGGGGGCGTCGTCGCGGCATCCGCCGTCGCCGCCTCACCGGGATTGCCGGCGGTGGCTGCCATGTCCGACGGTCGCGTTGGACGCGTCGGCGTTGCGTTCATCGCCTCGGAATTCTGGCCCGGCGAATGCGGATCAACCGGCCGTTGCCGGCCGGTTGTCTGCTGCCGCGATTCGGCGGAGGTTCGTTGATCTTCCCGTTCGGGCGTTCCCTTGGCGAAATTGAAGCTGGGCAAGGGGAGGCTCCTCGGCTGTGTGAAAGACGGTTATCGCCGTTTTCTCGGGATCGTGATCTGCTTGATATTGTGCTCGACCTTGCGCTTGTAGTAGTCGGATTCAGGACCGATCTCCATATAGCGCTCATAGGCGGCGAGGGATTTCTGCAGGTCATTGAGACGCAGGTACGTATCTCCGAGCAGGCGGTAGATCTTGTTGTAATCGGGGTCGAACGCGCTGCCCAGTTTCAGGGTCTGCTCGGCATCCGAATACTTGCCGTCATGCAGGAGGAATTCACCGAGACGGACACGCGCCCAGGTCATGAAGGGATCGATCTGCATCGCTTCGCGCATTTTGATAATGCCATCGATGCGCGTTTCGTCGCGGTTGAGCATCGTGCGTCCGCTCTTGGCCATGGTTTCGGCTTCCTGGATCTTGTCGTATCCCGCCGAATCGTACACGCCGTAGCGGAGATGGTTGGGGAGGAAATCGAGCGTGAGAATGTATTGATCCACGAGATTCTTGGCCGTTGCCGCGCCGCCGCCGGTTTCATGCATGCTATAGCGGACGATGAGTTCCTTGATATTGTCGAAGTTCAAGTCGAGGAATACCGCATCGACCTGCTCGGTGATGAAGGTCTCTTCCCGCATGCCGGCGCGTTGCGTCCATGACGTCAGGATGATCAGCGCCGTCTGCTGATACGCGAGCAGGGAACCCTTGACTTCCTCCGACCCATCCTCGAGCTGGTGGGCATTCTGCAGGTACATCTGCACACCGCCGTCGAGTGCGACCAGCGGACGGATGAGCGCCTTGCCGCCGGGGAAGCTCAACAGGTCCATGAGCTGGTATTTTCCACCGCCGGCGGGCGTGATGATCAGTGTCACGTTGCAGCCCGCATCTTCCGGACCGGTGTGATACAGCAGCCACATTTCCTCGGTGCCATCGCCATCATAATCCGCCTGGTACCCGCTGAGGGTTCCCTCCGGCTTGTCGAGCAGGCAGACGTCGCGGTTCGAAATGGCATCGCCCGATGCCTTGACAATGTCGGCCAGCGCCGTGGCTGGGAGCGTGACCTTGGCGTACGCATCCTCGGCGGCGACACAGTTTTTCAGCCCAAACGCGATCTGCGAGCTGGCGGTGGACAGCGGAGTGACGAACGCGGCGAGAAGCAGGAGGGAGCGGACGAGGGTTTTCATGAGCATCAGGGCCGAATATGGTGGAAAGACGAAACAGAGCCAAAATACAGAGTTGTGGAGCGAGTTGCAACAAACCGTACCAACGTGACAAATCGGCACAGGCTCGGTTATACGGTTGATGGGAAGGCCGGTTCCCCCCGCAGCGGCCCGCGCGGAAAAATGCGCTCCGGCATTGCCCCGCATGTGGCAATTTCCGACATTGCATGCGCCAATCCTTTTTGTGATTCGGAGTTGTATATGCGATTTGAAGCCATTAATCCGGCGACCGGAGCGCTGCTCCGCCGTGTCGAGGCGCATGCCGCCGACGCGGTGGGACGGATCGTCGAGCAGTCAGCCACGGCTTTTCACGCCTGGCGCACGGAACCGTTTTCCGCCCGGTCGGCGCTGTTGCGGCGCGCGGCGGAACTCCTCCGCGCCGAGCAGGAACACCACGCCCGTCTGATCACGATGGAGATGGGCAAGCCGATCGCGCAATCGCGTGCGGAAGTGGAGAAATGTGCGTGGGTGTGCGCGTGGTATGCCGATCACGCCGAGGCAATGCTCGCGCCCGAGCCGCTGGCGTCGGATGCCGCCGAGAGTTATGTGCGCCATGACCCTCTCGGACCAGTGCTCGCGGTCATGCCGTGGAACTTCCCCTACTGGCAGGTCTTCCGCTTCGCCGCGCCGGCGCTGATGGCGGGCAATACCTGCCTGCTCAAGCATGCATCGAATGTCCCCGGCTGCGCGCTCGCGATCGAACAGCTGTTTCGCGACGCGGGTCTCCCCACGGCCTGTTTTCAGACCCTGCTGATTCCCTCCTCGGGGGTGCAGGCGGTGATCGACCACCCCGCCGTGGCGGCGGTGACGCTCACGGGCTCGGAATCGGCCGGCAGCCACGTCGGGGCCGGTGCCGGCAGGCAACTGAAGAAGATCGTGCTCGAACTCGGCGGCAGCGATCCGTTCATCGTGCTCGGCGACGCGGACGTGGATGCGGCGGCGCGCACCGGGGCCGTGGCGCGGATGATCAACACCGGGCAGAGCTGCATCGCGGCCAAGCGCTTCATCGTGGTCGAGGCCGTCGCGGAGGACTTTCTCGAACGCTTCGTGGCCGCGGTGGCGGCGATGCGCGTCGGTGATCCGCTGTCGGAGGACAGTGAAATCGGGGCGATGGCGCGGGAGGATCTGCTGCTGGATCTCGATGCGCAGGTGCGGGCGTCGATCGCCATGGGTGCGGATCTGCGTACCGGCGGCCGCCGTCTCGATGGCCCCGGGGTGTTCTACATGCCCACCGTGCTCGCGGGCGTGCGGAAGGGCATGCCGGTGTTCGACGAGGAAACCTTCGGTCCCGTCGCGGCGGTGACGGTCGTGCGTGACGCCGATGAGGCGATCACCACGGCCAACGACACGCCGTTCGGACTCGGCGCCAGCCTGTGGACGCGCGACCGGGCACGCGCACGGCAGCTCGCCGCGCGCATCGAGGCGGGCGCGGTGTTCATCAATGGAATGGTGAAATCGGATCCGCGGCTCCCATTTGGCGGCATCAAGCGCTCGGGCCATGGCCGTGAACTGTCGCACCATGGCATCCGGGAGTTCGTGAACATCAAGACCGTCTGGATCGCGTGATGACCACTGGACCGCGCGCGATCCCGCGGCGCGCGGCGAGAAGGAGATGAGCAATGGACAATCCCGTGCCACGCGACACCCCCGGACAACCACGCGACACCGTCGGGCAACCGTGGTCCGCCCCGCGGCGGCGGCATAACCGGATGCTGCGGCGCATCCTGCTCTGGGCGACCGCGCTCACCCTGCCCGCGACCATCGCGGTGCTGTGGTTGCTCTCGGGACTGCAGTTCTGGCCGCAGGCGGAGGACTTGATGGGCTTGCTGGCCATCTCTGTCGGAATTCTGGGTGTTTTTTTCTTTTTCATGCTGCTGTATCGCGCGCAGAGCGGGGCGGACTGCACGCGCCGGCACCGCTGGCTGCTGCTGGTGCTGCATGCCGGGTTGGTGCTCGTCCTGCTGCTGGGCACGATCTGGCTCGGCTATGATTCCCCCTGGCGCAGCGGACCGCTCTGGGGCAGCTACGATCTGTTGGCGGCCGCGAAACCCTGGATCATTTCCGTGCTCGTGATCGGGAGCATCACCCTGCTCGGCGGCGTGATGGATATCATGCGGAAGCGTCTCGAGGAACGGTGGCGGGCGGAGGAAGGCCGGGAGTCGGACGTGCACTGAATTCCCATAACGCATTGACCACGCGCAGCGCCGCTCGGCCATCACCGAACAGCGTCGGATCGTGGCGGTCAGGGGCAGGCGCCGCGACGGCGCGGTGAATGGCCTCGCGGTCGCAACCGGTCAGTGCGCACCAGCCGTTGCGGACGAGCAGATGCCAGGCGGTGGCATCGTCAAGACAAACCGACGGCACGGCGCTGAAATACGCCTCGCGTGTCAGTCCCCCCGAATCGGTCAGGACGCGTGCGGCGCGCGCGAGCAGCGCGAGTGTCTCTCCGTGCGAGAGGGGCGCGATCAGCCGCAGTGCCCGTGTCGGCCGAGGGAGATCGAATTCCCGCATGCGCCGTTCGGTGCGCGGATGCAGGGGCAGCAGGACGGGATGCGGCAGGTCGTCGAGGGTGTCGAGTATCGTGGCGAGGCGCGTGCGCTCATCGGTGTTGACCGCGCGATGCACCGAGGCGAGAAAGAACGGCGACCGTTCACAGCCCTGTGCGCGCAAGAGTGAGAGCACATCCGGCATGTGTCGGCGCTGCGCGAGGAATATGTCATAGGTGATGTCCCCGGTGACCACGCTCCGGCCGAGACAACCTTCCGCGTCGCAGGTGCGCGCGGCCTCGTCGGTCGTGCAACACCGCAGTGCGGCCAGATGGTCGACGATGATGCGGTTGGATTCCTCGGGCGCCGCGCGGGCGGGGATGCGGGTGCCGTCCGCCGTGCGGCTGCGCTCTCCGGCCTCGACATGGCAGAGCGGAATGCCGCATCGCGCCGCCGCCAGTCCCGCGGCGAGCGTACTGTCGGTGTCGCCGAAACAGAGCACGAGATCCGGTCGCAGTTCGTCGATCAGTGCATCGATCCGCGCCAGCATCGCGGGCAATCGCGTGCGTGCGTCGCGTGCCGCGACAGACAGGGTGCGGAACGCCGCGGTGGGGAAAAATTCCTGAATGAATTGTCGCGAGAGCGCGGCATCGTAATGCTGCCCGGTATCGATCACGGTCTCATCGAAATGCGCGGCGAGATGTGTGGCGACCGCCGCGTATTTGATGTACTGGGGACGCGTTCCGATGACGGTCAGCAGTTTTGGCCTGTTCGCGCGGGGATTCGTCATGGTCGCACGGGAGGGAAGATCAGAGGTTGAAGCGCGCCGACGTGAGCTCGGTGTTGACGGAAACGAGTTTCGTGTTCTTCAATCCGAGACTTTTCACGATGGTCACCATTTCGGGGAGGCTGCCGTCGAAATGATATTTCTCCCGGAATTCATCCTTCGGATAAATCACCCAGATCACCCCGTCGGGATCGATGGCCGGCGTGAGGCGCCGTGCCTTCTGTTTCCATTCGGCGGCCGAACTCGGCGCCACGAAGGCGAGATCGCAGACCCCCTGCTGCACGAGCTTGTTGTCCTCGCAGAGCGGGGTAATCAGCTCGTGCAGATAGGCGGGCTCACGGTCGATGCGGATTTTGAGCCAGGGAATGATACCCCATTTCTCCGCGAGGGTTCGATGCAATTTGGCCATGATCTCCGATGTCCTTCCTGGGGGTGAATGGTGCGCCGATTTCGTGCACCGGGTGCATGCGACACTCGCGCCGGTTCCGCGTCGGGATTGGTGCCTCGTCGCGGTTATCGCGTCGGTGCGGGCGCGAGCGTTCCTTGATTCGAGCGTGATGTGTGTTCAGTCCGGGAGCGCTTTTTTCCCGATGTCGGTGCGGTAGTAGGCGCCATCAAAACGAATGCGGCTCACCGCGCCATACGCGATGCGAATGCTCGAGGCGATGTCGAGGCCCTGGGCCAGCGCCGTCACGCCGAGTACCCGGCCGCCGGCGGTGAGCACGCGCCGGCCGTCGGCCCGCGTCCCCGCATGGAAGATGATCACACCTTCCTCTTCCTCGTTGATGGCATCGAGTCCGGCGATTTCCTTGCCGGTTTGATAGTCATCGGGATAGCCGCTCGAGGCCATGACCACGCACACGGCATTGGCGTCGTGCATGGGCAGGCGGTTGATCTGGAGTTTCCCGTCCGCGATGTCATGCAGCAGGACACCGAGGTCGTAATCGATCAGCGGCAGGACCACCTGCGTCTCGGGGTCCCCAAAGCGGCAGTTGAATTCGAGCACCTTCGGACCGTCAGCGGTGAGCATGAGTCCAACAAAAAGGACCCCGGAGTATGGAATCCCGTCGGCCCGCATGCCGTCGATCGTGCGTTTGATCACACGCATTTTCACATCGGCCAACAATGCGGTGGGAACGTGCGGGGTCGGGGCGAACGCCCCCATGCCGCCGGTGTTTTTTCCCAGATCATTGTCGAGAATGCGCTTGTGATCCTGCGCGGGCGCGAGCGTCACGAAGCGGGTGCCATTGGTGAGGGCGAAGACCGACGCCTCGATGCCGTCGAGAAATTCCTCCACGACCAGAGTGGTGCCCGCATCGCCGAATGCACTGCCCGTGAGCATGCTGCCGCCCGCCTGCATGGCTTCCTCGAATGTCGTGGCGATGATCACGCCTTTCCCGGCGGCGAGACCGTCGGCCTTGAGCACCACCGGGTACCGGCATGTCTCGAGATGCGCGCGCAATCGCGCGGTGTCGCCGTGCGCGAAGACCTCATATGCCGCGGTCGGAATGTGATGGCGCTTCATGAAATCCTTGGCGAAGGCCTTGCTCGTCTCGAGCTGGGCCGCCGCGCGGGTCGGACCGAAAATGCGCAGGCCCGCCTCGCGGAAACGATCGACGATGCCCGCGGCCAGCGGTACTTCCGGACCCACCACCGTCAGGTCGATGTGCTCCTTTTTCGCGAACTGCAGGAGCGCGGGAATGTCCGTCGCCGCGATCGCGACATTGGTGCCCACCGCCGCGGTGCCGGCGTTCCCGGGCGCGCAATAGATCCAGTCGATTTCCTTGCTGTGTCGGAGTTTCCAGCAGATGGCATGCTCGCGGCCGCCATTGCCAATGACGAGGACATTCATGATGCTTCGGAACGATGTGATGGGTCTTCGGTGGCGTCGCCCGCGTCCGCGCCGCCGTGGGTACGGACCCGGGTGACGGGTGGCCCCGGTTCGAGCACGGCGGCAAGCAGGGTGGCGAGCCGTCCGGTCAGCGCCTTGCGTTCGAATTGCGAGACGTATTCAAAGGACGGAATCGGCAATCTATCATTTTTACGCAGGTCAAACAAGGTGCGCAGGCGTGCCGCGATTTCCTCGACATCGTCGGGGTCCGCGAATACCGCGGCCCCGCTTTTTTCGAGCACCTGTCGTGCCGCGCCTTCCGGCACGCACGCGAGCACGGGCTTGCGCGCGCCGAGATATTCGTACAGCTTGCCGGTTGACATCATGTCCTCACCCGCGCCGCGGCCGATCACCATCCACAGCACATCGGCATCGACGAGGTGCTGCACCGTTTCGCGATGCGGGAGATAGCCATGCAGGGTGACCGTTGCCTCGAGCCCGAGTTCCTGCACCAGGGCGGCATCCTCGTCACGCCGGCTGCCGATGATATGCACGTCGATGCCACGCGCGACCGCGGGCGCCGTGTCATGCAGCAAACGCAACGCGCGGAAAAAGGCGCGGGGATTCCGGTTGTAATAAAACGTGCCCGCGTACACGATGTGCAGGCGTCCGTCATCACCGCGGCGTGTCGTCAGCCCCTCGAAGTCCGCCTGGTCGAAACCCTGCGACACGATGGTCACATCGTTGTGCGAGAGGAAGGGATTGGAACGCAGGATACGCTCCTTGATCGGCCTGTTGATCGTGATGATCTGGTCGGCATGACGCAGCACGCGCTGTTCGAGCCGGCGATGGAGAGCCTTGTGCACGGGGGTGAGGTAGAAGTGCAGCGGGTTGTCGAGCCATGCGTCGCGGTAGTCGAGAATAAGCGGGAGTCCGGTCCGCCGCTTGAGCTCGAGTCCGATGAGGAAATCCGTGTACGGCGGCGCGGTCGCGAAAATGGCATCGACGGGTTGCCTGTCGAGTTCGGCGAGCGCGGCACGCACCGCCGTCTTTTTCCATCCGATCTTGTTATCGGGAATAAAGAACGACTGGCTGAGCTTGCCGAGCAAGCCGAGCGTGCGCGCCGAGGGCATGCGCACCACGTTTTTCCCGCGCAGGACGTGTAGCGGATCGATCGACGGCGTGCGAATGATGCGCACCGGATGCCCATCGAGTTCATGGAGAAGTCCGTCATCCTTCGCGAAATAGGCGCGGTCTTCGACCGTGAGCACCACGGGTTCCCAACCGACGTCGGGGAGATATTTGACGAATTTCAAGGTGCGCTGCACTCCGCTGAGGCCGAGCGGAGGAAAGTAATACGCGACAACGAGCACGCGATGGATGGAGGCCGGGGCGTGCCGTGCCATGCCGACCGCGGGAATTGCCTGCGTGCCGTGGTGGTCCGCGATCGGATGCGGTGTCGCGGCGGTCATGGCTCGAGCTCCTGCAGCGTGCGCGGCAGCCGGGTGAGGAGTTCCGCACCCTGCGCCGTGATCCGTAGATCATCCTCGATCCGGATGCCGAACGTGCCCGGGAAATACACCCCCGGTTCGATCGTGATCACCTGACCTTCCTCGAGCGGGGCGGGGTTGCGCCAGGAAAGATGCGGCGCTTCGTGCATCTCCAGTCCGATGCCGTGGCCGAGTCCGTGCTCGAAGCGGTCACGCCAACCCGCGGCGGCGATGTGGTCACGGACCAGCGCGTCGAGTTCGGCGGCCGGCAGGCCCGCCCGCGCGGCATCGATACCGCGCTGCTGCGCGGTCCGGACCACGTCGTAGGCGTGGCGAAATTTCGGAGATGCTTGTCCGATATGCAGCGTCCGCGTGATGTCGCTGCCGTAGCCGCCGACGCGGCAGCCGAAATCGATCAGGATCGGCGCGCGCGCCGCCAGCCGGTGTCCGTCGGGTCGGCCGTGCACGAGGGACGCGCGGGCACCGAAAAGGACGATGGGAGGGAAGGCGTCGTCATCCGCGCCGAGCAGGCGCTGGCGGTAGCTGAGTTCGGCGGCGATTTCGCGGTCGCGCACGCCCGGACGCAACAGCGGCAGGGTCTCGACGAACGCCTGCTCGCTGATGTGGATGGCCCGGCGGATAAGGGATATTTCGTCTTCCTGCTTGACCGCGCGGAGTTCTTCCACCACACCGCTGACGGGGCGGATGCGCAGCGGACGCAGCAGCGTGGTGAGATTCGCGACCACGGTCGCCGAGAGATGATCGGCTTCCACGCCCAGCGTGGAAATCGCGGGATGCAAATGCATTCCGGCCAGCGCCGCGGCGAAGGTCTGCCCGGAGACGATCGTGACACGCAGGCCGGTGGTCTCCGCCGCCGCCTGCTCGCGATACCGCGGATCGGTGAGGAGCAGCGCGCCACGCGGTCGCAGCAGCAACCACGCATTGGACCCCGTGAAGCCGCTCAGATACCGTACATGGGGGGGATGCGTGATCAACAGGGCGTCGGGAAATGCCGCGCTGCCGCGATAACGGGACGGGGATTTCCCGGTGGCGGAAGTGTCGTCCGCCGAGGAACGTGACGGCGCGGCGGTCGCCGCGCGAGCCTCGCGCCGCGCGGATGCGAGTAGCCGTTGCAGCATCCGTCGCGCGGTGGATCGGCGATGTTCCGCGATCAGCGCGTTCGTGCCGGTGCGACGAAGTCCCAATGTGCGTGCCGAATTGTGGATAACTTTCGCAAACTTGTTGACAACGATTCAAATCACGCAGGAATTCTTGAAAACGGACTGAAAACGGGGACACGATCTCCCGATTTCGGACGTCCTTATTCCTGGAAGCTGTGGATAACTTCGGGCGTCAGCTGTTCCCCGCCTGATAGTTTGGCGCTTCCTTGGTGATGAATACGTCATGCGGGTGGCTTTCCTTGAGTCCCGCGGTCGTAATCTGGATAAACTCGGTGCGTGACCGGAGGTCGGGGATGGTGCGCACCCCGCAATAGCCCATGGCCGCGCGGAGGCCGCCAAGAAGCTGATACACGATTTCCTCGAGCTTTCCGCGATACGGGACCATGCCCTCGATGCCTTCCGGAACGAGTTTCTTGATATCGTCCTCGACATCCTGGAAATAGCGGTCCTTGCTGCCTTCCTTCATGGCGCTGAGCGATCCCATGCCGCGGTACATTTTGTAGCGGCGGCCTTCGTAGAGGACTTTCTCGCCCGGGCTTTCTTCCAGTCCGGCGAACATGCTGCCGATCATGACCGTGTCGGCACCGGCGGCGAGGGCTTTCGGAACGTCGCCGGTCTGCTTGATGCCGCCGTCGGCGATGATCGGCACATTATATTTCGCGGCCATCTCCGCGCAGTCCATGATCGCGGTGATCTGCGGTACGCCAACGCCCGTGACCACGCGTGTGGTACAGATGCTGCCGGGACCGATGCCGATTTTCACCGCGTCGGCACCGACCTTGATCAGATCCTCGACCGCGGCCGCGGTGGCGACATTTCCTGCGACAATCTGCAGGTCGGGAAACTGCTTCTTGACTTTTCGCACCATTTCAAGCACGCCGAAGGAGTGTCCATGCGCCGTGTCGATGACGACGACATCCACCGCCGCGTCGACGAGCGCCTTGACACGGTCCATCGTATCGGCCGCGATGCCCACTGCCGCTCCCACGCGCAGGCGGCCATACGAGTCCTTCGCCGCATTGGGGTGGTGCTTTTTCTTCATGATGTCCTTGAACGTCAGCAGACCGCGCAACCGGCCGTTCTTGTCCACCACCGGCAGTTTTTCGATGCGATGTTCCTGCAGGATGGACTCGGCCTCCTCGAGCGTGGTGCCGAGCGGTGCGGTGACCAGTTTTTCCTTGGTCATGATGTCATAGACGAGCATCGACTGATTGGGTTCGAAGCGCAGGTCGCGGTTCGTGAGAATGCCGATGAGCATGTTGTCGTCGTCGACGATGGGAATGCCCGAGATGCTGTATTTGTCCATCAACTCATGCGCATCGGCGACGGTCTTGTCCGGACGCAGGGTGATGGGATTGACGATCATGCCGCTTTCCGAGCGCTTGACCTTGTCAACCTCCTCGGCCTGCTTGTGGATGCTCATGTTCTTGTGCACGATGCCGACGCCGCCTTCGCGGGCGAGGGCGATGGCCATTTCCGATTCGGTCACCGTGTCCATCGCCGCGCTGAGCAGCGGCACGTTGATGTCGATCTCGCGCGTGAGCCGCGTGCGGACATCGGCCTCGCGCGGTAGGACTTTTGATTTGCGGGGCACAAGCAGGACGTCGTCGAAGGTCAGTCCCATTCTGATGCGCTTCTGCGGCATGGTGGTGGTTCCAGGCTGGTTCTAACTGTAGGCGGGAATGCCGGTGATTTCGTGTCCGAGAATCAGGGTGTGAATGTCGTGCGTGCCCTCATAGGTGCGCACCGACTCGAGATTGTTCATGTGCCGCATGACCGGGTATTCGTCGAGGATACCGTTGGCCCCGAGAATGTCGCGCGCCATGCGGGCAATGGTGAGCGCGATGTCGACGTTGTTGCGCTTGGCCATGGAGACGTGCGCGAAGGTCATCGTGCCCCGGTCCTTCATCCGTCCGAGATGCAGGGTGAGCAGGCGTCCCTTGGTGATCTCGGTTTCCATGAACACGAGTTTCTGCTGCACGAGCTGGAAGGAAGCGATCGGTCGGTCGAACTGGATCCGCGTCTTCGCGTAGTCGAGCGCCGCATGGTAACAGGCCTCGGCCGCGCCGATCGCGCCCCAGGCAATGCCGTAACGCGCCTGGGTGAGACAGGAAAGCGGTGCCTTGAGTCCGGTGGCGTCTGGAAGGATATTCGCCTCCGGTATTCTGCAATTCTGGAACACCAACTCGCTGGTCACCGAGGCGCGGAGCGAATGCTTGCCTTTCATCTCCGGGGCGGAGAAGCCCGGCGTGCCTTTCTCGACCAGGAAGCCGCGGATGACGCCGTCGAGCTTGGCCCAGACCACCGCGACATCGGCGATGGTTCCGTTGGTGATCCACATCTTCGCCCCGTCGAGCACGTAACCGTCGCCGTCACGCACGGCCCGCGTCTCCATTCCTCCGGGGTCGGAGCCGTGGTCGGGCTCGGTCAGGCCGAAACAGCCGATGGCCTCGGCGCGGGCGAGTCGCGGCAGCCAATGGCGCCGCTGTTCCTCGCTGCCGTAGCGGAAGATCGGATACATGACCAGCGAACTCTGCACGCTGGCGAAACTGCGGATGCCGCTGTCGCCACGCTCCAGTTCCTGCATCATCAGACCGTACATGACATTGTTCGCGCCGGCGCAGCCGTATTCCTCGGGCAGGGTGGGCCCGAAGACACCGAGCTCGGCCATCGTCGCCGGCAGGTGCATCGGGAACACGCCCTCGCGCGCCGCCTGTTCGATCACGGGCCGCACTTCGCGCGTGACGAAACTGCGTACCGCGTCGCGCACCATCAGCTCGTCTTCCTGGAAGAGACTGTCGATATTGTAGAAATCTTTGCCGGTCTGCATGGGTGATCCGCGTCGGGGGAGGGAGAACTGGGGAATCCAGAGTATCAACAAAGCTACGGAGAAGGCCCGCGAAATGCAACCGCGCAACGGCGGCGACAGCGGGATGACCGCACGGAGAATCTCATGATAATTTCGTATCATGCGCCATTCCATTCAGTCAATACAGGAGTCCACCCATGATTCGTCGTTTCGGTTGGTTGTGTGTCCTTGCCGTGATCCTCGCCACCGCGCCGGCGGCCCAGTCGCAACTGGTCTTCACCCGTAGCGATATCCAGCAGACGCTGCAGGACCGCACGCTCACGATGTTCAGCGCGCAGGAACTCTCGGGCGAGACATTTGACCTTGGCGCGGCGGGCAGCGCGCAGGTGTATGATTTCCGCGGCCTGCCATATCAGCAGGCCTCGTACAATTCGGTGTTCGTCGATCCCGCGGTCACGCCCTACGCGGTGGACTATCCAAGTGCCACGCATGCGCAGATCTTCGCCACGGCCACCACCGCGTTCAGTTACATGCGGCTCGATGATCAGGGATTCTACAATCTCGGTTTCGCAACCGAGTATTCCGGATCCGATTATATTCTGACCTATGATCCCGAAATGCCCTCGCTGCTCTTTCCGCTGCAACTCGGTTCGTCGTGGACGTACACGAGCAACGAACTTCTCCCGCTGGAAGGATTCTACGAGGTCACGGAAATGCAGGTCGATGCGGTGTCGGAAGGGGTGCTGGTGACCGATCACGGGACGTGGCCGGCGCTGTGCGTGCGCAACATCACGTGGCTCACGCAGCGCATCGAATTCGCTGGCACGGTTGTCAGCGAGAGCCGTACGCAGGATGTCAACTACATGTTCATGACCAAACACGGGGTGTCGGCCTCGCTGGGGGTGGACACGCTGGACGCCGGGAGTTGGACACCGCGGATCACGAATGCATCGCTGACGTTCGAGCAGATGCCGAATGCGGTCGATGCGCCCACGGGCGCGGCGGTCGTCGGAATCCAATCCCTGCATCCGCATCCGGTCACGGGCGGCGTGACCACGGTGACTTGGAACGCCGATGGTCCGGCCACGCTCTCGGTGCACGATAACACCGGCCGGGAGCTGCGCCGTCTCACGCAGGATGTCCATGCCGGTGTCACCCGCCACACGCAACTCCACCTCGGATCACTGGCGCCGGGCATGTACTTCGTCCGTCTCCAGACACCAGCCGGTGTCACGCAGCGGCCGCTGATGATCATCCGCTGATCGCGGTCAACCGGATGTTCCCGGTCGAAAGGCGCCCTCGCGGCGCCTTTCGTATGTCCGCCGCACCAGCATTTCCCCGCGCACCAGCATTTCCCCGCGCACCAGCATTTCCCCGCGCACCAGCATTTCCCCGCGTAGCGGCATTTCCCCGCGTAGCGGGATTTCCATGCACGCCGGCACGGCTCCGGAATTCCCGCGGGAAATGGTATGGTCATTGCATGTCTTTTTTTGTACCTTCAACAATTCGAATCATCCGAGTGTTTTCACACAGCCGAAGCGTCCGCGTGAACCCGAAGCACACTCTCCCTGTCGCGTTGCTCGTCCTTGCCGCCACCTTCGCGTCCTCCCATGCGCTGCGGGCGGACGGTGGCGTCGGAACCGGTGGCACGCTGCTCCCGCTGCGCGCGGAGGCGGAATTCCTGCTCGTCGAAAATCACGGGCAGTGGCAGGCCGCCTCGCACGCGGGCGGGCTGCGCGCGGTAAGTACGCCGCACGCGGGTGCACGACTCTTCGTCTTCGAACGCGGCCTGAGCATCGTGTATTCCGGCATCGCCGGGACGGGGATGGCACGGGCAGGACTACCATCGGCGGCGAGGTCCGGCGTGGCCGGTTCCCTGCGTGAACCACGGGATCCGTCGCAACGCTCCGCTCCCGTCCATTACCGCGTGGATCTCGACTTTCCCGCCGCGTCCCCCGCGCGCGTGCTGCTCACCGACCGCCGCGCCGGGGTGCAACGCTGGTACGTTCCGGGGGCCGACGAAGCGGCGGCAGCGGCGGGGATGTACGGCGGCGTGCTGTTCGAGGAATTGTATCCCGGCATCGATCTGGCCTGCCGGCTCGAGCAGGGCGGACTCAAATACGAATTCCGCGTGCGTCCGGGTGCGGATCCCTCACGCATCGCGCTGCGCTATACCGGCGCCGGAAAGCCGGTCCCGCGTGCCGACGGCGGCCTCTCCTTCCGCCATGCCGCGGGGACACTGACCGACGGGGCCCCCGTTGTCTGGCAACCCGCGGAGGGGAGCGCGATCACGCCGCGCGACACGCGCTGGGTCATACAAGACAACATGCTCCGATTTTATGTCGCGGGACACGATGCGACGCGTCCCCTCGTGATTGATCCCTTTCTGCAGTGGAGTACCTTTCTCGGCGGTTCGCTTTCGGATTACGCCCGCGACGTCGTGACCGACACGCAGGGAACGATCTTCGTCAGCGGATACTCGGCGAGTGTCGATTTCCCGGTGACGCCGGGGGCCGTACAGACCACGCCGCGCGGGAGCTTCGAGGCTTTCGTGGCCGCATTTTCCCGCGAGCGTCGGCAGCTCTGGACCACCTATTTCGGCGGTTCCGGTTCGGAGGAGAATCCGCAGCTCGCGGTCGGTACCGACGGTGCGATCTATCTGGCGGGCTCGACCGCGAGTCTCGATCTTCCGGTGACACCGGATGCGCTGCAGCAGCGCAACGGCGGACGCTATGACGTGTTTCTCGTCGCGCTCGACGCGAAGGGCCGGCGGAGTTGGGCGACGTATTTCGGCGGCAGTTATTCCGATGAATGTGGTGATATCGCCGTCGGCGCGGATGGCGATGTGTATGTGACGGGCGGGACGTACAGCACGAATTTCCCCGTCACCAGCGATGCGCTGCAGACCAGCAACAATGGTGATCACGACATGTTCCTCGCACGCTTCTCGCCGAAGGGCGCCCGGAAATGGGCGACGTATCTCGGCGGGTGGAGCATGGATTTCGCCGCGGCGCTGGCGCTCGACCGGCGCGGCGATGTGTATCTCGCCGGCCGTACCGAGAGTTCGAATCTGCCCGGTCTCACGCTCGACCGGCAGTCCACTTACGGCGGCGGCAGCTTCGATGGGTTCGTGCTGTGCGTGGACATGCGGCAGCGCGCGATCGCCTGGAGCACGTACCTCGGCGGAGAGCAGGAAGAAAGCGTCGAACGCATCGCCATCGACAGCGAGGGCCATGTCGTGCTCGCCGGCTATACCGCGAGCATGCAGTTTCCCCTCGCCGGAAACCCCTTCCAGAAAAAACATGGCGGACTGGTCGATGTCTTCGTCGCGCGCATGGACGCGAACGGCGTGCTGGGCTGGTCCACCTTTCTCGGCGGCGTGGAGGTCGACAAGGCGAGCGGCCTCGCGCTTGACCGGCACGACAACATCCTCCTCTCCGGTTTCACCGGGAGCAGGAACTTCCCGCTCGCCGGTCGCGCGTTCCTCGACCGCAAGGGCGGAGGGTATGACGTGTTCGTCTCCCAATTCAGTCCCGACGGCGCGTATGTCTGGGGCACCTTCTACGGTGGCGAATCCCACGACATCAGCCATGGCCTCGGAATGGATCCGCAAGGAAACGCGATTGTCGTGGGCGGCACCGAGAGCAAGGGCTTCCGTACCGTGGGCAATATCTTTCAGGGAGACCTTTCCGGATTGACGGATGCGTTTCTCCTGAGAATCGTCTTCAACGAACCCGTCGCTATCGCCGGACAGGATACCACGATCTGTCGGGATGGCAGCACGCGGCTCGGTGGCGAAGCCGTGGGCGGCACACCTCCATACCAGTACGCCTGGTCGCCCGCCACGACGCTGTCGAATCCGTCCGATGCGCGGCCGATCGCGTCCCCACGCGCGACGACGTCGTATGTGCTCGTGGTCACCGATGCCGAGGGCGCGGTGACCGCCGACACCGTCACCGTCACCGTTGCCGATCCGCCCGTGGCGGAAGCCGGAGCCGACCGCGCGGTCTGTCCCGGCAGCAGCGCGGTGCTGCAGTCGAAGGTGCGGGGGGGGCGCGGACCCTACCGTTTCCTCTGGGCGCCATCCGCCGGACTCAATAATCCCGAAGCCCCGAATCCTGTCGCCGCTCCCGAGCGGACGACGCGCTACGTGCTGACCGTGACCGACGCGCTGGGCTGTGCCGCGCGGGACTCGCTCACGGTGATCGTGCATCCCCCGGTCGAGGTCGATGCCGGCGGCGCCGTCACCGCCTGCGCGAATGTGCCCATGCCGCTGGCCACGACCGTCGCCGGGGGCACCGCGCCGTTTCGTTATGCATGGACGCCCGCGAGCGGGCTCGATAATCCCGCCGCGCAGCGGCCGATGCTCACGGCCCGGAGCGATGCCTCCTACATCGTGACGGTCACCGATGCCAATGGCTGCGCCGACAGCGACACGGTGCGCGTGAAGGTGTTCGATCCGCCGGTGGTGGACGCGGGCGACAATCTCGCGCTCTGTGCCGGGGAGGACGGGCAGCTGCGCGCGCGTGTCAGCGGTGGAAAGAAACCGTATACGATCGAGTGGTCACCCCGCACGGGCCTCGGTTCGGCCGTCGCGCTTGATCCGACCGTGCGGCCCGAACAGACAGGCTGGTATATCCTCACGGTGCGCGACGGCAACGGCTGCACGGTGCGGGATTCCGTGCTGGTCACCGTGCATCCCCAACCGTCCGTGACCCTGGCCGCCGACGTAAGCGTCTGCGCGGGCGTCGCCGCGGGTATCGGCGCGGAAGCCGTCGGCGGTACGCCGCCGTACCGCTATCGCTGGAGTCCCGCGACCGGTTTGGACAACGCCACGGCGGCCATGCCGATGGCCGCCCCGTCGCGCAACACCACCTACACCGTCACGGTCACCGACGCCAACGGCTGCACGGCATCGGGCACGGTGCGCGTGTCGCTGCAGCCGCGTCCCGAACCCCGGTACACCGACCGGCACCAGATCTGCGCGGGTGCATCGATCGAACTGGCGGGAAGCATTCGCGGCGGTTCGCCGCCGTTCACGTATGTGTGGACGCCCCCCATCGGACTCAGCAATCCGAACATCGCCAACCCGGTCGTGACACCGTCGGTCAGTGCCACCTACACGCTGCGCGTGACCGATGCCGCCGGCTGCGGCGCCGAAACCCGCGTCGATGTGGAGGTCATCCCGCCCCCGGTGGCGCAGGCAGGGGAGGATGTCACCTTGTGCGACGGCGTACCCGTGACGCTGGCCGGACGCGCGTCCGGAGGACGTCCGCCGTACACGATTCTCTGGAGTCCCGCCGCGGGACTCAGCAGCGTGCGGGATCTCTCCCCGACCGTTCGTACGTCCGCATCGCGAGTGTACACCCTTACCGTGACGGATGCGAACGGCTGCCGTGCCAGCGACGAGGTCGCGGTCACGGTGGCGCCGGGCCCGCGCGCCAATGCCGGTGACGACCAGCGCATCTGCGCGGGCATGGGCGCGAGTATCGGTGCGAGTGCCACGGGCGGCACACCGCCGTACACCTACGCGTGGAGTCCCGTCAACGGTCTCGACAACGCCGCCGCCATGGCGCCACTGGCACGGCCCACCCAGACCACCGAATACACGCTCACGGTCACCGACGCGCGCGGGTGCATCGCCACCGATGTCACCCGCGTGTTCGTCTACCCTTCACCGGACATTTCATTGCCGCGCGAGATGACCATCTGCCGCGATCAGGGTCGCCGTATCGAACTGCGGGTGACCGGCGGCAGCGGACCATACACCTATGCCTGGTCGCCGCGCGAGGGTCTCAGCGACGGCACGGCCGCGAATCCCGTCGCCAATCCGATCCAGACCATGACCTATACCGTCACGGTGACGGACGCGAACGGCTGTCAGGCCTCCGCTCCCATCACGGTGACCGTCACCCCCTGCAACAAGGCCGACGCCGGTGACGACCGTGAACTTTGTGTCGGGACGGAGACGCGCCTGGGACCGGCGCGCGTCGACACCACGCACGGGGCCCGGTACTCCTGGGCCCCAATAAACGGACTCAGTTCTCCGAATATTGCCATGCCGATCGCCTCGCCGTCGAAGAGCACGGCCTACGTGTTGACCGTGCGCAATCGGTATGAGTGCATCGATACCGATACGGTGCGCGTGGGTGTGTTCGCCGCACCGACCGTCGACGCCGGGAAAGCGCAGGAAATCTGTCCCGGTGGCGCGTCGCCTCTCCGGGCCGTGGTGAACGGAGGCCAGCCCCCGTATCGGGTCGCATGGGCGCCGTCGGAGGGACTCACCGACGTCACCGCCGCCGCGACCACCGCGCGTCCTTCCACGTCGACGACCTACCAGGTGACCGTGACCGACGCGCGTGGCTGTGTCGCGACGGACTCGGTGCGGGTGACCGTGGGCGAGGCGCTGCACATCGCCATGGCGCGCAATGTCGCCGCCTGTCGCGGACAGGGCACCGCCATCGGCGGTGTCGTCGAAGGCGGGCGCAAACCGTACAAGATCTTTTGGAGTCCCGCCGGAGGACTGAGCAACCGCAATGTCGCCGCTCCGGTGGTCACACCGGTGGGCGATGTTACCTACACCGTTACCATCACCGATGCACGTGGTTGTCAGCTCGTCGACAGCGTTCGGGTGGACATGTTCGAATCCCCGGTGGCCACGATCCACGCCGAGAGTTCGACGGACATCTGCGAAGGCGAAACGGTGACACTGCGCGCCGCGGATGGCTTCACGCATTATCGTTGGACGCTCGAAGGGAAGGGCACGGTGTACGAATCGACGCGTTCCGAAGCGGTTGCCGGGGATGTCGCCGAAGTCCTGGTGATGAAACACCAGGCGATCACCGTACGCGAGCCCGGGCTGTACCGCGTGACCGTGGAAAACACCGAGGGCTGCACGACGACTTCCGATCCCGTGCGGGTGCGGGTGTTCGATCGACCACAGCCACGCATCGTCGCGCTGGGACCGCTGACCTTCTGCGAAGGCGACTCGGTCGTACTCGATGCCGGCAAGGGGTATGCGGCGTATCGCTGGAGTGACGGGTCCACCGGCCGCTCCCTCGCTGTCCGCACCGCGGGGAACTGGTCCGTCACCGTCACGGGAGAAGGCGGCTGCACCGCCGACGCGACGCCCGTGACCACGGACACGCGACCGGTGCCGCTCGCACGTCTCACCCAGCGCCGCGACACCCTGATCGCGGATCCCGCGCCCGAATACCGCTGGTTGCGCGACGGCAAACCGCTGCGCGGCGCGCGGACGCTGGATGGGGGTCGCATGCTCATCGCCGACCGGGACGGCCGGTACCAGGTGCGGATCGCCAATACCGATGGCTGCGAGGCGCTGTCGGACGCGCGCGACCTGCGGTTCGGACGCGCCACCGTCGCGCTCCCGACCATCACCGTCCGTGGTGGCGATACGATTGATATTCCGTTGCGGCTGCGTGCCTCGCGCGGACTCGACGCGGCCGGTGCCGGCGCGCTGACCGCGCTCGTCGCGGTGAAAAAAAAAACGCTGCACGTGATTTCCGGCGCGGATGTGCAGTCTGAAACCGACACGGAACTCCTGCTCCGGGTGCCGGGACGCTACGAGCCCGGCGGCACCGTGCTGGCGAATGTGCGCGCCGTGATTACCGCGCGGCGCGGTCAGATCCCGCTGGAACTGCGATCGGTCGCATGGCACGGCGCGCTGGTGCGCGGCACGCGAAACAATGGTCGCCTGCGCGTGCGATGATGATGATGGGGACGAGAACTCAAGAACATGTGAGCGAGGTGGACGTGAGACACAAACTGCTGACAATCGCAATCGCCGTCGTCATGCTCTGGCCAGGGTCTCCCGCGGCGCGGGCGCAGCACGCGGACGATACCGACACCGCACGCGGCCGTTTCGGGATATTCGGAGATTATTCCCTGAATTATCACACCGCCGATTTCCGGCAGCTCCCGGGTGTTCCCAACTGCTGTCCGCGCTTCGAGCGTGGCGACGGTGCCGGCTTCGCGCTCGGCGTGTTGTATGAACATCCCCTGGCGCGTGATCTGTCACTGCTCCTCCGGCTGGGCTATGCCGATTACGGCGGATTGCTTTCCGCCGAGGAGAAGGAGATGCTCTACGTCGCGCCGTCCTTCTACGAAGGGACCTTCGAGCACACCGTCGACGCGACACTCGCGGCCATGGTACTCGAACCAATGGTCGCCTGGCGCGTGGTGGATCGGCTTTCGGTGCTGGGCGGACTGCAGGCGGGGTATGTGCTCACGTCGGACTACGCCCAGGTCGAGACCATCATCGATCCCGCCGACCGCGGGGTGTTCGTCGACACGCAGCAACGCACGCGCAATGCCTCCGAAGGCGCCATCCCCGAGGCGTCGTCATTCATGGCCTCGCTGCAAGGCGGATTGCGCTACGACGTGCCGCTCGATGACGAGGGCACGCTCACCGCGGCGCCGGAAGTGCTGTTCGCGCTGGGATTGACTCCCGTCGTCTCGGATCTCGACTGGCAGGTCAACACGCTGCGTTTGGGTGTCAGTCTGTTGTACCGGCCGTCGGTGCGGGAAGAAGCGCCGCCCCCGCCTCCACCTCCACCACCGCCGCCGCCGCCACCTCCGCCCCCGCCACCGGCGCTGGCCGCGGAGGTCACCGCGTACGGCATCGAGGATGACGGCATCGAGCGTCCGATCGCCAAAATCCGCATCGAGGAATTCGTCTCCACCGAAATGCGTCCGCTGTTGCACTATGTATTCTTCGACGAGGGGAAATCGGAGATTCCGGCACGGTATGACGAACTTTCTCCCGCGGAACGTGACGAGTTCAGCTACTCACAGCTCAAACCACGCGATATTCTTTCGACCTATCATCATGTGCTCAACATTGTCGGCTACCGGATGCGCCAGTATCCCGCGGCCACGCTGCGCCTGGTGGGAACGAACAGCAACGAAGGCGCGGAACTCGGCAATACCGCCCTCGCGCGCGCGCGCGCGGAGGCCGTGCGCGACTATCTCGTGCGCGCCTGGGACATCGCACCCGCGCGTCTCGAGGTGGAGGCGCGGAACCTCCCCGAGAAGCCTTCGAATATCGGCGAGATCGACGGGATCGAGGAAAACCGCCGCGTCGAACTGTATTCAAACGTGCCGGAGATTCTCGACCCGATCGTGATCGACGACACCCTGCGTACGGTGAATCCACCGCGCGTGCGCTTCCGTCCCGAAGTGTCGAGCGACGCAGGCATCGTCGAGTGGATGCTCGACGTGACGCAGGATGGCGAAACGCTCAAGGATTTCGCCGGCCGCGACGCGGTACCGGCGACCATCGACTGGAATGTGGAGCAGGATCGGGCGAGCATTCCGCGTGGGAGCAGCGCCCTGCGCTACGGACTCGTGGTGACCGATGCCGCGGCACAGCGCGCGGTCACGGGTCCCGGTGAACTCCCGGTCGAGCAGCTCACCATCCAGCGGAAGCGGACCGAGCGACTCGGCGACAAGGAAATCGATCGCTACAATCTCATTCTCTTCGATTTCAATTCGGAAGAATTGGGGCCACGCAACATGCGCATCGTCGGGATGATTCGTCCCCGCCTCGATCCCACCTCGACGGTGACCATCACCGGCTACACCGACCGCATCGGCGAGACGCATGTCAACCAGCCGCTGTCGGAGGGTCGGGCACAATCCGCCGCCACGGCGCTGGGGATCGCTCCCGAGCATGCATCCGGTCGCGGGGAGACGGACATGTACACCAACGATCTTCCCGAAGGACGCTTCTACTGCCGAACCGTGACCATCCTGGTTGAAACACCGGTACAGGAATGACCTGACAACGACGCGAGTGCCATGACAAATACACACGAGGACGAGCATTCGCTCGTCCTCGTGTGTGAAATTCTCACGTGAAATCATGCTGGTGCCGCGCGATCGCGCGGCGCGCCGGTCGGTCTCAGTACAGGAGGAAGGTCCCGTCCACCGCATCTTCCCCGGTGGGAAACAGGGTGTGCGGCAGGCGTGCGACGCCATCGGTGACGGTCGACACGGCACTGCCGACCTCGGTGACCAATCCCGAGAAGCGCGGTGTCGTTTCCGCCGGACCATGCCAGCGGATGTGCGCATGCAGATCTTCCCCCGCCGCGGTGAGATGGACGGTACAGTCGTCCGACGCGAGCACGATGCCATCATGGCCCCGGAGGTCGCGGTGGCCGAGCGGGCCCGTGCGCAGGCGGTCGAGTGCGAAATAAATGGACATGCTGGCGATCTGCACGATATCGATTTCGGAGTCCTTGACGCGGAATGCGCCGTCGCCATCGGTCATCATCGGATCACGGCCGGGTGCGACGAGCAGGGCGTAGGGAACGCGTTCGAGGAACTCGGACATCAACTGGAAAAAATAGGTCGCATGCTCACGTTCGTGCAGAATGCGCAGCAGCGTGCGCCCATCGTCGCTGTACAGTGTCGCGATGGGCGAGTAGCCGGCCCGCGCGCTCTCGCTTTTCGCGGCGAGTGCATACCCGCGCGTGGCGAGGGGCTGTACGGGGTCCTCGCGCCGTTGCAAACGCAGGACATGGCCGTGCGGACCCGTGGCAGACCCGGGCGGCATGGCCAAATGGACCAAACGCGCGGTTTCGTGGCGGACGGACTCGTCCGATACCTCGTGCAGTGCTTGCGTAAACTCTTCGATGTCAGCCAGCATGTCACGGCAATACGCGCACGACGCGACATGCGTCGTCAGTGCCCGCATTATCTCGGGGGAGAGGTCCCCGGCGTGTCGCGCCAGCTGCTCGAGGAGTTCGATATGTGGGTGTTCGTTCATCACATTCCTCAATGAATGAGTACGCCCGCGATCAGCCGGCTGCAGAATATTCGTCCCGGAAATATTTCCGGCAGCGATACAGGAACAGCTCTTTCGCGCTACCGAGCACATATTCGAAACGGCCTCGAAGCCGTTCGCGGTAGTCGGCGTACTCCACCTCGGGGAAATGCTGTGCGTGATATTCGAACCAGGGGGCGGTGGTCGAGGCGGCAAGATCCTCGAGCATGTCGCGCGCGGCGCGGGCGTAGCGCGAAGCCTCGTCGTCGGTGAGCTGACCGCGCTCGATGTAGCTGCGCAGCACGCCACCGGCCAGCGTCTCGATCACCGGGGTGATCAGGCGGTCGGCGTCACCGGGTTCGAACACCTCGGACGGTGCTTCTTCCGGATCGCCGGTCGCGAATTTCCAGTACAGTGAGAAAAAATCGCGCAATGCCGTCACCAGCGTGCCAAGCGGAATAATCCGGCGGCTTTCCGGCGCGTCATGCAGGATGTCGAAAACCCGTGCGACGAGCATCTGCGTCGAATCGTCGGGCGACGCGATTTGCGAGAGCCGGGTGACGATTTCGTCCGCGCTCATCAGCGGGAGATGGCGGAAATGACTCGAGTCACCGCTGCGCGAGATCATGTCGTCGAAAAACCCCTTCTCGCGTCGGTACACGCCATCGGCGGAGATGGTCTCGACGACCATGCGCAGGATTTTCCGGTATTGCGGATCGAATTCTCCGAGAAGATCGGGGATGCCCTGTTGCACGCTCAGAAAGACGCAACGCCGCAACACGCGTTCGTCATCTCCCTCGTTCGCGGGCCGGGACAGATCGCATTCGCTTCGAATGTAGGACACGAGCCGGGCGCAGGCGACGCCGTTCTGCGGCACGAACAGTGCCTCGACACAGCGCGCGGCCGCGCTCTCGGCCGTGTATCCCGCATCATCGAGAATCAGCAGATACCGCCGGAAGCGTGAACGCATCAACGCCGCGGCGATGCGCATCGCGGTGTTCGCGAGCCGCGTCAGTTGCGACGTCGTCAAGGACGCGTCGAGAAGGGATTCGAAGGTGTCGCGCAGTTCGTCGTGGGTCATTCGGCCGGCACGGGATGGATCGGAGAGCGGTAACATACCGGAATTCCAGCGAAAAAAAAATCGGCCGCGTTCTGCGGATCCATCCTCCCGGTGGTATTCCATCGATGTCCATCCACGCGATGGAGAGGAAAAAGAGCAGGTGTCCGGCGGCTCCCACCTTCAACCGTCAGCATGTCATATTCGCCGCCGGACACCATCTCTTCCCGTACGACCGCTCTGACCGCCGAACAACGACTTCGACGGGGGATGGATTCGGAGTGGGGGGACCGTCATCTGCGTCCATGACGGTCCCCGGTTTTTTTATGCCATGCCGAGCAAGGAGCGGATTTTCACGATACTCAGCGGTGCCGATCCTTCGTAATGATTGTTGACATTGAGGAAGACGTCGATGTCGCGCGCGAGGAAATCCCGCACCAGCGCCAGCACACGCGGCAGTTCGTCATCCCGTGCCTCGACAATGCGATTCCACGCACCGCCGCTGCGCTCCTCGATGCCCGCCCGATCCGGACCGTGCAATCGGATGACGTGGGCCGGCGGACGCGCCGCGGGGGGCTCCGGTGCCATGCGGGGGAGGACGGCGGGCATGCCGCCCGGACGCGCGGCCACATCCCACACCGGCGGCATGTAGTACCCCTGCAGGAAGACATGCGCGACGCCGTGCGCGGCGAGCAGGTCGAAATACGGCCGGGAGAGATAATTCGGATTGCGCGATTCGATGCCGAGCGGGATGTCCCGCGGCATCGCCGCGAGAAAGTCCCCCAAACGATCGAGAAACGCCCGTTGCGAGGCCATTTTCTGCCGGTTGAGATATTCGAATTGCAGCATCACCGGTCCGAGCAGGCCATGCATCGGTGACAGGGAATCGAGAAAACGGAAAAACAATTCCGGTGAGAGGAAATGGGGGTTCTCCACCAGCGGCGCCGCGGCGCCCTTCCGGCGAACATGCGTCAACGTCACGCTGTCGGGTGCCTTCACCGTGAAGCGGAAGGAGGGGGGGACGGCCGCCGCGTATTCACGCACCACCTCCGGCCGCGGCAGCGACACGCTATCCGGTCCATGCAGGGACCAAAACCACTGATCGATTTCCACCGTGTCAAACCGCGCGGCATATTCCGCGAGATAATTGATATTCTTTTCTGCTGAATAAACAATTCCCGCCCAGGACGGATACTTCCAGCTGCAGGTTCCGATGCGCAGTGCCGCCATGTGTCCGGTCTCCGCTGTTGTTCCTCTTCGTGCCTCACTACATACAAAAAATCCAAAACTTCCGAAACCCACCCCTTTACCTTTCACCTTTCACCTTTCACCTTTCACCTTTCACCCTCCTCATTCGATTTTCACCACATATTCCCGTATTATTGTACATATCGTTCCATACGAACCCGGAGGACACATGAAGAACGCGATGATTGCCATTCTGCTGTTGACGATCGCGACGGGCGTGACCCACGCCCAGGAGCGGGCGGGCGGAGAGACCAAGGTCGTTATCCAGCAGGAGCAGATCAAGAAGCAGGATTACTACACCGTGCGCGTCGGCGCGTGGTTTCCCAAGGACAAGGAGCAGGGAGTGAAGTTCGACAACATCGCCTTCAACGAGGCGGATGGCGCCATCGACGAGGCGCAGGCGCTCGGACTCGATTTCCATTTCCGCAAGAACATGGGGCGGCCGTTCTTCACCGACTTCTCGGTGGGCGGATGGTACACCACCTATTCCTTCGATCCCGCCGCGGGCTTCGAAAAATTCCAGCAGCAATATGATGCGTGGACCGTCATCGTGCCGGTGACCATCGGCCTGTCGGTCGCGCCGTTGCCCGACAATCCCATCCAGCCCTACGCGGGCGTGGGACTCGGCCTGTATGTCGCCTTCACCGGACATGACGTGCTGCAAATCTCCGAGCAGAATGAAATCGCCGATGATACGGAGAGTTATATCCGTTTTGGCTATTACGCCGGCGCGGGACTCGACTTCCTGCTGTCGGAGGGCTTCGGTCTCAGTGCCGGGGTGAAATACCAGTTCGTCGAATTCGACGAGGACAAACCGTTGTTCACCGGCCACAACAACTACACCGGTCTGCAGGCCATGCTCGGTGTGGTGCTGGCGATGTAACGCAATGCCGCCCGCCATCCCGTCGGAAGACATTCTCGCGTATCAGGACGCGTTGCGACGCGGCGACAAGCGCGCCTGCGCGGAGATCGTGCAGCGGCAGGTCGATCGCGACGTGCCGCTGCGCAGCATTTTCCTCGCGCTGTTCCAGGACGGCCTCTACGAAATCGGCCGGCTCTGGGAAGAAAACCGCATCAGCGTCGCCATCGAACATCTCGCGACGTCGATCACGCTCTCGCTGCTGCACATCGTCTATCCGCGGCTTTTCCGCATCCCCCGCACCGGCCGCGCGGCCATCGTGGCGACGGCACCGGGCGAACAGCATTATGTCGGCGCACGACTCGTGGCCGATATTTGCGAACTCCACGGCTGGGACAGCCACTTCGTCGGGTCGAACACCCCGTTGTCGGAATTCCGTGGCATCATCGAGGAGAAGCGACCCGACGCGCTCGCCGTCTCCGTGACGCTGCGGAGCAGCCTCCCATCCCTGCTCACCCTGATCGACACCGTGCAGGCATTCGCGCCCGATCTGCCGCTGATCATCGGCGGGCAGGGTGTCGCGGCGGTCGATCCCGCCGTACTCGTCGGTTATCCCGCCGTGCGCCATCACCGGACCCTGGATGAATTCGAATCCTTCCTCGCCGCCGCCTGAGCTGGGGCACGCCGTCGCGCACGCCATCACGGCGCTGCTGCTCGAGCGCGCCGAGACGATTGTCGTGCTCGCCGATCGCGCGCAACGCATCGTCGCCGCGAGCGCGTCGCTCACGCGAATGACCGGAAATGACCCGCGCGGCATGACCGTCGCCGACCTGCTGGTGGACTTCCGCGGGACGCCGGATCTCGCGGCGATGTGCGGGGAGGAGCATGACGGGCAGATCCTGCACTTCCCGACCAGCGACGGGAGTCCGGCGAGCTGCCGCGTCCTCGTGCGAGAAGTCGAGGAGTATTATCTCCTGTTCGCCGAAACCACCGAGGCCGACATCCGCCGGCTGCGGCAGGAAATGCTGGCGCTCAATGTCGAATTGCATGATCTCGGCCGCGAACTGCAGCGCCGCAACGCGCAACTCGATCGCATCGTGAAGACCAAGGACGAGTTTGTCGGCATGGCCGCGCACGACTTGCGCAATCCGCTCGGGGTGATCATGTCGTACAGCGAACTCCTCCGAGACGGTCTGGCGGGACCGCTCACCGACGATCAGCGCGAATTCATCGACGCGATGCATGGCTCGAGCCAGTTCATGCTCGCCCTGATCAACAACCTGCTGGGGTACGCGGCGATCGAGTCGGGCCATCTGCAGCTCGACCGTGCGCCGACGGATCTCGGGGCGCTCGTGCGCCGGAATCTCACGCGCAACCGCGTTCTCGGTGCAAGCAAGCAGATCGAGATCACACCGGAACTCGGTGAGGACATCCCCCTCATGCTCGTCGATCCGCACAAATGCGAACAGGTGCTCAACAATCTGGTCACCAACGCGGTGAAATTCTCCGAAGCCGGTCGTCGGATTATCGTCCGCTGCCATCGCGAGGAAGATCACGTCGTGCTGGAGGTCGAGGACCACGGGAAGGGAATCCCGGAGGAGGACCTGCCGGCGCTGTTCACACCCTACACACGCACCGGCGTGCGCGCGACGCAGGGCGAGGCCTCGACCGGATTGGGACTCGCCATCGTCAAGCGTATCGTCGAAGGGCACGGCGCGAGCATCGCGGTGCGCAGTCGCGTCGGCGAGGGCACCACGGTCACGGTCTGCTTCCCGCGGACATTGTGGATCGATGCGGCGTGAGCGACACGCCATGACCGACGCGCGGCGGGACGGACGGGGCCGGGTGACGCACGGCGGGGTGACGC
>JAVFAS010000015.1:0-3646 GCA_034002405.1 Bacteroidota bacterium | reverse complement strand
GGGTGACGCACGGCGGGGTGACGCGCGGAAAATGACGAAATACGGAAAGAAAGAGTACCGGATCTGCGATTCCCGTGTTATCTTGCAGGCACGGTTGATTGCGCTGCCGCGATCCCGCGCAGCGAACCCACACACCATCATATTGTCAGAATGACGCAACTGACTCGAGGAGCCCATGAAATCATCGAGTAACGCGAGCGGCCAGCGGGGAACATCGGTCCCGACCGTCTTGATCCGCTGTTATGGAAAACACGATCGCCTGATCGGCGTGCTCCGGGAAGGGTATCACATCTGGACCAGCATGGACCATGACAGTCGGCTCACCCATCTCAGACGGCAATTGCGCCCGATGGTGATCCAGACCTACGACTGGACGCTCGAAGGAGCCGACCGCACTACCGAGATCGCACGCGACGCCTATTACAAGAAATTCACCCACACCGACGAGGTGGTGGAGGGACAGTACCGCCGACGTCCGCCGACGCGGCCGACACGACCACGGAACCCAGGACTGACCGTGCTGATCGCCGCCTTCAACGAAAAAGGACGGAAGCTGGGTGAGGTCACCGTGCTGTATTCGGAGTGGACGGACATGAACTATACCGAACGGTTGGCCTTCGTCTCCGGCATTCTCGAGCGCGACGTCGCGCACGTGCAGTGGAATTACGAACAGTAGGGACCTACGCGTCTTCCTCGAGCACGACGGGTGGGGTCTTCCGCGTGATGTAGGTATACAGCGCGGGGATGATGAACAGGGTGAGCGCCAGCGAAAACAGCAGTCCCCCGATGATGACCACACCCATCGACACGCGGCTGTTTGCCGTGCCGTCGAGGGAAATGGCGAGCGGCACCGCGCCGAGCACGGTGGCGAGCGTGGTCATGAGAATGGGACGGATACGGTCAATCGCCGCCGCGGTCGCGGCCGCCATGATGTCGAGGCCCTCGAGCCGCTTCTGATTCGCGAACTCCACGATGAGGATACCGTTTTTCGTGACGATCCCGATCAGCATGATGATGCCGATCTCGCTGAAGATGTTCAGCGTCTCGCCGAAGATCCACATCGTGAGCAGGGCGCCGGCGAGCGCGAGCGGCACGGTCATCATCACGGTCAGCGGATCACGAAAGCTTTCGAACTGCGCGGCCAGCGTGAGGTAGACCAGCAGCAAGGCGAAGAGGAACACAATCAGCAGGTTTGACGAACTCTCGGCGAAGTCCGCCGACGTGCCCGCGAGCGAGGTCAGGAAGGTCTCGTCGAGCACGCGGTCGGCGATTTCATCCATCGCGGCGATACCGTCACCAAGCGTATACCCGGGCGCGGGCGCGGCCGAGACCGTCGCCGATGCATAGCGGTTATAGCGCAGAAGCTGGGGGGGTTGGCTTTCGTGACGCAGGGTGACCACGTTTCCGAGCGATATGAGCTCTCCGGAAGAGGAACGGATCTGAATATCCGTGATGTGTTCCGGCCGGCGGCGCTGCGACGGATCGGCGTGCGCGATCACGAAATACTGCTTGCCGTCGCGGATGAAATATCCGACGCGCTGTTCGCTGAAATACGTTTGGATCACTTCCGCGATATCGCGCACGCTCACACCCAGATCGAAGGCCCGGTCGCGCGCGATGTCGATGATCAGTTCGGGACGGGTGAAACGCAGATCGATGTCGACGACCTCGAACGCGGGATGCGCGCGCGCGGCCTCGAGGAAGTCGGGAACGTACCGCTCGAGCTTGGCGAGGTCCGCCGCCTGCAGCACATACTGTACCGGGAGACCTCCCCGGCCGCCCCCGGCGCCCGAGATCGTCGGGTCCTGCAATGCGTAGGTCTGCGCCATGCTGAAGGGCCGCAAGGCCCGGTTGAGTTCCGCCACGATCTCCATCTGTGACTTCTCCCGCTGGTCGGGCGGTGTGAGCATCAGCCGGGTGAACGCGGTATTGACGCCGCCCGAGGCACCGAAACCGGGCGCGGTGACCGCGATCAGATTTTCCTTCTCGGGCATGGTGTCGACCAGCGCGATAAGCGTGCGGTGGTACTCGTCCATCATCGGGTAGGAGGTGCCCTCGGGAGCGATGGACATCAGACGCACCGCGCTCTTGTCGTCGAGCGGGGCGAGTTCGGTTTTCAGTACGAGCATGAACACGACGATCGTGGCCACGGCGCCGAACATGAGAGGAATGGACAGCCGGCGGCGCGTCATGAACCAACCCAGCCACACCGGATAACGGGCGAGTACGTAATCGATCGGTCGATGCGCCTGCCGCAACCAGCGGTATTCCTGCGTGCCGTGCGTGAGCATGCGCGAGCACATCGTGACCGTCAGCGTCAGGGAGATGAACATGGAAATAATGATCGAGCCGGTCATGACCATGGCGAACTCGCGGAACAGCCGTCCGGTGAGTCCGAACATGAAGAAAATCGGCAGGAAGACGCAGACGAGCGTGATGGTCGTGGAAATGATGGCGAAGAAGACCTGCCGCGAACCCGTGAAGGCGGCCTGGACCGGCGACATTCCCTGCTCGATCTTCGCGTAGATGTTTTCCATCATGACGATCGCATCGTCGACCACGATGCCCGTGGCGAGCAACATCGCCAGCAGCGTGAGCACGTTGATGGAAAAGCCCGCCGCCCAGAGAAAGATGAAGCCGCCGATCAGTGAAATGGGGATGGCGATGATCGGGATGAGCGTCGTGCGGATATTCCGGAGGAACAGGAAGATGATCGCCACGACGAGCAGAAAGGCCTCGATGATGGTTCGCTGCACGTCGCTGATGGATTTCCGGATACTGGTGGTGACGTCGAGTCCCGTCCCGATGATGATATCCTGGGGAATTTCCTTTTTCAGCGATTCGACCCGGCGGTAGACATTGTCCACGATATCGATGTAATTCGATCCCGGCTGCGGCTGCACGGCCACGCCAACCATCGGAATGCCGCCATTGCCGCGCATGATGGATTTCTCGTTGAGCGCGCCGAGTTCCGCGCGTCCGATATCCTTGAGACGGATGATGGTGCCGTTGCGGTCGGCGATTACGAGATTGTCGAATTCCTCCGGCGTGTTGAGCCGTCCGTAGGTCTGGATGGTCAGGTAGCGGCGTTCCCCCTCGATTTGTCCCGACGGCAGCTCGATATTCTGCGCGGCCAAGGCATTGCGCACGTCGATGGGATTCAGTTTCAGCGCATTCATCCGCTCGACGTCGAGGTTCAGGCGCATGGCGTACTGCTTGCTGCCCCACACATTGACCTGGCTGACGCCGCTGATCGTCTGGATGCGCTCGGCGAACACATTCTGCGCGATGTCGGTCAGCGCGAGCAAGTCACGCTTGTCGCTCTGCAGTGTGATGGTCACGATGGTCTGGGCGTCGGCGTCGGCCTTGGAGACGATCGGTGGATCGCAATCGGGGGGAAGATTGCGGACGGCCTGGGAGACGCGGTCGCGCACATCGTTGGCGGCGTTGTCGAGATCCATGTCCAGCGAGAATTCGGCACGGATGGTACTGCGCCCCGTCGCGCTGATCGAGGTGAGCGTCTTGATGCCGTCGATGCGGTTGATCTGGATCTCGAGCGGCTCGGTGATCTGCGATTCGATGATCTCGGCGTTGGCGCCCGGATAATCAGTGCGTACGGTGATGATCGGCGGGTCGACACTCGGAT
>JAVFAS010000014.1:41197-56515 GCA_034002405.1 Bacteroidota bacterium | reverse complement strand
TGCAGCCGGTGACGATCCAACACACGCACCAACGCATCAACGCGGCATCAGGGCAAACACGCCCCAGCCGAGGTATTCACGCGTGCTGGCGGCGTAGCGCACGGGTTCCGAGGTCAGTTGTGCGCGCACATCTGTCGCGAGTTCGTCGTTGGGATTGGCTTCAAGCCATCGGCGCATGGTGAGCCATTTGGCCGCCTCGTATCTGTCCCAGCCGTCCTGGTCGGCCAGCACCATTTCGACGACGTCGTAACCGAGCTTGCCGAAGGATGCGAGAAGTTCCGGAAGCATGAGGAAGTCCGTGATGGCGGTCGCATGACACTCCCGGGCAACATCTTCCATCGGCGGTAATTGCCGCCAGTAGGGTTCGCCGATGAGGATGATTCCTCCGCTGCGCAGGCTTTGTGCCAGAAGTTCGATCGTGCCCGCGTATCCCCCTGCGATCCAGCTCGCGCCGAGACAGGCGGCTACGTTGACCTTCTCATCGCTGACATAACCAGCGGCATCGCCGTGGATGAACTCTACCTGATGGGCGACACCGAGTTCTTCAGCACGGAGTTTCGCCTGCGCGGTAAACAGCTGGCTCATGTCGATGCCTATTCCGCTCACACCGTGATCGCGAGCCCAGGTGCAGAGCATCTCTCCCGAACCACTCCCGAGGTCAAGCACGCGCGCCCCCGGTTCCAGGCGCAGCGCCGCGCCGAGCATGGCGAGTTTCTCGGGTGTGAACGGGTTGTGGATGCGGTGAGCGCTTTCGGTGATGTTGAATATCCGCGGGATGTCCATGGTGGAGTCGTATGTATCTGCGTGAATGAAATCGTCAGTTGAACGAAGAAGAGCAGTAGTTCTGCAAAAAAACATAACCCAGCGATTTCAGAACGATCTGGGCTCTGAGGACGTATGGCAGATAACAACGATCAGATTAAGGATATTGTCGGCGATAATCAAGCTATTACCCGCCGAAGTTCCCCCACCTGTCACCGCGCGGCTGCGGCGAATGTCCCTTACAGGTTTGCTTCGACGTGGCGGGCGAAGTTGTCGAGGATGGCCTGCCAGCCGTCGCGCTGCTGCTCGATGGTGTGTGTGGTTTCGCTCTCGAAGGTGACGCGGACGCGGACGCCCCCGGGAGTTTCGGCGAACTCGACCCTGGCCGTGCGGTCGCCGAATGCGTATTCAATCAGTCCTTGGGGAACGATGTTGGTGTAGGTCCCGGCGAAGTCGAATCCCACGCTGCCGTCCTTCGCTTCCATGCGCGAGCAGAAGTCACCGCCCACGCGCAGGTCGACGGTGGCGGCGGTGGTTTGCCAGTCATCGGATGCGGCATTCCATTGCATGATGTCCTCGGGCGTCGTGTATGCGCGCCAGACGCGCGTGATGGGCGCGGGAAGAGACGGGGTGAACAGTGTCGACGCGAATACCTGACGCACGAATTCTTCCTCGCTGATTTTCTCGTAGTCTCCCCCGATAGTGGATATCAATCCCGACTGATGCCGCAGCAGGTCGTGCAGGGTGATGTTCTTTTTGTCGGCGGGAAGATCGGGGAAGTACTTCGATAGCGGGTCCTCCACGGAAAGCTTTCCCTGCATCTCCAGTTTCAGGATCGCGGCGGCGGTGAATTGTTTGGTGATGGAGCCGATATCGTAAATCGTCTCAGCGGTATTTCTCGATGCCGCCTGCCTGTCGAGGAAGCCGTAGCCGTTCGAAAGCAGCACCTCCCCCCGCAGCACGACAAGTACGGAGCCGTGAAAGCCGACGCCTTCCAGCGCGATGAGATAGTTCTCGATGCGCTGCTTCGTCCTGCGGGTATTGTCTTCCTGTCCCGCAGCCGTGTGGAGAAGCAGCAGCAGGACAATCAGGAGCCGGGTGATCCGATTCATGACTGTTCCGTTTCCGAGTCGATACATTTCCGAGATTCGCTTTGATCTCAGCCGCGGCGCGCCGCTTCCTCGGCGTTGCCATCATACCACAGGCAAATCGTGTTTTTGGCCGGCATGTTCACTTCCTCCGATCTATCGAACAGTCGCAGAGAGGACAACGGACACAACCGCCGCGGCCTCTGCGTGTTCCTTTTGGACAATAGTGGATATTTGCGACACACATTAACGTGATTGCAGGAGAATGTCAAGACGCGCCACAACACGACACGTCACCGTGAGAGGACGCGACCTCGGGATCGTGGGCTGTGCATTTCCCTTTCTATCACCTTTCGGATTGCCCTGATAAAACGAACTGGTCAATCTCGAAATTCACTCCGTCCGGGAAACTTGCCCGAATGTGGAGTTCGCCACCAAGAGCGGTAATGATTCGCTGTAAGGTGCTGATATACATGTCATGCTGGGATTCAAGCTTCGATACGGCGGATTGATTGACACAGAGGCGCTCGGCGAGTTCCACCTGCGTCATTTCAAGCGCTACTCTGATCTCCTGCAACCGTCTCACTTCGGCATCTTGTTGCCCAAGTTCCTTCGTGCGCCGGGCGATCTTCTGTTTGCGTACGTCGGACATCCCTTCTTTGAGCTCGGAATATTTTCTTGCCATGTCACACCTCTCCTTCGCTTCTTTCGACGTCACTGAGATGTTCCTCGAACAACCGATCTGCCTTGATATGCATGCGATCATACCAGCCAAATCCACCTGTTTTTCGTCCACCAACCAGAAGAACTGCAATCCGTCGTGGATCGAATGTATAAAAGATGCGGTATGAATCCCCTTCAATCTGAATCCTCAATTCCCGCATGTTCCCATGACTCGATCCGCGCACATCAGATGATCTCGGGAATCCGAGACCGACTCCGTGCTCTTCCAGCAACCCAACGACGGATGCGACCTCGTCCTGCTGATTATCGTGTAACGTCTGCCACCATTGAAAAAATTCATCCGTGAATTCGACCTCGCATTTCATACGGAGCTCCCTGAATTCGTATGAAGCGATATTCCTTTATGGATATATCACCAGAGAGGAATATGACGTATATTTTCCTCCCTGTCAAGCCCGTACTACATCCCTGATTCAGCAAGGGCCTACTTACGAGGTCCTCCCGAAGCGCCGGTCCAGCTCGTCGAGTTGCAGCTTGATGACGATCGGACGGCCGTGGGGACAGACGTAGGGGTTGGAGGTGGCGAAGAGCTGGTCGATGAGGGTCTGCATTTCCGGTGCGCTGAGCTTGTCGCCGGCCTTGATGGCGGCGCGACAGCCGTACGAGGCCGCGACGTTGTGCCGGCGGTCGGTGATGCCGGCGTGCTGGTATTCCTTGTACTGCTCGAGCAGTTCCTCCAGGATGCGTTCCTCCATGCCCGGACGCACGTCCTGCGGCACGGCTTCGACGGTGACGCTATCGGGCGCGGAGAACTTCAGCGTGAAGCCCAGGGCCTCGAGTTCCGCGCGCAATTCGCCGAGCAGGGCGAAGTCGCCGGGCGAGACGCGGACACGCTGGGCGAAGAGCAGTTGCTGCGCGAAGGAGGCGCTGCTCTCGAGCGCGGCTAGCCCGCGTTCGTAGAGGATGCGCTCATGCGCCACGTGCTGGTCGATGATCATCAGTCCGCTTTTGATCGGTGTGAAGATGTACTTGTTGTGCAGCTGCCAGAGGAATTGCGTGTCCGACACCGGCTTCTCGCTGGGGAGAATCACCGTGTCGGCGGTGTCACCGTCCGCCGTCGCGTCGCGGACCGCGCCCGGTACGCCCCCCTGTCCCGCGTCGATGTTGAGTGACCGGAAGAGGTCGTCGATCTGCCGGGGATCCATGCGTCCCCCGGCGGCCGGACGATCGGCCATGCCGCGGCGCAGCGAGGAGTAGGAATCGTATTTCTGCTCGGGACGGTCGTCGGGTGCCTGGAAGCGGGTGCGTACGTTTTCCGGAGGAACCGATCCGCTTTGATCATATTCCGGCGGCCGCGCTCCGTCGGCGACGTCTCCGCCGGCGCCCCGCGTGACATCCATCCCCGCCGCGTCCGTGCCGCCCGAAGCCGTGTCGCGAAACGCGATGCGCGGCGTGAGGTCGTAATGGTACAGACTCTGTCGCACCACCGCGCCAAGGATGGTGTAGATATTGCGCTCGTTGGAGAATTTCACCTCGAGCTTGGCGGGATGCACGTTCACGTCGACCTGTTTGGGGTCGATGTTGAGGAAAAGGATGTACATCGGGAAGGCGCCCTGGTCGATCATGTTTTCGTAGGCGCTGACCACGGCGTGGTTGAGATAGCGACTGACGACGTAGCGACCGTTGACGAAGAGGAACTGGTCACCGCGGGACTTCCGCGCGAAGCTCGGGCGTCCGATGAAGCCGGTCACCGTGATCAGATCCGTCTCCTCACGTACCGGCAGGAGTGATTCCGCGACGCGGTCGCCGAAAAGGTAGGCCACGCGCACGGTGAGATCTCCCGGCAGTGCGTCATACACGGTCGACCCGTCGGAGATGAAGGTGATGCGCACATGCGGGTAGGACAGCACGAAATGCTGCACGCTGTCGGCGATGTGCTTGTATTCGGTGGCATCGCTCTTGAGAAATTGCCGGCGCGCGGGCGTGTTGTAGAAAAGATTCCGCACGCTGATCGATGTGCCCACCGGACCCTCGACCTTGCTGCGCTCCTCGATCGTCCCACCCGCGATGCGCAGGAAGGTGGCGACGTCCTGTCCCTCCTGCCGCGTGCGCAATTCCACCTTGGCCACCGAGGCGATGGACGGCAGCGCCTCGCCGCGAAAGCCGAAGGTCATGATGCGCTCGAGATCGTCGAGCGAACGAATCTTGCTCGTCGCATGCCGCTCGAACGCCAGCACGGCGTCGTGCTCGCCCATGCCACCGCCGTCGTCGATCACCTGAATGAGCGTCTTCCCCGCCGCCGTGATGTTGATGGTGACATGCTCGGCGCCGGCATCGATGGCGTTTTCCACGAGTTCCTTGACCACGGATTCGGGACGCTGGACAACCTCGCCCGCCGCGATCTGGTTGGCGAGATGCTGCGGAAGTTTCTGTATGAGGGAGGATGGGATGTCTTCAGCCATGGGACCTTAGAGAAACGAATAAACCAGGTACACGAGAATGAACAGACCGATGATGATCAGCAGCGGCCGATTGCTGCCGCGACGGACGTTGCTCTCGAATTTGATCTGCCGTCGGCGCAAGGCCTGCTCGTCCTTCTTCGGATCGTAATACCGCGGCGTGTATTCGAAGCGCTTGTGCTGGGGCTTCTTGATGAACATACGGTGTGCTCCTTGCGTGCACGATTTTCAGACCGTTTACTCTTCGACCGTGACCTCATCCTCGGTGCGCAGCGAACCGAACAGCGCCTGTACGAAGGACTCGTCGTCGAAGACCTGGAGATCGTCGATCTGCTCGCCTACGCCGATGTATTTCACCGGCATGCCGAGTTCGCTCGAGATGCCGATGACCACGCCGCCCTTGGCCGTGCCGTCGAGCTTGGTCACGACGAGTCCCGTCACCTCGACGGCGTCGCTGAACTGCTTCGCCTGCTGGATGGCATTCTGTCCCGTCGTCGCGTCGAGCACGAGCAGGACGTCATGCGGTGCGTCGGGCATGAGCTTGGCCATGACACGCTTGATCTTTTTCAGCTCCTCCATCAGGTTGGCCTTGGTGTGCAGGCGTCCCGCCGTATCAATGATCACGACATCGGCCTTGCGCGACAGGGCGGACTGCAGGGTGTCGTAGGCGACGGCGGCGGGGTCGGAGCCGTGTTTCTGCTGAATGATCTCGACCTCGGCGCGTTTCGCCCAGACTTCCAGCTGTTCGTTGGCCGCGGCGCGGAAGGTATCGGCCGCGCCGATGATCACGCGCTTGCCCGAACTGCGGTAATTGTAGGCGAGCTTGCCGATGGTCGTGGTCTTGCCGACGCCGTTGACACCAACGACCATGATGACGTAGGGCGACGTACCGGCGGGAAGCTCGATCGCGGTGCCGTTGGTGCTCACGTTGTGCCGCTCGAACAACGCCGAGACCTCCTCGCGCAGCAGACGTATGAGCTCGCTCGCGTCCTCGTAACGCTCGCGCTTGACGCGCTCGCGCAACCGGTCGATGATCCGTGCCGTGGTCGCGACGCCGACATCGCCAAGGATGAGAATTTCCTCGATCTCATCGATCAGTTCGTCATCGATCTTGCGCTTGGCCTTGATGACCCGCGCGACTTTCGCCATGACGGAATCGCGTGTCTTCGCGAGACCTTCCTTGAGGCGGTTGAATTTGAGTTTGTCGAGAAAGCCCATGTCGCTATGAGTTCGTTCGTGAGTGAATGTTCATGTTGTTCACCGTCCCTCGATACGACCGGCCTGCTTTGCAGCCCGGTCTACTCGGGATGACGGGTTTGTTTTCACCGTCCCTCGATACGACCGGCCTGCTTTGCAGCCCGGTCTACTCGGGATGACGGGTTTGTTTTCACCGTCCCTCGATACGACCGGCCTGCTTTGCAGCCCGGTCTACTCGGGATGACGGGTTTGTTTTCACCGGCCCTCGGTACGACCGGCCTGCTTTGCAGCCCGGTCTGCTCGGGATGACGGGTTTGTTTTTACCGGCCCGTCATGCGACGGTGCTATTTCTTCCCGCCGCTCTTCGGAAGCAGTTTGAAGAACCGCTCGCCGTACATGTACAGCGAGGCGAAGATTAATCCAAGACTGACGAACATCAGCAACTGGAAGAACACGTTGGTGCCCCCGCTGCCGAACAGCGCCACGAGCAGCACCAGGCCGATGCTGACGACCGTCGCCTTGCCCAGCATGGTGCTTTGCGCGAGGATGCCGCTGCGCCGGCGCAGGTACACGCCCGCGGTGAAGATGATCACATCGCGCGTGATCACCACGATGACAAACCAGAGCGGCAGCAACCGTGCGTCCACCATCAGCAGCACCAGCGCGATGATCACGACCTTGTCGGCCAACGGATCGATGATGCGGCCGAAACTCGATTCGCCGCCGAATTTCCGTGCAAGCCAGCCGTCCACCAGATCACTCGCATACGCGAGCAGCATGACACCGGCGATCATCAGTTGATTCGCACGCGGCTGGTCGAACAGCAGGACGAGGGGAATGACGAGCAGCATGCGAAACATGCTCACGAGATTCGAAGGGGTGATGATGCGGTCGGTGGTGACGGCCGTCGCGCCGCGCCGCGCTGCATTGCGCATCGCCGTGCCCGTGTCGCGTGCCGCCGTGCCCGTGTCGCGTTCCGCCGCGCCGGGACGTCCCGTGGATACTGTTTTCTTTCCTGCCATTCCTGTCTACCTGACAATCATGAATTTCCCGACCTTGGTTTCCACTTCCCTTCCCTGCGCATCGGTCCCGCCGGCGTGAAAGATGTAAATGCCCGCGGGCACGAGCGCCCCGCTATCGTCGCGCAGATCCCACTCCGCGCCACCGTTGCCGTCGGTCTCCCGCACTTCGGCGATAAAAAGACCTGAAACGGTATATATCCGGATCGTGGCGCGCGCGGTGAGGTTGGCGAAGGTGACGAACTGCTGTGCGTGTTCGGGTTTGAGCGGACTGGGGTAGACGAACACGTCATCGAGATTCGCCGCATTGAGAATGACACCGGCCGTGCTGCCCGCGCCCGCTCCGATCATGCCACCCGCGATGCAGCGCACGTTGCGCACCGTGAGCACGTATTCCTTGCCCCGCGCGCCGATGCGCGCGTCCGCGCCCAGGGTCAAGAGCACCCGCGCGGGATCGGCGGGATCCGGCTCGGCGCGCTCGACGGTGCCGGACGGAAGAAAGGCATAGTTCGTCGCGACCGCCGCGGTGACGGGATCGACCGGCGCGCTGAATACCACCGCGAACGACGAGGGCGGAAGATAGTCCACCCGCGCAATATAACATTCCTCGGACGCACTGGCGTGGACCTCGAACGGCCCGACCGTGGCATCCGCGAATGGCACACCCTCGCCGTCGCGCAGGCCGCGCACGGCGATGCCGTGTTTTCCCGGCGCGATCGCACCAAAGGATAGCAGAAGCGTCCGTGCATCGAGCAGGACCACGCTCGACGCTTCCCGCTCGCCATCGAGCCGGAAACACCCGGGCGACGGCAACACCGTGCCCATGTCCTGCGACACCGCGAGCCGCAGCTGCCCCTGGCCCGCGTCGATGACGCTGTCGATCAGGGGCGTGTCATGCGGATGCAGGATCCGGGAAAACACTTTCGGACTCTCCGGCGGGGTGCGCGTCGTGTCCACCGCGCTCACGGCATAGAGCACGGTGGTGCCGGAAACGAGCGAAGGATCGGTGAGCGGCAACGGCGCGGCGAAGGTACCCATCGGTTCCATCGCACCCGGCGACGTGCCTTTGTACAGGCGGTACCGCGGCGCCGGTGCTCCGATACTCCACGAAATCCGGGCGGTCTGGCTGCTGACGTAACTCACATCGATGCCGCGCGGCGGCTCGGGTCCCGTGTACGGCAGATCGCGTTCGAAAAAGAGGACCGAATCCGTTGTCGCGAAGGCCATCTCCGCCACGCCGTTCCCGTCGAAATCCGCGATCGCCACCGCATCGGTGTTCGCCAGCGGATACTGCCAGACGATGTCGAATTCCCGCGACGTACGGTTGTAGTCCACGACGTAGAGTTCGGGAAACGCCGAGATCACGAGTTCGATTTCCGCGTCGGCATCAAGATTGCCCGCGGTCAGACTGTTCTGGATGCGGGTGAACGATCCGTACTGCGCGCTCTCGGCCACGCCATGCAGCTGCACGCTCCACAGTGCCTCGACGGCGTTGTCCGCGCGCAGGCGGAATATGCCGAAGAACCAGAACGGCACGAGATCCTCATCGAGCGTGCGGAAACCGATGGCGAACTCGTCACGCCCGTCACCGTTGAAGTCCCCCGCCGCGACGAAATCGCCGCCGTCGATGAAATCATTTTCCGATCCCCAAACGATCTCGTAGCCGGAACCATTGAATTCGGCGATGAAGAAATCCGCGTCGCGGTCGCCGAGAAGAATATCCGGTTTTCCGTTATTGTTGAAGTCGCCGAAGGCCGCGCGCGGTGCGTCGAAGCTGTTGAAGGGTTCACTGCCCGGCGAGGTCGGATTGACGATCCGCGCCTCCTCGACCACGGCGCCGCCCTCGAACCGGAACACGCCGAGGGTGGAATCGTCGATCACGGCGAGGATCTCCCGCATGCCGTCACCGTCGACGTCGTGGATGTCGACGGACCAGAAATCCCCGCCGATGGAATCGGCCCACCATCGCTGCGTGGGAAACGTGTGCGCGGCACCCCGGTAGAGGAAGCCATTGCGGACAAACGAGGTCAGGAGCTCCGGATGACCGTCCCCGTCGAGATCGCCCGCGCCACGCGGGAATTCGAGTCCCTGCGCGCCCCCGTCGATGCGGGAGAATCCGAGACCGTCGAATTGCCAGGCCTGGAAGGTATTGTCCGCGCGGATGTTGTTCATCAGCAGTTCGGGCACGCCATCACCATTGAAATCCGGCGTGATGCGTGAGAGTCGACCGAGCGGCAACGAGCCGGACGTGCGCGTGAAGCCGAAGCTGCTGACCGGTGCGGGTACGGTGAAAAGGAAATTGTCGCCGTCGGTATCGCGCGCGATGGTCTCGTGTCCGACCGCGTTCTCCGCGGAGAGGTAGAATTCGTACGTGCGTCCGGGCGTGAAGAATTCGGGTCCCAGATAGATCCGGTGATTGCGTCCGATGAACAGATTGTTGCGTGTGTCGCCTTCCGCCGACACCCACGCGAAGGGCGCGGAGGAGCCCTGTTCGCGGTACCAGAGCTTGCCCAGCGTGGCGTCGTCGGTGGTGAAGCCGGCGGCGATGCCGTACGAAGCGCCGTCGACCGCGGGCACGAGCACGGCGCCGAGAATGCGCGCGGGGGTACGGTCGAGTGCGATGACCACGCGGTCTTCGAGCGTGATTCCCTTGTCGCTTTCGGCGGCGAGCCGGATGGTGTAGGTCGTATCGGGAAGCGTGCGTACATCCCAGACCGCGAGCTGCTGGTCGATGACCTGACGGAGCCGGGGCTCCCCGATGGGATTCCATCGCGACGGATTGACGCCGATGCCATACTGGAGCGTGTAGCCGCGCATCAATGGCGACGCCGCGGTGCCGCGGATGACGATCTCTGTGGCGTCGGTGGCGAAATCTGTTCTCGGTGCGAGGATGCGCACGACGGATGGATGGTCGAGCGCCGTCGCGCGGTCGATGCGCAGAATTCCCGCGCCGTACCGCTCGTCCCACCCCTGCGCGCCCAGATCTTCTGCCGCGGCGATCAACATTCCACGGACCTCCTCGGGAGCATGCGCCGGATTCCGGGACAGAATCAGGGCGGCGGCGCCGGTGACGAAGGGCGCGGCGGCGCTGGTGCCATAAAAGGCGGTGTATCGTCCGTCACGATCGGTGGTGAGAATGTCCGATCCCGGGGCGGCAATGTCCACCGTCTGTCCGTAATTCGAGAAACCCGCGAGCACATCGTTCGCGGCCGTGGCGGAGACGGAAATCGTTTCGTCGTACGCGCTCGGATAATGCAGGGCGGTGGATTGCGCGTTGCCCGCCGAGGCAATCATGACCACACCGCGCGCATGGGCCCAGCGGATGACGTCGCGCAGTACGCGCGAATACACCACATCACCGAAACTCATGTTGACCACACGTGCGCCATTCGCCACGGCATAGGCGAGCGCGCGTGCGACGTCGCCCTCGGCGCCGAAGCCACGGGCGTCAAAGGCACGCAGCGTCATCATGCGGCAGTCCGGGGCGATGCCCGCCACCCCGATGCCATTGTCCATCGCCGCGCCGATGATGCCGGCCACGCTCGTGCCGTGCCCCATCTCATCCAACGGGAGCGGATCGGGCTCGATGTAATCCCCGCCCGCCGCGTTGTGCGCGCCCGGTTGGTCGACGAAGTCGTAGCCGATCACATCGTCAATGAAGCCATTGCCATCGTCGTCGATGCCGTCGAGGTCGCCCGCGACTCCCGCGCGCGTTTCCGTCGACGGCCACGGGTCGAAGCGTCCGTTGCGGTTGCGATCCTCCCCCGCATTGATCCAGTGCTGACCGCGCAGGTCGGGATGATCGGGATCGATACCGGTGTCGATGATGCCGATGGTGATGTCCCCGCTCCCGCGCGTGATGTCCCACGCCTTCTCCATGCCCGTGCGTTGCATTCCCCACTGGCTGCTCCAGGCCGAATCGTTCGGAATGAAATCCAGCCTCAGCCGCGTCTCCCGCGCGGCGTACAGCACCCCGGGCAGCGCGGCGAGTTCGTCCGCGAGCCGGGTACCGTCGGCCCCGGGCGCCGGTGTGAGCAGGTACAGATTCGCGAGCGGATGCTCCTCCCCCACCGCTTTCGCGAAGACGGATGCCTGGACGTCCAGCATCGGCACGGGCGCGCCGCATCCATGCCGCCGCAATGTTTCCCGCAGCGCCGGTGCGGGGAAAACGAGTCCCGCCGCGCCGGCGACCGCCTGCTGTTCGGAACGTACCTTGACAAACACGCGCAGATCCTGCTGCGCGTGTGTCGTTCCGGTGAAGAGGAGCAGCACAAGGACCAGTCCCGCCGCGCCCGACGCGATATGGACGGCGGGCTTCATCAGAGTTCCAGATCCTCTTTTCTCATGTTCTCTTCCGGCGGTACCGGATACGCACCGGTAAAGCAGCCGGTGCAGTAGCCCCGCTTGCCGTCGTGGCTGACGGTCCCGAGCATTTTCTCGATCGAGAGATATCCGAGCGAGTCGGCGCCGATCTCCTGGCGGATCTTCTCGATATCGCCGCCACACTGCGTGGCGATCAGTTCGTCGGCGTTGGGGAAATCCATGCCGTAGGGACAGTGGCTGCGGATCGGCGGGGAACTGATGCGCACGTGCAGTTCCTTCGGATTGGCCTCGCGGATGAGGTTGATCAGCAACCGGCTGGTCGTGCCCCGCACGATGCTGTCGTCGATGATGACCACCGTGCGACCTTCGATCACTCCCTTGACGGTGTTGAACTTCATGCGCACCTTCACCTCGCGTTTTTCCTGTCCGGGCTGGATGAAGGTGCGGCCGATATAATGGTTGCGAATGAGACCGATTTCGAGGCGCGTGTCGCCGCCATCCTTCGACGCACGGCGCACGAAGCCCACGGCCGCGGTGTTGGAACTGTCGGGCACGGCCATGACGAACACGGTCTCGCCGTCGGTGACGGGAACGGGCCGTTCCTCGGCAAGCGCCTTGCCCAGACGCCGGCGGATCTTGTCGACGTTCTCTCCGAATATCTTCGAATCGGGACGCGAAAAATAGATGTATTCGAAAATGCAATGGTGATAGCGTTCCGGCCGCAGGTCGAGCCAGCGCTGCACGGGTTCGCCTTGGGACTCCATGCGGTGGTCGAAGAACAATACCTCGCCCGGCTCGACGTCACGCACGTACTCGGCCTGGATGATGTCAAGCGCGCAGGTCTCCGAGGCGACGACCCACGCGTCTCCGAGACGGCCGAGGCAAAGAGGACGAAAGCCGTGCGGATCGCGGGCCGCGATCATCGTCTCGCCGTGCAGCATCACCAGTGAATAGGCACCGGTCACCGTATTGAGCGCGTCGATGATGCGGTCTTCCGGCGTCGCGGCCTGGCTGCGCGCGGTCAGATGCAGGATGACCTCGGTGTCGGTCGAGGTCTGGAAAATCGTCCCCTCCTGCTGCAGTCGGTGGCGCAACGTGCGCGTGTTGGTCAGGTTTCCGTTGTGCGCGACGGCAAGCTGTCCGTCACGGTACGTGACCATGAAGGGCTGGATGTTTTCCAGATTATCGGATCCGGTGGTTGAATATCTGTTGTGTCCGATGGCGATGTCACCGGGCAGGACGTCGGTGAGAATCTGCTGGTTCGAGAACACCTCGGTCACGAGACCGGGTCCCTTGTGAATGCGCAGACGCGGGGCGGGCGTGTCGCCATTGCTGCGCGCGCAGGAGACGATGCCCGAGGCCTCCTGGCCCCGGTGCTGCAGGGCATGCAGGCCGTAGTACGCGAGTGTCGATGCGCCGGGTGCGCCGTAAATCCCGACAACGCCGCAATTGGATCGCGGTTTGTCGATTTCTTCGTCGGGAACGATGCGGGTATTGATCGGGCGATTCATGAAAGAGCGTGTCCGTCTGGGTCTGGGAACGTGATCGTGATCATGGAATTCGTGACGTGGGATGCCACATGCCGGTATGCCGCGTGCCGGTTTCGTTTGCAAGACAGGAGTATGACCGTGCGAGTCAGCATGTGCCGTCGTCTCGTTCGAGTCGGATATGGTTGGAGAATATCCAACCCTTGTCCTCGATCCACGCCTCGACACGCCAGGCACCGGGATGGGGAACCGGACAGATATACTCGCGCGCGGTGCGTTCGGCATGCAGGGCACCGTTGCAAAACAGCCGAATCCGCGCTTCCCGCGGCAGCTCGACATGCAGGGCGATTTTCCCTTCGCCGGGAAAGCGTGCCGTATCACCCTGCTGCAATGTTTCATTCGCCGAAGTGGCATGGAACTGGAAGCCGCGCGCGTCACCCTGGTAGAAATTCGCCACGAAACAACGACCAGCCCGCAGCGCCTCGTAGATGCGCCACTTGTCCGCCTCGAAATGGGAGTCTTCGTTCCGCCGCAGCGGCTCGTCAAGCAGCACGTGCGTGCGGACGGACTTGAACATCACTTTGTACGGAAACACCTCGACGTCGAAGAAGCCCATGATGTCGGCCTTGTGCGCGTGCGCGTCGGTGCCTCCAATACCCGTGACGCGCCGGGTGCGCGCGATCTCGTCCCAGCGCCGCAACGTGGTCTCCGGCGGCGCGGTGAGACTCTTGAGCGGATGGATGAGGCGTTGGAACTTGTTCTCGTCGGTGAGTCCCTCGACCCATTCACTCATGTGATTCCAGATCTCGATGCCGTCGAAATCCTCGCTGTCCCACGCGTCCCATGGATATGGTGGATGCTCGGGCATGCTGTTGCGGCATTCGTCGGGGTGGGCGATGAATCCCACGCCCCCGCGCTCGCGCACGCGACGGACGTATTCCTGCGCGGTGATGCGGACCCCCACGGTCTTGTCCACGCCGAAAGCGAGATAGTGATTGCGGTCCCGGCGATCATTGATCTCGTACCCGATCAAGACCAGGACATTCTCCCGCCAACCCTCGTGGCCATCCCGTTTCGGCCGCAGCGTATTGTGGTCGCTGAGCATGATGAAATCGAGTCCGACCTCCGAGGCGGCACGCACGATATCCGCGATCTCCCCCGTTCCGTCGGAGTATCGAGAGTGGATGTGGAGCGCGCCGGTGTACTCGTGCATGAAGAAATGTCAAATCATGGAAAAAATAAAATGTAGCATCGCAGGCGCGGAAATACAAGGTATGCAGGGGTCGCCGCGGTGGCGGGAGAAAAGTGTATATTTCGCTTTATTCCGAATCGGAGTCTCGATGTCCCTTCATTCCACCCATTCCCGGACGCGCCGCGCATACGTGCGGACATTCCTCCGCAACCCGGCGCATGCGCCGCGCGGCATCGTCGTGATCCTGCTCGTCCTGCTGCCGACGCTGCTGCATTCCCAACAGCACATCTTCGAGCCGGAGCGCCCTGGCCACACCTGGGGTACGGAAGTCGTGGCACCGGGATGGGTCCATTTCGAGGCGGGCATGCTTCTAGAACGCGCCGCCTTTGCCCCGGTGGCCGGTGACGGCGTCCTCGCCGGCGGGGAGGTCTACCGCCACACCATGCTGCAGATCCCGGCGATGATGCTCCGCGTGGGTATTTCCGATCAGGTCGAATTCCGCGTCGCCTCGTCGTATGAACGGATGTCCTGGCGATACGACCCCGGGTATTTCCTCGAAGAAGGGACGACCCCGGTCGAGGACAGCCAGAGCGGAATGACCGTGCTCAACGTCGGCATCAAGACCGTGGTGGCCGAGGAAACGGGGTGGATTCCGCGAACGGCATTCATCGCCGCGCTGGCAATTCCTGGCCTCGCATCGCCACATTACGACATCGCACAACCCGCGCCCGACCTCGCGATGAGTTTTTCGCACACGCTCGGAACAGGTCTCGCTCTCGGGTACTGCGGTGGTCTGTCCTGGGACGGCTGGTACGCGAATCCCCTGGGTTACGCATCGGCGATGCTTTCCATGGATATCAGCGAACGCATGCTGCTTTTCGCGGAGTACGGGATGGAAATCAATAGCCACGCCCCGGTCCTGCACGCGGTGGATGCCGGCCTTGTGTTTGCCGTCCATACGCATCTCAAACTCGACGCCTGGGCGGGATTCGGACTCGGGGATCCGGATATTGCGTCGACATCCCCCACCTATTCATCGATCTATCGGCCGGATTTCTTCGTCGGCGTGGGCGGGGCGTACCGGATCAAGTTGTAAGCTCGCTGCGC
>JAVFAS010000014.1:0-41097 GCA_034002405.1 Bacteroidota bacterium | reverse complement strand
GGGCGGGATTCGGACTCGGGGATCCGGATATTGCGTCGACATCCCCCACCTATTCATCGATCTATCGGCCGGATTTCTTCGTCGGCGTGGGCGGGGCGTACCGGATCAAGTTGTAAGCTCGCTGCGCTTGCGCCCATGCGCCCATGCGCCGCTGACGCGGCGCGCCATGCGCCGCTGCGCGGCGCGCCATGCGCCGCTGCGCGGCGCGCCATGCGCCGCTGCGCGGCGCGCGGGGAGGCGCGCGGAGGGGGAAGAAGCGGGAGAAAAGAAGCGGGACGCAACCAGTGGTGGCTGCGTCCCGGATGTTTTCGTGGAGGAGGTGTCGGATCAGAGCAGGGAGTTGGCGTGCTGCCAGTTGACGACGTCCCAGAAACCCTCGACGAATTTCGGACGGGCGTTGCGATAGTCGATGTAGTAGGCGTGTTCCCAGACATCGAGCGTGAGCAGCGCGGTTTTGTTGTGCACGAGCGGGGTGTCGGCGTTGGAGAGCTGCAGCAACTCGAGTTTGCCCTCGGCGTTGAGGACAAGCCAGGCCCAACCCGAACCGAACAGTGTGACGGCGGCTTTGGAAAACTGCTCCTTGAGCGCATCGATGCCACCGAAGTCGCGCGTGATCAACTCGCCGATTTTGCCAGTGGGGGCGCCGCCGCCATTCGGGGACATGCAGTTCCAGAAAAACGTGTGATTCCAGATCTGCGCGGAATTGTTGAACAATCCAGTCGCCGCGTCGGCCGCCGCCTTGCGGATCACGTCCTCGAGCGGCATGTCGTCGTACGCTGTATCCTTGATCAAGTTGTTTGCGTTGTTGACATATGCCGCGTGATGCTTGCCGTGATGGTAATCAAAGGTCTCCGGGCTGAGAAAGGGTGCAAGCGCATCCTTCGGAAACGGCAGGTCGGGAAGCTGAAAAGCCATGGAATCCTCCTTGGAATATATGTGCGGTGATGATGTTCATCGTGAGTGAAGGAAAAAGGTACTCATTTCCACCCGGGGATTCAAGCGCGCGCATGAGCACATCCCGTTCCTGACACATCCCGTTCCTGACACATCCCGTTCCTGACACATCCCGTTCTAATGCTGATACATGTGCACGTCACGCTGCGGGAAGGGAATGTGGATGCCACCCTCGTCGAAGCGCTGTTTCATCGCTTCGTTGAGCGCGAAGTACACATCCCAGTAATCGGCGGTGGCGACCCAGGGACGGACGGCGAGGTTGACGCTGTCGGCCGCGAGTTCGAGCACGCCCACCGTGGGAGCCGGATCGCGAAGGATTCGCGTCTCCTCGGCGAGTACCGCGTCGATGATTTCGCGGGCGCGGCGGATGTCGTCGCCGTAGCTGATGCCGTATACCAGATCGATCCGCCGTTTGTCCTCGGCGGAGTAGTTCGTGATGCTTCCGCCGGTGATCTGCGCATTGGGTACGATCACCAGTTTGTTGTCGGGAGTTTTCAGCGTCGTGGTGAAAATCGAGATTTCTTCCACCGCGCCGGACACTCCCCCGGCCTCGACGAAATCACCGGCCTTGAAGGGACGGAAGATGATGAGCATCACGCCCGACGCGAGGTTGGACAGAGAGCCCTGCAGCGCGAGGCCGACCGCGAGACCTGCCGCGCCGACAATCGCCACGAGCGATGTGGTCTGCACACCGATCTGCCCGAGCGCCGCGATGATGACCACGGCCATCAGCAGCGTGAAGAGCAGATTCGACGCGAAACGGCTGAGCGTCCGGTCGACATTGCGACGGTCCATGATATTGTGAACCATCTTGACCACCAACTTCGCCACCCAGCGGCCGATGATGAAAATGAGGACTCCGATGACAACGTCCACGGCGTACAGTTGCACGGCGCGCTGGATGTACGTCCAGATTTCTTCCATGATACGATTCCTTTCGCTTATGTTACATTCATACGATAATGTTGTCCGCTATCGGTATCTTTCTCCACCCGTCCGCCGCGTTTCCACCTGACCACATATGCTCCATCCGTCCGGACAGGGATGGCCCGGTCCGAGGACCTCGGCGGCGCGATGCGCGATGGTTCAGTCGTGCGCTGCGTCCGTGAGCAGAATGCGGTGATGCGGATGGCGCGTCTCACCGACGGCGGTGATGTAAATGGCCGGCGCGCCCTTGACGGGACAGGCATACGTGCAGGCACCGCAGCCGACGCACAAGGCGGGATCGACGTGCGGACGTTTGAGATAGAGATAGTTCTCCTCGCGGTCGCGCACTTCCACCTCCTCGAAATATATGGCTTTTGGCGTGGTCGGACACCATTCCTCGCACACGATGCACTCCTTCGCCATCGCGTAGGGCAGGCAACGGCCGGTGTCGTAGAACGCCGTGCCGATGCGGATCGGTGGTGCGGTGGTCCGCTCCGTTCCCACCTCGGGGACCCACGCTTTCTCCGCCTCGGTGATCTCGTCGATGGCGCCCGTGGGACAGACCTGCGAGCAGAGCACGCACGTGGGCTCGCAGTACCCGATGCGCGGCATCAGCATCGGCGTCCATAGCCCCTCCGCCCCGGCCTGCGTGAGTGTCGGATGCAACGCGTTGTTGGGACAGACATTCATGCATTCACCGCAACGAATGCAACGCGCGAGGAATTCCGTTTCCGGCAGGGAACCCGGCGGACGCACGAGTGCAGGATCCGGCGCGCGCCGCGGATCGACCGCCGCGCGGAGAACGGGAATGGCCAGGAGTCCCGCCCCTGTCGAAGTCAGCACCGCCCGCCGCGTGAGATTCACCGCACGCGTGGTTTCTTCCGTTTTCGGAAAGAACGTGAATGCAATTCCCGCATCCCGGCAACTGGCCACGCAGTTCATGCAGAGATGACACTCGGTCTGATGCCATGTGTCGCCCGGTTTCGGATTGTCGCCACCCTGGCAATGCAGCGTGCAGAGGTTGCAGTCCGTGCAGAGCGAGGGACGTTTTTCCAGTCCGAGGATGGATGTCTTCGCCAGTACCCCAAGCAACGCGCCGAGCGGGCAGAGCCCGCGACACCAGAAGCGCGTGATGAAGCGATTGCCGATGAGAATGCCGGCGAACATGAGCAAGATCACGAACGTCTGGTCGAACACCACGCGCTCGGCGCGAATCAGGATGGCGTGCGTCACCCATGAAATGGGAGTAAGGATGATGTCCGCCGGACCAAGGGTTGCATGCAGGCTCCACATGTAGAAGTCCTGCGTGAGGACGTTGTAGGCGGGGAGCACGACGAGCGCCATTGACCGTGTAAGCAGGGCCATCGGATCGAGCAACCCGATTTGCGCCGACCCGAACAGCGCGGCGCCCAGCATGGCCGCGAGAATGCCATACTTCCACCGCTGCCAGGGCTGCCAGCTGTTCTGCTCCATCCGCCGCCGTCCACGCATGCGTGCGGAGCGCAGGGCGGCGATCATATGGTTGATGGTTCCCATTGGACAGACCCATCCGCAGAAGAACCGACCGAGGAACAACGTCCCCACGATGACAATCAACGCAAGGATCAGATCCCGGTACAGCGTGTGCGTGGTGAGCGCTGTCGTAATCGCGACGAGCGGATCGATTTCCAGAAAGAAATCCACGGGGGCGGAGATGCGCGGGATCGCGTCCGGTGTGTCGAGCGCATCGATGTTCGTCCGCAGCAGCAGATACAGGAACAGCAGCAGAAATGCACCCTGAGAGATCCGACGGGCATTGCGCCACCGCGTCCAGCGTCGTTGTGGCGTCCCCATCAGATCGTGATCTCCTCGCGCCGGAGACTCGCGTGGTCGGACGTTCCGAGACCGCGCGCTTCGGCCAGTCCGATCCACGGCATCTCCTCGACGGTCAAACCGAAAAATTCCGCGCCCCCGAACGCATCAAGCGCGACCGGGTCGGTGCCGGCGACGAGCATGCGACGCTCCTCGACATCCGCCAGGCTTCCTCCTTGCGGACCATTGCGCAGCAGCACGCGCCAGGCGTCCAACAGCACCAGGGTAGGTCGAACGAAATGCGCGAGATCGGCGAGACTGTTGTGGATGTCCTGATGCAAGCGGCTGCGATTGCCACCAAGAATTCCGTACAAGTTTTTCATTCCCAGCGTGACCCGGGTGAGACTGTGGTGCTTGGCGATGGGCAGGTTGATGAACTTGTCGGCCTCGAGGTAGGCGTCGTAGACCGACTGCCGACCGAGCATCGCGCCCCCGATATTCACATCACGGAAACGAGCCTCCTGCGCGAGCTGCACCTCCGCGCCGGCCTCCCGCGCGGCGGCGGCGATGCCGCTGCGATGGAAACAGCGCGTGGCGTCGTTGCAGGTAATGTCGGTCACGAGGATGCGCGCCGCCCCCGCGGCGCGGCATTGCCGCACGACCTCGGCCACGACGTCGGGATTGGTGTTGGCCGCCTGTTCGGGACGCCGATCCCACCCGACATTCGGTTTGATGACCACGAAGTCGCCACGCGAGACAAAGGTCGAAATGCCGCCCAACGCCTCCAGTGCCGCGGCAGTGAGGCGGGCCGGCGTGCCGCTTCCCGCGGCATCCGCGGCGCGCGCGACGACGAGCATCGGCGCGAGGTCCGGAATGCGCAGGTCGCGCCGTATCGATGCATCGTCAAGCGCCCGGAACGGATGGCGCTCCGGTTCGTGGAGCAGTGCCCCCCCGACGAGAGCCGCGGCGGCAAAGCCGGCGGCCTTGCCGCCTCGTTCGAGAAACGTCCTGCGGTCGATCTGCTGTCCGTCCATCGTGCATCGTGTTTATTATGACATACGGATCTGTTTCTCTTATATAATCGCGGACGGGTCCGCCTCAAATCAGGACGCGTTCGACCAGCTCGCGCAGCTGGGTGACGCGGAAGGGTTTGGGCAGGTATTCGTTGCACCCCGCCTCGAGACTGCGGCGGCGGTCGTCGGCGAAGGCATGCGCGGTCACCGCGATCACCGGCAGCGTGCGGAGCGCCGCATCCTCACGGATGCGGCCCGTGAGTTGCAGGCCGTCCTCCTCGCCGCGCAGGGAGATATCCATCAGCACGAGGTCGATCGCGGTGCGATGCAGGATAGTCCATGCATCCTCGCCTGAATCAGCGAAATGCAGGTCAAAGGAAGAGGACAGGATGAGCTGCAGGAATTTCTGCGTTTCGTGATCGTCTTCCACGACCAGCAGTGTGCGACGTGGTCCCTCCTGCGCGATCTCCTCGGGTGCGTTCGGCTCGTCGGGTGCGAGGCGGGCATAGCGGTGCGTGATCGGAAAGGCAACGGTAAACGTGGTGCCTTCCCCTTTCGCGCTTTCGACGTGAATCGTCCCGTTGTTGACATCGAGATAGCGCTTGGTCAGCCGCAGGCCGAGGCCCAATCCTTCGTACGAGCGCGAGTAGCCGGCATCCTCCTGGGAGAATGCCTCGAACATTTGTCGGACATACTCCTCCGACATGCCGATCCCTGTATCACTCACGATGACGGTAATATTCTCGCCGCTCCCGCGAAGCGCGATACGAATCGTGCCGGCGTCAGTGAATTTGACGGCATTGTCGAGCAGATTGCGAAGCGCCTGTCCGACGGAGTACCGGTCGACGTCGATGTACACATCACGACAGGCGCTTTCGAATGAGACCTCCAGTCCCTTCTCCCCCGCGAGCGGGACGAGCTCCTCATAGAGTTCATAGGCCAGCTGGTGCAGATGACACTGCTCGAGATTCATCGCATACGTTCCCGATTCCAGGATCGACAGCGTCAGGATCTGATCCACCGTCCGCAGCAACCGTCGCACGGCGAGGTCCACCTTTCGGAAATGATCGGCTTCCTCATCGTCCATGCGCTCCCGCATCTCCTGCTGGAGAATGCCGAAATACCCCATGATGATGTTGAGTGGCGTGCGGATTTCGTGCGAGATGTTGGTAAGGAAGGCGTTTTTCAGCCGGTCGGCCTGCACGGCGATCTCGCGGCTTTCGATCAACTCACGTTCGATCCGTTTCCAATTCGAGATATCGAGGACGAAGCCAATCCCGTGCGGCATGGTTGCATCGCGATAGGTCAGTGGCGCGGTGCGGATCGAGACCTGCAGGGGCTGGCCCTCGGCTCTGACGAGATACTCACCTTCGTAGGTACCGGTTTTGCCCTGAATCGCCGCCTGGAGGGCGGGGACGATGCGTCGGTCACGCAATTGGTCGAATTTCTGTCCATCGAGCGATCGCTCGGGCGCTCCGAAGACGTCGGCGAACGCGTTGTTGCACTGGAGAAGCGTCAATTCCTGGTCGTAAAGAAACACCCCGACGGGCAAATGTTCGAACAGCAGGCGATACTTTTCCTCCGACCGTGCGAGATCGAAGTTCAACCGCTGCAACTCGGCATTCATCCGTTCGATTTCGGTATTGTTTTCCGACAATGCGGCATTGCTGCGACCGCGCAAGCGCAAGGCGGACAGGGCGATGATCACGATGACCAGCAGCAACGCGATGACGACAACCAGGAAGACGAGGAAGTCGGCGTCGCGTGCCGTGCCGTTCGTCTCCGCATTCCACGGATCGAGGACGACGCCATCGTCGGCGAACCACATCGCGTTTCGGACCGCGTGCCGTCGCAGCGAATCCGTGACGAAGAGATGGCGTTCGAGAAGGGCGAATGCGGCTGCGTGATTTCCATCTTCTTCCTCGAGCCGCGCGAAGTCGAGCATCACCGCGGCTTCGAGATCACCGCGGCGTACCCGTTCCGCCAGACGCAGCGCTTCGGCGTACGACTCCCGCGCGCGCGTCACGTCGCCCAGGTCCGCGAACGCGGCCCCGATCTCCGCCTGTGTCGCGGCGATCATGGCAGTATCCCCGACCTGCCGGGAAAACCCCAGCGCCTCACGATGGAAGTCAAGCGCGCGTGCCGCGTCTCCCCGAGCCCGGTACACCCCGCCGATGCTGTTCAACGTCGCCGCGGCATCGCTGCTGAGCACGCCGAGCTGCCGGCGCAGCGACAGCGCCGCGCGGAAATGGATCAGAGCGGAATCGAGATCGCTCATGCGCTGGTGCAGTCTGCCGATCCCGTGATGGGATTCGGCGATCCCTGGTCGGAATTGCTCCTCCTCGCGCATCGCGAGTGCCCTGCGATACATGCCCATTGCCGCTTCATTCCGTCCCGCCGCGGCAAGGGCAGCGCCGTGATCGTGCAGCGCCTGTGCGACGCCAAGGGTGTGTCCCAGGGAATCGAAGAGGTGTTCCGCCTCCTCGTGCAGTGCGATGGCACGGGCAAGGTTTCCCGTCCGCCGTTCGGTGACACCCAGCCCATTGAGCGCGCGTGCGCGGAGCGGTGCGTCGGCATTGTCCGTCGCGGACCGAAGCAACCGGGTAAATTGCGCGTGCGCCCCGGCGATGTCACCGCTGCGCAACAGTGCGTCCGCGCAAAGCTCACGGGCCTCGAGTCGCCGCGCCGGGCTGCCCGCCTGCGCGATGGCCTCGCGCGCGTGCATGACGGCGGAGTCGGGCTTGTGCCGCAACAGATCCCGCGCACGGGATAGCGCGCGCAGAAAGGCCTGTTCATCCTGTCCCGCGGCGGGGACACCCTGGAAGAACAGACCGACGAGAAACAATACGAGCGGGAGATGTTTGTTCACGGCACGGGACGAATGTTCGCCCGGAATATCCGAATACTTTCCGTCCCCATCAAGACGCGACGTGCCGTGCCGCCGGCCGTGCGGATACACGCGGCGCGATTTCATTCGCGACGAAAATCCTGTTACTTTTTGTGTCGTCGCATTCGCCGACCGACGGATCACGGCACATGAAGTTGCACCAGCGCGGTATCCCATGGTTGACCATATTCCCGTCCGGAACCTCCCGATCGACACGGGCTGGATCGAAGTCGTCTGTGGCTCGATGTTCAGCGGCAAGACCGAGGAACTCATCCGCCGGTTGCGACGCGCACAAATCGCGAAGCAACAGGTGGCCATTTTCAAACCGGTGATCGACACCCGCTATGCCAATGACCGCATCGTCTCGCATAGCGGCGTCTCCCTCCCGTCGATCACGGTCGCGTCCGCCGCGGAGATCCGCGCGCAGGCCGTCGGCTACGACGTGATCGGCATCGACGAGGCGCAGTTCTTCGATCTCGACCTCGTGCGCGTCTGCGAGGAACTCGCGGATCGCGGCCACCGGGTCATCGTCGCAGGACTTGACCAGGACTATCTCGGTCAGCCGTTCGAACCGATACCGCAGTTGCTCGCCGTCGCGGAATACATCACCAAGACGCTCGCGATCTGCATGGTTTGCGGCAACCCCGCCAACCGTACGCAGCGGGTGACGCCGAGTGCCGCGCGTGTGCTCGTCGGTGCCTCCGAGGCATACGAGGCACGCTGCCGCAAATGCTGGACCACCAACCTCGACGACGTTCGGAAGGCAGAATGATCGAAGGCATCCTCCGGGGCACACTCGGCATCGTGCTGATCCTCGCGATCGCGCTTGCCTTCTCCCGTCATCGACGCGATGTACGGTGGACATTGGTCGGCAAGGGGTTGCTGCTGCAGCTCGTCTTCGGCATACTCGTTATCAAGGGCGAAGCGCTGCGGACGTTCTGGACACCGTTGGGGTGGCCACAGGGTGCGTTTGATTTTCTCAGCACGGCCTTCGTCAAAATCCTGGGTTTCACGACCGAGGGTGCGGCGTTCATTTTCGGTCCGCTCGCATCGAGTCCCGGCACAACCGAATCCCTTGGCTTTTTCTTCGCGTTCCAGGTCCTGCCCACCATCATTTTCTTCGCTTCGCTCATGGCGGTGCTCTACCATCTCGGCATCATGCAGCGTATCGTGCAGGGGATGGCCTGGCTCATGCAGAAGACTCTCGGCACCAGCGGCGCGGAATCGCTGTCGAACACGGCGAATGTCTTCATCGGACAGACCGAGGCGCCGCTGATGATCCGTCCGTTTCTCAAGGACCTGACCGAATCGGAGTTGCTGACCGTGATGGTCGGCGGACTGGCCACGATCGCGGGCGGCGTCATGGCGGCCTACGTGCAGATGCTCGGATTTTCGTACGCCGAGGTCCACGGCATTTCCATCTCGGAGGCACAAATCCGTTTTGCCGCGCAGTTGCTCGGCGCCTCGATCATGGCGGCGCCCGCCGGCATCGTCATCAGCAAGATCCTCCTGCCCGAAACCGGTGTGCCGCTGACGCTCGGGCAGGTGCGCGTGCCGCGGGAAAAAACCGCGAACAATGTGATCGACGCCGCGGCCAGCGGCGCGTCGGATGGATTGAAGCTCGCGCTCAACATCGCCGCGATGCTGCTTGCGTTCATCGCGCTCATCGCACTCTCGAACTATCTCCTCGGTCTCGTCGGCCGCATCGGCGGATTGAACGGCACGTTGACGGCCATCTTCGGCAAGCCGTTGAGTCTGGAACTGCTGTTCGGTCTCGTCCTGCAATATGTCGCGTACGGCATCGGCATTCCCTGGGGCGAAGCCTTCCAGGTCGGCAGCCTGATGGGAACGAAGCTCGTCCTCAACGAATTCGTCGCGTACCTGGATATGTCGACGATGCTCTCGTCCGGTGCGCTCTATTCCGAGAAGGCAATCACCATGACCGCGTTCGCGCTCTGCGGTTTCGCGAATTTTTCCTCGATCGCGATTCTCATGGGTGGACTCGGTCCTCTCGTACCCGAGCGGCGTGGTGACATCTCGCGCCTCGGGCTGCGTGCCCTGCTGGGTGGCACGCTCGCCACGCTGATGACCGCCGCCATCGCGGGATTGCTCTCCAGCGTCTGAGCCATTCGATCACGCACATCCCACGACACGATGCGAAGTCTCCATCCTCATGACACCGGATCACCTCTTCCCCCCGGCCTGCACGCGGCGGTCCGGGATTTCGCCGGCAACGCGGTCGATGCGGTCATCGTGCTGGGATCCGGACTGGGTGGTTTCGCCGACACCGTGACGGTGCACGACCGCGTGTCGACCGCCGATCTGCCGGACTACCCCGCCTCCACCATTATCGGACACGAAGGTCGCCTGTTACGCGCAACGTCGAACGGAACGCGGCTGCTTCTGGTGCAGGGACGCATTCATGGCTACGAGGGACACGACGCCGCGACCACCGCACTGCCCGCGCGCATCGCCGCCGCGGTGGGTGCGCGGGTGCTGCTCCTGACCAATGCCGCGGGAGGACTCGATCCGTCCTTCCTCCCCGGGGATCTGATGCTCATCACCGACCTTCTCGTCCTCCCCGGCGCACGGCGGATGGGACTCGATCTACAGCTCGGCGCGATGCATGCCCCCCCGCTCCCACGTCCGTTATTTTCCGCGGCAATCCTCGCGCGCATGCGCGACGCCGCCATTGATGCGGGTGTGCGGCTGCGCGAAGGGACCTACGGCTTCTGCGCGGGGCCAACCTACGAGACCCGCGCGGAGATCGCATTCTTTCGCATGGCGGGGGCGCACGCGGTTGGCATGTCCACCGCGACGGAAATCATCACCGCCGCCGCGCATGGAGTACCCGTCGTCGCCATTTCCTGCATCACCAACATCGCGCGGACCGTGCGGCAGACCGTCTCGCACGGTGAGGTGACGATCGTGGCCGCGCAGGCCTCGGAGCGCCTTGCCCGGCTTGTCCACGCATTTCTCCGTCAGGAGTGAAATGCATCGCCGTCTCTTCCGGTACGTCATCCTCTTCCTCACCGTCGTGTTCTTCCTTCCCGTCGCGTGCGTCCTCGGTCCCGTGGCCGTGCACGCACAGGACACCACATCGATTGACCTGCGCGGCCTCGCGGCCTTTCGTCCGGGCGACGACGATGTCTGGCGGAGCAAGTACATCGACGAGGAGATGGAATGGAGTTTCGTCACGGTGCCCGGCGCATGGGAAGACAACGGCTTCCCGCTGCATGACGGGTTCGGATGGTATCGCCTGCGCTTTCGCATACCCACCTCCCTGCGTGATGATTCGCTGCTCCTCGTGTGCAGCGGCATCGACGATGCCGATGAAACCTTCCTCAATGGGATCATGGTCGGAAAAACCGGCGATTTTCCGCCGTCACCGCGCTCGGAACCGCGTTCCCTGCGCGTGTATCCCCTTCCGCGTTTCGTGCGCGAGGAGTTCAATCTTCTCGCCGTGCGCGTCCATGACACCGGTGATCGCGGCGGCATCACGGGTTCGATCTTCCGCATCGTGCGGGCGGATTCCATGCACCGCGTGCTCGATGAGATTGTCGACGAACGTCCCGCACGCGCGCCCCGCTTCATCTCCAATGGGGTGATGGTCTCGCGATGGGATCCCGACAGCGCCATGATCGAATGGAGCAGACCCCGACTCGCCGACCGCATCGCCACGGATCTCCCGACCGAGATCGCGCTGACCGGACTGCGCGTCGCGATCGAGGATAACGGAGTGTCGCATCTGTTTATCCCTGATTCTTCCGAATACCTTGACGCCACCGGTGTGCTCCACGCCGCCGGGGAAGGACTCGAGGTGTACTGGTACCATCCGCGGCGGACGCGGTTGCGCGTGCTTGTTGTCGCCGTCCGGCAAGCGGCGTCCGATCCCCGCGCGGTCGGTCTGCGCTTTGTCATGGAGCGTCCCTCCTGGCGCTACGAACAGCGCACCGACGACAGCCACGCGGCCCGCATGTCCTATCACATCCTCGCGTATCATTCCTGCTGCCCTGAACTCGCGGAGCGGGACATGGAGGAATTTCTCGCCGGCGGGACGGAATCCTGGTCGCTGCATGGAGAACGGAGCGCGTGGGTCGAGGATCTGCATGGGATGCGTCTTCACGCCGATGTCTTCAGCGACGACGAACGGCGCGTCTACCGGCAATCCCTGGTGAGCATGCGACAGCTGCAGGTGCGGGAACCCGGGCTCGGAGAACATCAATGCGTGTCCGGGTTGTCCCCGTCCAACCGCGCGGTCTGCGAACCCGCCGCGCATCTGCTCGCGGTCGAGGCATTCGCGGCCGCCGGGTTGTGCGAGGCCGCGCGATCCGCGCTCGATTTCATCCACCGCGCCCAGCACGACACCTACACCCTCTTCGATGTGTATGGAAAAGAATTCGGAGTCGGGTATCCGTATCTCGTCACCCCGGCCTGGTATGACGGCGGCGGTGGCGAATGGCGATGGGAGCAAGCCGACCGGTCCGTGCTGCGTTATGAGGGGATGGCGCGCTATGTTCTCGCCGTGGATGCGCTGCGCGCGTGCCTGCGCGAGAAGGCCATTGCCGCGGGCGAACAATTCTCCGACAGCACCTTCCTCGCCGCTCACTGGACACAGCTCGGTCCGCTCGTCGCGGATGTGCTGATGTATCGCATGGACAGCACCGGTCTGCTCTCGCAGGATGACGGGCCGTGGGGCGTGGCACTGTCCGACCTGCCGGGCATCCACGCGAGCATTCTCGCCTCCCACGCCCTGCGCATCGCCGCCCGGCACGCGCGCATCCTCGACCACGAACTCAAGGCGTTTCTGTATGCGGCGGCCGCGGAGCGCACGACCGGCACGATCAATGCAATGATAAACGAAGCGCGTCGCACGACACGTCCGGACAGCCTCTCGGGACGCGCATTGCGACTCTTCCATCCCCTGCTCATCGACGCGATCACTGTCGGGATGTTCGCTCCGGACACACCGGCGGGACGATTCGCCCTCGACGTCGTCGAATCGGGCTTCGCCATCGAAGATGCCCCGGACATGTATCGCGCCGGTCCCGGTGGCGACTGGTTCGCCCGGCAGGCACGACCCCAGATCACACTGCGCCTTGCGCGCGCGTATGCCGTGGCGGGTCGGATGGATCGCGCCGAGCGACTCTTTGCCGCCATCACGCGCGAGGCACTGCGCAACGATGGACTTCTCCCCGAATTGATTGATCCGGTGCTGGGCGGATGGCACGGGGCAATGCCGTCACTTTCCACTGCCGCCGACTACATCCTCACCGCCGAAGCCATCGCGCGGCGTCGACTCCAGCAATGATGGTCAGGCGCCAGCGTGTATGGTCAGGCGTCAGCGCAGGCGCATCCTGAGTTCCGTATACATCCGATCGGAGCCGCGATCCGCTTCCTGGCTGGGGCCACGGGACCTCACGCGCGAAGCCGCGGAGGAAGCCGCGGAGAAGAAGTCGGCGCGCACGACTGTACTCCCGTAGCGGAAAAGCGTATATTCCGGAGCGTGGCGTTGTAGTACCCGAGGTTCGTGGGAATGAGATATTCGAGTCCGATTCGTCAAATGAAGCTGGATCCGCGGTACGATACCGCGGTGCGCATTTTCGAACAGATCGTCAACCGGGAGGTGCCCGACTATGCGCTGCTGACGGAGCTCTATGGTCCGCGCCAGGCGCAGGGTCTGCACGCGGTCATCGCGCGTTTTCTCGAGGCACACCAGTGGGATTTCGGCCGTCCCCGATCTCATCAATTCAACGCTTCCACAGAAATATCCGACGCCCGTTGCCAGGTCGACGAACTGACCAGTTTCCAGGTCCTGCAGCAGCGTTTGCTCTTTGGCGAGCTACCGGCGACCGAGGAGCTCGCCCCGTTCTACGGTCGCTTCGCGAACGAGGTGCGGGAAATCCTCTCCCTTTTCCTCCGATACAACCTCCGCCGGAAATGCGGCATCACCTCGGCCGCGCATTTGAATCGCGTCGGCGTGGTGGTGGGAACCATGGGCATGGACAACGGGGGCGAACCGGTGTACAGCACCGTGGGCTTCATGCACGACACGTTGGAGGACCTTCTCGACGTCGTACGTGACGAACACGGGCAGATCTACGGCATGCGCAATTACCGGCGGTTTCTCGAGCGCTACATTTCTCCCGAACTCCACTCCCAGCTCCGACTCGTCACCAATTTTTACGATCTGATTCTCGCCGAAGTCCTCGAGCAGCTCAAGAGCGAAGGCCAGTACATGAACAAGGCCAATCTCATGCGCGTGCTCGAGGAATACTATTCGCACGAGTCGGTGGAAATGCATCCATTTCTCGAGAAAATGCATTATGTGCTTGGAGACCGTGAACTCGAGGGGGACGTGCTCAGTCAGGCGAAATGGATCTGTTACAGCGAGTTATATATTCGCGAGATGGCGGTCTACACGCACTCACGAGGCGATTACCGCACCTTCGAGATCAAGGCCATCGACCTGTCCGACAACGGCCACGGTCGGGACGCGCTTTCGATGTCGTCCCGGGTAAAGAATCTCATCAAGCACCAGATCTATGCGAACTACGGCGCGCGTCTGCAGTCAACATGGCACGGTATCAACAACCGCGTGGCCGAACTGCAGGAAGATGCCCTCGTCCATGCGGAACACATCATTGTCGGCGACCTCCTGCAGTTGCAATCATACATGGACTTCGCCGTCTCGACATTGTTAAAGCTGCTCTCCCTCAAGTCCGTGTTCTTCGCCGACAGGTGAGGTTCCCTACGCGGATTCCTGAATATAGCCGTCAGCGAATCGTACAATTTCATTGTGAACGAGACCAATCGAGTCGTAAGGATTATCGGTTCTTCCAACATTCGTGTGGAAAGGACTCCTTGGCTGCCCACATTCGCCCGATCCGCGATTGGGAAAACCGTGTCGCACCAAATTCCCGCTTGATGTCCCGGTACTGCGCCCTCTGTTTCTCGCTCCAGCGCTCTGGTCGACACAGGAACAGGTACCGCGTCCGTTTGAAGATCGTTATTCCTTCCGCCATCAGTTTCTTGTGCTCCCCCGCCCGTACCTTGCCCATCGCAGCAGATGACAGCCATGACCGCCTTGGCCGCCGCGCTCGATTTCGAGGGAGCCACCTCCAGCACCCGCTCACCCGCAAGGTCCGTGAGTACCGTAATGAAGCGCTCCTTCTTGCCGAAGCTCTTCTCGTCGATGCCGAGATAGTCGATCTGCTCGATGGTGCGACGCTCCAAACCGCGCCGGACCGCATGCTTGCGCAATGTGTGTGCTTCTTTCCAAGAAATCCCGAGGAGTCTGGCGGCTTTGGTCAGCGAGGCGACCTGCTCCATGACAAGGACCGCGAAGGCTTCGAACAGCAGGGTCCACTGCGATCCCGCTTCGGCCCATGGGACTCGAATCGTCCGTGCCCCGTGCGTACGGCATTCACTGCGTGGGATACGGCAGTGGAGAGTTGTACGGCAACATCGAGATTGATGTCGGTGATCTTCCATGGCTTGACCAAACCCAGAAGTTTCTGGTAATGAGCGGCGGGAGCAGCTGGGACGGGCAGCGTGTGGACTCCAGGCTGAGAAAACAAGGTCAGACAACGTTACGAAGCCATAAACTATCCCACAACAATGGGCGAAGAGCCGAATGATCTATCTCATTGCCGAAAGCTAAAACTGCCGTTACCCATATGAATCAACGCAGAACCAGTCACCCAATACACATCACCACAATGCCGACTACATACACAAAAAATACAAGACACCTAATATATTTTGAATTTTGCGATTGCTTTCTATAATGAAATATGGCAGAAATCACTGCAGCAAGAATAAGCCATGTTGCGTTTATCAGATGGGAGTCAATGTCATAGATAAATTTTAGAAGAAAAACGCTAAGCAGCAACGAAACAATTGAAAACAATACAAGCGTAATGTTTGCGACTTTCCGCAGATCCACACTATCCGCAGCCATCACGCCTGCCGACAGCGATGGTATTGCTACCAGAATAAAGGCGATTAAGAATTCCATTTGTTTTTACTCCATACACAGCAGCGTTGGCAGCCTGCACAACCCCAAGTCTCAGGTCAAAATGACCGCTTCCATCTTCCACCTCTGGGGCAAAGGAGTCCAGTACTCACATGAGAGCTCGTTTATTTCTCTGCTGATTTCTACGGATTTCACTCGTCCTTTTCGATTTTCATCATTTTTCTTGCCAAGTGGAAAAAATTCGACAGTCTCTTCCGCTCGGATCCTTCCTGCCACCGTTGCTGATATCCCGGGTAGACCTCTTGGAGATACTCGTGTGGATGTCTTGGACATTGCTGGTATAGTCCCACAAGATACTTTTCGACAGCAACCAGTACTGACTGGCATTCGCTTTCGCTGAACACCCCGCTTTCGCGGTAATGTACCAACCTTCCGTTGCGGATTCGGGCCAGGATACCGTCAATCTGTCCACGCTCGCGATCATCGAGCGCGACCGGTATTTCCTCGATGCTTTTGTCGGGTTCCGCCCAGTAAATCCTTTCGAAATAGCATCGCAATATCCGCGTCAGCTCCGCGACCGTGAGCGCATGGCAACAGTCCGGCTTTTCCGAGAGAAGATCGAACACGATCATCACCAGTTCTGGGATCGCATCGTTCAGGAGAGCTCGTTCGAAAATGCCCGAAACAACATCATCGAAGCGCATCCGGTCCATTTCCAGCAGAGGATCGCCGTCCGCCGGTCGGTGATACAGCGCCTTGGAAGACCCGTGCACACGCGCGATATTGTCGTTCTTCCAGAAAACCTGCTCGATGGAACGACGAATTTTTCGTGCCCAAGGATCGGCTTCGCCATGCATGGTCGCTATCGTCCGCCGAAGACGCACCGAAACAAACTTCTCCCATCGCTCCAACAATTCCTCGTCTCCCTTCCCATCGGCGTTCGTGCGATCGTATTCAAGAAATCGTTCCATTTCGTCGAGTCGCATGGCACCATTCTTGCCGAGCAGATCACCGGCCGCGAGTACAGCCACATCGAGGGGATCGACGACGAGGTGTTCGAAGAATGCATACTCACCGACATACGCGCGCGCGAGTTTCCGGCGGGCCGCCACGATAAACTCATCGGAGATGCAGTTCGTGTCCGCGCATGGTTCGTGGCCTTCGAACGTCCGCCGGAGCTTCTGACAGGTGGTGTGACAATTTTCACAGAGCGATCGATCTCTCGACACCGGGCCTACCTCTTTCCCTCTTTCCCTCTTTCCCTCTTTCCCTCTTTCCCTTGGGAATCCTGATCAAAGATTTGCGAATTGCCCATATTCCCTCCGGATGGCGTTCGACTTTATTCGATGTTGATCCTGTACGAGGAAACTACGGCTTCAGAGTGAATAAGTCAAACGCATCCGAACCCCGTTTATACTGGAAACGGACGCGGTTACCGGCTGGGCAGCGTGACGAAACGTCGCAGCAGAATCTCGCCACCCGTGTCCACGCGCAGGAGATACAGGCCAGGCGCCTGCGCGCGGAGATCGAAACGATGACGGACCGTTCCCCCCTCGTCCGCGGTATATGACGCCACCGTCTGCCCGAGCAGGTTCATGACATGCAGATGCACGGGGAGGGACGCGGCATGGACCTCGACCTGCACGATCCCCTCGCTGGGCTGTGGATAGACGGCGATGCCGATGTTGTCCGGCATCGTCTCGACGGAAACAACGATTACCTCGATTTCGTCGGACCGCATGCCACAACCATACTCATTGTATACTTCCACCGCATACCACCCGTTGGTGCGGACGAGGTAGCCGCGACCACCCGCGTCGGGAATCGCGGCACCATTGCGGTACCACTGGTACGACGACGCGAGCGGTGCCGTCAGTTCAGCGTCCTGACGCACGATGTCGGGTTTGGGCGGCCGCGCGCGCAGCGAAACCGACACGTCGCGCGATGTTCCGCTGCACAACTCATTATCATACACCGTCACGTGATACTCGCCGCGGTCGCGAACCACGATACGACTGGTGGTCTCGCCCGTGCTCCAGTAATAGGAAAAATAACCAATCGGCGCGGAGAGCGTGACGCTGTCGCCTTCGCACAGATTGAGCGAGCCGTCGATGCTGATCGTCGGCTCGATGCGCCGACGGATGTGTATGGTGACCGTATCGGAGCGCACGATGCATCCGCCCGCATCGGTCGCGTCGACCCAGTAGTCGCCGGAGAGGGTGATCGATGCGGTGCGAGTCGTGTCACCGGTATTCCATCGGTAGGCCACATACCCGGCGGACGCCGCGACATCCACCGATTCGCCGTAGCAGGCCACCTGCACGCCACCGGGAGCGAGCGCAGGACGTACCGCGGCGTCGATGTCGACACGCGCGGGTGAGGAGAAACACCCGTTCGCACCGGCGACGCGCACGGTGTAGGTGCCGGGCGTCCGCACCACGATCCGTCGCGTGGTTTCGCCGGTGGACCAGATATACTGCGTGAAACCGTCCTGCGCGTCGAGCACCAACGAGTCGTTCGGACATACGGTGAAGGCCTTGCTCGAGGTGATGGTCGCGACGGAACGCGGCAGCACCATCACATCGACGGTATCGGACCAGGCTTCGCATCCCGCGATGTTGGTGGCGCGGACGACAAACCGTCCCGTGGCCGTCACCGCGATTTCCCGATCCCCGCCTCCGTTGTTCCACCGCCACGCCGTGAAGCTCCCGCTCGCGCGCAATCGTAAGGTGTCACCCTCACAGATGGTCAGCGGACCGTCGGCAAGAATTTCCACCGTGGGATCAACCAATATCACGACAACCGTATCCGAAACACCGGTGCAACCGGTCGCATCGGTCACGGCGACGTGGTACGTGCCGGCGCTGTCGATAACGATCGACGCGGTGGTGTCACCCGTCGACCAGCGGTATGACGCGAAGGGCTCGCTGGTCGCGAGCGGCAGCGTATGCCCGGCACAGAGCGCGACGGTATCGGACGCGGTGAGGCGCGGTGCCGGCGCGTCGAATACCTGCACCGTGAACGGCACCGAGATGCCACTGCGTCCCGCATGGTCGGTCACGACGACGGCATACTCCCCGCTGCTCCGTGCGACGATGCTCCGCGTCGTGTCGCCCGTCGTCCACGCATAGGTGTCGAATTCCTGCGTAACGCGCAGCCGCACCGAATCTCCCGGACAGACGCTCGAAGGACCGACCGCCTCGATCACGGGCCGTGGAGAGACGGAGACATTGACGCGTCCCGCATGCAGCACCGGAAGCAGGCAGCCGCTGGCGGTATAGGAACTGCGTGGGGTGATGACGCAGGAAATCGAATCCACGCGTTCCGGAATGAAAAACCGCAAGGACATGACCACTCCGGCATCGCGGAAGATCGCGGCACCATGCGTGCGCACGATGTAATTGTCCCCCACGGGCACGACATCCACCGGCACCTCGCGCAGCGGCGAACTCCCCGTCACCGCGACCTCCTGCAGCTGAAGCGCGGATTTCGGAAAGGAAAATCCGATTTCCGAGGGTTGCAGCACGCCCTGGACAGGATTCAGCACGGCGATGGGCACATTGACGAACGTACCGGCCGCGGCCTCGACATCGAGAATCTGCAGGTCGAGCTGCATGCGTTCCAGCGGATCATCCGGTTTCCGAAAGGCCGTTGACGCACTGTCCTGTCCCGTGCAGAGGTCCGGCAGCAGCATCGAGAGCTGATGCAGGGCACCATCCTGGCACGCCGTCGAGTAGGTCAGGCGGCTTTCACGCCCGAGATCGCTGATGTGTTCATAGATCTGCTGATACACGTAGTTGAGCTGGGCGGTATCGGGCACGCTGTGAAACACCCCGCCGGTGCTGTCGGCCACGGTTTTCAGCGTCTGCGTATCGAAGCCGCTGCCGATGCCGACGGTATAGACACGCACGCTCCGCGCGCGGGCAAGTTCGATGATGTCCTGCACCGACTGTCCGCTCGCGTTATCGAAGCCCACCGACGCCACGACCACCGCCCGATTCGTGTTCTGTCCCACGTTCGCGGCATGCGTCACTCCGGCGTGCATGGCATCGCGCAGCGCGCGGTCGCCGCTCAATCCGAGCGTCGCCAGCTGGCTGTGCAGCGTGGATCGCGACGTGGTCATTGGTTGCTGCAGTGTCACCGCCGCGTTGAAGAACAGCAGCGCGGCTTCATCGCCGGAACCGTCGAGCTTGTCGATGAACACATCCCCCGCGCGCCGCATGGTCGGATTGTACACCCCGCCCGACGCATCGCTTGCATCGAAGACCATCGCGACCGACATCGGATGGTGCAACGTCGTGTCCGGAGAGACGACCGTGAACGCGCTCACCGGCAGCCCGTCTTCCCGCAGGATGATGTCCCCCGCCGTGTGCGTGATGTTGAGCTGGCCGATGCATTGGATTTCATAGAACACCTCCACGGTCGGCCACGTCGCCACCTGCGCACGCTTGATCGTGAGCGAGGGCTGCGCGACGGCGATGGTCGTGGCAAGCAGAAAAAAACACGGCAGGATATAGGAACGGAACACGATGCGCATGGGGGATCTCCGGAGAAACAACGTTCGGGACTCATCACGACGCGGGACACGGAGCGTCCTGCTCCAACCTTGTCCGCGCGGCAATCAGGGTGAGAAATGAATGTACATGTTTTCCGCCTGAATTCCATCCACTGTGCAAGCCGATCACGCCATCCCTTTCGTCTCCACAGCGCCCCCCGTTTTCCACTTGACTTTGAAATTTCCGTATTGTAGATTCAGTTAGACATTTGACTAAGCACCCAGAAACATCCATGCCGTCATGTACCAGGACAGCCTTTTCACCGGAGAACAGACACGTTTCGCGCCGTCGCGCGCGATCTGGAAGCTGCGGCAGCGGGGCGTGTTTCTCGGCACGAGCGGGTATTCCTACGAGGATTGGGTCGGTCCGTTCTATCCTCCGGGCACGCGGAAACCGCGGATGCTCGAGTACTATCAGCATTTCTTCCCCGCGACGGAATTGAATTACACCTATTACACCATGCCGCGCGCCAGTACGCTGTTCCAGATCCGCAACCGTGCCCCGCACATGCTGTTCAGCGTCAAGGCGCATCGAAGCATAACGCACGAGCGGCGGGCACCGCGACAGTCCTGGCAGGAATTCGCCGACGCCATGCTTGTGCTCGCCGATACCGGACAGCTGGCCTGCCTGCTTTTCCAGTTCCCTTCGAGCTTCCGCTGCAGCAACGAGAATTTCTCTTATCTCGACGAACTGATCGAATACTTCAACTCCTTTCATATTGTACTTGAGTTCAGACATATAAGCTGGCACAATGAAATGACTTACGCCTACGCCGCAAAGCGCGGAAGCACCCTGTGTTCCGTTGATGCCCCGCGGCTGCCGGGACTGACCAGCAGCGTCGTGTATCCCGGAAAAACGCTCGCCTATTACCGGCTGCACGGCCGGAACGCGCAGCGCTGGTTCGACGGCGACAATGTCACGCGCTACGATTATCGCTATTCCGGGCACGAATTGAACGAAATCATCACCAACATCATCGCCCTTGTGGAGGCATCCCAGCATGTTTTTCTCTTTGCAAACAATCATCCTCGCGCTCAGGCAGTGGAAGCCATCTGTACAATCGCCGACGCTCTGGATGCAAGTCCTGCGTTGGCAGCACTTTAACCGGATCCGTTCAAGCAGGCGTTCCATCGCGGCGATGTACTGAGGGTCGGGGATTTCCCATAGTTTTCCCACGGAATGCCGATGGACATCGTACTGGGGTGGAGAATGACTTCGGGGAAGGACTGTGGATCACGGAAAATGGGGCATGCGAATCAGCGCGGGATCGTAGTCACCGCGCCAGCATCGGGGCACCGCACCAGCTTGAGCAGCGGGCGGGCTTCGTGGAGGGGTGGCATTGGAAGTGGATCAACCGGTGTCTGGTAAAGCAGTCGGAGTCGAGCGGCCTCTGCTTGGATCTTGGTTGTGAGTTCGGAAATGAGTCCGCGACTCTCTTCATCCAGGTATTTGGCCGCCAACTCCTCAAGCGTCCGGTTCAGAGCGTATTTCTGCTGACGGGTAATGACCTCGTCCTTCGCCATCGCGGCGATGATCTTCCGCTGATGCTCAATCCCTCCCGTCTGCTGGATGCTATCATAGGCCAGGGCCTGAAGGTAGGCCTTGACGCTCAAATACGCACTCTCCGGAAGTACGGTATGCTCCGCGGCAGATTCGGCCCGGATAGTCAGAGCCTCGCGCTGCCAGAGGTCGACAGCGTTCATCAGGACGGACGGGTTGAGCAGATCCGCCAGCTTTAGAGGCGTTTTCTGGCCAAGTTGGGTGTGAACATCGGCGAGCAGTGTCAACTCGATCCGGAGAAGATGTCGACCAACCAGGTAGCGTGGAATCGGGATACGCTTTTTCCTCATTTCAGGGCGTTTATCATAAAGGGTGAGCTTCCTTCGAGAGTTTTCGAGGTAAACCGTCTGTCCTTTCGGGTCATGCCGTGTGCGATCCAGCCGACTGGTCGAGCGTAGGAGCTGGAGATAGCAATCGGGGTGATGGTCCACCACGATGGTTGTGGCGAGTTCCAGCTTCGAGATCCTGGCATCAAGAATGGCGGTCCAGAACTTCTGGCTCATCCCGATCAAAGCGGATCGAAGTTCCTCCGGTCCGAGCGGATAGAGGTTGTTCCCTGACCAGTGTTTCGGTGATCAGTGATCTTGGGAATACTGTGTGACTTGCGAACGGTGACGCCTGGTTGTATGTTAGGATATGGCAGCTGAGTTGGACGGCAGTATAATCCGCTTCGACAACGGAACCGCGATAAATGTCGCCCCACACGCAGTGTCACGGATGCGCACCCGCTTCATCTGTGCAGAAGAAATTGCTGAGGTCTTCTTCAATCACCAGGCGATATACCCTGACGCCGATCACCCTGATCGGTTCAGCCTCATCGGCAAAACCGTCGGCAATCGGATACTTCGGCTGGTGTTCAAGGACTCCGACCCATTACTGCTGATCACTGTCATCGATACGCGAGGACAATACGATGGAACATCACACTAGCACACCAGAATTTACAATCGACACGGACTTGAGCATCGCCTATCTGCGGTTGAGCGAAAATCACATCGTCCGCCAGCAAGTCATTGAAAAGGACACCGTCATTGCCGATGTCGACGAACAGGGAAACATCGTCGGAGTGGAAATTCTCAGCCTTATCCGCTTCGAGCGGTTGATGCGGAACCTTGGTCTCACCGTTCCCGATCGGCTCGATGTTCAGACGGTGCCGGCTGCCTTGCTGGGATTCGTCTGGCACTCCAAGGTGCCAGCCTAGCGAGATCGATTTTCAAACAAAGGAGCCACACGGCTCCTTTGTTCATTGGGGCCGGTTTTTTTCTGCCTTTTGCCCCTTGGCAAATGCCCAGCAAAACATGGCTGGAAGTCGTGATTTTTCCCATGGATTTCCCATGGTTTGTGAGACACTTCGCAACGCTTCGCCACTCTTTGGCTTGCTATACTGCTTGAAGCGCCTCCTCCCTTCAAATTGTAATTTCACAATTTAGCGTGTTTTCGACGGTCAGCAAAAATCGGCGAAAAATTCGCGCGCTTCCCTCATCGCTAACAATCATCCTCGCGCTCAGGCAGTGGAAGCCATCTGTACAATCGCCGACGCTCTGGATGCAAGTCCTGCGCTGGCGGCACTTTAACCGGATCCGTTCAAGCAGGCGCTCCATCGCGGCGATGTACTGAGGGTCAAAATTTCCCATGGTTCTCCCTCCGTCGGATCGCGGAACAAATGCAGGCATGAAGCGTTCGATATTTTTTTTCGCTTCGAATCCCATCTGATAAGGCAGTGGCACGGATGCCTTTGGATCCTACTTTTCACAAGGAGAATCCGTCATGCCTACCCTTCCATCGCCCCCATCTCGATTGTTCGGCGTCAGTCTCGTCGTGCTGGGCCTCGTGTATCTTGTCGTCCTTCATCGCTCTATATCGGACAATGGGTTCTCGGGCGCAGCCGAGGGGCTGCGCGACTTCACCGACACCCTATTCGTGACCATCCGCGACGTGATGGATGTCGAGCGATGCCCTCTTCATGAATCTCAGATGTTGCATCAAGGATTCGCTGAGCCGGTGGAAATGCCGGCAAGAACCCGGCACATCTATCGCCGCCCGGAAATAGCGTACTGCGGCTTTTACCTGAGCAACATTCCAGGGTTGGAGGAACTGCCGTACCCGGGGATTTTCTATCCTGACACCCTTCTTGATTCTTCAAGCGCACCGCCCGTTCTCGAGAACGTGTGCGATGAGTGCCGGAGCGCCGCATTCATTTATCTCGAACCGCATCATGGATTCTATCTCGGGACTGATGCAACGTGGAAACTTCCGAGATATTCGTTGATCCCGCCCCCCACCCCATCGTCGCCAAATTCACCCAAATCGATCGCAGCCCTTTGGTAGTATCGATTCATTGCGTCGGAGGGGACTCGATCCCTTCCAGAGACAATTCATAGCGCACATCCCAGAGGCATGTGCAGATCTGGTCCACAGCCAAGGAGGAGTTCGTCATGGAGCAGCGCGGAAACGAAGGGGTCGCCTTCTTGAAACTCGTCACGCTTTTGATCATCTGCACCTACCTGATACTGCTGCATGTCTATCTGGCATGGGATGCCGTCACTGCGGCCGACATGCATATTCGACATCTCGTGAGTGACATGGCTGAACGCGACAGGCTTGGTAGAGATGTCTCACGTTGTCCAATGCATCCGTGGCAGCAACTGTATGAAGGTAGAGCATCGGCTCAAGACACAACGCAACCGGACGGCGAAGGATTTCTACGTTTCACCTTCCGCAATCCCAGGGGAATAGCAATCAGCCGCGACTATCTCAACTCCCTACCGGACGAAAGGGATCTGCCGTATCCCGGTCGATTCAATGAAGACTCGCTTGATTACACTCCGCAACCGGCGTATGTCGGCACCCTCGTCTGTCCGGATTGCCAGGACATCGCCATCATCCTCAGGGAAGTACGATCCGGAAATTACCTCGTCCTCGACACCGTCTGGCGAGTTCCGGAATTTCGCATGTATATCGATCCTGACGGTCCCGGTGATGATGACGATCAGGAGAACCACGGTGGTGGCAGCAACAACACTGATGGCCCAGTACAGGGCAGCCGACTTTGATTCAAGAAACAACGAGTCCGGCGGAGCGGTCACATCAGTCATTGCGCGCAGCTTCGCATGCGCGCCACAGGAGGATCATCATGTCTGAAGTCATCAATCACTACCGGAAGTACCAGGTGTACTTCTTTCTCTACCTCGCTGTCATCTGTGAACTCCTGATCATCATCGTGGAACGCGACGATGCCGAGGCATCCTTGCTCATGGAGCAACGAAATCTCGAGGAGAAAAACCACAAAATCATCCTTGAACTTCTGAAAAACCTCCCCACGGTCTCGGCTGCGGGGGTCTCGGAAATGGGTGTCGGTGAAGTACGCTGGCATACGATCGGAGTGAAGGGTCTCGGCGACAATGACAACGTTACGACTCCACCGCTCGTACTCGTCATGAACGGAGACAAGATCATCGATACTCTGTCGTATCCCGAGGAGATTCTGGATTCTGTTGTCACCCGGAAGTCCGACTCTACCCTGAATGCAAGTGACCACCTGTACAGCTTCCCATGGAAAGCGCCGTCCATCGCCGGCAACTATGCACTGATCGTACAGGCAGGAACGGATCGCATTGCAACGTTCGCCACGGCCGTCGATTCGGACACGATCAAGTTAGGCCCGCTGCATTTTCAGCGCCACGAAATTCAGAATGCGATTGATTCCGATCCTCTTCTGCGCGGAACACCATTGGAGGCATTCATCTCCAGAAGCGAGAATCTACGTTCGGATACGCTGTACGTCGCGGTGCAGGCCGATGAACTCGATCCCCTTCAGTTGCAGGTGGACCCCATTATCACCGCCGTGGGATACGCGACGTTCAACGAGGTGAAAGTCCGCGGCACGACTCCCGATAAGGTCGCCACGATCAATGCTTCATTCGGTTCCGTGCTTTCTCCAAACAATCCAGCCAATCCTTGGTGCGATGGTGCCGCGACTGATGGGAAGTGGGCATGGTCCGCGACGTTTCATCAAGCGGGTAAACAGATCATTACTGTCGATGCACGTGATCATCGCCAAGCCGGAGTGAAAAGTGTTTCCCGTCCTACCACTTTCACCGTGGATGTACGCAAGCCTGTGCTGCTGAAATCGAAACCCGCCGGCGCCTTCGCAGGCGAAATTTTCTCGATGGACCTCGCCGTCGATGGCCTCGAGGATGCCGGCAGTTACGAATGGACAGCGAAGCTCGAAGACGTTGTTCTCGCATCCGGCAATTTCTCTTCCGCTGCAATCCCCATACCTGCCGATGCCACGGGGAAATCCTTCTCCATCATCGCGACGTACAAAGGCAAGCCATATATGGTGGCTACCGGAGAAACACTCGTTTCAAGCACATGGATGTACGGTGTCACCTCGCCTAGCGAGCGATTGGGTTCGGCATCTTTTGCGAACGGCGGTGAATATCCAATTAACAACGTGTTCCAGTTCGTCGCTGCGCGATGCGGCCGCTGCACGAGCGAGAACATCGCGAACATCGACGCGAAGGATATTCGCGTCACCGTCGAGGATCACGACGGTCGCGATCTTCTCGACGAGGTAACGGTCATGCCGCGCGTCGATCCGAACACCGGACGGGAGCTCGGTACCGTGGTGAAGTTTTTCCTCAAGGGGAAAGTCTCGAGCGACGGAACCGAAGCCGTGATCTCCGTGCGCTATGGAATAGTCAACGAGAGCTACAACATTGTGCTCATCCCCGAGTAAACTTGATTTCGCCCGCCTCGGTAAATCGAGGCGGGCGATTTGTATATACTGATTAATCCGGCCACGCATTCCAATCGATTTCGGCCACGTATTCCGATCATTTCCGGCCACCGATTCGAGTGCATTCTGCCGGGACATCGATCAACAGCGACATCGGCGATTTGGGCGCTGCGCGCATCGTGCCTGCGTCCATTCCCGACCACGTGCGGTATCACCGCAGTGACTGGTCGGGCGATACGCTGCGCGTGACATGGCCATCGCCGGACAAAGCACTCGTGATGCGGTACGTGTACGTTCATCGCCGCCTGCGCTGGATCGACGTGTTCGATTACGCCGGCGAGGACGCGGGCAACGTGCTTGACTTTCATCCGAAATTCTACCAAGTTCTCGTAGATGGCCGGATTGATGTACCGGACACTTTTCGCTCGATGTGATTGGAGGTGTGAAATGAACAAACTGTTTTTTCTGCTCATGACCGCAATGCTGATTGTTGCATGCGGAGAGAAGCGGACCCCAGACGCCGACCTCACCGATGCGGACATCGCAGGCATGATCGATTGGGCCGCAGCATCCAAGGATACTTCCGTGGTTGCTTCTGTCGGGACTTGTCGACGCTGCAGCGCACTGGCTGTCTTGTTCACCGAGCACAAAATAGGACCGAGTTGGAGTGCATTCTGTTGGGAATGCGGAAACGAGCATAGCTACTTCGGGAGTATGGACAACACCACGATCGGTGATATAATCGATCCCGACGCTCCTACTCTGCACTCCATGGACGAAATCAGAAAGGCCATCAGCGGTTACATGACGGCGGATAATCCGGTCGCGGTCGAACGCTACGTCGAACGGCATCGGAAGCATGCGCCCGTCGAAGTATTTCAGTAAAGCAAGTTTCATGCTGTGCCTCCCGCGTCATTGGGTAGCGATATTCCGAACATGTCTGGCTGCGGTTTTGCCTCGGCCCAATTCGTAAAAATGACCTTCAAAATGCTCTTCAAGCTTTTCCGTTTCTCGGGCGAGGCTGCATCGTACAGGCGCATATAATTCTCCATGTCCGGAGCCAACTTTTTGTCAGAGCCCATTCTCTGAATCATCGCATCGATCCCCGCCTCGACGCCCTTCGGGTGCAATAACGGATGCACCCCATATACTTGCGCCTGGTCAACCCACTTGGCCCGCATTTCTTCCAAATTCGCGTTATACAGGTCAGGCTGCCCCAGTTTGTCTTCCATGATGCCATCCGGCCAGATGAAGGTCACCGGACGATCACTTCGCAAGATCTCACTTTCGGAGTCACGGTTGAGTATTGGTAAGAACGCGCCTGTGCCTGCGCCACGTCTTTGAAACCGTGTTGTTGGATTCTCGGGGTTTGCGAGTGCGCGTAGACCGAGAACATGTCCCATTTCTTCAGGTAAGGCCCGGCGAAGCTTTGCCGTCTCCTCGGTTTTTGTGCCAGGGCTACCCTCTTTCGAGTGCATTATGCGATTGAACGGGAGGTTCGCGACATCGGGATTCAGCGGATCTACCCATCCCAAAACGCCGTTATCCGAATGCAAACTGCCTTGAATCGAGATCGGTGATGCAATATCCATTTCCGCCATCGCCCCACCGGCATTTTCCCGGTACAGATTCCGGAGCATGTCAACGAGGCGCTGAGCATTCGGTTTCCCATATCGATTTACCATAAGATCTGCATACGAGCCGCTTGTCCGGCCGTATCGGCCGGGCGCCATCATTCCGGCTTCCTGCATGTACGCTGCCTGCTTCGATGCCGTACCAAGATTGCCGGTTTGGACTTGCGCAAACATTTTCTTCAGATCGCTGCGCATCGTGCCCTTGCCGTCTTGATAGAGCGTATTGATGACGGTTCCGACAACATCTGGATCAACTTTATTATTCAGACGGAAATTCGGATTCTCAAAATTCGTCACACGTTCAGGAATTGGGTCGAAGTGCGCTGAAACTAACGGAGGTCCAGCCAGATCTGGATTATCGCTGGCGCGAAATCCTTCCCATGGACGCACGCCGGGAATCGCGATACCAAGATTTCTTGCAGTGCCGATGTACTCATTTGGAGTCATACCAAAAGGGATATTCACCGGTCCACCTTTCTTCTTCCCCTTCTGATCCCCACCGCCTCCCTGTGCCGCCTGCAAGCCGATGTTGAGCAGGTCGGCCATGGACGCGGATTTCCCGACGCCGTAGGCGGGGAATTGAGGACGCGCGGCGGCACTCTCCGCGACGACGGGACTGGGCGGGTACTCCACCGCCGGCGGCATCGCTTGGCTTGGCACCGCTTGGCTTGGCATCGCCTGGCGCGGCGGCATCGCGCTGACAGCCGCGCTTACCTGCGGCGCCTGTGCCTGCGGCGTTTGCGCGGCCGGTCCTGCTGCCGGTTGCTTCCCGCCGCCTGGTGCGAGGATCGGGATGAGCGCCTGGGCGATGGACGCCGGGCCCGCTGCACCCATTGCGCCGGGGACGCCCGCGGCCAGCTGCGAGAAAAGCTGTTGGAGCATCTGACTGGTTTGAGGATTGATCGCCATCGTCACGCCCTACCTTCTGCCGGCGCACGCCCGCGTTTCTGATCCGCACTCGACCAGGTGCGGCCCAAGTGTTCGAGTAAAATTCTTCCCACCCGGTGCAGCCATCACCTTGTTGACCGGGAGTTGCGAAGCGGCGGCCATCACATACCTCCCGGATAATTGCCGGCCACCATCGAGACGTCCATGACCTGCTGCGCGCCGGGCCTCTGCGGCGGGATTCGCGATGCCGCCTGCGCTGGATCGACGTGTTCGATTACGCCGGCGAGGATGCGGCAAACGTGCTTGACTTTCATCCGAAATACTACCAAGTTCTCGTGGATGGCCGGGATGTTGTACCGGCCGATCTGCGTTCGATGTAATTGGAGGTGTGATATGAACAAGATCCTCGTTGCTCTCGTGGCGGTTGTTGCCCTCGCGCTGGGACTGTACTTCTTCGAAGGGACGGAGGTTCATCGCTGTCCGATCCACGGGGAAGAAATGACGGAGGGAACGTGCGACCCAACAAGGGCCTCCTTTACAATGATGGCGTCCCCGACGTGGTTCGATACCGAGCTCATTGACGCTTATCCGAATTGTGGCGTTTCCCTCAAATCCAGAAGTTGCTGGGTTTGCCCGAAGTGCAAAAGCGGGTTTATTAATGAAGCACAAGCCCGGATGAAGAAGGATCTTCCGCCTGATATGATGAGTTGTTTCACCAGGACTGGTCCACCAGAAAAGATGCAGCCCGCAGACGTGACTAAGCAGTATGTTGAAGACAGGATCCATTTATATTTTGGTTCGTCCGCGTTTATGCAAAAGCATTGACCTGCCCTGGTTGGGGCTGGTCCGCATTTGCTGCCCAATTCAGGTAGATTTTTCGAAGCAACTCACGGTAGATTTCATTGCCTTTCTGTTTGTTTTGTGGGAGCTTTCGCTGCCATGCGTTTTCCATTGCGTCGTACCAATCTTGCTGGTTGGGATTTGTTTCTCCCGAGCCCTTCTTATTCGGTCCCAACAGCCCGTCCATACCTTTTTCGAACAGATCTTGGAATCGTTTGGTATCGAATGTGCGAGGGTCAAAGTTCTCAAAAAGCCCGGCGTTGATGGCTTCCATAAGTGGATGGTAGCCACGCTCGCGCGCTAATTGGGCGGCGCGCACCCGGTGTTCGTCGACAACCGTAGAATACCCCATACCTGTAAGCCCGCTTCCAACCAGATAGGTCGGGTCGCCCAATGTGTCCAGGGAGAGTGGGCCGCCCGTTACCGCGTCAACGATGCCACTTGCGCTGGTGTGTGGAGTCGCTGTTTTTTCCTGAGAATGCGTTTGTTGGAGAATGCGTTTTCCGCGACGTCATCGTGCGGAGTAGACAGTGATGTTAAATGTTCTTCGTATGGGTTGCCGGGCCAGTTGTAGTCCGCCCAAGGCTTGATGCTGTGGAGGACCTCATGCCCGAGGGTGTGCCGCGAAGCGACGCCTGGGTTTATTGCTGAATACGTGTGGATCTTGACTGTCCCGTCAGCCGCGTTATACATCCCACGATCGTCCATCTCCTTAGTATGCGTAAACTTCACCGGCTTTGTAAGATCAACAGCGCTCATCGTCCCACCCAGGGGCCGGCCGTCGGGGCCGTTAACTGTCGCGAGCTTGTCGAGCGCATCAAGGATGCGAGTTGCATCTTCGCCGTAGAACTGGTATATCTGGTCGATCGGTGCGACCTGACCTCGTCCTTGCGGGTCCTGGATGGCGGATCGCAACGCGCGCTCTGCCGCTTGCGCGTGGATGGCGGGGTTGTAATCCGGGTACTCCCGTTGAGGATAATCAAACGGGGGCAGGTTGGATCCAACAATTTTCGGCATAGGCACCCCCTCTTGCATCCGTGACGGCACCCCGCCGCCTGTCACCCCTCGCTGGTCCCGAGTGGACTCGGTTGCAGGGATTGTATCCCTCGTCATGGTGCTCTCGCGCACCGCACCAGGCGATGCTACCGGCTGTATCTGCTGGCCATTGCGTAATTGCTCGCTGAAAATAGTTGAATTGGAAGGGATCCGCGCGTTGCTCCACGGCAAAACAGAAGGCAGTGGACGTCCCCCCTTCCCCTTCTGATCCCCACCGCCTCCCTGCGCCTCCTGCAAGCCGATGTTGAGCAGGTCGGCCATGGAGGCGGATTTCCCGACGCCGTAGGCGGGGAATTGGGGGCGCACGGCGGTACTCTCCGCGACGACGGGACTGGGCGGGTACTCCACCGCCGGCGGCACCGCTTGGCTTGGCACCGCTTGGCTTGGCATCGCCTGACGCGGCGGCATCGCACTGACAGCCGCAGTTGCCTGCGGCGGCGCCTGCGCAGCCGGTCCTGCTGCTGGCTGCTTCCCGCCGCCTGGTGCGAGGATCGGGATGAGCGCCTGGGCGATGGACGCCGGGCCTGCTGCGCCCATTGCGCTGCGCGCATCGTGCCTGCGTCTATCCCCGACCACGTGCGGTATCACCGCAGTGACTCGTCGGGCGATACACTGCGCGTGACGTGGCCGTCGCCGGACAAAGCACTCGTGATGCGGTATGTGTACATTCACCGTCACCTGCGCTGGATCGACGTGTTCGATTACGCCGGCAAGGATGCGGCGAACGTGCTTGATTTTCATCCGAAATTCTACCAAGTTCTCGTGGATGGCCGGGATATTGTACCGGCCGATCTGCGTTCGATGTAATTGGAGGTGTGATATGAACAAGATCCTCGTTGCTCTCGTGGCGGTTGTTGCCCTCGCGCTGGGACTGTACTTCTTCGAGGGGACGGAGGAAAACAGAGAGCCAGCACAGCCCGAAATAAGCGATGCTGAAATCATGGGGACGATAGACTGGGATGCCACGGCGCAAGACACTTCGAACGTGTTTGAATTGTGTACTTGCCAATCGTGCGGCGAACTCGCAGCGATCTTTACTTATTCGAAGGTCCCGCGTTACCCCCCCGACTGGTATGTGTTTTGCTTGAATTGCGGCGCGGGAGGTGGTTATATGGGAAGCGTCATCCAAAGCACTCCGGAGACATACATCAATATGTCCGCTCCGCACATGGAATCTCTCGATTCGATCCGTGTGTACCTGCGGGATACATATTTGAACACCCGAAATCCCATCGCGGTGGACTTGGCCTATCGGGCAAGGGAACGTCGGGACTGACTCGGAATATCGAGTGGGGATACTCATTCAGGCATACCCTCCTGACGCCGCGTCTGGCTGTTGGGCTTGGGCGTAATTCATGTAAATCCCTCGAGGCAGCCCTCTTAGCAACTGTTCACCCTTTTTCACCCTCGGATCGCCGCGATCGATTTTTATCCGCGGCGAATCTTTCTGCTTCCCGCGATACGTGTTGATCAACATATCATAGTGGTCGCCAGGGTCTTGGTTGTTCTGTTGGTACGTGCGGTGCAGCTTTTCAATACCCGTATTAAATAGCGATTCAATCCACTTTCGGTCAAAAGTGGCTGGGTCGAAGTTATCGAACATCCCCGCATTGATTGCCTCAATGATGGGGTGGTACCCTACGCTACGCGCTCCTTGTATCGAGTTGGCCTGCGCTTCATCGGCACTATGCTGGTAATAGTCAGCATCTGATCTTGAATAAGGCTTGCTGTCAAGATTTTCCAGCCCTCCCTGTCTACTCATGAAATCATGATTGTCGTATTCTAAACCGCCGACTGAAGAGCGCCTGCCAGTAGTGGTGTAACCTGGGCTAAGAACGGGATAACTCTGTGGCTTCCCGGTTACCACGTTGAGCGCAGTAGGCATCGTCCGCGCAACCGCGCCCTTGGCGGCGCTTATATCGTACAGGTACTCGCCAGACGGCTGAATGATTTTCTCGACTGGAGAAACGCCATCAATAAACGCTGGGACTCCTGGCTTACTTACCTGTCGAGAGTTCGCAGCAATAAATTTGTCAAGCGGATTATCCGGCCAATTCCTCTGCACCCAAGGCAGTAACGAGTGTATCAACTCATGTTCTACCGTCTTGTCGCGTTCTTTGCTCAGCCCTGGATGCTTTGCCAATTCGTCCGTTGACAGATATATTTCACCCGTCGCACGGTCGTTTGCCCCAAGGGTTACTCCACCGGTACGATGTGATCCCGGACGGCCACGCACATAAAAAGGTTTCCTCATATCGACCGCGCTCATGCCTCCCCCAATTCTCATTTGCGCCAACTTCGAGAACGCATCCATTATCTTGGGGGCATTATCGCCGTAGGCGCTGTATAGCAGGTCAAGTGGTTGCACTGTCGATGAGCCGCGGGTGTCGACTTCACGCAAGACATCCGCATCAGTCTTCATGTTGCGGTTACTGGTCGGGAATTGCTCTCCGGGTCCAAAGCCGAAATTGCGAACTTGCCTGTCGCTCTGCGGGTCTACCCGAACAGCTGAGTTGGGGATCGCGCCAGCCACTCTCGTCGCTTCGCTGGGTGCAGATCCGGGCGGGGCTGCCTGCAATCGGTGCTCCCCGACCGATCGCAATAACTCACTGGCTGGTGTTGAATAAGGCGGCAAGACTGCGTTTGCTGTTCCAGCAGGCCAGGGGCGCTCCGGCCATCCACCTGGGGGGGGGGGATCGATGCGCCTTTTGGTGCCACGTACCGCGCTCTTCCCTCCCTTTCTGATCCCCACCGCCACCCTGTGCCTCCTGCGAGCCGATGTTGAGCAGGTCGGCCATGGACGCGGATTTCCCGACGCCGTAGGCGGGGAATTGGGGGCGCACGGCGGTACTCTCCGCGACGACGGGACTGGGCGGGTACTCCACCGCCGGCGGCATCGCTTGGCTTGGCACCGCCTGGCTTGGCATCGCCTGGCGCGGCGGCATCGCACTGACAGCCGCGCTTGCCTGCGGCGGCGCTTGCTGCGCCTGTGCAGCCGGTCCTGCTGCTGGCTGCTTCCCGCCGCCTGGTGCGAGGATCGGGATGAGCGCCTGGGCGATGGACGCCGGGCCCGCTGCACCCATTGCGCCGGGGACGCCCGCGGCCAGCTGCGAGAAAAGCTGTTGGAGCATCTGACTGGTTTGAGGATTGATCGCCATCGTCACGCCCTACCTTCTGCCGGCGCACGCCCGCGTTTCTGATCCGCACTCGACCAGGTGCGGCCCAAGTGTTCGAGTAAAATTCTTCCCACCCGGTGCAGCCATCACCTTGTTGACCGGGAGTTGCGAAGCGGCGGCCATCACATACCTCCCGGATAATTGCCGGCCACCATCGAGACGTCCATGACCTGCTGCGCGCCGGGCCTCTGCGGCGGGATTCGCGATGCCCCCTGCGCTGGATCGACGTGTTCGATTACGCCGGCGAGGATGCGGCAAACGTGCTTGACTTTCATCCGAAATTCTACCAAGTTCTCGTGGATGGCCGAGATATAGTACCGGCCGGCCTGCGTTCGATGTGATTGGAGGTGTGATATGAACAAGATCCTCGTTGCTCTCGTGGCGCTGCTCATGCTGTCGGCTTGTGGCAATAGTCCGGAGCGGATGCCCGAATACTCGCCCGACCTGCAAACCGGCGTCATCGATGATAGCGCCGTGACGGCTGATAGCGCCGTGACGTTGCCGTACACACCGATGTCCGGCTTCGGGGGACGTGTGACGTATGACCTCCCGCCAGAAATGGACGGCGATTCGGGGCTTTACTAAGTCACGCATAGCCAACCCCACCCTGTTGATCCGGCATCTGATCGTTCGAGACAATCGTGCGCCCGAGTTGATCCAGTAACGCCTTCCCCTGCGGCTGATTATATATTTTGATAAAGTGGCGGAACGCGGCCGGTACGCCTTTGGTTGCGTTCATTTTGTCTTTGAATACCTGCAACCCCTTCTGATAGTACGCCTCTTTTTCCTTCTCGGAAGCTGCGCTCCAGGGTTTCTTCTTCTCGGACTCGTAGAGACCGACGGCATGCTGCATCGGGTGCCCGCCCCACCCAAACATCTCCTTGGTAAACGCGACGATCTCTTCCGGCTTGCCTATGTAGTCGAAAGCTCCTCGCGAGAGAGCGTCCGCGGGCTTCTTCTTGAGGTTGTCGAATAAATAAGGATACGCTGTCTTCGCGGCCGATTGGAACATACTGTCCAGCGCGCCAGAAAACTCCGGCGCCAGTCTCTGCATGTAAGAATGCCCGACCTCGTGTCCCAGCAATTCCCTCGCCTCCGTGCCACGACGCTTGGACTCGTTCTCAAGCAACCGTGCGGCCTCCTCTTGTGACGTCTGGAACGAACCGGGGGACAGAGGCAGCCCGATGTTTATGAAGTTTTGGACGTACGGGGGGCGGACGACGTCGGGTGACAAATCCAGGCCCCCATTCTGCGTTGTCTCCCAGTTCTCAGGGCTGCGTGCAGCACCGAAGAACCTTTCAGCTTCCGAGTATTGGCGTCCCCGGAGGTCGTCGATCGCCTGCCGGAAGCCTACACTGGGGTGGCCTGTCTGCTGCGGCGTAAAATAGTCGTCATTTACCCGGATTGTCTGTGAACCACGCTCCCGGTCGATAGGTCAAAAGCTCCCATGTCGACGCCGTTATTAAAACTGCGTTGGGAATTCTTCTCCCCGCCACTCATCAGGCGCATAGGTATCGCAGTACTGTGGTTGATCTGGTTGAACAACGGGATATGCTGTGCCCAGTTCGCATAGCTCTCGAAATCCGGCTCGTTGTAGTGATCCGCCTGGGCGAGACCGATGTTGAGCGCAGGCCACGATGAAGACGGCCCGGACCTGCTCGTCGTGAGCAGGCGCTGGTAGACCTCCTCAGGGGACATGCCGCGATTGGCGTGATCGCCGCCAGCTGCGCCTGTTGCGTCGACGTAGGGCGGCGCTCCTCTCTTTGAATACTGCGGAATGACGTTGTCCGGGAGCCGTGGGAGCGCGCCTTTGCCCGCAGCTGTCCGGGTGGCATCGGCAGGCGATGCCTGCTGGCTGCCCGGTGCCGCATAAAGCCGTTGCCCGCCCGAAAGCACGCTGCCTGATCTTTTCTGATCCCCACCGCCACCCTGTGCCTCCTGCGAGCCGATGTTGAGCAGGTCGGCCATGGACGCGGATTTCCCGACGCCGTAGGCGGGGAATTGAGGACGCGCGGCGGCGCTCTCCGCGACGACGGGTGCGGCTTTCTGCTGCGTGCGGGACTCGGCGATTTGGGCGCCGCGGGCGTCGCGCTCTGAGAAGCCGACTAACGTCCGATCCGAAGCTCACTCCGTGACTTGCGAGCAGCTACGCCTGGTTGTATGTTGGGCGTATGGCAACACCTACACCGGACTGCACGATCGACACGGACTCGAGCATCGTCTACCGGTTCCTTTTTTTCATTGGGGACGGTTTTTTTCTGCCTTTTACCCCTTGGCAAATGCCCAGCAAAACCTGACGGGATCTTGCGATTTTTCCCATAGATTTCCCACGGTTTATGTCCCACCTCGTCCCACTTCACCACTCATTGGCTTGACATTTCGCTTGAAGTGAATCTCGAATGATCGTTGTATTTGCTCGAATTGGATTAGTTTGCGCATTTCCCACGAATCGGCTGAACATTGGGACGATTCCCTCTTTGCCAACAATCATCCTCGCGCTCAGGCAGTGGAAGCCATCTGTACAATCGCCGACGCTCTGGATGCAAGTCCTGCGCTGGCGGCACTTTAATCGACAACGGACGCATCGTTGCATTTCAACCTCTTAACGACGTGATGCTCAATTGCCGTACAGCACCAATGCTTTTTTTTGTCAAGAATTGTCTTTCGGCTCTTGACAAACGCATCGGACGTCCTTACCTTTGGAAACGCTTCCACCCCTTTCCCGTCTCCACAGGTTTTCCGCAGGAGGTTTATTGGGCGTCACGATTTACGATATTGCCAAAGAGGCGAACGTCGGCGTCGGAACCGTCTCCCGGGTCTTGAACAATCATCCGTCGGTGTCGCCGGAGACGCGTGATCATGTGCTCTCCGTCGCGCAGCGCATGGATTACCGGCCGAATGCCTCGGCGCAGCGTCTGGCACGGCGCAAAAGCCGCACGATCACGGCCATCATGCCGTATATCACGAACTATTTTTTTGTCGAGCTGCTCGGCGGGATTCAGGACTATCTGTTCGAGCGTGACTATGATCTCCTGCTCTACGGCGTCAATCATCCGAAGCAGATCGAAAATTACCTGCAGCGCTCGCTGCGCGCCGGTCACTCCGACGGCATGCTGATCGCCTCGATCGACCTCCCCCCCGATTACACCCAGCGGTACCTGAAGAATAATTTCCCGATCATTCTCGTCGATCGCTTCAATGAGCACTTCGACTCGCTGTTCGTGCAGAATGCCGAGGGTGCGCATACGGCGACGCGCTATCTGATCTCGCTCGGACACAGCCGCGTGGCCATGATCACCGGCAATGCGGAGACAACGCCGACGCGCGAACGCGCGGAGGGATACCGTACGGCGGTCGCGGAATTCGAGCAGGTATCGAGCGCGGGGATCTTCCACCCGGTGGTCGAGTCGAAGAACGATGGCTTCACCAAGGATGCTGGCTACGAGATCATGAAAAGCGTGCTCGCGCTGCCCGGGGACACGCGTCCGACGGCGGTGTTCGTCGCCAGCGACATCCAGGCCTTCGGCGCAATGCATGCGCTGAAGGAAGCGGGACTCCGCTGCCCGGAAGACATCTCCATCGTCAGTTTCGATGATATTGAGCTGGCACACTATTACGGACTCACCACCATGCGGCAGCCCATACGCAGACTGGGCGTGCTCGCCACCGAACGCCTGTTCGCCCGGATGGACGATCCCGGGCTTGATCCCCTGCACCGGCGCTTCACGCCGGAGCTTGTCATCCGCCACACCGCTGGTCCGCCTCCCTCGCGTCACCACGACGTGTGACCCGACGTCTCGCGTAACTGACATCGCCACCACAACGTGTACTGCCATGAAACGTTGTTTCTTGCTCTTCCTCATCGTCCTGCTGCTCCCCGCCGCACTGCGGTCGGGATCGACGGGAAAAATCGCCGGGAAAGTCGTCGATGCGGAAACCGGCGAAGGGATCCCCGGCGTCAATATCATCCTCGTCGGCACCACCATGGGCGCCGCGACCAACCTCGACGGCGAATACACCATCCTCAATGTCTCGCCCGGGACCTACGAACTGAAGGCCTCGGCCATCGGCTACGCGCCGGTCACGGTGAAGGACATCCGCGTGAATATCGACCTGACCACGCGCATCAACCTGAGCCTCGGAGAGACCGTCGTCCAGCTCGAGGAAGAAGTGGTGATCACCGCCACGCGTCCCCTCGTGCGTAAGGACCTCACCGCTTCCACCTCCGTGGTCGGCAATGAGGAAATCGCGGCACTGCCGGTCACCGAGGTCAGTGAAGTGCTGAACCTGCAGGCGGGATACATCGACGGACACGTGCGCGGCGGCCGCCAGGGCGAGGTCGCGTACTGGATCGACGGCGTTCCGGTCACCGACGTCTATGACGGCGGCACGGTGGTCGAAGTGAACAAGAACCAGGTGCAGGAATTGCAGTTGGTCAGTGGCGCCTTCAATGCCGAATACGGGCAGGCGCTCTCGGGCATCGTCAACATCGCGACCAAGGACGGCAGCAACCGATTCAGCGGTTCTCTCGGTGCGTATCTCGGGGATTATGTCTCCTCGCACACGGATATCTATCGTGAGATCGACAATGTCGAACCGCTGGCCATCAGCAATCTCGACCTCTCCCTGAGCGGACCAGTGATTCCCGACCGCGTGTTCTTCACGATAAATGGTCGCTACAACGGCTTCGGCGGCTGGCTCAACGGCGAGCGGCGCTACAATCCGTCCAACGTTGCCTATATCGACAGCGCGGGGCGTTTCATCGAAAGCCGTGATCCGGAGACCGGCCTCGGCGATCGGAGCGTCGTGTCCATGAACGAGAGCGAAAAATTCTACGGACAGGCGAAATTGAACTTCCGCATCAGCAACGAACTGAAATTCTGGTATCAGTATATCTACGACGATGTGTGGTACAAGGATTACAATCAGTTCTATGTATTCAATCCCGACGGCAATCCCACCAATTACCGCCTCGGACAGACACACCTGGCGCAGCTGACGCATGTGATCTCCCCGACGACCTACTACACGCTCGGCTTTTCCATGTTCGACAAGAATTTCCAGCGGTATGTGTATGAAGATATCAACGATGCGCGTTACGTGCATCCGTACGTCCTGACGCAACTGACCTCGTACAGTTTCGCGACCGGCGGAACGGACCTCTCGCATTTCGAGCGGAACACGACGACCATGGTCGGGAAGTTCGATATCACCAGCCAGCTCAACCAGCAGCATCTCGTCAAGGCGGGACTGCAGGCGAGCTTCCACGAACTGTTCTTCAACAACATCACCCTGCGTCCCGCGGAAGCACAGACGGAATTCGATCCGGCAACGGGGAATCCCTTCATCAATCCGCGCGTGCTCGACGTGAGCACCATCTATCACGATGAATACACGCGCACGCCGATGGAACTCGCGGCATATATTCAGGACAAGATGGAATTCGATGATCTCATCATCAACGTCGGGTTGCGCGTCGACATGTTCGATCCGGCGGGACAGGTTCTTCGCGATCCATCCGATCCGAATATCTTTGATCCTATCCGTCCCGAAAACCGCTACCGCGATCTCAACGGCAATGGATTCCAGGATGCCGGAGAACCCGATGTGACCGTGGCCGAGCGCGAGGCGTACTGGTACCGCGACACCGAGGTGAAGTATCAATTCAGTCCCCGTTTCGGCGCGGCGTTCCCGATCACCGACCGGGGCGTCCTGCATTTTTCGTATGGGGAATTCTTCCAGATCCCGCGCTTCGAATTGTTGTATACCAATCCATATTTCAAGATCGGATCCGGCACCGGGAACCAGGGCACGATCGGCAACGCCGATCTCGAACCCGAACAGACCACGAACGCGGAAATTGGATTGCAGCAACAACTCGGTGACGACATTTCCCTCGATATCACGGCCTATATCCGCGATACGCGCAATCTCGCCGGCACCCGCGCCGACCAGATCACCGTCTTCGGCGGTTCGGCGACGTATTCGAAAGTCGTCAACAGCGACTTCGCGCACACGCGCGGTCTGGTGCTGTCCTTCAACAAGCGCTTCGCAGGGGGACTCGCCGCGACCTTCGACTACACCTTTCAGATCGTGCGCGGCACGGCCTCCGATCCGTACGCCGCGCAGCAGGCCGCCGCGCGCGGCGACCTGCCCGAGGTGCAGTTGACGCCGCTCAGCTGGGACCAGCGCCACACGGCGAACGCCTCGGTGTCGTACGCGGGGCCATCCTACGGCGGCAGTCTGATCATGCAGTACGGCAGTGGCATGCCCTACACCCCGCGGCGCAGCGAGGATATCACCTCGCTGATCACCAACAGCCAGATCAAGCCCAGTACGCTCAACGCCGATCTTCGGCTTTACAAGTCGCTGTCGCTGGGATGGACCAACCTGATCGTGTTCCTTCGTGTGTTCAATGTCTTCGACGTGCTCAACGAATACGGCGTGTATGACGACACCGGACGCGCGGGTTACACCACGGACCTCGCGCGCGTCAAGGCACAGAACACGCCCGAGTACGTCAACACCGTCGAGGAGTGGTTCTTGAATCCGACCTTCTACTCCGAACCCCGGCGTTTCGAGCTGGGCGTCAATCTCGAGTTCTAGGAGGTCCCATGACCGAAATGAAAATATCAGCCAAGGCACGGACCCCTATGAAACGTCAATGCTCCATCCTCGTCGGCGTGCTGTTGCTGCTGCTTGGCACGCAGGTCCTCGCGCAAAGCGGGCGTGAATACCGACGCTCCAATGTGGTGGCGGGAAACCGCGTCAAAACCGTCTTCGGCAACTGGGGCGTGATCGGCCAGCCGCCGACCGGCGGTCCCCGCGGCTCGTGGATCTACGACAACAACGGATATCTCGGAGATGTGAGTCCTTTTGTCGGCGCCGAGGTGCGCTCCGACGGCAAGGTCTTCCACAGCGTGGTTTCCGTGCCCGTCGACCGCCCCACGCGCCGCCGGGATGAGTCCCCCGCCGGCATTCCCTGGACCTGGGAGCCCGTGGCCGGCTATCTCAACAGCAGCCAGCAGGGTGTCGCGCTCTATACCGACAGCAAGACCTGGCCGTCGTTTTGGCCCGACAAGCTCAACGACGCGTC
>JAVFAS010000013.1:47393-59487 GCA_034002405.1 Bacteroidota bacterium | reverse complement strand
CGGTGGATCGCAAACGGGGTGAAGATTGCGGACGGCCTGGGAGACGCGGTCGCGCACATCGTTGGCGGCGTTGTCGAGATCCATGTCCAGCGAGAATTCGGCACGGATGGTACTGCGCCCCGTCGCACTGATCGAGGTGAGCGTCTTGATGCCGTCGATGCGGTTGATCTGGATCTCGAGCGGCTCGGTGATCTGCGATTCGATGATCTCGGCGTTGGCGCCCGGATAATCCGTGCGTACGGTGATGATCGGTGGGTCGACACTCGGATACTCGCGCACACCGGTGGAGATGAATGCGGCGACGCCGAAGATGACGATGGCGATGGCGAAGACCGTCGTCAGCACCGGTCGCTTGATGCTCAGATCGGAAAGCGTCATTCCGTCTCCGTCCCGTGGAGTTTCTGCAGCGTGACGGGACTGCCCTCGCGCACGCCCATCAATCCGCTGGTGAGCACCGTATCGCCGGGCGCGATGCCGTCGAGGATCTCCACGCGGGTATCGGTGCGCGATCCGGTCGTGACTTCACGGCGCACCGCGATGCCGTCGCGAAGGATGTAGACGGACATCGTGTTCAGCTCGGGAATGATGCTCTCGGCCGGCACGAGCAGCGCCGCGTCCTTGCGCTCCACGTCGACATGCACCTGCACGAAATCGCCCGGCACGAAGCCGCGCGGTGTCCCGTCGAGCAGCGCCCGCAGCTGCAGACTGCGCGATGTGCTGCTGATGCGCGGATCGACCGCGTAGACACGGGCCATGGCCGTGTCGCGGCCATTCGACGAGATCACGGTGACCGCCTGTCCGGTGGCCACCGCCGCGGCGTACTGCGCGGGAATGGTGAAGTTGACCTTCATGCCGTCGGTCTGCACGAGCCGTGTGATCACGCTGCCTTGCGTGAGCCAGGCGCCGGTACTGAAATTCCGCATGCCAAGGCGGCCGGCGAAGGGTGCGCGCACGGCGGCGAGGTCGATGGTCACCGCGAGCGCCTCGATCTGCGCCTTGAGTCCGTCGACTTCGGCGGTGCTCTGCTCCACCTCCTCGACGGAGACACCATTGACCGCGAGCAGTTTCTTCTTGCGATGCAACTCGCTCTCGGCGGAGAGCAGGCGCGCTTCGAGTCCCTTTTTCTGCGCGACCCAGTTCCGGTCGTCGATCTCCACCAGCAGCGCGCCCGTGGCGACACGTTGCCCCTCACGGAAGCGGATGGCGCGGACATTGCCCGCGACCGGTGCCTTGATCTCGACTTCCTCGCGCGGCAGGAGATCACCCGTCGCGCGAATGCGAACGGTGTGCGGCTCGGGTCGCACGAGCCAGGCTTCCGCGAGGACCGCCGCGTCGCCCGCCGGACGCTTGCCGCCGCTGCCCTCGCCGCAGCCCGCGGCAAGGAACGCAAGGAACATGAGCGGCAGTCCGACGGAATGGAGCAGGGGGGTGAAAATATATCGATGCGGTTTCATATTCCTCACGAATCGAAGGATGCAGTCAACGTCGCGGCGTGGCATTGCCATTCGACGTACCCAGAAATCAGCCTATCCATGAAAAGTAGCGAGATTCCCCCGCTCCCGCAAGGCAGATGCATGACTCCGTGAGCGGCGGACCGGAAACGAACACACGCGGATTGTAATGCGGATATGCGGGAACGACACGTCACCACGACGACGTCCCGTGATAAAAAAATCCCCCGGCATGACATGCCGGGGGATTTTTCATGACGGAATACGGGGGCCGTATTCCACCGCGATTATTTCATCAGGATCATCGTCCCGGATGCTTCCCGCAGACCGACGCGGAGGTGGTAGAAATACAGACCGGGTCCGGCCGTGGCGGCATTCCACCGTGCACGGTACTCGCCCGGATGCTGGATTTCATCGACCAGCGTCGCCACCGTGCGTCCGACGGCGTCATGCACGGTCAGGTGCACGGGCGCGGACGTTTCGAGGTCGTAGCGGATGGTGGTGGATGGCTGGAAGGGATTCGGATAATTCCGATGCAGCGTGAACACGCCCGGCACGGATCGCGGGGATTCCACCGACGAGACATCAGTCCCCGTGCCACGCAGTTCGACCGCGTCGGGAGAGGAGGCGGCATTACTGACGATGCTGAGCGTGCCGGCGCGATCGCCGATTGCGCTCGGGGTGAAGCGGATGGTAGCCGCGAAGGATGCGCCGCCCGGGATCTCGAACGCGGTGTGCTGGGGGACGAAGTCCGCGTGACTCGAGGTGAGCGCGGTGACCGACAGCGTCAGCGTGCCGGTGTTGTGGATGGTGAGGGGAAGATCCTTGGACTTTCCTGTTTCCACCTCGCCGAAATCGAGTTCGGCGGGATCGAAGCTGATCGCCGGATCGTTGACGCCGACGCCATCCACCGCGATGACATGCGGCGAACCACTGGCATTGCTGGTGATGGTGAATGATCCGTTGAACGCGCCGGTTGCGTCGGGGCTGAAGCGCACCGTGAAGCCGAGCGTACCCGCGGGGGGGATGTTCGCGACCGACGACACGAGCATGAAGCGTGCATCGTCGACGGTGATCGCCGAAATCCGCAGCGTGTCATTGCCGCCGTTGGTGATGGTGAGGGTGCTGTCCTTGACGGCGCCGACCGGGACGTTCCCGAAGGAAATGTCTGTCGGTTCGATCAGCATGGTGACGTCCGTCGTGCCCGATCCCGACAGTGTGACCACGGTGGGCGAGGTTGGGGCATTGCTGGTCAGCGTGAGGTTTCCCCCGACCGCACCCGCCGCGGTGGGAGTGAAGCGGATCGTGTCGTCGAATTCCTCGCCCGGGGCGAGGGTGCGTGCGGTGACCGCCGTGGTGAAGCGCGGGTTGTTTGTCGCGATGGAGGAAATGACGAGCGTGTCATTGCCGGGATTCGAGATGCGCAGCACGAGCGGTTTGCTCGAACCGATGCCCACCGATCCGAAATCCAGCGCCATGCGATCAGTGAGAATCGCCGGCGTGCCGGTGGCCGCGCCGCTGACCGTGATGGTATCGGGACTGAACACGGAATTGCTCTCGACGACGATCACGGCATTGCGGATATTTTTATCCGTTGGCTGGTAGCGTACCCGGGCGATGAGCGAGCCGCCCGGGACGATGGTGTTTTCGTCGGTCGTCAGACTGAAACGCGGATCGCTGCTGCTGACCGATGCGATCGTCACCTCGCTTCCGCCGGTATTCGTGAGCGTGAGATTCTTTGTCGCCGTGGTTCCGAGCGCGACGGTGCCGAAGGCGACGGATTTCGCGGAGAAATCCAGCACGGGGGGACCGATCGGGAAGGTTCCGTCGTCGAGCAGTCGCGCGGCGAAAATGTCCGCATTCGACAGTGACAGCCGGAAATCCTCCCAGGTCAGAATGACGCCGCCATGGCCATCGGGGATCATTCTCGGAAACTGCTGGATTCTCGCCGCGGTGGAGACCGGAACGCCCGTTGCCGCCCAGAGCGTCGACCCGGTGCCGGACAGCCGTTGCGCGTACATATCACCTTCGATGGCGCCCTTGGTCCGGTCTTCCCACGCGACGATCAGCCCGCCGTTGCCATCACCGATGACATTCGGCGCGATCTGGTCGCCGGCGTGGGTGGTCACCGCCACGCCGTCGGCCGCCCAGGCCTTCACGCCAAGGGTGTCGATGATTTGCGCGAACACCCGCCGCTTGCCCGACACGCGGCCGTCATCCCACACGACACCGGCCACGCCGGGCGCGATGTTCCACAATTTCGGATTGGCCTGTCCGCCAGACGTCGACGTCGCGCGCATGGATGCCGCCTTCGATCCGTCCTTTTTCAGGACGACGAGATTCACGTCGGGGATGGCTCCGGAATGCCAGTCCAGATACGCGATGAATGCATTCCCCGCGCCATCGGCGATGATGACGGGGGAGTCTTGCGTGCCGCTCGGATTCGCGATGGCCACGCCATTCGCCGCCCAGAGCACGGCGCCGTTCGCGTCGATGCGTTGGGCATAGACGTCATACTCGGGCCGGTCGAAATACGCATAGGCGATATAGGCGCCGCCGTCGCCATCCGAGGCGATGACAGGGGCATTGCAGTAGCGGAATTTTCCGGAGACCGCGACCGGCGCGCTCCACAGCGGCGTTCCCGACGCATCGACGCGTTGGGCAAGGATCTTGGTGTTCGGCGGAAAGCCGCCCAGATTCTGGTTCCACGTCACGATGGCGCCATGCTGGCCGTCGCTGGTGACCTTCGGATCGGCCTGGTTGCTGGTGTCGGTCGTCAGGGCCACGCCATCCGCCTTCCACAGCACGGTGCCGGAGGAATCGATGCGCTGGACATAGATGTCATTGTTCCCGTCGCGGGTATCCGTCCACGCGATGATCGCGCCACCGGCGCCATCCGACACGATATCCGGCGTCAGCTGCGACAGGGCGGCATCGCAAATCACATTGCCGTTCACCGTCCAGCGCACGAAGCCATCCTTGTCGATGCGCTGCGCATAGATGTCGAAGGCACTCTGGGCGGCATGTCGCTCGTCACTCCAGCAGATGATCGCGCCGTCCTTACCATCGCTGATGATGCGGGGGGCGGTCTGGTTTCCGCCCGCGCGGACAATCGGGTTGTTTACCGCGGGGTCGGAACTCCACTGCGCCTGCGTGGTCATGAAGGGGAGAAGGAGAATAGGGAGGAGGTGGAACACATGTCCCACATGTCGAAACAAACGTGACTTCATTGATGCTCCTGGAACGTGTATCGTGGATGAGGAAAGTCAGCGTGGGAGCAGGGCCGGCCGGCCCGGTCAGTCTATCGATATGGATTGCAGGTGGATCTTCCGTGGAAGTCTTCCATTGTTATGCGGGCATCACGTCGAATAATGGATGGATAGTACGGAACCCCGCGACGAGAATCAAGCGAGTGCATCGTTTCTCCCTGTTTTCGGAAGCAAGAATCGTGTATTATATCCAGATGCGAACAGGAGAAGAGATGCACACGATCCCCCACCCCCATTCACATAGTTCTCCTCACAATCACGCGACACGGCCCGATCCGGCGGCACAGCCCGATCCGGCGGCACGGTTCCATCCCGACGCACTGGTGCGACGCGGTGTGCTGTTGCGTTCCCTGCTTTTTCTTTTCGTGCTTCCGGCGTTGCTGCCGGGTTCCCTCCCCGCCCAGGTCCGCTCACCATTTCCCTGGTTGCCGACGAACTTCGACACCACGGTCAACGGCAACTACCGCGGGGCGCGCATCACTTCGCGCGCGCAGCTCGATTCGATGCGCGAGGTCTACGGCATTCGCACCATCATCAACCTCGCCAAGGACGCATTGCCGAAAAAGGGTGCGACCGAGATCGACTGGTCCGAGGACCTCGGCATCGAGTACGTCCCGGTCTATCTCGGTGCCTCGCCGCCCTCGGAGGAGAACTGGCGGAAGATCCGCGATCTGCTTTCGCGCGGCGGCGTCTACCTGCATTGCGCGCACGGCGCCGACCGCACGGGCGCCCTCATCGCGAAATACCGCATCGAGGTCGAAGGCCTCACGCCCTGCGAGGCGTACCGCGAAGCCCGGCGGTACGGCTTCAAGCCCTGGCTGAAAAAACTCCGCGCCTGGATCGGGTGCGAGGAAGAGGATGGGGGGAAGAGGAAGCGAGGAAATTGAAGGGAATGAGAATGCGGCGCGGGTGATTTTCACCACGAGGCCCGTCGGGCACAAATAGAGAAGTAGGTCCCAACGCAAGTATCTATTTTCTCATGCACGACGAGGAAAATATGACTTCATTCTCCAGATTCTGTTCCGTAGATCGTTTGACAACACTGATCCTTGTGTTGCTCGCGATTGCGCTGGGTGCCTGCGGCACGCCGGATTCACAATATCACGATGCGTGTGCTCTTCTCGGTGAGAGGAAGTACGAGGACGCGACCGCCCTCTTACGGGACATCGATATCGCTGCCCTTGAGCACGGGAATCTGGAAGCCGCGCGTCTCTTGGCGAAGGCAGGTCCGCTGATCGAGAAGGGAGAGTTCGATAAGGCCGTCGAAATATTGAACACAACGTATGATATCCCGGACCAAGAAATGTACGCATACCGGCTGAACATTTCGCCGGACGATCCACTTTCGGATCCGGCCCGAAATATCGTACTTCTCCTTCGATGCAAGATGGCCATCCCGATGATCGAAGAAATGCTTGACTCGGATCCGGACGACGAGGGCTCATACGAATTTGTCTGGGACGGAGGGCCAAAGTGGCAGATCAACTCCATACTGGAGACTGAGATGCCTGATTACGAAACGCACGCTGAAGGGATGAACGCCAATGACGCACCGATTTTCAATGCCTCATTTGCGAACACAACTGTGCTGCCAGCGTTTGCATCGGAATTGGAGACAGCAAAGAAGTTTATCTTGGGCTCACGCGAACGAGTCGACGTGAAAGCACGCGAGATTCAGGCAGCAGAAGAGCGTCGGAATGCAGGGCCGTTGGACGGAAGGTGGGCGGTGGTTCAGACATGGAACATGGACACGGATGCCTATTTCGCATCGGGATCGTACTGGGATGTCGAAAATGGTCGCATCCAGATGAACATTGTCTGGCCAACCGGCGAACGGGAGACCTGGAATATGAACTGGATCCTTGACGAGTCGGCTTCAACGGTTTCGATTCACGACGATGACGGACGAGGCTGGGATTTCAACTACAGCACATTTCCTGTGGAGGACGTTGGTACAGCTCTCACATTGAAGGGGATAAACGGGACGCTCTGGCAGTTCGTTCTGGGCAAGAAATAACCGCATGCCGCCATTCGATTTCCGAACGAGGCGGCATTGCGCAAACCGGATACTTCGATCCGATATGCGGAGAAAACCAACGCACCCGACACGACCCGGATTTCGGATGCATCAGTCGACCATCGTATTGACGCTGGACGGGGCGATTTGTACATTGACTCACGATCATCATGTGGAGGACGCGATGTCCCTCGTCCGAAAGAACTGGCAATTCCTGGTGCTGTGCGCCGCAACGGCTGTCATGATTGTCACGAGCGTCGTTTCACCCGAGTATCGCGAGCCGGCCATGCTCTTCAGCTTCCTCGGACTTGCCGGGACGTGGAGGGGGTATCAGCGATTCCGATTCGCATCGATTCGGCAGCATCGGTCAGTGTGAGGATGCGCCTCGCGTTGACCCGTTCGTTTCAACCTCGTACCGGCCTGCGAATGTGATACAATCCACCTTCCTCGTCACCCTCGTGAGGCCGGCATGCCGGTCGAACATGAGAAAGGCCTGTCCAACGTTGTTGAACAGGCCTCGTTTTTTCGTCCCACCTTGGTCCCACGGTTTTGGAAACGTGGTACGCAAAGGATTCGTGGACGCAGTAGGATTTGAACCTACGACCTCACGCGTGTGAAGCGTGCGCTCTGGACCAGCTGAGCTATGCGTCCGTACAGCCTTATAAAAATAAGGCTGTGAGGGTAAAAATGCAAGATTTGCGCGGAGAAATCAGAATGGGAGATCGTCGTCGGTGGACTCGGGTGGCGGAGCGGGGGTGCCGCCCGCCGGGACCGCGGCGCTGTGCGCGCCGACGCCATGTCCGTTGCCGTTTCCTCCGCCGCGGTTGTCGAGGAACATGAAGTCGTTGACAACAACTTCGGTGGTGTAGCGCTTGATGCCGTCCTTGTCTTCCCACGTGCGGGTCTGTAGTTTGCCTTCGAGATAGACTTTCGACCCCTTCTTGAGATACTCGGCCAGCACCTCGGCGAGCTTGCGCCAGACGACGATGCGATGCCATTCGGTGCGCTCGACCAGTGTGCCGCTCTGGTCCTTGTACGATTCGTTGGTGGCAATGTTGAAACTCGCGACGGGCACGTTTCCCTCGGTGTAGCGCAACTCGGGATCGGCACCGAGATTGCCGATCAATGTGACCTTGTTCAGACCGTACGACATGAGAGTCCTCCTTTTGTTGTTCCCTAAAGACTGTGATGTAGGTCAGGGCAAGAATACGAATGCGCGCGGGGGGAAAAAAGGGAAAAAGAGGTGAGTACCTGAATATGCCCCTGCCGTCCCTCGATACGCGTCACGCTCCTTCGTCCCTCGATACGCGTCACGCTCCTTCGTCCCTCGATACGCGTCACGCTCCTTCGTCGCGTGCCGCTACTCGGGATGACGGTGGTGGTGGTGGGGTCCGTGACGGGTGGTGGGGGCCGTGACGGGTGGTGATCGAAAAGAACATGGCGGTCTCGCAGTGCGCGGGACCGCCATGTGCATGGTCAGGGGTGGGGGAGGTCAGAACGGAAGGTCGTCTTCTTTCTCGCCGCCGGAGGCGGGCTCGGGAGGAGGTGGGGGAACGCCGGGGGCGCTTTGCGCGCCACGATCACCGCCGCCCTTGCTGTCGAGGAACATGAAGTCGTTGACCACGACCTCGGTCATGTAGCGCTTGTTGCCGTCCTTGTCGTCCCACGACCGCGTCTGCAGTTTTCCCTCGATGTAGACTTTCGATCCTTTCCGGAGAAATTCGGTCATCACTTCGGCGGATCTCCGCCAAGCGACGATGCGATGCCACTCGGTGCGCTCGACGAGGTTGCCGTTCTGGTCCTTGTATGATTCGTTGGTCGCGACGCTGAAACTCGCGACCGGGATGTTTCCTTCGGTGTATCGCAGTTCGGGATCGCTGCCGAGATGCCCGATGAGCATCACCTTGTTGAGTCCGTAGGCCATGGAATATCCTCCTTGCTATGATCCCCGCGCGATGTCCGACACGGGGAAGAGTATACAATGATGAGTGGTCAGGATGAGAAGATGAGGCGGGGCGATCTCCGCGTCGCGGAATTCCTCCACGTCGCCGGCGAGTACCAGATGCGAACGTCCGATATCCCGCACATGCGTGCCATCGTCGGTGAAGAGCTGTAAGCGCTCGGGCGTGACGACGAGCACGATACCGCGGCCAACGGCGATGCCCTGGGCATCGGAAAATCGCCCGTGTCCGAACTGCCGGAGATAGCTGCCGAAATGATCGAAGACGACGACGCGATCGCTTTCGAGTACGTACAGCAGCCGACTGCCGTCGCTCGCGAGGGCAACCGGGTCCTTTAATCGGCCCTCGCCCGATTCGATGCCGCCGAAGACGCGTTCGACGCTGTTGAGTCCACGGAGGGCGAGGACACGCGCGTTTTCGCCGTCGAGCACGAAGAACTGCTCGAGCGAGGATTGCACGACATCGAGCGGGTAGCCGAAGCCGGGATCGATGGTGCCGTCGTCGCCCCGCTGGGTCGCCATGAAATTCAGATCCCGGTCGAAGCGCGACACGCGGCTGTTGCCCATGTCGGCGACATACACCGTGATGCCCGGACGTGCGTCGAGACCGGTCGGGCGATCGAACTGCTGGTTGTCCCACCCCGGACCGCCGGTCTCGGCGAGCAGGCGTCCCCGGAGATCGAATTTGCGAAGCGTCGAAGTTCCGGCGTCGACAATAAAGACGTTGCCAAACTGATCGGCGGACAGCGCCTCGGCGGATACGAAATCGCCGAAACGGTGGATCTCGACCAGCGGACGCACGGTGTCCGCGTCCTGTGCGTGGGAAACGGACGCCGACAACATGGCCGCGGCGCAGTGAAGCATCAATGCCGCGAGGGAGATGTGCATGGACATCCTATTGGGTGACGAAGATCTCGGTGACCGGACCGCGGAAGCGCAGCGGCGTGCCGCCGGAGGCGGCCATGCGCAGCAGGATGCGCGCCCGCGGATGGCGCGCGTTGTCAATGGGCTCGAGTCCGAAATCCGGCGCGCGGAATATCACGTCGATCGAATCCCCCGGCGCGAGCCGCAGGTCGCGCACACGGCGGTCATCGATCGACATCAGCGGCGTGAAACGGCGCATCGGCTGGTTGTCCTCGGCCGCGGCGATGATCGCTTCGGGGGTGTCCAACGCGATCGCCTCGCCGCCACGATTGACCAGACGCAGCTGCAACAGGGCGTTGCAACGGGGGCGCGTGCCGGGCATCACGTTGTTCCACACCAATGTCTCCACCGGCGCGCACCAGAGTCCTTCGGGCAGTGATGCCGCGTCGCCGTCCACGCTGCCGTCGGCGCCCGTGCAGGCGATGCCCGCGCAGGCGGCGATGCCGACCGCGAGCACGATCGGCAGCAGGGAACGCACGGACGGTGTTGGCGGCGTCACGCGTGGATCACTTCGTGCCGACGGTGACCGGCAGACTCTTCACGTCGGTGCGGTAGCCGTCGGTGGTCTGGAAGGACATGCCCACGACGACCTGCGGATGTTTCGCGCGGTCAAAGGCCTGCAGGCCGAGTGGCATCACCACCGGTACGTCACGCGCTTCCTTCGGGAGCAGGCGCAGGGTGGAAATCGACCCGTACGAATCGGGAATGATCGGCCGGAACCGCAGCACCGACTCGCCGGTCGCCACGCTGATCAGTTCGCCCTCGAGGAACCCCACGTTCATCTGCTTCTCGGTGCGGTTGATCAGGCGCACGGTGATCGTGCCGTTGACGGTGGTTTCGCTGCCGGCTTTTTCCGTGGCGATGAAAATCTCGCCGTATTCGATCGCGAGAGAATCGGTGATCGCGTCGGAAGAGCAGGCGGTGATGATCAGCGCCGCGATCGGGAGCAGCGCCAGCAGGGTCGCAATACGTTTCTTCATGGACAGACTCATGGGTTATGATGGGAGTGACGGTCGGGTGTTGTGCGCCGCATGCAAGGTAGTCAGCACGCGGGCGACTCACAAAAACAATCGCGCTCGCCGCGGAAGGCGGCGAGCGGCGATAAAAGATCAATGGGTCCGGAATACAGGGCCCCGCGCGGGGAACCCGGCGTGCGCGATCAGTTGAGACGGAACTTCACCGGCACGGAAACCTTCACGTTCACCGGCTTGCCGCGCTGCATGCCCGGATTGAATTTCACCTTGCGCACGGCATCCATCGCCGCTTCGTCGCAGCCACCGCCGATGCCCCGCACCACGTCGGTACCGGTCACCACGCCGTCCTTGTTCACGTACGCCAGCACGATCACCGTGCCCTCGACACCCGCGCGAATGGCGAGATCGGGATACACCAAGTGCTTGCGCACGGCATCGAGTCCGCCCTTGATCGTCGGAGGATCCTCCACCACCTCGAAGTACACTTCTTCCTCTTGCTGTACTTCCTTCTTCGGTGCGGGCGGAGCGGCGGGCGCTTCCATCTGCTCCTCGATATCGAACTCGGAACTGATGTCGATGTCCTCGATCGCGTCGCTGTTCGGCGCCTCGATGGGAATCGGCGGACGCGGCGGCGGCGGCGGACGGTTTTCCTGCCGCGTGTTGTCGATGTCCTGCACATTGACGATTTCCTGGTCCGCCTTGATCACGACTTCTTCCTTCTCGAGTTGGGGAAAGAAGGCGAATGCCGCGGTCACGATCACAAGCGCGATGATGAGCGAGACTTCATACCATCGCCTCGTCTTCGACCTGATGTCGGCCTGGGGAGTTTTTTCGAGAGCCATCGGAAATCCTGTGTGATACGGTGAAGAAGAATTGCACATTGTGCAGGTGTGGCAATATACCGCGCATGTGCAGATTTGTCAATAAAGTTTTCTACCCCCAAGGGGGGATCCGGTTCCCTGACCGGTCGCGACCGGATGCGACGGGACCGGATTCGCGCATGACGGCACGGTCCCGACCCCCGCACTTCCCACCGGGGGCCTCCTGTTCGCCACCCCGTCACATGCCTCCCGTCACCACCACCCTCTCCTGACGCGGGAAGAATTCCTCGCCGCGTCTTGCTTTTCTCCGCCGCCGGGACGTATATTTGTACTCTTGCCTGGATGGCGGAATTGGCAGACGCGCTACATTCAGGGTGTAGTGTCCGTACAGGGCGTGCAGGTTCGACTCCTGTTCCAGGCACCCGATCGATCCCCGGTTTCTCACCGGGGATTTTTTTTATTTCGCGAGGATAACACGGAAGCGCGGATGGGGAGACCAACCGCGGAGGACACCGTGTGTTTTTCACTTCCTCCCGGGGTCCGCACATGCAGGAGGCGTGTCGCGGCGGGGAAGGACCGCGCGTCGGCGCCACCATTCGGGATGCTGCGTAGCAGCGCGAGCGGGAGGAGGAAGGTCCGTGATCGGGACGTACGGGGCGGAGCGTGGCGTACGGGGCG
>JAVFAS010000013.1:40055-47293 GCA_034002405.1 Bacteroidota bacterium | reverse complement strand
CGTACGGGGCGAAGCGTGGCGTACGGGGCGGAGCGTGGCGTCATCCACGGTGGAAAAGGCAACGCGGGAATTCGTATGTTACCGAAGCAGATAACCACTCGCCACCGGTCCGCAACCCCGCAATGAACGACGTTTCTCCTGTCCAGCATCACACCCGGTCTCTCGTCATCGGCATCGCCGGCGCCAGTGGTTCGGGAAAGACCACGCTCTGCCGGCGTCTGATCGAACGCCTGGGCGAGGCGCGCGTGCTGCTGTTCCAGCACGACGCCTATTATCACGATCTCGCGCGCATGCCCGTGCCCGATCCCGCGCGCATCGACTATGACCATCCCGACTCGCTGGAGACGGAACTCTGTGCGTCGCATCTCTCCGCGCTGCGCGATGGCACGGCGGTGGAACAGCCGATCTACGACTTCTCCACGCACCGTCGGAAAACGGAGGTGCGCATCCTTGAACCGCGTCCCGTCATCCTCGTCGAAGGCATTCTCGTGCTCGCCGAAGCGGCACTGCGTGCGCGGATGGATCTCAAGGTCTATGTCGACGCCGACGCCGATGTCTGCATCCTCCGACGCGTCGAACGCGATATGGTCGAGCGCGGGCGCTCCTTCACTTCCGTGCGGGACCAGTACTTCGGCACCGTGCGTCCGGGCTTCGAACGTTTCGTGGCGCCCAGCCGGCGGTATGCCGATATCATCGTGCCGCACGGCGGGGAGAATCCGCGTGCCGTGGAGGTGGTGGCGGCGTGGGTGGGGGAAGAGGTAAAGAAGGAAAGAGGTAAAGAAGGAAAGAGGTAAAGATGAGTGAGAGTCTGTTTCCTTATCATTTGACGCCGGGGGGACCGGACTTGAGCCGGGAGCTGGTCGAGCGGGTGCCGGAGGAGGTCCGTCGCGATGCGGACGCATCGCTGCTGCTGATGGGCTGTCGGCAAGGGGAGAATGCGCTGGCGCTGGCCGGGTGTTTCGACGGGCGCATCGTCGGTATCGAGGAGGATTCGGAGTCGGTGTTCTATGCAAAGATGGCGGCGGCGGAGATGAAGCTCGCACCGCGCGTGTCGCTGCAGTTCATGGCACCGGTCGCGACGAATTTCCGACCGGGACAATTCACCGTCGTGCTGCTCGAAGGTGTGCTGTCCAGCTATCCACCGGGGAAGGTGATCAAGGAAGTGCTGCGCGTGCTTGCGCCCGGCGGCTGGCTGCTGGCCTCCGATTCCTGCTGGCTCGAGGAGGATGTCCCGACCTTCGCGCGCGATGTCTGGGAGAGTCCCGATCACAAGGTGCTCACCCCGCCCGCCGTGCGCGCGCTGCTGGAAGAACGTGGCGTCGAGGTGCTGGCGCTCGAGGATCGCTCCGACGTCCTCGATCCCTTCTACCGCCAGTTCCACGACACTGTGCGCGGTATCGCCAAATCACGCTTCGAGGGCATGAAACATCAGAAGGCGCTGGTCAAGCATTACAAACATGAGATCGATGTCTACCGGAAACATGGGGGGGCGAGGTATATGGGGTATTTCGGGATGGTGGGGAGGATGGGATGACAAGATGGAAGGATGACAAGATGACAAGATGGAAGGATGACAAGATGACAAGATGGCAAGATGACAAGATGACAAGATGACGAAGGGCGGTCAGGTGGGGTGGACGAGGGCTTCCTTGAGGAAGCGGCCGATGGAGAGGACGGAGCCGAGGAGTCCGAGGATGCCGCCGGAGAGGATCAGGGCGAAATAAAAACGATAGGTCACACCAATGTTCACGAGGAGATCCTCGGACAGCGGTTGGATGAAGAAGGTGAAGACGACGTCGAGCAGCACGGTGGCGATGATGCCGCCGATGACGCCGTGCGTGGCACCTTCGATCAGGAACGGGATGCGGATGAATGCGGGGGTCGCACCGACGAGCTTCATCGTTCGGATGATGTGCCGCTTGGCGTAGATCGTCAGGCGGATCGTGTTCGCCACGAGAATCACCGCGCTGAGGGCGAGGATGATGCCGATGAACAGCGCCGCGTATTGGAACGCCCGCGCGCGTCGGTCAATGAGCTGGAGGAGTTGCTTGCGGTAATGCACGCTTTCCACCAGCCGAAGCTTCTCGACGTGTCCGGCGATCAAGCGCGCGCTGTCGGCATTGTTATACCCCTCCTGGATGGAAAGACGGTAGCTCTGGGGCAAGGGATTTTCTTCGAGGATGTCGTCGAAGCTCTCGCCGAAATCCTCGGCGAACAGCTTCGCCGCGTCTTCCTTCGAAATGAACGTCACGTGCTCCACCCCGGGCACGCCCGCGAGAATCTCCGCCATCTCCTCCTGCTGCGCGGCGGTGAGATCGCCCTTGATGAACACCTCCAGATCCACGCGCGCGCGGATCTGTTCGACGAAGGTCGCGAAATTCATCGTGATCAGCGCGAAGACTCCGAGCAGCAGCAGGGAAATGCTCACCGTGAACACGGTGATCAGCGAGGCGGAGCGGTTTCTCCGGAATCCCGCGAAGCTTTCTTTCAGGGTGTATGCAACACTCATGCGGCCACGGTTTGTCGGCAGGAAAGCTAGGCGTTTCGTCGCGATTCTGCAAGCCGGGCAATGCCGCGCGTTGCGCCCTGCCATGCCGCGCGCCGCGCACGGGGAGCGGATGGGAATTAATTGCTACCTTGCGGACGGGAAGAATGCGTTTCCTTACAAACACCGAGAGACGAGAGCATGCAGGAATATTCGTTTGATGAACTTCTGGCGATCATGCGGCGGCTGCGGGCGGAGTGTCCGTGGGACCGCGAGCAGACCAATGACTCGATCAAGGGACATACGATCGAGGAGGCGTACGAGGTGGTCGAGGCGATCGACCACGGCGACGACCATGAGTTGCGGCATGAGTTGGGGGACCTGCTGCTGCATGTGGTGTTTCACGCGCAGATCGCGCAGGAGGGGGGACGCTTCTCCATCGACGACGTGCTGCGGGCGATCATCGACAAGCTCATCCGCCGCCATCCGCATATATTTTCGGATGTAAAGGTCGAAAACACTGGGGAGGTGCTGCGGAACTGGGAGCAGATCAAGATGGACGAGGGAGGCCGTACGTCGGTGATCGACGGCGTGCCGCGCTCGCTCCCCGCGCTGCTCAAGGCACATCGCATGCAGGACAAGGCGTCGAAAATCGGCTTCGACTGGGCGCATCGCGATGACGTGTGGAAGAAAGTGCAGGAGGAACTCGAGGAACTCCGCGATGCGGTGGCGCGCCGCGACGGCCGGGGAATGGAGGAGGAGGTTGGCGACCTGCTGTTCTCCCTCGTCAATTTCAGCCGCTTCATTCATGTCAATCCGGAGGATGCCCTGCGCCGCACCATCGACAAATTCGACCGGCGCTTCCGCCATGTCGAACGCCGACTGCGCGAGGAAGGCCGCGCGCCCGCGGACGCGACGCTCGAGGAGATGGACCGCTACTGGGACGAGGCCAAGGCCGCCGAACGGGCATGACGTGCGCGCACGTCGGTGCCGCATTCACACACCTCCACGGCGACGGGCGGATGATTATCGCGTCGTGTCGAGCAGGGGGAGGATGTGCGCGAGGATGTGCGTGGTGGAGCCGGCGCGGGCCGCGACGAAGCGTCCGGCGGCGTCTCCCGCCGCGACGCGGCGAGCCTCGTCGGTGAGCAGCAGATCGAGCATGGTGCGGACATCCTCGCTCGAGCGGACGACAAAACCGCCGCCGGCGTTGGCCAGATCGCGCGCTTCCTGGGAATTCCCGATTTTCGGACCGTATAATACCGGAATGCCGTAGGCGGCGGGTTCGAGCGTGTTGTGCACGTTGCTCTTGAAGCCCCCACCCACGAAGGCGATATCCGCCACGGCATACAGCGGCAGCAGGATGCCGATGCTGTCAACGATAAGCACGCGCTCCCCATTCCAGGACGAGAGGTAGGAAAAGCGCAGGTGGCTTACGCTCCCGTTCAGGCGGTATTCGAGAAATTCCAGATGATCGATGGTCGGTTCATGCGGCACGATGACCACCAGCACGCGTGGATCGCGTTCGAGCAGCGAAAACAGCGCGGGCAGGAGCACTTCTTCGTCCTCGGCCCAGCTGCTGCCGACCACGATGGTCGTGCGTTCCGCGAGAATGTGATCGGGCACGAGCAGGCGCGCGCGTGAAAGCGCTGCCCGGCCCGTGACGCGGTCATAGCGGGTGTCGCCCACCGCCTCGACGTGGGCGTGGCGAAGACCGAGACCTCGAAAGGCCGCGGCGTCACGTTCGGAGACGGTGAGGATCGCCTCCATGCTGTCGTAGATCCGACGGTGGAAACGGCGGATCAGCGGATGCAAACGTCCGGAATTCTCCCGCAGTGTCGCGTTGGCCAACATGACCGGAATACCCATCTCGCGGCAGGCCCAGATGTGATTGGGCCAGACGTCATAGCGGATGAACACCGCGGCGGTGGGACGCATGAGTTGGAGAAAGGCACGTGCCCGGCGTGTGCTGTCGAAGGGGAGATACACGACGGCATCGACCGCGCGATAGCGGAGATTGTTTTCATACCCCGATGGGGAGAAAAACGACGCGATGATCACCAGGTCGGGTTCGCGTTCGCGCAGAGCCTCGATGATCGGTTTCGCCTGCTCGAATTCTCCCATCGAGGAGGCATGGACCCACAGCCGCCGTGCGCCGGGATTCGAGCGCAGGAACACACGCAACCGCTGCAGCGAGGAATGCCGACCGCGCAGACCCCGTCGCACCTTCCGGTTGAACAGCCACAGCACGCGAAAGCCCAGCCAGAGCGGGGGAAGGATGAGCGCGTTGTAAAAGAGTTTCCACATGGTGAATCGGACGCGACGCAGGGAGACGGGATGGAGAACACGCGTGGGGCGGCGCAATGACACGCGGCGGTTCTCGTTCTCGTCCGCGCATTTCCCAATGTACCAATTTCATTCATTGCATATCAGCCGCTTTCCTGATATTTTTCATTTTTTCCATCAACCTCGACCAATCATTTGCAGACCACGTCACAGCATCCGGCCCCGCCGCGGCACCACACCCCCGTCACGGGCGGCGGGATCGAGATTTCGGTCGTCGTGCCGTCCTATAATGAGAACGAGTCGCTCCCCGAACTGGCGGCACGCCTCGAGGAAACGCTCTCCCGCCTGACCCCTGCCTGGGAGGTGTGGTTCATCGATGACGGATCGCAGGATGGATCGATCGAGACGCTGCGGGCGCTGCATGCGCGCGACCCCCGTTTCCGCACGGCGCGCTTCCGACGCAATTACGGAAAATCAGCCGCGCTGGCGGTGGGCTTCGAACGCGCGGCGGGACGCCGGGTGATTACGATGGACGCCGACTTGCAGGACGATCCGGCCGAGATTCCCGCGCTGCTCGCGAAACTCGACGAGGGGTGGGACATGGTCTCGGGCTGGAAGAAAAAACGCTACGATCCGATTTCCAAGACCATCCCGTCGAAGTTCTTCAATTTCGTCACCGGCAAGCTCTCGGGCATCCGCATCCATGATTTCAATTGTGGATTGAAGGCGTACCGCAACGATGTCGTCAAGGCGGTGCGGATGTACGGAGAAATGCATCGGTATATCCCGGTGCTCGCGAAAATGGCCGGCTTCAGCGTCACCGAATTGGCGGTGCAGCATCACCCGCGGAAATACGGCCACACGAAATTCGGCCTCAGTCGCTTTTTCAAGGGCTTCCTCGACCTGCTTACCGTGCTGTTCACCTCGCGCTACACACAGCGGCCGCTGCATGTCTTCGGCACGCTCGGCGGATTCATGCTGCTTGCCGGACTCCTGATCAACGGCTGGCTCACGGTCGAGTGGCTGATGGGCCGTCCCGTGGGCGACCGCCCGATGTTGCTGCTCGGCGTGCTGCTCATGCTGCTGGGCATTCAGCTGATTTCCACCGGACTGCTGGCGGAGATGATCACGAAGTCCGACGCCAAGGCCGGCGACTACCACGTGAGCGAGGAACTTTCATAGTGCGCACGTCGGGCGCGCCCTGATCCCTGACGTCGGGCGGTATGGTGGCGTTCTTCGCCCCCACCGCGGATACTTTTCCCACAGACCAGCAAGACCATGACCGATACCACCGTCTACAAGGCCGACTGCCGGCATTTCCGCGGCGACATTCCCTGCACGCCGCACAAACGCGAGGGCGTGCACTGCGACGGCTGCGGCTACTACGCACCCATCGACCGCAATATCCTGATCATCAAGCTCGGCGCCATCGGCGACGTGATCCGCACCACGCCGCTGCTCGAGCGGTTGCGCCATGAATTCCCGCATGCGCGGATCTGGTGGCTGACCCTCACGCCCGAGGTCCTTCCCGCCGGCGTCGACCGTACGCTGCGCTTCGATGCCGCCAGCGTGCTGACGCTGCAGGCGATGGAATTCGACCTCGCGATCAACCTCGACAAGGATCTCGAGGCCTGCGCACTCCTCTCCCGCCTCGGTGCCGGACGGAAGAAAGGCTTTACCTTGATCGACGGGGTCTGCGCTCCGGTCGACGATGATGCGCGGCATAAATTTCTCACCGGCATATTCGACGATCGTAACAAGGCGAACACCAAGCATTACGTGCGGGAAATCTTCGAGATCTGCGGCTATGACTGGCGGGGCGAGGAATATGTGCTCGACGTCGACCGACGCTTCGACCTCGAGGCGACGGCGGAAGCGACCGGGGTGGCCATGGACACGACGCGGCCGATCATCGGTCTCAACACCGGGTGCGGGGGACGCTGGACGAGCCGGCTCTGGCCCGACGCGTATTGGGTGGAACTCGCGACGCGGCTGGGCGAGGCAGGCTATCAGCCGCTGTTTCTCGGTGGCGCGCAGGAACACGAGAAGAACGGTGCCTTCGCCGCGGCGAGCGGAGGTGCGTATCTCGGTCACTTCTCGCTGACGGACTTCATCGCCCTGATGGATCGCTGCGATGTGATCGTGTCGGCGGTGACCATGGCCATGCACCTCGCCATCGGCCTGCACAAGCCACTGATCCTGTTCAACAACATCTTCAACCGGCACGAATTCGAACTCTACGGTCGCGGGGAAATTCTCGAACCGTCGAAGCCCTGTCAGTGCTTCTTCCAGCCCACCTGCCGCAACGAGGAGTACCGCTGCATGGAACATCTCGAGGTCGATCGCGTCTTCGACGCCGTCGTGCGTGCCGCCACGGTGACCCCCGGGACGGGCGCTGCTGCCGGGACGGGCGCTGCTGCCGGGACGGGCGCTGCTGCCGGGACGGGCGCTGCTGCCGGGACGGGCG
>JAVFAS010000013.1:33432-39955 GCA_034002405.1 Bacteroidota bacterium | reverse complement strand
GCGCGATGACCATCGTGCTTGTCGGCACGGCGTACCCGCTGCGCGGGGGAATCGCGCATTACGTCGGGCTGCTGTGGAAATACCTCTCGCGCCGGCATGACGTGCGCATCGTGACCTTCTCGCGGCAGTATCCGACGCTGCTTTTTCCCGGGAAGTCACAGGAGGAAAGCGGTGACGCGGGCATTCCTGTCGACAGCGTGCAGTGGATCGATTCGATCAATCCCCTGAACTGGATCCGGACGGGATGGCGGATTCGCGCCATGCACGCCGACCTGATTGTCTTCAAATTCTGGATGCCATTCTTCGCGCCATCCTACGGTACCATCGCCGCGATTGCGCGCTGGCGTCGTCCCACCCGCACCATGTTCATTTGCGACAATGTCATTCCCCACGAACGGCGACCGGGCGACAAGCTGCTGACGCGCTTCGCCTTCCGTTTCATCGACAGCTATGTCGTGCAGTCCCGCGCGGTCGAACGCGATCTGCGCCAGTGGAAAACGGACCCGTTACTCTCCTATCTTCCGCATCCGGTCTATGAAATCTTCGGCGCGGAGACGACGCGCGCCGCGGCACGCGCGCGGCTGCGCGCGATCGATCCGGCCATGGATCTCGCCGATGACGAACGCGTGCTGCTGTTTTTCGGGTACGTGCGAGACTACAAGGGACTCGATGTGATTCTCGACGCCATGCCCGCGATCCTCGCGTCGATGCCCGTGCGCTTGCTCGTGGTGGGGGAATTCTACAACAACGAACAGCGGTATCGCGACCAGGTGGCCCGGCTCGGTATCGGCGACGCGGTGGTGTTCCACTCCGATTACGTGCCGAACGAGGAGGTCGGCGTCTACTTCTCCGCCGCTGATGTGCTGACGCTGCCTTACAAATCGGCCACGCAAAGCGGCATCATCCAGATCGCCTACAATTTCCACCGCCCGGTGATCGCCACGGACGTGGGTGGACTCGGCGAGGTGATCGTCCACGGCCGCACGGGCGCCATCGTGCCGCCCGGACGTCCCGACGCCATCGCGGCGGCGGTGATCGATTTCTTCACCCACGCGCGCTTCGACGACTATCGTGCCGCGGTGATCGAGGAGAAGAAAAAATATTCCTGGGATGCCATGGCCGCGGGCATCGAGGCGCTCTACCAGGAGAGCGTGCGGCGGGCGGGGAGCACCGGCGGGGGAGCGACGACGAACACCGACACCACACGGAGGAGCGCATAATGGCACGGAAACGGATGACGAAATCCGCCATGGCGGAAACGGGCGCGCGCCGCGCCGCGCTGGACGGATTCAATCTCGATATCTTCCTCGACCGATACATCTGGCTGCTGCTCCCGCTGCTGGTGATCCTCTATTACTGGTTCAGCACCGGATCCACCGGCTTCTACCAGGACGACGAGATCGGGCATTACCGCAATATCCGGCAGTTCTGGAGCGATCCATTCTCGATCATGGGCAATCAGCCGAAGCCCGGCTGGAAAATCCTGCTCGTCGTGCCGGGGCTGTTCGGGTTTCCCGGCGTCGCCCTCGCGCATTGCGCCATCGCCGCGCTGACCGTGGTGATGACCTACAAGCTCGGCCGGGCGATGAAGATGAAGAATGCCTCGGTGGCCGCGATCTTCCTGGCCGCGCAACCACTGTACCTCCAGATTTCCTTCCGTGCGTATTCCGAAATCACCGCTGCGCTGTTCATCGTGCTCTCGCTCTATTTCTATTACCGGGAACGCTGGATCTGGGCAGCGCTGGCTTCGTCGTATGTCTTTGCCATCCGCCAGGAATTCGCCCTGGTAAGTATCGGACTCGGTGTGCTGTTCCTCTTGCGCCGACAGTGGCTTCCGTTTCTGGCGCTGGCGTGGACACCCGTGCTGCTTGCCCTGATCGGCTGGCTCGCAACGGGAAACGTGATGTGGCTGTTCGATGACATGCAGCGGATCGGGCTCGGGGTGGACGTGCCGCACAAACCGTTCTGGCACTACTTCGAGACGTATATCTATATGGTCGGTCCGGTCGTGCTACCCTTGCTCGTGCTGGGGTACTGGAAGACCTTCCTGCCGTTCGATCGGGCGAAGGAACGGATTTCCGAACACGGATTCCTGTTCTTCACCTACACCGTCATGTTCGCCTGGGCTGTGTTCTCGGCGTGGGATGTTCCGAATTTCGGCGCGAATCCCGGCCACTGGCGGTATCTGCTCTCCATCGCGCCGTTGACCGCGATCTATGCGGCCATGGGTGTCAACACGTTATTCGACACGCGGCGACCGGGCATCGTGTACGGCATTCTCGGTGCCTTCACCCTGATCGCGCTGCTCTTCCTCGCCCGCGACACCAACGGGTTGATTCTCACCGACACGCCGCGCTACGATCACATCGCCGTGGTCATCGGCATCTTCGTTGTTTCCGCCGCCGTCGTGTCGCTGCGACTGCTGTCCGCGAAGGTGGTGACCGTCCTGCTGCTGGTGGTGATGGTCGGGTTCACCCTCCATGCCGAGAAGCCGCGCACGCTCGATGCCGAGGCGACCACCGTGCGCCAGGCCGCCGAGTGGTACGACGCCCAGCCGGAGGAATTCCGGACCCGTCCGTTGTATTGCAATCACGTGCTCTTCCGTTACTTCGCGGACATCGACATTCAGGACGTCAATCGTGACCGGGGATTGCGGCTCGAGACCCTGGCCGAGGCCGCGCCGGGTTCGGTGGTGATCTGGGAGACGCATTACGGCAACAGCCAGTTTGGCGGGAACGTCCCGATGGAATTTTTCGAGAATAACCCCGAGTACACATTCCTTCAGCAATTCGTCGCCGCCGATCAAAGCTTCGGCGTGCTCGTCTTCGAGAAAGTCGCGTCGCTGTCCGAACCCGTAGGAGAACCCGACACAAGTCGTGAAATTTTGGACCAATGATTCCAACAATTTACGGCGTTCGTTTCATTGATTTTCTCAAGCGTGATTTGTAGGTTTCCTGAGATATCCGATTCGGTGACTATCGCCGGATGATCACATCGCTGCGGGACTCCGCCCCGGAGCGAGTCTTCCATCCACCCGATCCGAGGTTCCATGCATTTGATTGACGCCCACCATCGCAGGGGAAGCGGAATAGTTGTCCTGGCCATCGTGGCCGCCACGTTTGCCATCGCCTGTTCCTCCCAGGGGGAATTGACGAAGGACGAGCGCGGTGAGTCCCGCGAGGAAACCGCCGCGCATACCGATTCACTGATCACGGCGCAGAGCGTCTCGGGTATTCCGCGTCCCGCACTGGAAATCGAAGGCGTGCCCACGCCCGAAGTCAACGCCATGGAGAAGGAGCCGTTGCTCGACCGTGCGCGCATGCACATCGTGCTCGCGGCCAAGGCCCTCGAGCAGGGAGACACGCTGACCACGGTCGGCCAATGTGGCATGGCCTCGGACAAACTCCACCGGGCCAGCTATCTTCCGGACATCGAAATGGACGAGGCGTACACCGAGCTGAATCTGCGACTGCGGGCCCTGTACCGCGCCTGTGCGGGGACGATCGAGCAATCGGAGCTGGACGTTCCTCCCTCGGCGCTCGCCGCGCTCGCCGACGAGGCATCGGACGCCGATGCGGTCGATTTGACCACGTTGCATTTCAAGGATCCGCCGCCGACGGTGATTCCATTGCCGTTGAACGAGGAAGTGGAAAAGAACATCCTCTATTTCACGACAAAAATGCGGAAGCATTTCGTGAAATGGCTCGAGCGCTCGGGGCGGTATTTCCCGGTCATGCGCCCGATCCTCAAGGAAGAGGGCATGCCGGAGGAGATTATTTTCCTCACGATGATCGAGAGCGGCGTCAACCCGACCGCCCGTTCGTGGGCGGCGTGCGTCGGACTCTGGCAATTCCTCAAATCCACCGGGGAGATGTACGGTCTGGGCGGCGACTGGCACACCGACGACCGCTGCGACCCCGAGATGGCCACCCGCGCGGCCGCGCGACATCTGCGCGACCTCTACAACCGCTTCGACGACTGGCATCTGGCGCTCGCGGCTTACAACGCCGGGGCGGGACGCATCTCGCGGGCGATCAAGAAGTCGGGGAAGCGCAATCCCACGTTCTGGGACATCCAGCCATTGCTGCCCAAGGAGACGCAGAACTACGTGCCGCGCTTCATCGCGACCTCGATCATCGCGCTCGACCCGAAGGAATATGACCTGGCCGACGTGCCGCTGCTGCGTCCGCTGGAATATGACATCGTGACCACCGACAAACCCTACGACCTGAGCGATCTCGCCGCGCTGGCGGGGACGACGACGGAAGAGATTCAGACCCTGAACCCCACATTGCTGCAGCCGTCCACGCCCCCGCGTAGCTATGCGCTGCGCGTCCCGAAAGGCACCCGCGAAACCATCGCGATGAATCTCGCGAATCTGAAATCCCGCGTCGACGCCACGGCCGTCACCACGGAAATCGCCTCGAGCGATTATCGCGTCCGTCGCGGCGACAACCTCTACAAGATCGCCAAGAAGCACAAGGTGACGGTCGGACAGTTGGTGAAGGCCAACGGGCTGGCCAGTGCGCGGCACCTGCGCATTGGTGAAGTGCTGCGCATCCCGCGGCATAGCGTGACAACGACCACCGCGTCGAAAGTCGCGCGCGACAACATGGCCAATCCCGATTCCGAGCGCGATCCGCTCCGCCGCACCGCCGGACGGCGCAAGCTTACCATGCGCGTCGAAACCGGACAAACCCTCGGCGGCATCGCGCGGAACTTCGGCGTGACCGTCGCCGACCTGATGACCTGGAACAGCATCGAGAGTCATGAGCGGCTTCGTGCGGGACGCACACTCGACGTGTGGGTGCGTCCCGATGCGGAACTGCCGACAAACCTCGCGGTGCTGCTCGACGCGGCGGCGTCGGATGAAGACGCCGACGCGGCCGATGCGTCGGCCGCGGGTCTGCCCGCGAGCGCGTCGGCCTCGATCGCCGCGGCGATGCCAGCCGCCGAACAGACGGACAACACCGCGCGCCCACGCGGTGTCGCCGCCTCCGCCACCGCGGCATCGCCCGTGTACACGGTGCAGCATGGCGAGACGCTCGCCAGCATCGCCGATGCGTTCAATCTGACGATCCAGAACCTGATGGAGTGGAATGAGCTACCCAACAGTTCCATCCGCAGCGGCAGTACACTGAAACTGCAACCCCAACCGGACCGTCGTGCCGATGTGCAGGAGAAACCCGCGCAGGAGAAACCCGCGCAGGAGAAACCCGCGCAGGAGAAACCCGCGCAGGAGAAACCCGCGTCGAAGAAGACCACCAAGGCGCCGGTCGCGACACCGTCGAACACCGCGAACCGGTCACGGACATCGGAGAAGCCCGCCGTCATGGAGCGGACGCCCGCGTCCCGGGAAATCGACCATACCGTGCAAAAAGGTGAAACGCTCTATCGCATCGCGACCGAGCACGGCGTGACCGTCGAACAGGTAATGGAGTGGAACAAGCTCTCCGACGCCAACATCCGCAGCGGTCAGCGCCTTGTGCTGCGTCCCACCGTCGATCCAACCTCCCGTACGCAGTCCCCAACATCCACAACCCAGGTCAAGGTCACCACGTCGAGTGAGGTCAAGCCCGCGAGAGAAGTCAAGCCCGCGAGCGAAGTCAAGCCCGCGAAGGAAGTGTCTACCACGTACGAGGTTAAGGCCCCGGGTGAAGTCAAGCCTGCTGGAGAAGTCAAAGCCGCGGGTACGGTCAAGCAGGCGATGGGAGAGTCCGGCGTCGCATTGGAAACGGATGACGGGATCTACACTGTTCGTCCGGGTGACAATCTCTATCGCATCGCGAAGGCCGCCGGTGTCTCGGTCGAGGAATTGAAAACGCGGAATGGACTGAAATCCAGCGCGATTCACAGCGGGCAGAAGCTCATCATCACCCCGTCTCCGGCGGGGACGTCCGACGGCGATGGGCAACCGAAGCAGGACGCGGTCAAGCAGATCCAGGCACGGCGCGAGAGGGCGACGCCTCCGTCGGGTAACGCGGAGAGCCACCCGGGTTCGGCCGGCAATGGCGTGCGCCGCGAGCATATCGTCACGCGCGGCGAGACGCTGCACGGCATCGCGCGCACGCTCGGTGTTCCGGTTTCGCGGTTGAAGGAATGGAACAGCATCGACGGGTTCATCAAACCCGGGCAGAAGATCATTTACTACACCACGGAGTAACACTCCGCGCATATTCCGGTTTCTTTCTCCGCGACGGGAGCCGCGGCAGGACATGGAGATACCGAGCACTTTCGAACGACATCGCCGCTACCGGCTTCGCCGCCAGCGCATGCAACGGCTGCGCCGGCGCACGGCCGTCGCCATGACCGCGGTCTCGATACTGTTCGTCGCATGGCATTTGCTCGCGCGCCTGGGACCGGAACCGATCGCGCCACCGTCTCCGGCATCGCTGGGTTCCGACGCCGCACGGTCGATCGCGCGACGCACCGTCGCATCGGTCAACCGCGTGCATGCGGAACTGTATCCCGGCCATCGGGAGGACGCGAAACGTCAGGTCCTTCGGTTGCTCTCCCCGCGTTC
>JAVFAS010000013.1:23523-33332 GCA_034002405.1 Bacteroidota bacterium | reverse complement strand
GCTGCCGCCCGCATTGGCGAACCCGGCGTTCTTCGCCGACGAAGGGACCGCGCAGCCGTTCGGGATGACAGTGGGACCCGGTCTTCCTCCCGCGGGACATTTCGCATCGACCACGGCGCGTACGATGGACATTCTTCTGATCGGACTCGACAGCCGGCTCGGGCACCGTCGCGGGCGCGCGGATGCGTTGCATCTGCTGACGCTGGATTTCGATGCGCCACGATTCCTCATCACCTCCATTCCTCGCGGCACGCACTCGCCGCTGGGATACCGGAACGCGGCATCGAACATCATCGCCAATGTGCGTGCGGCGCGGGGACGGACCGAACTGCAACGACGGATCGCCCGGCTGTGCGGACGCGACAGCGTGCCGTATTATGTGGAGGTCGGTTTTTCCGATGCCTACGGGATACTCGAGCTGATCGGTTCCGGCGATCCCGCCGCGGCGCTGCAAGCCCTGCGTCGGCGCAAGGGATATCAATACGGTGACCACGATCGCTGCTACAATCAGGGATGCTTTGTGCGGACGGCGATGCTCCGCATGTTGCCGTTGTTAGAAGGAGCGACGGGTGATCTCCTTCTTCGAGCGGGTCTTGAACTGATGCGGACGAATCTCACGCTCGAACAGTGTCGTGGCATCGTGTATCTGCTCAATGACGCCGGCGTCCCGGACTCACCGGAGCTTGTCGACGTGACGTTGCGCAGTCCGTTCCGCCATCGTATCGAACGCCGCGGTCCGGACCCATCGATCACATTCCGCACCACCGAGCCGGCGCGCGTACAAGCCGGCGCGCCATCCGATCGCGGGGGCGAAGTACCGGGCCGGGCGGAAACGCGTATTCGGCGTGCCCTGTCGGAGGCGGCGCGGCGGGTGGACGATGATCGCGCGGTCAGGACATTGCTCTGGACCATGTTTTCCCAGCATGCGTGGATGCAAATGCCCCGTGGCGCGGCACGCCGTGAACTTCGCGACTCCCTCGCGACGGTGCTCGGCGCGGCATGCATGCGGCTTGGCGACAGCACCGGGCGCGCCGTGATTGACCGCACGGTGCGGGCGGACGAGTTGCTCTTTCCGGCCAGACCCTGACGTGCCCGCACGCCGACGATCTTGGAACTTCGCCCGCATCCCGCTATTTTATTTTTCCTGCACTGATGAATCGCGGCGATCCCGCTCCGGAGCACGGGCGCGGAGTCGGGAACACCGTCGGAGACCGGACCGGAACTCGTGCCGCACGTCGCGCACGCGTCGGGGCAGGACAGTAACCTTCTCACGAATCGAGGACACCCGATGAACACGAACTTCATGCAGCGGATCGACGCGGCGATCGAAGGGCTCCAATCCCTGGCTTACAATCTCTGGTGGACGTGGAATCCCCGAGCGCAGGATATCTTCCGCATGCTGTCCGAGCGCAAGTGGCGGTCGTCGAACCACAATGCCGTGGCCGTGCTGCATTCGCTGTCCCGTCAGGAGCTTCGCGCGCGGCTGAGTGAAAAGGAGTTTCTTGTCCGCATCGAGGAAGTCCTCCAGGAATTCGACGCCTACCTGACGCGGAAGGATACCTGGTACGCCGCCCATGCCGGAGGACCCGACGGCAGCCTGGTGGCCTATTTCAGTGCCGAATTTGGTCTGCACGAATGCCTGCCCATCTACTCCGGTGGACTCGGCGTGCTCGCGGGTGATCATACCAAGTCCGCCAGCGATCTCGGCGTGCCCTTCGTCGGAATCAGCCTGTTCTATCGCAGCGGATATTTCCAGCAAATGATCGGTCCCGACGGCTGGCAGCGTGAAAGCTACCCGTTGCTCGAGCCGAAGCTGCTCCCGGTCGAACTCGTTACCGACGAGGCCGGCAATCCGATCACCGCGGCGGTGGAAATCGGTCACAGCGCGGTGACCTTCCACGCCTACCGTCTCCGCGTCGGGCGTGCGGTGATCTATCTTCTCGATACGAACCGCGCCGAAAATGATCTGCATTATCGTGAAATCACCGCGCGCGTCTACGGGGGAGACAGCACCACGCGCATCATGCAGGAAACCATTCTCGGTATCGGCGGGGTGCGATTCCTGCGGCAGCTCGGTCTGTCGCCCAGTGTGTATCACATGAACGAGGGACACAGCGCCTTTCTGACACTCGAACTGCTGCGCGAGCGCATCGGACGCGGCGAGCCGCCCGCGGAGGCCGAAGCGTGGGTACGCCAACACTGCGTGTTCACCACGCACACGCCGGTCCCCGCCGGCCATGACCGCTTCACCCCCGACCTGCTCGATCACATGCTGTCGGGCTTCCGGCACAGTCTGGGCGTCGATCACGAGACGCTCATGGCCTACGGCCGCGAACACCGCGACGACGCGCAGGAGACCTTCTGCATGACCGTGCTCGCGCTGCGCATGTCCCGCGCCGCCAACGGCGTCAGCGAGTTGCACGGACAGGTGAGCCGAGAGATGTGGAAGGATTTTTACGGTGTGGCCGCACCCGCCGAGGTCCCCATCGGACACATCACCAACGGTGTGCACATTCTGGGGTGGATGGCCAACCGTACGCGGCAGTTCTGGTCGAAGCATCTCGGAGCGAAATGGTTTTACTATCTGAAGAAACAGGCGATCTGGACGCAGGTCTCCGATCCGGAATTGATTCCGGACGAGGAACTGTGGGCCCTGCGGTACGGACTGCGCCGCGACCTGATCGAGTATGTGCGCCGCATGGCGCGGCATGAATACCAGCGCACGGGAGCGGATTTCAACGCGGTGCAGGACGGTATTCTCAATCCCGATGCGCTCACCATCGGCTTTGCCCGACGCTTCGCCACCTACAAGCGCGCGCCGCTGCTGTTCCGTGACTTCAACCGCATTGCCGAGCTGATCAACAATCCGGAGCGTCCCGTGCAGATTGTCTTCGCGGGCAAGGCGCATCCCCGCGACGACGAAGGCAAGCACTTCATTCAGGAAATCATCGGACACACGAAGAATCCCGCCCTGTTCGGCAAGGTGGTGTTCCTCGAGAACTACGATATCAACGTCGCCCGGCACATGATCTCGGGGGTGGATGTGTGGCTGAACAATCCCCGCCGGCCCATGGAGGCGAGCGGGACCAGCGGGATGAAAATCCTCATCCACGGTGGTATCAATCTCAGCATCCAGGACGGTTGGTGGCGCGAGGGCTACGATGGCACGAATGGCTGGAGCATCGGCGATGACGCGAACGTCGATGATTACGAGCAGCAGGACGTCCGCGACGCGGCGCTGCTGTACGATCTGCTCGAGCAGGAGGTCGTGCCGGCGTTTTACGACCGGGACGAATTCGGCATCCCGCGCCACTGGCTGCAGCGCATGCGCCGGTCGATGATCACGCTCATCCCACGCTTCAACACCGACCGCATGGTTTCGGAATACGTGACGCGCTACTACCTCGACAAACAATAATCCGGCTGCTGGAACCTCCGGCGGTTCGTTTCATGTTCATATTTTTTTACGAGGAAATTCCATGCCCACAGCATTCGAGTACAAGGAAGTCGTCGGCATCTCCACCGAGAGCATCGAAGCCGCGATCACGGAAGGATTGAAGGAAATCTCCCGCACCGCACAGGTCGCGTGGTTCGAGGTGATCTCGATGCGCGGGCGCATGGTCGACGCGGAGACGGTCGAGTACCAGGTCTCCATCAAGGTCGGATGTCGCGCGCAATAGGCCGGCGGTTCTGACGCATCACAGGGTACCGCAGCATCTTTTAACATAGGAGCAATCATGATCGAAATCGGATCCACCGCACCGGATTTCCACCTCGTCGACAGCGCGCGCGAGGTGAAGACTCTCAAGGATTTCAAGGGCCGCAAGACGGTGCTCGCGTTTTATCCCGGCGCATTCACCGGCGTTTGCGAGAAGGAAATGTGCACCTTCCGCGACTCGATGGCCGAGTTGAACGACCTCAATGCCAGCGTGGTGGGCATCAGTGTCGATGCGCCCTTCGCCAACGCCGCGTTCGCGAGCCGCAACGCCCTCGAGTTCCCGTTGCTTTCGGACTACCGTCGCGAGGCGGTCAACGCCTACGGCGTCGCCCTGCCTGATTTCGCCGGACTGTCCGGCTACACCGCCGCCCAGCGTTCGGTGTTCATTCTCGACGCCGATGGGGTGGTCCGCTACAAGTGGATCGCCGAAAATCCGGGGATCGAACCGAATTACGACGAGGTCAAGGCGGAACTCGCGAAACTTGCCTGATTGGCGCACGGAAGGCCGTCCCACGCGGACGGCCTTCTCCCGTATTTCCCTCACGCACAAGGAGCAGTCATGATCGAAGTTGGCGGGAAGGCCCCGGCATTCACTCTTCCATCCTCGGAGGGCGGGACGGTCTCCCTCACGGACTTCTCGGGGAAAAAAGTCGTTCTCTATTTTTATCCAAAGGACAACACTCCCGGGTGCACGCTGGAAGCGTGTGACTTCCGTGATAATTTCTCGCGCATTCAGTCCGCCGGCGCGGTGGTGCTCGGCATCAGCGGCGACAGCCTCGCCTCGCACGAGAAATTCCGCGATCGCTTCGCGCTTCCATTCCCGTTGCTCAGCGACGAAACGCACGCGATGATGGAGGCCTACGGCGTCTGGAAGGAAAAGAAGAATTACGGCCGGACATACATGGGAATCGAGCGGACCACGGTGCTGATCGACGGCGCGGGCATCGTGCGCCGGATCTGGCCCAAGGTCACCGTGAAGGGCCATGTCGACGCGGTGCTTGCCGCCCTGTCGGAGGCGTGATTCGCCCATGGAAGCGCTGAAGGTTGAAGAGATCCTCCCCCTTGACGAGTACGAGCGGCGTCGCGCGGACATGCGTGCGCGCATGCAGCGCGTGCGGCAGTTGCGGCGTCTCGAGCTTGGCGACAGCTGTGTGGTGATCTTCGAAAACCGCGAGACGGTGCGGTTCCAGGTGCAGGAAATGCTGCGGGTCGACCAGACCGATACGCCCGAACGCATCGCGCTCGAACTCAGCTGTTTCAATCTGCTCGTGCCGAAATTTCACGAACTGAGCGCCACGCTCATCCTCCGTATCAAGGAGTATCGCGACGTCGACGACACGCTCAAGCGTATGTCGGGCCTGACGAAGAATTGTATCGCCGTGCATGTGGGCGAGGAACGGATTCCCGCCCGCTTCGATGTCGAGGATGAGTCCCTGCTCTGTACGGGTGACATGTTCTATATCCATTTCGCGTTCAGCGAAGAGCAGATCGCCGCGTTTCGCGACCCCGCGGTACCGGTCACGCTGCGTGCGTGCCACCCCCATTGCAGCGCGGACATCCCGATTGTCGGAGAGACGCGCGACAGCTTGCTGCAGGACCTGTGCTGACGCGCGTGCGCGCGCCACGACACTCGTCGCGCGCCACGACACTCGTCGCGCGCCACGACACTCGTCGCGCGCCGGACTGCTTCAGAATCGATGCCCGCGGCACGACCGGCCCCGCGGCGATGCCCGGCATCTCGCGTTTCTGGCGCGGGCACGGTTCCGCCTTCCTAATGAGTTTCTTGTTCGTATTCGATCCGCCACCGGGAGTTCGCGACCATGATGTACGTCACACGCCGAGAGCACTTTTCCTCCTCCCACCGTCTCTTTAACCCGGAGTGGAGCGAGGAGCGGAATGCGCGGGTGTTCGGCAAATGCAACAATCCCGCCGGACACGGCCACAACTACTATGTCGAAATCACCGTTGCCGGCGAGGTCGACCCGGAGACGGGATATGTGGTTGACCTCAAGGAACTCAAGGAGGTCATCCTCGCGCGGGTCATCGCGCAGGTGGACCATCGCAATCTCAACACGGACGTGGACTTCCTGCGTGGCGTGATTCCGACGGCGGAGAACATCGCCATCGGAATCTGGACGCAATTGGTCGACCACATACCGCGGGGACGGCTCCATCGGGTCCGCCTCTACGAAACGGAAAAAAACTTCGTTGATTATCGAGGTGAAGCATGAACATGGACAAGGACGCCGCGCGCCGCGCCTTCGAGGCGCTGGAAGATCATGAACCGGAGTTCGAGAGCCTGATATCCGGTGTTCTCGACTTGCTCGGCGAGGACCCCGCGCGGGAAGGCTTGCAACGGACGCCGTATCGCGTGGCGAAGGCGTACCGCTTTCTCACGCAGGGCTATGCGATGGACATCGAACGCGTGCTCAACGGCGCGGTGTTCGAGGAAGACTACAACGAGATGGTCATCGTCAAGGACATCGATTTTTACTCGCTCTGCGAGCATCACATGCTGCCGTTCTTCGGCAAGTGCCATATCGCCTACATTCCCAACGGACGCATTGTCGGCCTGAGCAAACTGCCGCGTGTCGTCGAGGTGTTCGCGCGCCGTCTGCAGGTGCAGGAGCGCATGACGCAGCAGATCGCCGAAGCGCTGCAGTCCGCGCTCAAACCGCTGGGTGTTGCCGTGGTCTGCGAGGGCCGGCACATGTGCATGATGATGCGGGGCATTCAGAAACAGAATGCGGTCGCCACGACCAGCGAAATGCTCGGGGCGTTCGAGGCCAATTCGAAGACGCGGGAGGAATTCCTCCGGCTGATCAACACGGGATTCTGACCGTCGGCGAGGGACGTCGGGCGTGACCGGCCGGACGACCCGCGATCGGTATTTACACGATCAGACAAGGGGTAGCACATGACATTCCACGGAAAAACAGTCTGGATCACCGGTGGAGGGACGGGTATCGGCAAGGCGCTGGCGGCTGCCTTTGCACGCGAGGGCGCGCAGGTAGTGATCAGCGGACGTACGGCGGCGCGCATCGCGGAGGTCGCGAAGGAGTTGGGAAGCGGCGTCCGTGCCATTCCCTGCGATGTCGGTGACGCGAATGAAGTCGGCGCGGTCACCGCGCGTATCGGCGAACTGTGCGGACCGATCGACATCCTTGTCAACAATGCCGGCGTGACGGTGTTCAAACCGTTCATGGCTACCGGGGTCGAGGAGTTCGATGAACTCCTCCGGGTCAACCTGCGTGGTCCGTTTCTGTGCACCCGCGCGGTGTTGCCCGCGATGATCGAGCGTGGAGACGGTATCATCGTCATGATCAATTCCATGGCGGCTCTCCAGGTGTTCGCCAACAGTTCGGTCTATGCCGCGACCAAGGGCGGTTTGAAATGGATGACCGACTGTCTGCGTCTCGAGGTCCGGAAATCGGGAGTCCGCGTCCTCACCGTCCACCCTGGTGCCACCGACACACCGATCTGGCCCGATCCCGTCCGCGGCAAACATGGCGAGCGCATGATGCAACCCGACGACGTCGCCGCCACCATCGTCGCCGCATGCGCGGCGCCGGCGCGGGTCATGATCGAGGATCTGGTCATGCAGCCCATTGGAGGTCCGCTGTGAGCGGCCAACCCGACGGCGGCGCGAACAGCCAGCCCGACGGCGGTGTCGCACAACCCCGCGTGACGGGTGTATTGACGGACAAGGTGGTCCTTATCACCGGCGCAAGCAGTGGGATCGGCCGGGCACTGGTGCCGCTGTTCCTGCGCGAGGGTGCCGTGGTCATCGCGGTCGCACGCGACGACGCGCGCTTACGCGCGGTGCGGGACGAGGTCAACGGGCTTCCGGGCGGACTCCTCCTTGCCGAGGCCGATGTCGGCGACGAGACGCAGCTTACCCGCGTGCTCGAGAAAGCCGCGATGACGGTGGGGATGCCCGAGATTGTCATCGCCAACGCCGGATTCGGCTTGTTCAAACCGCTGACCAGCATGCGCACCGACGAGTTCGACGCCGTGATGGCTACGAATGTCCGCGGTGTGTGGCTGACCCTGCGGCATACCGTACCCGCGATGATCGAAAAGGGAGGGGGTGACGTGGTCATTGTTTCGTCGCTCGCCGGGAAGAACGGTTTCGCGGGCGGTACGGCCTACGCCGCCAGCAAATTCGCCGTCCGCGGTATCGCGCAGTCCCTCATGCTCGAAGTGCGCGATCGCAACGTCCGGGTCGCGACGATTTTTCCCGGCAGCACGGCCACGCGGTTTTTCGACGAGACGCCGATGTCGCCGGACCCGGAGAAGATTCTCGCCGCGGATGATGTCGCGCAGGCAATCATTGACCTGCTCCGTGCTCCCCGCCGCGCGCTGCTCAGTGAGGTCGATATCAGACCAGCGAATCCGAAATAGCGGACGCGAATTTTCGTTCCTGCATTTGCTTGTTTACGCAATTTGCGTTACTATCCCGCCATTCCGTGTTCGACGCACCATCCGCCGCAGATCACCCCCGCCCGCGATATCAGAGGAGGACGATTCAGAATGCTCAAGTATACCGGTCACTATGGAACCCCGGATCGCATCACCGCCGACGTCCATATCATTCCGTTTCCGAGTGATGCGCCGCTGTTCCAGAAAACTCTCACGACCATCTGTCCCCATCTGAAGACGCTGATCTCCGGCTATCGTGACAATGGGGATTTTACGGGAAAGGCCGAGGAGACGACCACGATCGCAACGGTGGAGGGGCGGTATATTCTGACCGGTCTCGGCAGCGCGCAGGGAATGACCGCGGAGCAGGTCCGTCGCGCGATGGCGCGCGGCATCAAGCAGGCGAGTCTCCTGGTCGCTCCGGTGGTCGCGCTCTATTGTCCCCTTGAGGAACTCGTCAAGAAAACCCTCCCCATATCCTTCGAGGAGACCGTGGTCGCGATGCTCGAAGGCGCGGCCCTCGCGTCCTATCGCTACCACGCCTTCATCAAGGACAAACCGGATGAGAAAAAGGGGAAAATCCGCGAGCTGAAAGTGGTCACGGTCGACGAGGGCTATCAGAGCCGGATGAAGGACGGAATCCACCAGGCGGCGGTGATCATCGAGGCGGTGGAATTCGCACGCAACCTCTCGAACGCCCCGGCGAATGTGATGGATGCGGAGACGCTGGCGAAGGAGGCGTTGGCACTCGGAAAGAAGCTGACGATCAGCACCGTCGTGCTCAACAAGAAGGAGATCGTCGCCAACAAGATGGGTGGACTGCTGGCGGTCAATCAGGGGAGCAGGAACGAACCGCGGTTCATCGTGATGGAATACAACGACAAGAAACGGCGCCTGGCGCCCTACGTTCTCGTCGGCAAGGGTGTGACCTTTGATTCCGGAGGTCTGTGTCTGAAACCTGCCGCGAGCATGGACGAGATGAAGATGGACATGAGCGGCGCCGCGGCGGTGCTGGGCACGATGATGGCGGTCGCGCGGCTCAAACTTCCGATCCGTGTCATCGCCCTCATCCCGGCGACGGACAACATGACCGGTGGCGCGGCCTTCCGCCCGGGCGATGTGATTACCATCGCCGATGGGACCACGGTCGAGGTAAAAAATACCGATGCGGAAGGACGTCTGATTCTCGCCGATGCGCTCGTCTACGCCCAGCGCTACAAACCGGCGGCGGTGATCGATCTCGCCACGCTGACCGGGGCCGTGGTCGTGGCGCTTGCCTCGGCCGCGACGGGGATGTTCGGCAACGATGACGAACTGAAGACGGCGATCACGGACGCGGGGGCACGGACCTTCGAGCGTGTCTGGGAACTGCCGCTGTTCGAGGAATACGGCACGCTGCTCAAGAGCGACATCGCCGACGTGTCCAATCTCGGCGGGAAATGGGGTGGGGCATGCACCGCGGCGGCCTTCCTCCAGCGATTCGTGGGCGACGTGCCCTGGATCCATCTCGATATCGCTGGAACGGCGATGCTCGACACGGCGTCGGACTATCAGCCGAAGGGTGGAACCGGTGTCGGCGTCCGTCTGCTCACCGAGTTCTTGCGAACACGCGCCTGATTCACCCTCGCGCGCCTGATTCACCCTCGCGCGTCTGATTCACCCTCGCGCG
>JAVFAS010000013.1:0-23423 GCA_034002405.1 Bacteroidota bacterium | reverse complement strand
CCTGAAGTTACAGTCGCGCGCCGATGGAAAAGTACAGATTCAGCGGTCCGACCTTGATGGGGAATTCCGCGCCGCGTTCCATGAAATAAAAACTCCGTCCGATACCGAAATCCGCGGCACCGATTGGCGTGTCGAGGCCGAGCTGCAGTCCGACGCCATGGCGAAGATCCTCAAGTTTGATCAGCTCGGGATTCTCCCACACACGGCCGAGATCATAACGCGCGGAGAGGTAGGTATCGAAGAGAATGCGCACCGGGAAGGTATAGCGCAGTTCGATCCCCAGCCGGGCAATCTGCCTGCCGACGAATTCATTCTCCCGCATACCGATGAAGGAAGAGAGGCCGCTGAGACGGAATTCCTCGGTGCGCGGCATGCTGCGATCGCCATAGCCGAACAGCATGCGGGGATGCACGACGAGGATGTCGGGGATGAGCGGAAGGTAGAATTCATATCCGGTGGTGAGCCGGGTGAACGCCGCCTCGCTGCCGAGTGCCGTCTGCGCCGATGCATATTCCGCGGTGAACAGGATGCCGCTCCGCGGATAGGGGTAGCGATCCTGCGTGTCGATGGTGGTCGAGAGGCTCAGTTCCACCAGGCGGTGATTTTCGTCGATCGGCTGCGCATCAGGGAGGCGGAACTGGTCGGTGCGGATCCGCTGCTGTTCGAAACGAAGCATGCCGACAAGATTGCCAAGCCGCTCGACATTGAGTCCGACCGCGGCCGACGCGCCGTACGTGATGGTGCGATAGACCATGTCCACCTCGCGCGCGAAGCGATTGCCCGGCAGTCCATCGACGTCGATGTAGTGGTTGTAGTCCCGGAACCCGTAGTAGCCTTCGACGCGCGCGGTGACGGGGGTGTAGAACACCCGGTTGCTGCTGTAGCGCAGCCGGTATTCGCGATTGCTTTCGCCACTGAAGAACGTGCCGGCGATTTCCGCACCGGTCCCGAGAAAATTCGCGTCGCGCAGCATCAAACCGATCTGCGCATTGCGTTCGTTGTCGACGAGCAAGCCGGTGAGGAGTTCCTGCGAGGGACGCTCGACCACGCGGATGATGAGATTCGTGCGCCCGTCCACCTGACGGATGTCGTAGGCGACCTGGTGGAAGAGGTTGAGGGCAAGGAGGTTTTCCATGCCGCGTCGCATGGCCGCGACACGAAAGACCTCGCCGGCACGCAGCGGAATTTCACGCAGGATCACCACGTCGTTCGTGCGCGTGTTGCCCACGACCGAGATCACCCCGATGATTTCCTCGTCGATCCGCACATCCACCGAACCGTCGGAGGCGACGTGGATGGAATCAATATGCGCCAGCGAATATCCGTTTTTCCGGTAATCCTCGAGAATATACTCGCGAAGGTCGCGCTCGAGCGTGGCCGACACGGGCTGGCCGGTCCATCGTGTCTCGATCCCGGTCATGGCGGCCGCGGTCAGCACGGTGCTGCCATGGAGGCGGACCCGGGTGACGCGGGCGACGCTCCGGGCGAGGATGGCGGCGCGACCGGTGGCATGGTCAAGCCGCACGTTCACGTCAACGTGGCGATCGTCGCCGGCGGTGCGCACGGCTTTCTCGTAGATCGCGTCGATGCCGTGCGCGCGCATGAACCAGGGGTCATCATGCTGTGCCGCGCTGACCGGGGTCATGACATAGGAGTCGTGCATTCGTGATGGTCTGGGCATGGACGCGGCCATCCGGCGCGCGAGGTCGTCGTGGATCCTCGCGGCCCATTCCCGTCCGGCGCGGTAGCCCAGGGCGATCAACGAATCGATCATGCTGAAATCGGTTCCTGCGTACGTGCCCAATTCCGGTGTGATCACCGCGTCAGCCAGCGCCAATTGCGCATCGTTTTGCGGGATCATCACGACATTGAAGACTTGGTCGATGATTTCCAGCGCCGTGCCGATGCGTTCGGACGGACGCATCGGACTGGTGGTGTTGACGGCAATGATGTAATCGCAGCCGGCGTCGGCCGCCACATGGCAGGGAATGTTCGCAAGCAGGCCGCCGTCGACGAGCATCATCGAGTCGCGCTGCACCGCCGCATACATCACTGGCAGTGTCGCACTCGCGCGCAGGCATTCGGACAAGCTCCCATCGGCGAGTACGACGCTGCGGCCCGACACGAGATCGGTCGCCACCGCGCGAAAGGGAATGCCGAGCTGGTCGAAATCCTCGGAATGGTACAGTCCCTGCAGCGTCAATTCGTTGAGAAGATTTGTCAGGCGCTGGCCGTTCGACACGGCGCGCGGCAGCACGGGCTGCAGCCCCTCGAATCGCAACGTCAGAATGGATCGGTCGGAGATGGTTTTCTGTTCGACCGACAGCGCGCTGCGATCCGCCTCGTCACTAAGCCGCAGGGCACGGTTCCAATCGATGCCGCGGATCGCCTCGTCGAGACGCCGCGCGTTGTATCCCGCGGCGTACAGTCCGCCGACGATCGCACCGATGCTGGTCCCCACGATGAAATCCGGTCGTATGCCTTCCTCTTCCAAAGCCCGGAGCACTCCGACCTGTGCGATCCCGCGAGCGCCTCCGCCCGAAAGGACCAGTCCGATCCTCGGCCGCTGGGGTGCCGTGACCGACAGCGCCCCACCGCCAAGGAGAATCGTGCGGGTGGGGACGGCGGCGACGAACGGCGCGCTGGCCGCGTCGGCGTGCGAGGTCACGCGCGTGTCGCCACGCGCGGAATCCGATGCGCCCCCAGTTCGTGCCACCTGCTGCTGCGCATGCAGTACCGTTCCGCTTTCAGGGAGAAACGGAACGGGTATCCGCAAAATGGACGTGGCGGCGAAGAGGACGAGCGCCGTGAAAACGGTGTTCCGATGCATCTTGAAAAATTAGTTCGAGCATCGCGGACATGCAAGCCGGAAATCCGCCGCATGCCCCCACGGACACGGAGAAACGGGGCCGGAACACAACACATGCGGGCCGGAACACAACACATGCGGGCCGGAGGGCTCGCATGTGTCTGCCGTCACCCTGGAGGAGGATCCGGCGGGAAGTATGAGGAAGGAGGTTGGTTTTTTCCGCGGAGCGCGGAAACTCTAGATATCCCAGTGGCTGCTGATGCCCAGTGCCACCGCGGAGAAGGAATTGCTCACATGCGGCAGGATGTCCATCGTGCCGATATCGAGCTTGAAGTTGTCGGCGATGAGGCCGACACCCGCGCCAAAGGTCACCGGACGAATACCTCCGAAATTCGCGCCGAGACGGATGGCGACATTGCGCATCAGCTCGATCTCCGTGCCGAGACCGATGCGGGGATTGGTGGTGTTTCCGGCTTCATTGTTGAAGCCCTGACGGTAGGCGATGGTGAAATGCCAATCGCGGCCCCGTTTCGGCATGTCGGGGAGCGTCACGACGCCGCCGAGGATCATGGCCGAGGCCAGCGGTGTGGTGAAGGCGTCGACGGCTTGCTCCTGCCCGTTGAGGCGGGTCTTGATCTCCTCGACCTGTGCATCGGTACTGATGTCGTCGATCGAGAAATTCTCATGGGCGGTGATTTCATAAGTCCGGCGATTCCAGTGCACCGCGCCGAGATCGACGAAACTCAGGCCGATCGCGAATGCACGATTGACCTGCAGGTTCGCCCCGACATCGAAACCGAAACCGCTGCCCACGGGATTGGGAAACAGTGTGTAGTGGAAGTCGTTGTTCGCCAGCAGCCACTCCTCCGAACCCGCGTAGCGCGCGGCCATGTCCGCGGTGCCGCGAACCTCGTAGGTGGCGGCATCGGTCGTGAAGCCGCTTTCGAAGCGATCGAGTCCGAAATACCCGTAACCGTGCACGAGCTTGACGCTCGCGCCGAGCAACAGGGCCATGCGACGGAGCGGAAGCTTCGTGGCGACGGTCAAGGCATAGTCGCGGGTCCACGATGACGAGACAGCGGTTTCGGAGAAATCGTAGGTCCGTCCCGCTTCGTTTCCGAAGAACATGAATTCCGCGAAGGAGCGGGGAAGCGCGATGTTGCTGCCCGTGCGCTCGGTGATGGAAAAACCGGCGGCGATGGGTCCGGCTGAGACCATCAGCGAAGCGAGCGAATAACGGATATCATGCGTGAAATGTCCGATATCGCCGGCGAAGGTGTTGAGAATGGCCCGCTTGTCCATCACGGTCAGATACGTCGGTTCGATCTTCCCCCGCTCGTTCGCCGTGCCGGTGAAATACTTCTCGTAGGTGGCGTAATCCATGAAATCCGCTCCGGCCTGCGCACCGAAAGGCAGAAGGGCAAAGGAAACCGTGACGCCGTCGTCGGGCACCAGTTGGGCGGGATTGACATGCAGCGCATCTAGTCCGCGCACCAGCGCCGCGCTGCTGTTCCCCATGCCTGTCAGACGCGCGCTGGTCCCAAGCGTCTGGGATTGGCTCGTGGACGCGGCGAGGAGGAGTACAAGGAACAGGACGCTGTATCGAAGGGATTTCACATCGGTCCTCATGTGTTTCGTGCACTGGGAATCGTACGCGCGCATGGTCATTTCTCCGTGATCTCGGTGCTAACGTTGAGTACGGCACCGCCTCGCACGCGCACGTAATCGGACGAGCGGAAGGTGCCGCTGCTCGTCCGCGCATTGAACGAGAGACGGAAGCGAATCGATGTCGCCTTCGCGAGCTTCGCGAAGTCCTCGCCCGAGAAATGCATCGACACGCGCGCGAGGGTGGACTGACGGACGAAGCCTTCGCCGTCGACCGGCGCGGCGCCGACTCGCAGAGGTTGGCCGTCGGTGGCGACGGGCGCGAACAGCGGCCGGAACCTGCTGTCGAGAAATTCGGGTTCGATCACCACATCGGTGGGAAGATGGTTTTCGAGATCGAAAGACAAGGTTCCTTCATTGACCTCGACCAGCTTCTTGCGCGTGTCGTCGCTGATGTCGAGCGCGACGGTGTCGGTCACCGTCCCCGCGAGTTGGGTGAAACGCAGGGGGAATTCCACGCAGACATCGCCGGTCAGCTGGTCGTCGCGCCGCGCGCTGCCGTATTCCTGCGTGGGATTGAGGACGAACTCGCCCTCGATGCCGAGGCTGTCGGGATAGTTCGTGGCGAAGGAGTTGAGAAAACCCTTCACCAGGGAATTGTCGAAGTGAATGGTCGTGTGCGACTGTCCGGCCATATCAAAGGGATCGACACGCATGGTGGCACTCGTGCCACCCGCGTTCTTCCCCAGCACCGCCGCCGAGGACACGCCAACCGGGAGCTGCGCGTCGTTGCGCATCTCCACCCACATGCGGGCGTCCTCCAGACGGATCGCGCCGGTGATGGATTTGTCGAGTCCCGGATCCGAATACTTCATTTTCCGCACCCGCATGCTTCGCGGTGCGAGGGTCCCGGTCATCGAGGCGAGGGCGACATCGCGCAGCGCGCCGGTGACGGCGATACTGTCGCCGCGGTGCATGGTGACCGCCGTGGTGGTCGCATCGTCGGTGATGATGCGGGTCTCGTAGGTGATACGGGTTTCGCCCGTGAGCTGCACGGCCGCGCCCGCGAGATCGATGTTCACCGTCTTCGATGCCTTCGGGGCCACGCGCGCCGTGACCGCGACGGGGATACCATCCCGCGTGACGCTCGGAACCGTCAGGGTCAGGTCCGCGCCGATGTTGAAATGATTCTTCAGCGTGAAGCGCAGGCTGCCACTGTGCACGCGACCATCACGGATCCGCACACCGTTGCCATCGGTGATATCGACGCTGTGGGTGGAGACGAGCTGCTGCGCGGGAAGAAAGCCACGGACGGAGAGGATGTCGGTGTCGGTGAGCGTGCCCTGTACCCCGAGACTGTGGGCGCTGCCTAGATTCACCGCGGTGCCGCCGCTGCCGGGCGTGGTGACGTCAAAGCCAAGCCGCATGTCGCTGCGGAGGGTGACCCCATCGAGCGGCAGCGGGGGAAGGGTGATGGTCTGTCCCGGTTGCACCGTCCCGGCATTGCCGGCCTGGCGGATCGTTGCGCCATTCCCCGCGAGCAGTCGGATGTCCTCGAGTCCGATCGGCACGGGCGTGCCATTGGTGAAGCGCAGCGCCAACGTCCCTCGCGCGAAGGTCAGTTCCTCGAAATACTCGCGTGCGTCGAGGAGGATGGTCACGCCGAGATCGTTTCGCGTGGGAGCCACGGCATGCGTGCCGCCGGAAAGGGACGGAAAGAGCGTGAATACGTTGAGATGCTGGTCGAGATACTCCGGGATTTCGAAACGGACCGTGTTGAAGGACTCCGCCGTCCGGAATTCATGGTCGTCCAATGTCAGATGCTGGGCGAGGGAAATTGCCTCGACCGGAAACCGCTGCGAGACGATCAGCACCTGATCGCCGTCCTGCGTGATTCGCATCATGTCGTCCTCGGTCATCAGGTCACCCATGGTGTAGGTTTTGTTGATGAGGGGGACGCTGGCATCGATATCCCACCGCGGAAGGACAGGCGCCATCGGTTCGCTGCAACCTCCGAAGAGTGTCGCGGCAATCACCACCGCCGTGATGGCGAGGGCGTACGCGACCGGAAACCGCGTGTGGACTGTCTGTGTGGCCATGCTGTTCTGCTCCATTTCTATACCATTTCTCCTGTATTCCTTCGTGCTTCAATTTCGCCAGGACGGAAATCCAGCTTGTGAGACGCAATCTACACGGCGCACCTTACAGCAGGCTTAATCGGTTCTTACATTGCTGTCAGACAGGGAAAAAACTTCACAACACGCATGGGTATTCAGGAACGATATCCCGATAAACGGAGAAATGCTATCCAAAACTCCGGAAAATATGGAACATGCACCCTGAAGACGGGGCGGGTTCCGAAGGAGAGGAGCCCCTGCGTGAGACTACGTCTATCGCAGGATCAGCCGGCGCGTGGCGACGGCATCGGTGCTCGCGGCACGCAGCAAATACAGCCCGGACGGGAGTCCCGTCGTCGCCAGCCGCAGCATATGCGTGCCCGCTTCATGGGTCGCGGTGTGGACGGCGCGCAGTTCGCGCCCCAGCGCATCATGGATCGTCAGGCGGAGTGTCCCTGCCGCGGGCAACGCAACCGTGCAGGTGAGCGGCGATCCGGCGTCCACCGGTTGCGGATAGGGCGCGTGCAGGGTGAGGACACGCGGTTCGATGATCCCGTCGTCGATGCCCGTGGGTGCCGTTCCCAGTTCGATGCGCAGGTCGGCGTCGGGGGCGGTGCAGACAATGTGCAGCACGCTGCCACGCAGTTCCCATTCTCCAACACCCGCGCCATGGATCGCGGTGACGACACGCGGCACGCGAAGCTGCAGCACCGGGGTCTGGATCCCGCGGACGGACAGACGGATCTCGCGTTCGTCGAATGCCACGACGGCGCGCACGATATGGGATGACGACAGCAGCATGCGGTCATCCGACTGTATGCTGCTGCCCTCATCGAGCATCCACGTCTTCGGCCTGCCAGCGGAATCGAGGATGCAATGCACCGCGCGTGCGTCGGTGCGCAGCCTTCCCAGCGTGGGAAGTTCGGCGGACACCGAGGCACCGCTCGTGTTTGAAAGGGAAAGAAGTTCAAGACGACCGCCGCGCAGCGACAGCAGGGATACATCACCATCCTGTGCGAGCACCCGGGGGGTGACGGTCTCGGACGATGGCGTCGCGGTCATGACGGTGTGAAAGCGGACGTCCGTGCCGTGCTGGACGCTGTAGAGCGCGCTGTGCTCCGCGAAACGTCCGCCCGCGGGTGCATGCGGTCGCGTGACGGTCTGCTGCGCGGGCGCGCCGGCCGCGGCCGCGACCATGGCATGCAACCGCATGTGTCCACGCGTCCAGGTCGCGGACTGCGTCGCGGCGTCGGCGGTGTAGCCGGCGTCACGCTCCAGTCCGTTGCCATGCACCTGATGGGTCACCACGCGCGTGCATGCACTCGTCGCCCGGTCGGCGAGGATGACAAACCGCCCCCCCAATACGGTCGCCCGGCGTTCGATCGTGGCGCCCTGGTAGGCGGTACGGATCGTCACCGCTCCGGCATCCGCGCCGGTGAGCGTGTCGGTCATCATGGCGTCGACACCGAAGAGAAAGGTGCCCCACGACGTGCTGTCGGGTCCTTTCCCATCAATAAGGAGTATGTTGTGATTTTCTCCGAATATCAGCGCCCCCCGTTCGTCGCTGCTGTGATAGCCGGGTTCGATCGCGAGCAATTCACCTCCGGCGTGCAACAGGAATGCGCCTTCATTTGCCTGTTTGTGTCCGCTGCCCACCGGTGAGCGATGGGTGCGGGCGATCCCGTGTTTGCCGATGAAGGCGACGTACAGGTCATCGAACGCCCAGCCTTCGCGGAACACGGCGTAGCCCGCGTCGGGCATGATGCGCTGTGCCGGCAGGGGCGTGGGGGTGGGGACAAGCGCGGCGTCGCTGAGGAGATATTCCGCGCGGGCGTCGAAGGTACGGGCGAGTTCGCTCGAGAGCCGCGACGGATCCATGTGTGTTCCCGCGCCGACATAGTTTCGCCAGGCGAGCCAGGAGAGTTCCGGGACGCGGGCCGCGATCGACGCGGTTTCTGGGAACCACGCCTGCATATAGGTGTCTTCGAATGGTGGCAGCATCCCGTCGGGCATGCGCAGCGTGGCGATCCATTCGAACAGGCGGTGGAAGCGCGGATCGCGAAGGGGACTCGGGAGGGTCCGCTCACCGATGATGATCGTGTCGCCGTCGCGATGGTCGTCGATGGCCAGCAGGAAGGGAATCACGCTTTGCATCGCATAGCGGAAATACCACGGACCCTCGCTGTATCCGGAGGAGCCGTCGGTGGTTCCCTGATAGTCGAACAGTGTTTTCTCGATATGAAGGAAAGCCTCCTCGAACCACTGCGCGGGCGTCGATGCGACATCGTCGACGCGGGTGTCCCGCAGGACGAGTCCCGCGTAGCCGACCGCGGCCGCGAGTTTGAGCGAAAGATTGTTTCGCACGACGAAATTGTTGCGCAGCTGACCGAGCGCGTTGTCCGCGAATCGCGCGAGTGTGTGCTCCACCGCGGGGATGTCCACCCCGCGCGCGGCGCGCAGGAAATCGTAGGCGGTGACGAACTGCATCAGTTCCACGGCGCGCCACTGGAATTCCTCCGCGACGCCGGAGACATCGGGATCGATCCCGGCAAGGATCGATGTGAGTCGTGCCTGTTTCGTGGAAATCTCCGACGGGGACAGGGCATCGAGCTCGGCATCGAGGCCGATGATCAGCACGAAGCCCAGGGCTTTCGCCACCGCGCTGTGTTGGATGCGGGAGGTGGGCTCGGATCCGGCAAGCCGGTACAGATCCGCGTACAGTGACCCCGCGAGTGCGTTGTACCTGATGGTCTCGCGCGCGTGGGTCACACGAAGGGGATTGCCGGATCCGAGCGATGCGGGCATGGAGCGCGGCGGGGGAAATCCGGTCTGAGCCGTGACCGGGGAGGGGAAACTCAGAATCCCTGCGAGCAGGATGAATATGCCAAGGGAAAATCTCATGTCGTGCGCATGCTGCCTGTGCGAATGTTCCAACGGTCCGCCGCATGCGGGATGCCGCGCGCGACGGGTACTCATGCACGGAAAGTTATCCGCCGGATCTTTCAGCAGGATGAACTGGGGGTTACAACATTGTAAGGTCCGGCGACGCGCGTCGAGCTCTCGGCGGGACAACACGCGGAGTCAGCGACGGAGATCGTGAGCCGGGGTGCGCTGTCGGGAGGTGTGCGTCTGCTGTCGGGAGGTGTGCGTGTGGCGGGCGGAGGATCGAACGGCGGAAGCCGCGGAGAGGGGACGCTCAGCGGTCGGGCCAGAGCACATCGAGAAAATGCGCGGGGGGGCGGACCGGACGCAGGGAGGCGATGTCGAGAAACGCGTGCGTGGTGTAACCGGTCGCGATCAGCGCGTTGTCGCTCTGGCGCCGTATGGCATACTCGATGCGCAGGGTCGCGCGCGGAACGGTCGTGACTTCCGCGTGAATGATGAGGACATCGTCGTACGCCGCGGGTAGGTGATATCGGCAATAGGCATCGACCAACGGCAGCCGTGTGCCCGATGCCTCGAATTCCCGGTACGTCAGCCCGTGCGCGCGCAGCAGTTCGGTACGGCCGACCTCGAAGTATTCGAGATACTTGCCGTTGTAGACGATGTGCATCTGATCCGTGTCGGCGTAGCGTACACGGATGCTGGTCTCATGCGCGACGGGATGCATCAGGAGGAATATTCTCCCATGTGGCTGAATTTCTTGATCCTGTTCCGTCGCAGTTGTTCGGGTTTCTGGCCGAGCAATTTTTTCAATTCTTCCTGCAGGGCCTGCTTGAGCAGCAGAGCGGCTTCCACATGGTTGCGATGCGCGCCGCCCATGGGCTCGGGTACGATGCGGTCAATGATTCCCTGCGCCAAAAGGTCGGGTGCCGTGAGTTTGAGTGCCTCGGCTGCCTGTTCCTTGTAGTCCCAGCTCCGCCAGAGAATGCTCGAGCAGGACTCGGGAGAAATCACATTGTACCAGGTGTTTTCGAGCATGAGGACGCGGTCACCCACGCCGATGCCCAGTGCGCCACCCGATGCGCCCTCGCCGATGATGACGATGATAATGGGCACGGGGAGACGGGTCATTTCGAAGAGATTGCGCGCGATGGCCTCGGCTTGGCCGCGCTCCTCCGCTTCGATGCCGGGGTACGCTCCCGGGGTGTCGATGAGCGTGATGATGGGACGTCCGAATTTCGCGGCGAGCTGCATGAGCCGGAGCGCCTTGCGATAGCCCTCCGGATTGGCCATGCCGAAATTGCGGAAGAGGTTCGATTTCGTGTCGCGGCCCTTCTGCTGGCCGATCAGCATCACGGTTTGTCCCTCGAGCGAGGCGAACCCCCCGACGATCGCGTGATCGTCGCCATACCGGCGGTCACCGTGCAATTCGACGAAATCCGTGGTCATGTGGCGGATGTAGTCGAGTGTGTAGGGCCGGTCGGGATGCCGCGCGAGTTGCACTTTCTGCCAGCGTGTGAGATTGCTGTACACCGAGACGCGCAATTCGTTGACACGTTTCTCGAGGGCGTCGATTTCGTCTCCGAGTTCCATATCGTCGATCACCCGTCGCATCTCCTCGATTTTCTGCTCGAGCTCGAGGATTGGTCGTTCGAATTCCAGGACGGTTTTGGCCATCGGATCTTACCTCTCTCTACGTTGTTTTCTCAGCATGAACAGCAGCACGGTACGAATCAGGATCTCGATATCGAGAAAAACGGAGTAGTTGCGTACGTACTGAATGACGGATCCCAGCACCTCGTCCTCGGTCAGCTGGTCGATATTTCGCAGCTGCGCCAAACCGGTAAGACCGGGCTTGCCGAGATACACGCCCTCGGGGACGTGGAAGGTGGCGGGGTCGTAGCCCACCAGACTCTTCGTACCACGAAGCACCGCGGGGAGACCCAGGATCATGCGGGCCAGGGGAGCGGGACGCGTCCGGTCGGAGAGCAGGGATACAAACGGATAAATTAACAGGACGGCAGGCAAGGACAAAATCACATCGAGCAGTCGCTTCAGGAAGCGATTCGACGATTTCATCAGATTGTATTCGAAATCCAGCAATGGCACGCTGCTCAGCTGGTCGACGCTCGTCTTGCCGACGATGAATTCCATGCTGCGCGGTACGATGCGATAATTCACAAGCTTTCCGCGGGTGCGGCCGATCATGGAAAGGATGTCGGAGTACGGCAGGCTGTCGGGTCCGATGATGACATCGGTGACGTCGTTTTCCTCGATCACCTTGCCGATGTTCTGGACCGCGCCCAGTACGGGGGTTCCGGCAAGCACGTCGCCGATGCGACGGCGACTCGTGTCAATCAATCCGATAATGTGATAACTCTGCTCGTCGAGCCGTTTCAAACGGGCAAGGACGTCGAGCGTCTGCTCGTTGAGTCCAACCAGCAGCGTGCGGCGGCCGGTGACCGGGTGTTCACGCCGGGCGGGTGAGATCACCGCGCCGATGATGCGACGTCCGGGGATGAACATGAGGTTCAGCCCCCCGGCGATCAGGACAACGAGCCGGCTGAAGCCCCATTCCTTGAAGAAAAAGGTAAGGGAAGAAAGAATCAGAAACGCGATCAGCACGCCGAGTGCCGAACGCACGATATGGTATTGTTCGCGGGTGTAGGCACCGGCCACGAGCAGTCCGAACAACATGACCAGCACCACGACGACGTACACGGTCGGATAGGCGTACTCGGGGAAACGGAAGAACGCACCGAAACGAATGAGTTCCGCAAGCGCGAGGGCGATCACCGTGGTAATGGCGTCGAAAAGCATCGGCAAACCGCGGGCGATGACGCGTCGCGAGCGCGCGACGGCCAGACGCAACCGGATGCCAAGCGAAATCACGCCGAGGGAGAAGGCAGAGAGCCCCAGATTGTTCCGCGCGAAGACCTGCATCGCGTGATAGAACTCCGCGGGCGCGTCGATGCTGCTCCGTTTGGTGCTCTCACCGCCATAATGGATGATCTTGGTGGAGTGGACGTAGAACAGTTTCCACCCGGCTTTCTGTGTCCGATAACAGTAGTCGAGGTCCTCGCCATACATGAAATATGATTCGTCAAGGCCCCCGATCGCGTTGTAGACCGTTCGCCGAAGCATCATGAACGATCCGGAAATCGCGTCGACCTCGTAACTTTCGTCCTCGCTCAGATACGTGAGATTGTACCGTGCGAACAGTGGGGAGCGCGGAAACAGAGAACTCAGTCCGCTGAGCTTGGTGAAGGAGACCCATGGCGAGGGGAAGCTGCGGCGGCAGGCGAGTTCAAGGGTGCCGTCGGGCTTGATGATCTTGCATCCGGCCATGCCGACATCCGGGTTCCCGTCGAAGAACCGCAGCATCGACGAGATGGTGTCTTCCTGCACGAGGGTATCCGGATTGAGCAGCAGGATGATCTCGCCGCGGGCCGCGGCGAGCGCGAGATTGTTGCCTCGCGCGAAGCCGAGGTTCTCCTCGCTCGCGATCAACGAGACCCGTGGGAAGCGGCGCCCGACCATCTCGACCGTGCCGTCATCGGAACGGTTGTCGACGACAAACACTTCATGCCGGATGCCGGTGAGGGCGGTATACAACGATTGCAGGCAGCTCTCGAGCAGATCCCGCACGTTGTAACTGACGATGATCACCGAAATCTCCGGCCGCTGTTCCGCGCCGCGTTGGCTCATGGCAATTCCCGGGTGAGACAAGACAAGGGCAGGCGCGGGCCTGCCCTTGGAAATATACGAAAATCAGCGCACTCGATCGTGCGGCATTCGGTCCGACCGGTCAGATCGGTTGGTTGATGCGCGCGAACTCGTCGAGCGTGATCATGGGCAGCTGATAGCGTGCCGCATATTTTTTCTCGGACGGGACGTCCAGTCCGCCGGCATCGATTCCGCTGACCACGATCTCCATGTCGCCGGTGCCATCGATGACCGAACGGTTGAGGCCCATCGCGTTCGCCGCGGGTTTCATTTTCGCCAGGCGCACGCTGCCTTCGATCGTGCCCGTGCGCGCCATGATTTCGTTCTTGTCGGCGAGTCCGAAAATCCAGAACGCGGCTTTCGCGTCGGTGGGATCGAATTGAACCTCGGTCCCCTCGGCGAATTTCCGGATCTCCAGCGCGAGCATTTCGGTGGCCGTGCCGTCGACACTGGTCGATCGGATGATCATGACATCCGACGTTGCGCTCTTGAGCCGAATGGTCTCCTTGATGGTCATCGTGGCCTCGTCGCCGTCGCCCGCGAGTCCGGCATTCTCGATGATGTAGCCGTCGTCGGCGGTCATGATTTCACCGGACACGCTGCCGGTCGCCGTCCCGCCCTGTTCCGCCTGCGGCTCGGTATTCCGTTGGTCTTGCTCCTTGGTCGCGCAGCCGCTCACGAGGGCGATGGCGAAAACGAGTATCGCGAATTTCATGAATGAACCTCGATCAGATGTGTGATGAAATGTGACAGCCTTTCTTTACGCATGAAGCCGTGGAGTGTTTCCGGATGCGACCCGCGGGAATTCGACGTCCTACCGGGAAAGGACGAGCATGCCGTTGTTGAAAATCCCGACGGCGCGACCGGTGAGCGTGCGTCCGTGGAACGGTGTATTGCGTGATTTCGAACGGAAGGTCGCCGCGTCCACCGTCCATTTCACCGCGGGATCGAGGAAGGTCAGGTTCGCCGCCATGCCTTCGGCGATGCGCAATTCCGGAAGTCTGAGGATACGCCGCGGATTGGTCGAGAATTTTTCGATCAATTGCGGCAGCGTGAGCCAGCCGTCCTGCACCAGCTCGGTGAACGCCAGTCCCACCGCGGTCTCCAAGCCGACGATGCCGAACGGGGCGTAGACAAATTCGACTTCCTTCTCGAATCCCGCATGCGGGGCGTGGTCCGTCGCGATGGCATCGGCCGTGCCATCGCGCAGGGCTTCCTTCATCGCGCGGACATCATCGGCGGTGCGAAGCGGCGGATTCATCTTCACATTCGAGTCGAAACCGCGCACGACCTCGTCGGTGAGTGTGAAGTGATGCGGCGCGACCTCGCTGGTCACGCGCAGGCCGCGAGCCTTGGCCGCGCGCACGGCATCGGCGGCGCCGACGGTGCTCATGTGCGCGAGATGGTAACAGCCCCCGACGTATTCGGTGAACAGCAAATCCCGCTGCACGACGGCGTCCTCCGACAGGCGCGAAATCGGCGGGAGGCCGAGTTCGGTCGAGACCAGGCTTTCATTCATCGCGCCGCCGGCGAAAAGAAAGGGATCCTCGGCATGCTGGATCAGCGGCAGATTTAGCATGGAGGCGTATTCGAGCGCGGTGCGCAGCAGCTTCGTGTTGTGCACGGGACTGCCGTCGTCGGAGAAGCCGACCACGCCGGCGTCGCGCAATTCAATCATGGGAGCAATAGACTCGCCCTTGCGTCCTTTCGTGATCGCACCGATGGGGTGGACGTCCACCGGGAGTCCCGCCGCTTTCGCGAAGATGAAACTCACGACGGCGGCGGTATCGATCGGGGGATCGGTGTTGGGCATGCATGCCACGGCGGTGAAGCCACCCGCGGCCGCGGCCGCCACGCCACTGGCGATGTCTTCCTTGTGTTCCTGTCCGGGTTCACGGAAGTGCACATGCATGTCGCAGAAACCGGGGGTGATGATGTTGCCCGTGAGATCGACGGTCTCGGCATGGGTGTCGGAAAGGTCCGCCCCGATGCGTTCGATCGTTCCGTCGCTGATGAGCAGGTCGTGCTGCGCATCGAGTCCGGAGACGGGATCGACGATGCGCGCGTGTTTCAGGAGAAATCGTGTCATGGGTTACTCCGCTCTGGTTCCGATGAGATACAGCACCGCCATGCGAATGGCCACGCCATTGGTGACCTGCGGCAGGATGACGGAGGAGGGGCCGTCGGCCACCTCCGACTCGATCTCCACGCCGCGGTTGATCGGACCGGGATGCAGGATAATAAGATCTTTTGAGAGTGTATCGAGCCGGCGGCGAGTCACGCCGTAGGCGTTATGGTATTCGCGCAGCGAGGGGAAATCCGCGCCGGCGTCGCGTTCGAGCTGGATGCGCAGGACGTTGATCACGTCGCTCCAGTCGAGCGCCGCCTCGATGGTGGTGAACACCCGTACGCCGAGTTCCTCGAGGCGGTAGGGGATCATGCTTGCCGGACCACAGACCCCGACGTTGGCTCCCATGGTCAGCAGGCCGTAGATATTGGATCGCGCGACGCGTGAATGCGCGATGTCGCCGACGATGCAGACATTGAGACCCTCGAGCGTGCCGGTTTTCTGCCGGATCGAGACCATGTCGAGCAGCGCCTGCGTCGGGTGTTCGTGCGCGCCGTCACCGGCATTCAGGAAGCGGCTGGTACAGCGTTCGCTGAGAAATTTCACCGAACCCGCGGCGGCATGGCGCATCACGACGATGTCGACTTTCATCGCTTCGATGTTGCGCGCCGTGTCCAGCAGGGTTTCCCCTTTTTTCACGCTGCTGGTGCTGGCGGAAAAATTGACCACATCGGCCGAGAGCCGCCGTTCCGCGAGTTCGAACGAAATGCGTGTCCGCGTGCTGTTTTCGAAAAACAGATTGACGACGGTGACCCCTTGCAGGGTCGGGACCTTTTTGATCGGCCGGTCGAGGATTTCCAGAAACGTGTCGGTCGAATCCAGGATCAGTTCGAGATCCGACCTCGGGACGCCGTGCAGGCCGAGGAGATGCGGAATGGATAATGATGACATACTGTTCCGTTGTGCTGGGAGGAGTTACTCTTCAATGGAAACGAGATCGATCGCGTCATCGCCGTCCACTTCGCGCAAGCGTACGCGAACCTCCTGTCCGCGCGAGGTGGGGACGTTCTTCCCGATGAAATCGGCGCGGATCGGGATTTCCCGGTGTCCGCGATCAACGAGCACGACAAGCTGGATGCTCCGCGGCCGCCCGAGATCGATCAGCGCGTTCAACGCCGATCGGATCGTGCGGCCGGTAAAGAGCACGTCGTCGACGAGCACCACATGCTGGTCATGGATGTCGAAGGCGATCTCGGTGGCGCGCACTTCCGGCTGGCGCAGATGGTTGCGTACATCGTCGCGATACAGCGTGACGTCGAGCACGCCCACGGGCACGTCGCGCCCTTCGATGACGCAGATTTTCGCGGCCAGACGCTGCGCGACGAATTCACCGCGCGTGCGGAGGCCGATGACAACGAGATCCGCGCAGCCCTGGTTGCGTTCGAGAATCTCATGCGCGAGTCTCGAGATCATGCGGTCGAAACCGCCTTCGTCGAGGATGGTGTGCAGCACTTTCATGACGGGATCCTGTCTGTCGAGGGGTGGAGAGGGAGGCCGAGCAAGGCGCGTCGGACGGTGTCGAGTGCCGCCTGCGCCGCCCGCTGCTTGGTACGGACGCGATCGTTTCCGAAATGGTAGGGGAACACATGGGTGCCGGCGTCGCCGCTGAAGCCAATCCAGACGAGTCCGACGGGTTTTTCCGGACTGCCGCCCGACGGGCCGGCAACGCCGGTCGTCGCGAGACCGATCGAGACTCCCGCGGCGCGGCGCGCCCCATCCGCCATGGCCGCCGCGGTCTCCGCGCTGACCGCGCCGTGCTCGGAAAGGATGGCGGGGTCGACGCCGAGGAGCTCGGTTTTCGCGCGGTTGCTGTACGTGATCATGCCGCGTTCGAAACAGGCGGAACTGCCCGGCACGTTGGTCAGGCGATCGGTGATCGCGCCGCCCGTGCAGGACTCGGCGACGGCGATCGTCATCCCGCGATCGCGGAGGAGGCGCACGACGACATCCTCGAGTCGGTCGTGATCGTATCCGTACACGTACTCTCCCGCGTGCCGAAGCACGAAGGCGCGCAGATCCTGAATCCGCCGCGCCGCGTCCTCTGTCCGCGCCGTGACAGCGGTGAGGCGGACGCGCACACCGGTTGGCGAGGGCAGATACGCAACAGCGCAGCTGTCGTGCAGTGTCTCGATGCCGTGCAGCGCATCGGCGAGCGTGGATTCGGGGATGCCGGTGGTCAGCACCGTCAGCGCGACCCGGGCAGTGCGGAATCCCTCGCGCAACCGCGGGAGCACGGCGTGCTCCATCATGGCATGCATCTCGTAGGGAACGCCGGGAAGGACAAACATCTGTCGGCCATCCCTCGAAAAATGGTACCCGGGAGCCGTGCCCTCCGTATTGCGAATGATCGTGGCCCCGTCGGGCACCATCGCCTGGTCGAGATTCGACGGTGATGGCTGCCGGTTCCGCTCGGCGAGGAAACGCACGACATCCGCGCGCACCTCCGCGTTCTCGACCAGACCGCAGCCAAAAAATTCACACACCGCGGCACGCGTCAGGTCGTCGTGTGTCGGACCAAGTCCTCCGGTAACGATGACGACGTCGACCTCGTCCCACGCCCGGGTGAAGGCACGCAGCGAGTCGTCGAGACGATCGCCGACCGTCGTGATCCGACGGACGGTGATTCCCAAAAGACTGAGTTGTTCTCCGAGATAGACGGCGTTGGTGTTTGTGACCTGCCCGATCAGCAGTTCATCGCCGATGGAAAGGATTTCTGCATTCATGCGGCTTCCAGATTCCGACAAATATAGCGACGGGGTGGCGAAAAATCAACGCGGGAGGACGGTCGGCCCGCGTCGGACGCACCGGTTCCCGACACCGGATCACACGTCATGCACCCATCGCGAAGTGGTTTGGAAGTTACTCCAGGGCCCGCTAAATTAATGGATTGTCGAAGACTGTGACGACGTTCTTCACATCGCTTTCACGCAAGGAGGATCCTTTGAAAGAATTCACCTCGGATCAAATCAGGAATGTGGCCCTGATTGGCCACGGAAGCTCCGGAAAGACCATCCTGGCCGACGCAATGCTGCTGACTTCCGGAGCGACAACTCGTATCGGCCGTATCGAGGACGGCAGCACGGCGTCGGACTATCATTCCGATGAAATCGAGCGGCAGATTTCCATCAATAGCACCTTGTTGAGCACCGAATACCGGGGTCACAAGATCAACATCATCGACACACCGGGGTATTCCGACTTTCTCGGTGACGTGATCTCCAGCCTGCGTGTGGTGGACACGGCCCTGCTTGTGCTCAAGGCCGTGGAGGGTGTCGAGGTAGGGAGTGAGCTGGTGTGGAATTATGCGACAAAGGCCGATGTGCCCGTCGTCATCGCGGTCAATAAAATGGATAACGAACATGCCGACTTCGACGCCGTGTACGACATGGCGCGCACGCGCTTCGGCACGGATGTCGTCGTGGCGCAATTCCCCGTCGACAAAGGTCCGAATTTCCACACCACGATCGATGTGATCCGCAAGAAGATGATGACGTTCTCGACTGACGGGTCGGGGAACTACGTCGAGGCGGATGTTCCCGAGGAGTTCCGCGAGCGTATCGAGACCGAGCATCAGTCATTGCTCGAGAAAGTGGCGGAGTCGTCCGAGGACCTGCTCAACGCCTTCTTCGAAAACGGCACGCTGTCCGAAGCCGAGATGATTCAGGGACTCAAGGCGGCGATCCGTGACCGGAAAGTCTTCCCGATGTTCTGCATGGCCGCCGACAAGAATATCGGTGTCGGACGCGTGATGGAGTTTCTTATCAATTATTGTCCCGATCCGGTCAGCGGCAAGTCGGTCACGCTGCTGAAGGGAGACGCGAAGGACGAAACCGTTGTCACTCCGTCGGCGACGGGAGAGACCTGTGTCTTTGTGTTCAAAACCATCTCCGAGCCGCATGTGGGCGAGTTGTCGTTGTTCCGCGTGTACAACGGCTGCATCAACGCCGGCTCCGATCTGGTGAATCAGGCCAACGGGAAAAACGAACGTCTCAATCAGATCTACGCACTGCGCGGCAAGGAACGGTTCGAACTGCCGAAAGTCCCTGTCGGCGATATTGCCGCCGTGGTCAAGCTTAAGGACACGCATACGAACAACACCCTCGCGGCGAAGGGCTACAATATGAGCGTGCCGCCGATCGAGTTCCCCGAGCCGGTCATGACCAGCGCGGTCAAGTCGAAAGCGAAGGGTGATGAAGATAAAATCGGAACCGGCCTGCATACCCTGCACGAAGAGGATCCGTCGTTCCAGGTCAAGGTCGACCCCGAAACCGGCGAGACGATTGTCATGGGCCAGGGTGAAATTCACATCAACGTGATGGTGAAGCGGCTCAAGGAGCGCTTCGGCGTCGAGGTCGAGCTGTTCCCTCCGCGGATTCCCTACCGCGAAACCATTCGCAAGAGCGCCGACGTGTCCTACCGCCACAAGAAGCAGACCGGGGGCGCGGGACAGTACGCGGAAGTCTACATCAAGCTCGATCCCAAGCCCCGGGGCGAAGGCTACGAATTTGTTGATAATATTGTCGGCGGCGTGATCAGCGGCCGTTTCATCCCGGCGGTGGACAAGGGAATCCAGGAGCAGATGGCGCGCGGCGTTGTCGCGGGATGCAAGATGATCGACATGAAGATCACGCTGTATGACGGCAGCCAGCACACGGTCGATTCGAACGAAATGGCGTTCAAGACCGCGGCACAGATGGCATTCAAGAAAGCCGTCAACGATGCGAATCCCATTCTTCTCGAACCGATTTATGAAATCGAAGTGACCGTCCCCGATGAATTCATGGGTGATGTCATGGGTGACATCTCCACGCATCGCGGCAAGATCCAGGGTATGGATGCCAACGGCCCTTTCCAGGTCATCCGCGCCAAGGTTCCGCTGTCGGAACTGTACAATTACGCGACCCGTCTGCGCTCGATCACGCAGGGCCGTGGCCTTTTCCGCCGCGCGTTCTCGCATTACGAGGAAGTGCCGGGCGACGTGCAGCAGCGAATCGTCGACGAGTACAAGGCCGCGAAGGAAGAGGAAGACTAAGTGTCGTATCGCACGCTGCTTCTCGCATTGTTCGTTCTCGTGGGATCCGCGCCCGTGCTCCGGGCGCAGATCCTCACGGGCGACCCCGCGTCCTCCGCCTCGCAATTCATTTCGACGCAGAGCGGATCGTATTACAATTTTTCCAGCGGAAGCGGGTTGGACATGCTCGTCAGTGTGTGGGGCTTCGTACGCAATCCCGGCCGCTATCGTATTCCGGTGGAAACGAACCTGCTCGATCTCATGTCCTACTGCGGCGGTCCGAATGACCGCGGCGCGGACGTCTACCTCGACCGCGTCAAGGTTGTCCGGCGGGGTGGGGCGGACCGGGAAAACGAGATCGCCGAAGTGTATGAAGTCGACATCGAGAAATATCTCGAGCTGCGACAAAGTCCGGTGGTCACCTCCGATCTGTTGCTGTTCCCCGGAGATTTGATTATTGTTGACGGCAAGGAATCACGTGGTGACATGGTGTTGCGCATCGCCCAGATCGTGGTCGCGATCGCGTCGATCATCACGTCGACGATCGCGGTGGTGAACATCGCCTCGAAGTGAGGCGGATCGCGGACGTCCCGCGGGAGCCGAAAGAAGAGCGGAAAAGAGAGAGAGATCCGATATCCATACATACAATAGATGTGCGCCGGCTGAATGACTGCGAAAGATGATTTCAACAAGCAGGTGCAGGAGTACCTTCGCATTGCCTTCGAGGGCAAATGGGTAATCCTCGCCATTTTTGTCGTGGTGGTGACCGCGACATGGTTCTATACCATGCAGCAGGACGATATCTACCAGTCGAGCGCCACGGTGCGACTGAAAGCCTCGAAGGATTTGCTCAGCGGGCAAGCGTCGCAGCCGGGGTTTGACATCCTCGGGTGGGGCGGTGAACGCATCATCGCCAACGAGATTCTCATCATCTCCAGCGATGCCGTCGCCGAACATGTCGCGGCACTGCTCATGGACCGTCTGGACCTGACCGCCGCCCGAGATACCTTGCCGATTCTCAAGGCAACGCCGCGTCCATCCACCTTGCGAAAAATCGCACGGACCCTCTCGCTGGAAGGCTTCTTCGTCTCCGTCGGTCTCGCGAAGCTCGACACCTCGACGCGGCTCGCCGATCAGGAAATCGTTGCGGCACGTGCGCGTGCGCAGATGACCGCCGAGGAGGTTCGGGGAGTGGATTTCATCCGTATCAGCGTGCAGAGCACGTCACCGGTCGAGGCCGCGACCATCGCGAACCTGTATGTGGACGCCTATCAACGTCGGAACCTCGAATCGGCGCGGGAAAACGTGACGACCGCGCGCAGTTTTCTCGAGGGACAGCTGGATTCGAAGAAGGATTCGCTCGCCAACATCGAAAACATGGTGCGCGGGTTCCAGCAATCCCAGGGTTTTGTCAGTCTCGACGCCGAGACGCAGCAGCTGATCCAGCAGCTGGCGACCTTCGAGGCCCAGCTCGAGCAGGCGAAGATCGATCTCGCCGCCGCGGAGAAAATCCGGTCCGAGATGCATGATCAGCTCAAGTCGGTCGAGCCGAACCTCGCCCGCCAGCTCAAGGAAGGGGTGGATCCGCAGCTCAAGGCACTGCTCGATCGCAAGACGCAGTACGAAGCGGAAATCCAGACCGCGGAGTTTAACCGCAAGCAGTCGCTGCGCATTCGCCCCGATCTCGAACCGTATCACGCCAAGGAGATCGCGGAGAAACAACGCAAGTTACGCGAGGTCCTGGACCTGATCGACGAGGCCAGCAAGAACCTGACCGACTCGGACAACCTGACCGGGACGCCGGTGGAATATGCGCGCGAACTTCGACAGAAGATCATGCAGCAGGATATCGATATCGAATCGCAGCGCTCGCGTATCGCCAACCTCCGCGCGGTGATCCAGGAATACAACGTGCAGTTCGAGAAAATTCCGTCGCAGACCATCCAGTATGCGCGCCTGGAACGGCGCCGTCTCAGTTATGACAAACTGTACGGTCTGCTCGACGAGAAATATCAGGAGGCGATGATCAACGAGCAGACGACCATGGGCAATGTCGATATCGTCGACCGCGCGCGCGTGCCCAATCGTCCGGTCAAGCCGAATCGACCGATGAACATGATTCTCGGCATTCTGGTGGGACTCGGTCTCGGCTTTGGTGTCGCCATCGTGTTGCGCTATCTCGACACAACCATCCGCAGTCCCGAGGATGTCGAGAAGCTCGGCATGCCCGTGCTTTCCTTCATTCCGACCTTTGGTGCCGCGGATAATCAGCTCGACCGGAACCAGACGCTGGTGACATTGACCGCGCCGCAATCACCGCCGAGCGAAAGTTATCGGACCATGCGCACCGCGATCGAGAATTCACTACCGGACCATGGCAAGTCGAAGGCCGTGGTGTTCTCGAGTCCCGCGCCGAAGGAAGGAAAATCCACCGCCATCGCCAATCTCGCCGTGAGCGCCGCGAACAGCGGGCGCAAAGTGTTGCTCGTCGACGCGGATCTCCGCCGGCCGGTGCAGCACCAGATTTTCGACGTCGACCGCGAGCCGGGCTTGTCGAATGCCCTCATCGGTGAAGTTCCCGTCAACCAGTGCATCAAGAAAACCGCCGTGCCCGGCCTGCATATTGTTCCATGCGGAAATATTCCAAGCCATCCGGCCGAGCTGCTCGGTTCGGCACGCATGGAAAAATTCGTCAAGCTGGTCCGGCAGTACTATGACCTCGTCCTCTTCGACGCCCCCCCCGTCATCGCCATGGCCGACACTCTCGTCCTGGCGAAATACACTGACGGGTCGGTGCTCATCGTTTCAGCCGACCAGACCAAGACGCTCGGTCTCGAGAAATCGCGTGAGATGCTCGAGTCGAACAACGCCCGTATTCTCGGCGTCGTGGTCAATCGCTTCAACGCGAACAAGGTCTACTACTCCTATTATCGGTATTACTACCAGAATTATTACTACTATTCCGCCGACGGGGAGAAGAAACAGCGCCGCGTCAAGAAAAAGGCGGGGGCGAGTGCGCCCCCCGAGATCGAAAAAGCCGGGTAATCCCGGCTTTTTTTTTTCGCATGCGGTGGATTTCCACCCGGTGTCCGTTGAAAATCAGACGAAATTCACCTAAATTACCATGCTGACGCCCGCCTCGCC